>CALGAN010000054.1 GCA_937951875.1 uncultured Alkalilimnicola sp. | reverse complement strand
CCGCCTCTGGCCCGGCCGCCGTTCGGGCTGCATCATATCGGCGTGACGCCGCGGCGGCGTCCGGCGATCGAACTCTTAGAACGGGAGGTGTTCATGGTCACTGCCATGGTCCTGATCTGCGCCGAGCGCGGGCGCGTGAACGAGGTGGCCCAAGCGCTGCTCGAAATCAAGGGCGTGTCCGAGGTGTACTCGGTGGGCGGCCGCTACGACCTGGTGGCGATGCTGCGCGTGCGCGACAACGAGGCGCTGGCCGAGGCCGTGACCGAGCACCTGCAGAAGGTCGACGGCATCCGCGACACCGAAACCCTGATCGCTTTCCGCACCCAGTCGCGCCACGACCTCGAGGCCATGTTCTCGATCGGCATGTCCTGACGATCGGCGGGGCTACTCGACGTAGATCATGCGGCGGGTCATGCCGCCGTCGACTACCAGATTGGCGCCGGTGATGAAGCCGGCCCGCGGCGAGATCAGATACAGCACCAGCTCGGCGACGTCCTCCGGCCGGCCGACCCGGCCGGCCGGATGCTGGGCGTGGTCCTGCTCGGTCAGCGTCAGCGGATGGCGCTGGGCGCGCTTCTTCAGCTCGGAGACGTCGATCCAGCCGGGGCTGATGCAGTTGACCCGCACCTCCGGCCCCAGGCTCACCGCCAGGGCGTGGCTGAGCGCCACCACGCCGCCCTTGCTGGCGGCGTAAGCCTCGGTGTTGGCTTCCGATTGCAGCGCCCGGGTCGAAGCGATGTTGACGATGCTGCCGTGGCTGCGCCGCAGATGCGGCACGGCGTGCTTGCTGCACAGGAACACGCCGGTGAGGTTGGTGGCGAGCCGGCGGTTCCAGTCGGCCAGGCTCAGCTGCTCGATCGGGCCGTTGTAAGGGTTGGCGAGGCCGGCGTTGTTGACCAGCGCGTCCAGGCCCTGGAAGCGGGCCACCGTGTCGCGCAGCAAGTGCTCCACCGCCGTCTCGTCGCCGACGTCGCACCATTTGAAGTAGATCTCGCCGTATGCCTCCAGCTCGGCCGCGGCTTCCTCGCCGGCCTCGGCGTCGATGTCGGCGATCACCACGCTCATGCCCGCTTCCAGCATGCGCTTGGCGATGGCGCGGCCGATACCCTGGCCGCCGCCGGTCACCAGCCCGATCTTTCCGCTCAGCTCGCTCATGTCGGTCCTCGCTTTGCTGCGTAAGATGGTGCCGCCCGGCGGGGGAGGAAAGCCGGGGCGCGGTCCCGTTGGCCGTCACGATAGCGCCGCTCGGGCGATGTCGACAGTCGTCATCGTCCCAGCCGACCCTTATACTCTGTGCCGCGCGGTCCTCTGGGCTGCCTTTGTTCGTTTTCCGCGTCACGCACAGAGGAACACCAACGGATGCTGACAGCCTTCGCCCTTAAAGACGGCGTGCTGCACCACCTGCCGATTGCCGAGCAACCGGACGCTCTGAGCGACGCGATGTGGATCGATCTGGCCGATCCGACCGATGAGGAGCGCGCCATGGTGCAGGCCCTGTACCGTCAGGACCTGCCGGACGTGGACGAAGTCGAGGAGATCGAGGCCTCTGCCCGCTCTTACGAGGACGAGAGCGGCATGCACATCCACTCGCTGTTTTTGCACGAGCCCGGCGGTCGGCCGGTGAACACCAGCGTGGCCTTCACCCTGAGCGGCCAGCGCCTGTTCGCCGTGCACGAGCACAACCTGCCGGTGTTCCGGTTGGTGCGGCTGCGCGCGCGGCGCGAGCCGGGCCTGGTGACCGACGCCGTGTCGCTGCTGCTGGCGCTGTTCGAGACCAAGGTCGAGAACCTGGCCGATCGCCTGGAGCAGATCCACACCGGCCTGGAGCTGGTCGGCGAGATGGTGCTGGCCGAGAAGGACGTGGACCTGGAGGAGGCGATCGACGAGCTCACCCGCCAGGAGGACGTCAACGGGAAAGTGCGGCTGTGTCTGATGGACACCCAGCGGGCGCTGACTTTCCTGCTGCGCCGCGGCCGGCTCGATCAGGAGCAGCGCGAGTGGGCGCGCGAGATCCTGCGCGACGTCGATTCGCTGCTGCCGCACAACGACTTCCTGTTCGAGAAGGTGAACTTCCTCATGGGCGCGGCCATGGGCTTCATCAACATCGAGCAGAACCAGATTATCAAGATCTTCTCCATCGCCGCGGTGGTGTTCCTGCCGCCGACCCTGGTGGCCAGCATCTATGGCATGAACTTCCAGTTCATGCCGGAGCTGCACTGGAAGTTCGGCTATCCGCTGGCCTTGGTGCTGATGCTGCTATCGGGCATCGCGCCCTACCTCTACTTCAAGCGCAAGGGCTGGTTGTAGCCGCGATGAGCCTGTACGCCCCGCTCGCCATCGCCGCCGGCGCCGCGCTCGGCGCCTGGCTGCGTTGGGGGCTGGGCTTGTGGCTCAACCCGCTGTGGACGGCGCTGCCGCTGGGCACGCTGGCCGCCAACCTCGGCGGCGGCTATCTCATGGGGCTGGTCATGGCCTGGCTGGGGCAGGGCGCCGCGCTGGCGCCGGAGCTGCGGCTCGGCCTGACGGTGGGCTTCCTGGGCGGGCTGACCACGTTCTCCACCTTCGCCGGCGAGTCGGTCACGTTGCTCGGCCGCGGCGACTATCTGGGCGCGTTGCTCCACGCCGGCGCCCATCTGTTCGGTTCGCTGCTGATGGTCGCCCTGGGCATGGCGAGTTTTTCCTTGCTCGCCGCCGGTTTGCGGGCTTGACGCCGGCCGCCGTTCGGGCGTAGGGTGAGCGCATGATTACGACCCGATTCGAACGACTGCTGCGACTGCGCTGCCCGGCCTCCTGAAGGAGAGCCGGGGTTTCGCGTTTTCAGTCGCTGTAACGTCGTCCGAATCGGGTTTTGTTATGCCTAAGCACTTCAGCCCTCACGTATCTCCCCGCTCTCGCCGGCCCCGGCGGCATTTGCCTTTCGTGGTGTTCGGCTTCCTGCGCTCGTCCTTGCTGCGACTGCGTCACGGTCATCGGGCCTAGCGGCAGCCCGGTGGCCGACGCTTGCGCGCCGCCTCGTTGGTGTTTCTTTCCATGCGGTTTCAAGCGAGGACGCAGTTCATGAATCCAGGCAACAAGTATCGCGCTTTCCCGACCATCAACTTGGCCGACCGGCAGTGGCCGTCGCGGGTCATCGAGCGGGCGCCGATCTGGTGCAGCGTCGACTTGCGCGACGGCAACCAGGCGCTGATCGAGCCGATGAACGCCGAGCGCAAGCTGCGCATGTTCCGCACGCTTTGCGAGATCGGCTTCAAGGAGATCGAGGTCGGCTTCCCGTCGGCTTCCCAGACCGATTTCGACTTCGTGCGCCAGATCATCGAGGAGGATCTCATCCCCGATGACGTCACCATCCAGGTGCTGACCCAGTCGCGCGATCACCTCATCGAGCGCACCTTCGAGGCGCTGGCCGGCGCCAAGCGCGCCATCGTGCACTTCTACAACGCCACCTCGCCGGTGTTCCGGCGCATGGTGTTCAACGTCGACAAGGCCGGCTGCATCGACATCGCCGTGCAGGCCGCGCGCCAGATCAAGGCCATGGCCGCGGCCCGCCCGGAGACGGAGTGGCGCTTCGAGTACTCGCCGGAGACCTTCTCCGCCACCGAGCCGGAGTTCGCCAAGGAAATCTGCGAGGCGGTGATGGACGTGTTCCAGCCCACGCCGGAGCGCAAGCTCATCCTCAACCTGCCGGCGACGGTGGAGGTGGCCACCCCCAACGTCTACGCGGACCAGATCGAGTGGTTCTGCCGTAACATCAAGAACCGCGACTGCGTGGTGGTGAGCGTGCATCCGCACAACGACCGCGGCACCGGCGTGGCCGCCGCCGAGCTGGCGATGATGGCCGGCGCCGATCGGGTCGAGGGCACGCTGTTCGGCAACGGCGAGCGCACCGGCAATGTCGACGTGGTGACCCTGGCGCTCAACCTCTACACCCAGGGCGTCGATCCGCAGCTCGACTTCTCCGACATCAACGCGGTGATCCGCTGCGCCGAGTACTGCAATCAGCTGCCGGTGCACCCGCGTCATCCGTACGCCGGCGAGCTGGTGTTCACCGCCTTCTCCGGCTCGCACCAGGATGCCATCAAGAAGGGCTTCGCCGACCGCGCCGCCAACCCCGACGGCGTCTGGGAGATCCCGTACCTGCCGATCGACCCGCAGGATCTCGGACGGACCTACGAGGCGGTGATCCGGGTCAACAGCCAGTCCGGCAAGGGCGGCGTGAGCTATCTCATGGAGCGCGACCACTGCGTGGTGATGCCGCGGCGGCTGCAGATCGAGTTCAGCGGCGTGGTGCAGGAGATCGCCGACCGCACCGGCCGCGAGCAGGACTCCGCGGCGCTGTGGGCTGCGTTCGAGGCGGAGTACCTCAGCAGCGTCGAGCCGTTCGAGCTGATCGAGTATCGCGCCCAGGCCGAGCCGGGCCATCCCGAGCGCGAGCACTTCAGCGCCACCATCCGCTGGAACGGCCGCGAGCACATCGTCTCCGGTCGCGGCAACGGTCCCATCGCCGCCTTCGTCGCCGCGCTCAACCGGCATTGCGGCCTGGCGCTGCAGGTGGTCGACTACCGCGAGCACGCAGTCGGCCACGGCGCCGACGCCCCGGCGTTGGCGTACGTCGAAATCGGCTTCGGCGGCAGCGCCCACACCATGTTCGGTGTCGGCCGCGACGGTAACATCGTCACCGCCTCGCTGCGGGCGGTGCTGAGCGCGGTCAACCGCGCCGCCCGCCGCCGGCCGGAGTGGATCGCGCCGCTGGCCCGCGAGGCCTGAAGCCCACTCACGGCGTTTCTGCACGAAACTGGCCGCGGCGTCGCTACGCCGCGGCCAGCCTCCCCGGCCTTGGAGCACCGGCCAGCATTCTCTTCCCTGGGCCTTCTCTCGCTACCGTTGGTTACGAATGCCGAACCGAGGTGTCGTAGCTAGCGTTAGGCAGAGCGATCACCTCTTACGTCCCCTTCCCCCTCGCGGGGGGCCAAACAAGCCGCAAAGCGCTGTCCGCTCCTTACCCCTCTCACGGTTCCTGGCGAGGGCGCAGATGGCCGTGCGCACCAACCATGTATCCCCCCTGGCCCGTCAAGCGCGAAAGGGAGCGATAATCAGCGGCACCTTCATGCGGGACTCGCCGTGCCGGTGGGCGGGCGGGCATGCACCGGTGGTCGGAGGGAACGTATGGACACCGAACTGGAACAGCGCCGGCAGCTAGCCGAAGCGGTGCGCCAGGCTTGTTTGCAGGCGGCCCTGCAAGGCTATCAGGAGGCCGGCTGGAGCGGGCTGTGCGCGGAAGGGCGCTGGGAGCTGGCGCTGGATCGCATCCGCACCCTCGATCTCGACGCGCTGCTGCGGCAACACGCCGCGCAACCTTGATCCCCCAGCTCGTGCCAGACGCATCCGATCGAATCGGTGCGACGGCGGCAACCGCCGCACCAGACGCGCGCGCCCAGGCAGCCGTGATGGCGTGGTTCGCACGTCATCTGCACAAATTGGGTGCGTACTGTGCCTTGATTGCCCCATGTTGGTGCCGCTCCCGCGCACCGTGACAGCGCACGATACCGTTATTTCGGGCAACGGCATGAAGCTTGCCTTGGTTCCGCGCACTCGTGGAGTCGGAGAGCGTTGCCGTTCTATGCCCAGACGCACCATGCCTTTCCGCACCGGCGGCCGCCCGGCGGGTATCGCTACCGCGCTGCTGCTGGCGTGCGCCGCTACCGCGCACGGCGCCGAGCCGACGGCTCTGGACGCCGTGGTGGTCAAGGGCCAGGCGCTAGCCCCTGCGGAAGCCGCCTCCCATTCGGTGACCGGCTTTGATGCCGAGACCATTCGCGCCGCCGCGATCTCGCGCCCGCAGCAGCTGTTCGATCGGGTGCCGGGCATGAGCGTGCGCACGCTCGGCCTGCCCGGCGTGGCCGACAACTTCACGCTGCGCGGATTCGGCGGCGGCGGCCACGGCGGCGACATTGGCTTCGTGCTGGACGGCATCCCGCTCAACGAAGCCATGTCCCACGCCGACGGCTACGGCGATCTCGACGTGGTGATCCCGCTCGAACTGCGGCGCCTCGAAGTCCTGCGCGGCCCGGTGTCGGCCCTGTACGGCAACTACCACCGGGCCGGCGGTGTGCTTCTGCAGACCCGCCGCGGCGGCGAGTACCGCGAGCTGGATGTCGCCGCCGGCCGCTTCGGCAGCGTCGATCTGCAAGCGGCGCTGGGCACGGAGGGCGGCGACGGCCAGGCCCTCAATCTGGCGGCGCAGGCGGTGCGCAGCGATGGCTTCCGCCCGCAGTCGAAGAGCGAACGCGCCACGCTGGCCGGCGCCTGGAGCGGGCGGCCGACGCCGCGGCTGGAAGCCGCCGTGTCCGGGCGCCTGCATGTCGCCGAGGCCGATAACCCCGGCTATCTGCCGCTCGATCTCTACCGCCGCGATCCCTACGGCAAGGATCCGCGCGCGCAGAACGACGGCGCGGAGAAAACGTTCGGCACGCTGCGCGGCGACCTTGCCTACCGCCTTAGCGACAGGCTCAAGCTGCTGACCTTCGGCTACGCCACCGCGCAGGACTTCATCCGCTGGTTCACCCGCGGCCCGGCCGAGGGCGATTGGCGCCAGCGCGAGGAAAGCTACGATCGGCGCGTGTTCGGCACCGGCGCCAGCCTCAACGGTCAAGGCCGTCTGGGCGGAGTGGCGGTCGCCTGGACGGCCGGGGTGGAGGGCTACCGCGAACGCACCGACTACCTCTACTACGAGGACATCCAGTACCGGCAGCGCAACCCGGTCGCCGATCAGGATCGCCGCTACGTCCTGGAGAACCAGGCCGCGTTCGCCGAGGCGGAGTTCGAGTTCACGCCGCTGTTCGTGCCGAAGCTGGGGCTGCGCGCCGACCGCTTCCGCGGCGACTGCGAGGTGCGCGCCGTCGAGCTTTCCGACGAGCCCTGCGGCAAGCTGGCGGCGGTGAGCCACGTCAGCCCGAAACTCGGGCTGCGCTCCACCGTGGCCGACTGGCTGACCCTGCGCGCCAGCTGGGCCGAAGGCTTCGCCCTGGCCGAAGGCGCCGCCAAGTACGCCCCCGGCGCCGAAGGGCTCGATCCGGCGGTGTTCCGCCAGCGCGAGCTGGGCGCCAGCCTGGAGTTCGAGTTCCTGAGCCTGGACGCGGCGCTGTTCCGCATCGACTCCTCGGCCGAGATCGGCCGCGATCCGGCCGGCGACTACGAGAACTTCGGCGCGACCCGCCGCCAGGGGCTGGAGGTCGCCGCGCAATGGTTCCTGCACGAGGACTTCGATCTCAGCGTCAACTGGGCCGGTACCCGCTCGGAGGTGCGCCGCCACCGCGATCCGGCGCTGGTAGGTAAGCGCGTGGCCGGCGTGCCGCGGCACGTCACCACCGTCAGCGCCGGCTGGCGCCCGCTGCCGGCGTGGCAGGGCACGCTCGCCTGGCGGCGGCTCGGCGACTACGCCATCGACGCCGCCAATAGCCGCATCACCGGCGGCTACGCGCTGTTCGATCTGATGCTCTCCTACCAGCACCCCGGCGACCGGGCGCCGCGGGTGTATCTCGCCGTCGACAACCTCACCGACCGTGTTTACGCCACCAGCGTGTCCAGCGTCGGCTACGCCACCGGGGCGCCGCGCACCTGGCGGCTCGGCGTCCAGGCTAGTTTCTGAAGGAGGCCCCGCATGTCGCTTCGCCCATTGGTCCTGGCCTTGCTGCTCGCCGCCGTCCCCGCGGCCCGCGCCCATACCGTGTGGCTGGAACCGGGCGGCGGGGCCGAGTACCTGGTCCGCTTCGGCGGCCATGGCGGCGCACTCGAGACCTACTCGCCCGAGAAACTGGTCGCGGTGATGGCGCTGGCGGCCGACGGCACGCCTGCGCAGGCGGTACGGATCGACGGCGGCGATGGCGTGCGGCTGCGGGTCGAGGGCGAGCCGGCGCTGCTGGCCCTGCATTTCGACAACGGCTATTGGAGCAGGACCGCCGACGGCGCCAGCGTCAACCGGCCGATGACCGAGGTCGAGGGGGCGGTGAGCGGCGTGCACGCGGTCAAGTACCACAAGTTCATCGTCGCCTGGAGCGAACTGGCGGCGCGGCCCATCGGCCAGCCGTTCGAGCTGGTGCCGCGGAGCGGCGAGCGGCCGCGCCCGGGTGAGCCGCTCGCGCTGCAAGTGCTGATCGACGGCCGGCCGGCGGCCGGCATCGCGCTGGCGTTCGACGAGGAAGGGCGGGAGGCGGTCAGCGACGCGCAAGGGCACGCCAGCCTGGTGGTCAGGCCCGGCGTCAACCGCATCTGGGCCGGGCAGCGCGTGCCCCTGAGCGGCGATGCGCGCGCCACCCAGCGCAGCACCGAATACATCCTGGCTTTCGACGCCGGCCCCAAGCTGTCGTTCGCGGTCTCGGCGCTGATCTGGCTCGCCGCTTTCGCCGCGGTGTCCTGCTTGCCCGTGCTGACGAGAGCGCTGCGCCGGGCATGAGCCGAGAGCCGGCGGCTCTGGTAGGCTTGACGCATGACTGGCAAGGAGTGCGCCCATGAACCGTGCCCTCATCACCGCCGCTTTCACCGCCTGCGCTGCCGCGCTCGCCGCCGGTTGCGCCATCGGGCCCGCCGCGCCGGCGCCGGTCGCGGCGCTGACCGGCGAGCCGTGGAACATCATCGCCATCGACGGCGTGCCGGTCGTGGCCGGCTCGACGCCGACCATCGCTTTCGACCAGGACGGGCGAGCCTTCGGCGGTAGCGGTTGCAACCGCTACAACGCCAGCTACCAGGCCGGAGCGGACGGCCGCCTGAGCTTCGGCCGGGCGGTGTCGACCCGGATGGCGTGCCAGCCGCCGCTGATGGAGCAGGAGCGGCGCTTGTTCCAGGCGCTGGAGGCGGTCACCGGCTACGCGCTCGGGGCCGACGGCGTGCTGGTGCTGTACGGCGGGGACGGGCCGCGCCTGCAGGCGCGGCGCTGATCAACCTTCGCGCAGCTGGGCGAACTTGGCGCGGAATTTGGCCAGCTTGGGTGCCACCACCAGCTGGCAGTAGGGCTGGCCGCTGTTGAGCTCGTAGTAGCGCTGGTGGTAGTCCTCGGCCGGATAGAAGCGCTCGAATGGCTGCAGCTCGGTGACGATCGGGTTCGGCCACACCCGCTCGGCCTCCAGCTGGGCGATCAGCGCCTCGGCGGTCTGCCGCTGCTGCGGGCTGTGGTAGAAGATCACCGAGCGGTACTGCGGGCCGACGTCGTTGCCCTGGCGGTTGAGGGTGGTGGGGTCGTGGATGGTGAAGAACACCTCCAGCAGATCCCGGTAGGCGATGGTCGCCGGATCGAACTCCACCTGCACCACCTCGGCGTGGCCGGTGGTGCCGCTGCACACCTCACGGTAGCTCGGGTTGGGCACGTGGCCGCCGCTATAGCCCGACACCACTTTCGTCACGCCGCGCAATTCCCGGTACACGGCTTCCAGGCACCAGAAGCAGCCGCCGCCCAAGGTCGCGGTTTCGGTAGTGACCGTTCTCTCCTCCACGCTCGTCTCCTTCCGGCCGGCGGTCTGCCGGCGCAGTCATGCTAGCAAAGGCGCGCGGTCGCGGCGCTAGTGGCTGGTGCGCTGGCCGCGGCAGGCCGCCAGC
>CALGAN010000053.1 GCA_937951875.1 uncultured Alkalilimnicola sp. | reverse complement strand
CACCGAGGTCGGCATCATCTCGCTCGGCGGCATGGTGTATTCCGGCTCGGTGCGCGTGGGCGGCGACAAGTTCGACGAGGCGATCATCAACTACATCCGCCGCAACTACGGCATGCTGATCGGCGAGGCCACCGCCGAGATGATCAAGAAGGAGATCGGTTCCGCCTTCCCAGGTTCGGAAGTGAAGGAAATCGAGGTCAAGGGCCGTAACCTCGCCGAGGGCATCCCGCGCAGCTTCACCATCTCCTCGAACGAGATCCTGGAGGCGCTGACCGAACCGCTCAACCAGATCGTGAGCGCGGTGAAGACGGCGCTGGAACAGACGCCGCCGGAGCTGGGCGCGGACATCGCCGAGAAGGGCATGGTGCTCACCGGGGGCGGTGCGCTGCTGCGCGACATCGACCGCCTGCTGATGGAGGAAACCGGCCTGCCGGTGATCGTCGCCGAGGATCCGCTCACCTGCGTGGTGCGCGGCTCGGGCAAGGCGCTCGAGAAGATGGACAAGCTCGGCAGCATCTTCACCAACGACTAATGCCCGCCGCCCGGACCGTCCGCACGGGTGGATGCCAGGCGGCATTTGAAGGGAACGCCTGAAGCCGCATGGAGTATCAGCCGCCACAGTTCTTCAAGCGCGGCCCGGCTCCGCTTGCACGGCTCACCTTCTTCGGCTTGCTGTCGGTCCTGCTGATGGTGCTGGATGCGCGGTTCCAGTACGCCGAACCGCTGCGCCATGCGCTGACGCTGGCCATCTATCCGCTGCAGCAGGTGGCGACCGCGCCGGTGATCGCCTTCAACAAGGTCAGCGATTTCTTCAGCAGCCAGGCCCGCCTGCAGCGCGAGAACGCCGAACTGCGGGCGCAGCAACTGCTGACCGCGCAGTCCCTGCAGGTGCTGGAATCGCTCGAGCAGGAGAACGAGCGCCTGCGCAGGCTGCTCGATGCGCGCAGCACCATCCCTTCGCAGACGGTCTTCGCCGAAATCGTCTATGCCGGCCGCGATCCCTTCAGCCGCAAGGTGATCATCGATCGCGGCAGCCAGCACGGCATCGAGCTGGGCCAGCCGGTGGTCGACGACCAGGGCGTGCTGGGGCAGGTCACGCGCGTGCTGCCGCTGCTCGCCGAAGTCACATTGGTCACCGACAAGAACCTGTCCGTCCCGGTGCAGGTGCTGCGCAACGGCCTGCGCGGCATCGCCTACGGTTCGGGCGACGGTCATACCATGGAATTGCGCTACATGCCCGCCAACGCCGACGTCCAGGTCGGCGACCAGCTCGTCACCTCCGGGCTGGACGGCGTCTACCCGCGCGGCGTGCCGGTGGCTACGGTGACCCACGTCGAGCGCGACGCGACCATGTCCTTCGCGAAAATCCGCCTGCGGCCTGCGGCCGGCACCAACCAGCACCGCCAGGTGCTGGTGGTTCAGCACCGGGAGGACATTCCCCGCTTGGCGGAAACGGAAGCGCAGCCCGAGGACGACCGCGCACGCGGCGCGAAACGGGCGCGGAGCAGGGGGCGCGGCCGATGAAAAGGCAGCAGCAACCGCAGCGCATCCTGCGCCCGGCCAATCCCTTCTTCATCGCCTTCAGCCTGCTGGGCGCGCTGGCCTTCAATCTGCTGCCCTGGCCCGATCTGCGGCTGGTCCCCGATCTGCTGGCGCTGACGCTCACCTTCTGGTGCATCCATCAGCCGCGCAAGGTGGGGGTGGGCATCGCCTGGGTGCTGGGCCTGGCCATGGACGCGGCCAATGGCGCGCTGATCGGACAGCATGCGCTGGCCTACGCCTGCCTCGCCTTCGGCGCCCATGTCATCCACCGGCGCGTGCTGCTGTTCGGCGTCTGGCCGCAGGCGGTCCACGTGTTCGTGCTGCTGCTGCTCTCCCAGCTCATCATGCTGGCGGTGCGTCTGATCGCCGGCGGCACCTTCCCGGGCTGGCTGACGCTGGTCGGGATCGGGATCTCGGCGCTGCTGTGGCCTTTCATTACCGACTTACTGCTCGCTCCGCAACGTGCGCCCGACGACATCGACGAAACTCGGCCCATCTAGGGCACTCTTAGCAGGCGGGCCGGCTCGGACCTTGCGGCGATGCCGCGCGTCATGAGCCCAGCCGTGCCGTCCCGCATCCAGCCAAGCTCCAGATGAGCCTCACCGAATTCCGCGACCATGAACGTGATTTGTACCGCTTCCGCAGACGTCTGGCGGTCGCGGGCGTGGGCGTGCTCGTCGCCTTCGGCATCCTGTTCGGGCGCTTCACCTGGCTGCAGCTGATCCGCCACGAGTATTACCAGACCAAGGCCGAGGACAACCGCATCTCGGTGGTCCCCATCCAGCCCAACCGCGGTCTGATCCTGGACCGCAACGGAGTCGTGCTGGCGCGCAACTTCTCCGCCTACACGCTGGAGATGGACCCCGCCAAGGTCGAGGACCCGGAAGCGACCATCGACGCGCTGGCGGAACTGATCGAGATCAGCCCGCGCGACCGCAACCGCTTCCGTAAACTGCGCGCGGAACTGCGCGCCGCCGGCAGCCTGCCGATCAAGACCCGCCTGAGCGACGAGGAGGTCGCGCGTTTCGCGGCCAACGCGTTCCGCTTCCCCGGCGTGGAGATCAAGGCGCGCCTGTACCGGGACTACCCGTTCGGCGAGTTGGCTTCGCACGCGCTCGGCTATATGGGGCGCATCAACGACCGCGATCTGGAACAGCTCGCGGCCGACGAGCAGACCGCCAACTACAAGGGCACCGACTACATCGGCAAGGTCGGTCTCGAGAAGAGCTACGAGTACGAGCTGCACGGCACCACCGGATCGGCGCAGGTGGAGATCGACGCCAACGGCCGGCCGATCCGCACCCTGTCGGAGAACCCGCCCATCGCCGGCAACAACCTCATCCTCACCCTGGACGCCAAACTGCAGGAGATCATCGAAGCCGCCTTCGGCGACTATCGCGGCGCGGCGGTGGCGATCGAGCCGAAGACGGGCGGTGTGCTCGCCTTCGTCAGCAAACCCGGCTTCGATCCCAACCTGTTCGTGGACGGCATCGATCCGCAGACCTGGGCGGAGCTGAACAATTCGCCCGACAAACCGCTCACCAACCGCGCGCTGAGCGGCGCCTATCCGCCCGGTTCGACCTTCAAGCCCTTCATGGCGCTCATGGCGCTGGAACTGGGCAAGCGCACGCCCGACTACACCATCAACGACCCGGGCTATTACACGCTGCCCGGACATACGCACCGCTACCGCGACTGGAAGGTCGGCGGCCACGGCAAGGTTAACCTGCACAAGTCGATCGTGGTCTCCTGCGACACCTATTACTACGGTCTGTCGACCGACATCGACATCGACGTGATGCACGGCTTCCTGTCGCAGTTCGGCTTCGGCTCGCCGACGGGCATCGACATCCCGGGCGAGCGGGGCGGCCTGCTGCCCTCGCGCGAATGGAAGCGCAAGCGCTTCTCGCGCCCGGAAGACCAGCGCTGGTACACCGGCGACACCGTCTCGGTCACGATCGGCCAGGGCTACAACCTCGCCACGCCGCTGCAACTGGCCTATGCCACCTCGATCCTCGCCAACGACGGCATCGCCTACCGCCCGCACCTGGTGAAATACATCGTCGACACGCGCACGGGCGAGAAACGCCCGGTCGAGCCGGAGCCGGTGCGCCACGTGAAGCTCAACCCCCAGTGGCTGGCGCTGGTGAAGCAGGCGATGGTGGACGTCACCCGCCCCGGCGGGACGGCCTCCCAAGCGGGCAAAGGCGTTGCTTACGCTTTCGCCGGCAAAACCGGAACCGCGCAGGTGATCGGCATCAAGCAGAACGAGAAGTACGACGAGAAGCGCATCGCCGAGCGCTTCCGCGACCACGCCCTGTTCATCGCCTTCGCCCCGGCCGACGATCCCAAGATCGCGATCGGCGTCCTGGTGGAGAACGGCGGGCACGGCAGCACCGTGGCGGCCCCGATCGCACGCGTCGCTTTCGACTACTATCTGCTC
Organism: uncultured Alkalilimnicola sp.; assembly: GCA_937951875.1. Lineage (GTDB taxonomy): Bacteria > Pseudomonadota > Gammaproteobacteria > Nitrococcales > AK92 > JAAYIK01. The sequence goes on along the minus strand of CALGAN010000053.1, from coordinate 2,344 downwards.
GGCAAACTGCCCGAGACCCCGGCCGTGCAGCCGGTCGCTGCCACTGCGGGAGCCGAATGATGTTGAAAAAACTCCTGCAGCGCTTCACCAGCAACATCGACAGCCCGCTGATGTTCATCAGCACTGTGCTGCTGGCGGTCGGGCTGTTCACGCTCTACAGCGCGGCCAACCAGGACGCTTCGCGCCTGATCGCGCAGGGCATCAACATCGCCGTGGCATTGAGCGTCATGTGGGTGGCGGCGCAGGTGCCGCCGCAGATGTTGATGCGGCTCGCGGTGCCCATCTATCTTGTGGGCGTCGCGCTGCTCGTCGCGGTGGATCTGTTCGGCGAGATCGTCAACGGCTCGCAACGCTGGCTGAACCTGGGGTTCGTCCGTTTCCAGCCTTCGGAGATGCTCAAGATCGCCACTCCGCTGGTCCTCGCTTGGTATTTCGACAAGCACGAAGGCGAAGTCCGGCTGCGCGACTTCCTGGTGGCGGCGATCCTGCTCGCCATTCCGGTCGGGCTGATCATGAAGCAGCCGGATCTGGGTACCGCGATGCTGGTGCTCGCGGCCGGCTTCTACGTCATCTTCCTCGCCGGCCTGCCCTGGAAGCTCATGCTGGGCATGGCCGCGGCCGCCGGTGCCGCGATGCCCATCTTCTGGTCGATGCTGCACGACTACCAGCGCCGCCGGGTGCTGACGCTGCTCGATCCCACCAGCGATCCGCTCGGAGCCGGCTATCACATCATCCAGTCCACCATCGCGGTGGGCTCGGGTGGCCTCAAGGGCAAGGGCTGGCTGGAAGGCACCCAGACGCATCTGGACTTCATCCCCGAGCGCACCACCGATTTCATTTTCGCCGTGTATTCGGAAGAATTCGGCCTGATCGGCAACAGCATCCTGCTGCTGCTCTATCTGGCGCTGATCGCCCGCGGTATGGTGATCGCCGCCAACGCCGCGACCTTTTTCTCGCGGCTGCTCGCCGGTGCCATCACGCTGTCGTTCTTCACCTATGCGTTCGTCAACATGGGCATGGTGAGCGGCATCCTGCCGGTGGTGGGCGTGCCCTTGCCGCTGATCAGCTACGGCGGCACCGCGCTGGTGACGCTGTTCCTCGGCATCGGCATCCTGATGAGCATCCAGAAGCACCGTAAGCTGATCCAGACCTGAGGAGGAGGCGTGCAAAGCTTGCGATCGTCGACGGTACGCTGGTTCGCGGTGGGCGGCCTGCTGCTCGCCCTATGGGGATGCGGCAGCGCGCCCGTGCGCGGTCCCGGCGAACCCGAGTCGGCACCGCCGGCCAAGAGCGCCAAAGGCGGCGGCTACTACCTGGACGACGGACCGGGCGATCAGGTCCCGGCGGACCTGGACCGCGTGCCCGATGCCGTGCCGCGCGACGAACCACTGCATCGCTACGCCAACCGACGCTATGTCGCCTTCGGCAAAGAGTACGTGCCGATGGTGGACCGCCGCGAATTCCGCCAGCGCGGCATCGCGAGCTGGTACGGCCGCAGATTCCACGGCAAACCCACGGCGAGTGGCGAGCCCTACGACATGTACGCCATGACGGCCGCGCATCCGACCATGCCGATCCCCAGTTATGCGCGCGTGACCAATCTCGCCAACGGGCGCTCGGTCGTGGTCCGCATCAACGACCGCGGGCCGTTCCTGCACGACCGCATCATCGACCTGTCCTACGCCGCCGCGTACAAGCTGGGCTATGTAGAGCAGGGCAGCGCGCTGGTGGAAGTGGAGCGGGTGTTTCCGCAACCGGACGCCGCGCCGGCGGTCGCCGACGCCAAGGACGGTGCCGCACCGGCCGAGCCCGCTGCGGAAGGCAACATTTATTTGCAACTCGGCGCATTCAGCGCGCGCGCCAACGCCGAGAGCTTCCGCGAACGCATCACGCGCGAAGTCGCCGCCCTGCTGGATCGCGCCGTCGACATCGTGCCGCACCAGGGCCTGTTCCGCGTACGCCTCGGCCCTTACGCTTCGGCAGCCGAAGCGGGGGAGATCGCCGAACGCCTGAGCCGCAGCCTCAACTTCAAGCCCCACATCCTGCGCTAGAAGCGGAACCATTCGCGCGTCGATGCATCGAACGGGCGCGGCACCGCCGTCACGGGCGCGTTGCATACCCTCTTATAATCGTACACGCCCGCCTTTGTTCCCGTTCCAAACACAGAGTCATTCAATGATGCGTCGTCTATTCGCCTGCCTGTTGCTGTTTCCCCTGCTCGCGCTGGCCGATGCGCCGCCGCCTCCGCCCATCGCTGCCAAGGCCTGGCTGCTGATGGATTACCAGACCGGACAGATCATCGCCGAGCACAATGCCGACGAACGGCTCGAACCCGCCTCGCTCA
>CALGAN010000052.1 GCA_937951875.1 uncultured Alkalilimnicola sp. | reverse complement strand
TGGTGCGCTGGCCGCGGCAGGGCGCCAGCCGGTGCTCCCAGCTGTCGCGGATCTCCCGGCGCAGCGCGGCATCGGCCTCGCTCTGCAGCAGGCGGCGGCCGTCGATTGGAATGGTCAGGCTGGTCCACTCGTCACCCAGCGTGCAGTCCAGCCGCAGCGCCCAGCCGCGTTCGTCCGGCTCGATCTCGAACAGGTAGTTCTTCAGCGCCAGCGAGTCCAGGAGCTCCTCGGTGATCTGACGCGCTTTCGCCAATTCCAGCGTCGTAGCCTTCATGACCACATCCTCCTGCCGACAGCTCGTTACTGTCGGGCCGTTCGGGGCCGGCCTCAAGCGCGGCAGTCCCCACTATGGAGGCGAGGCCAGCGCAAGGACAGTAAGGAGGAGGCGAGAGACGGAGGATGGGCGAGCGGGTGCGGATCGCTGTCTGCAATCTGCAGCTCGGCATCGGTACGACGCGAGGCTATTGGCAATACCTGATCACGGCCTGGAAGTATCGGCTGGCGCACGATGCGCGCTTCATCGAGCAGGCGGCCGATTTCCTGCGCGAGGAGGCGGTGGACGTCGCCGCCTTGTGCGAGGTCGACGCTGGCTCGCGCCGTACCCGCTGGGTCGACCAGCTGGAGGTGCTGGCGCACCGCTCGGGCTTGGTCCACGCGGCGTTCTTCCCGACCCGCGTGGTCGGAGCGCGCGTCAATCAGGGCAACGCTGTGTGCGCGCGCACGCCGGTGCGGATCGTGCGCAACCATCCGCTGCCAGGCATCGGCGAGCCGCGCTTCCTGAGCGAGGCCGAGGTGGCGCTGGCGGGCATGACCGTGCGGCTGCTGGTGACCCACCTGTCGCTGGAGCGCACCCTGCGGCTGCCGCAGATCCACCACATCGCCGAAATCGTCGATCGCAGCCAGGGGCCGACCATCCTCACCGGCGACTTCAACATCTCCGAGCAGGCGGAGCTGGGACTGTTGGACGAAAGCCATCTGGAGCGCGCCGCCTCGGCGCCGACCTTCCCGGCCTGGCGGCCGCGCCGCTATCTCGACCACCTGTTCGTGAGCAAGCACTTCGCCGTGGTCAACGTCTACAGCTACGACGACCGGTTGTTCTCCGACCACTTGCCGCTGGTGGTGGAGCTGGAGCGGCAGGTTTGACGCAGGCCATGGCGGCGGGCAGGGCGCTCGGCTAGCCTAGGTCGCCGGGAGTAACGCTTTCTTCGGTTTCTGTCCGTGCATCGCATGCGTCAAGCCATTCTTCGAGCTTCGTTCGCCGCGCTGCTGCTCGCGCTCGGGGCGGCGGCGCCGGCCGCGTGGGCGGAGAAGATCTACAAGTGGGTCGACGAAGCTGGCGTCACCCACTATGGCCAGCGCCTGCCGAAAGGGCAGCGCGGCGTGGCGATCGAGCTGGAGCGCGCGTCCAAGCCGGAGGCCGCCGCGCCCGAGCGCGGCAAGCCCGGGGGCGCGCCCACCGAGTTCTACGGCCTGCCGGTGCCGGCCGACGCCAAGGTGCGGCAGCGGGTCGAGCGCAGCGCCCACCCCGGCATTCTGGTGTACACGACTTCGCTGGGCGTCGAGGAGGTGCTGGCTTTCTACCGCGATCGCTATGGACCGCCGGCGCGTGTCGAGCGGCAGCGCCGCAGCCAGGTCATGACCTATCTCGACAAGGGCCGGGTGGCGGCCATGGTGGCGGTGGGCACCGATCGGGACGGCACCCGGGTCGACCTGCGGGTCGAGCCGCCGGTTCGCTGAGCCGGCGCCCGTGCCGTTGCCGCGGGCGGGTGGCGCGTTTTCGCGCTATGATCGCTGCCCCTCTAGTCCCCTCCACCTATAGCTACCCCTCCAATCATGGCCTCCCGTCGACTCAGCCTCATTCTCATTCTCGGCGCCCTGACCGCATTCGGTCCCATGTCCGTCGATATGTACCTGCCTAGCCTGCCGACGCTGGAGCGGGCGTTCGCCACCGACCCTGGCTCGGTGCAGTTCACCCTGGCCGCGTTCTTCGTCGGTCTGGCGCTGGGCCAGACCTTCTATGGGCCGCTGATCGACCGCTTCGGCCGCAAGGGACCGCTCTACATCGGCCTGGCGTTGTACGTGGTGGCGTCGCTGGGCTGCGCTCTGGCGCCCAACATCGAGACGCTGATCGGACTGCGCTTCGTCCAGGCCCTGGGCGCCTGCGCCGGCATGGTCAGCTCCCGCGCCATGGTGCGCGATCTGTTCGATCCGCAGACGGCGGCCAAGGTGTTCTCGCTGCTGGTGCTGGTCATGGGCGTGGCGCCCATCCTGGCGCCGCTGGCGGGCGGCTATCTGTTCACCGCCTTCGGCTGGCAGGCGATCTTCGTCGTCCTGGCGCTGTTCGGCTTGTGCTGCCTGATCGCCACGGCCAAGGCCTTGCCGGAGACGCTCAGCCCCGAGGCCCGGCGCGCGCCGCTGCGGCTGGGCGGGGTGCTGCGCGGCTACGCCGAGTTGCTGCGGGATCGCCTGTTCCTCGGCTATTCGTTGAGCTCGGGCGTGGCCTACGCCGGCATGTTCGCCTACATCGCCGGTTCGCCGTTCGTGTTCATCGATTTGTACGGCGTGCCGGCCAACATGTACGGCTGGCTGTTCGGGCTCAACGCGTTCGGGTTGATCGCGGCCTCCCAGGTGAACCGCCGGCTACTGACGAGTTTGCGGGCCGACGACGTGCTGCGCTGGGCGCTACGGGCCGCGGCCGTGTTCGGGGTGCTGGTGCTGGGCGTCGGGGTCAGCGGCTTCGGCGGCCTGCCGGCCTTGCTGGTGCCGCTGTTCGGTTTCATGGCCAGTCTGGGTTTCATCCAGGCCAACGCCATGGCCGGGGCGTTGGCCGGGCACGGCGCGCGCGCCGGCAGCGCCTCGGCGCTGCTGGGCACCCTGCAGTTCGTGGCGGCGACGCTCGCCGGCGTGCTGGTGGGGGTGTGCCACGACGGCACCGCGCGGCCGATGGGGGTGATCATCGGCGTCTGCGCGCTGCTGGCGCTGGGCTTCCACCGCACGTTGGTGCGGGGCGGGCTGGACGGGTAGGGCCGCTCAGCGGCCCTCGCGCCAATACCGCAGCGGCGCCAGCAGCGCGCCGCCGAGGGCACCGTACAGGTGGGCGTCGACCACCACCTTGCCGCCGATCAGCGCGGCGGTCGCGCCCGCGTCCGTCCACTGCTCCCAGGCCAGCTTCAGCGCCAGCGCGATCAGCACCGTCAGCGCGAACCGGGGCGAGCGGTGCCATTCGCCGGCGGCGGCCAGCACCAGCAGGCCGTGCAGCGCTCCCGACAGCCCCACGTACCAGGCCACGTCGGGACTGCCCCACAGCAGCCCCAGACCCACCGCCAAGCTCAGCAGCAGCAGGTCGGCGAGCAGGCGCCAGGGCCGGTCGGCCCCCGCGCCTGGAAAGCTCAGGCCGATGATCAGCAGGCCCGCCAGGTTCAGCGCCAGGTGAGTCCAGCCGAGGTGCAGCAGGTTGCCGGTGACCAGGCGCCAGAGCTGGCCGTCGAGGATCGCCTCGCGTTCGTAGCGCAGCCCGTCCGGCGCCAGCGCCTGCAGCAGCGCGGCGACGGCGGCGACCGCCGCCAGCGCCCAGTAGCGGCGCAGCGAGGCGAAACGCGGCGGGCGAATCTCCGTGGCCCGAGGGGGAGGCGCCGTCATCGCTGCGCGAAGGCGTTGATCCGATGGGATGCGCCGTCGCGACTGTTATTGGTGGTGGCCGGTTTGTACACTGGCAAGCTCATTGTCATCCGCCCGCGTGATTGATTAGGAAGCAGCGCGCTATGTTGTTCCTCGACCGATTCTTCAAGCCCCGCTGGCAGCACGCCAAGCCCGAGGTTCGCAAGCAAGCCCTGCTCGCCCTGTCACCGCAGAACCCCGAGGATATGAAGATCCTGCTGCGCTTGGCCGAGCACGACGTCGATCCCGACGTCCGGCGCAGCGCGGTCAAGCGCGTTTCCGATCTGGCGTTTCTACGCCGTCGCACCAACGAGGACAACGACGCGGGCGTGCGCGAGGTGGCGAGCGCGCGCTACCGCCAGTTGCTGGCGGGCGGCGCCGAAGGGGCCGACATCAACGTCCGGCTGGCCGAGCTGGCGTTGTGCGACGACGAATCGGTGCTGGCGTTCGTCGCCCGCCGCGGCCGCGAGCCGGAGCTGCGCATCGCTGCCCTGAACCGGCTCGACGCCGAGGCCGTGCTCGAGGATGCCGCGCTCAACGACGATGCCGCCCGCGTGCGGCTGGCGGCGGTGCAGCGGTTGCGGGCGCCGGCGACGCTGGAGCGCGTCAGCCGTCTGGCCCGCGACAAGGATCGCAAGGTCGCCAAGCTGGCGCGCGAGGCGCTGGAGGAACTACAGCGCCGCCAGGCCGCCGAGGAACAGGCGCGCGCCCAGCGGGTCGCCTTGTGCGAGGAGATGGAGGCGCTGGCCGAGGCGCCGTGGCGTCACGGTTACAACGGCGAGAAGCTGCGGCTGGAGAACCGCTGGCAGGCGGTTCCGCTGGCGGCCGACGAGGCGCTGGCGGCGCGCTTCGAGGCGGCGCGCCGGCGTGTCGAGCAGCGCATCCAAGAGCAGGCCAACCGTCCCGAGCCGGAGCCGGTGGTGGTGGAGACGCCGTCCGCGCCGCAGGCCGCGCCCGATGTCAACGCCTGGCTCGACGAGCTGCAGGCGCAGCCGGAGCCGGATCCAGCGCGGCTGGCGACGCTGGAGCAGCGGCTGGCCGAAGCCGTGGCCGCCGAGCCGGCCGATGCGAACGAAGCCGCCGCCTACCGGCAGGCACTGCGGGTATTGCGCGGCTACGTCGAGGCCGCGCAGCGTTATCTGGCGCACGAGGGCGAGTTGGCCGAGGCGCTCAACGCCGCCCACACCGCCGACGTCAACGACGACGCCGCGCTGCGCGCCGCCGCCCAGGATCTGCGCCGGGTGCTGGAGCGGACCGCCTGGGATTTGCCCTTGCCGCTGCCGGCGCTGCTCGGGCAGGCGGCCGCCGAGCTGGACGCGGTGGAGGAGCAGCGCGAGCGCCTCAACGCCCAGCGCGCGCAGCAGCTGGCCAAGCTGGAAGAGACGCTGGCGGCGCTGGATCAGCAGCTCGGCGGCGGCCACCTGAAGGAGGCGCAGCGCCTGCTGGCCCGCGCGCAGCGGGCGCTCGAGCAGCTGCCGGCGCGCGATCAGGAGCGGCTGGAGCGGCGCCTGAAGAAGTACGCCGGACGCGTGCGCGAGCTTCAGGACTGGCGCCGCTTCGCCACCTTGCCGAAGCAGGAGGAGCTGTGCCGGCGGATGGAGGCGCTGATCGACGTCGATCTAGAGCCGCCCGTGCGCGCCGAGCGCATCCGCGCCCTGCAGGAGGAGTGGAAGGCCACCGGCGGCTCCGCCTCGCCGGAGGCGCAGCGGTTGTGGGAGCGCTTCCGCCAGGCCGCTGATAAGGCGTTCGAGCCCTGCAAGGCCTATTTCGAGGAGCAGGCGCGGTTCAAGCAGCTCAACCTGGAGCAGCGCGAGCGCATCAGCGCGCAACTGGAGCAGTTCATGGCCAGCGCCGATTGGGACCGGCTGGAGCTGGCCGCGCTGGAGGCGATCCGCGCCCAGGCGCGCAAGGAATGGGTGGCGGCGGCGCCGGTCGATCGACGCGCTGGCCAGGCGGTGGAGGAGCGCTTCGAGGGCATGATGGCTGCCCTCACCGAGCGCATCCGCGCCAAGCAGGACGTCATCCGCCAGCGCAAAGAGGCGCTGGTGGAACAGGCGCGGGCGCTGACCACCCTGGAGGATTTCCGCGCCGCCGCGCAGCAGGCCAAGGAGCTGCAGGCGCAGTGGAAAGCGGCGGGGACGGCGCCGGCCGGTGTCGAGCGGCGCCTGTGGAAGGAGTTCCGCGCCGCCTGCGACCGGGTGTTCGAGCGCCGCGACGAGCTGCGCAACCTGCAGGAGCAGGAGCGTCAGGCCAGCGTCGCGCGCGCCCAGGCGCTGTGCGAGGAGGCCGAGGCGTTGCTCGGACGCCTGGACGAGACCACCGAGGCTCTGCGCGAGCGCTTGCAGGCGTTGCGCCAGGCGCTGGACGGCCTGGACGCGCTGCCGCGCGACGCCGCGCGCAGCTTCGGCGCGCGTCTGGATCGGGTCGAGCAGGCGCTGAGCGCGCGCGACCGCGACCAGGAGTTGCAGCGCTGGCGTGAGGAATTCGCCAACGTCGAGCGGCGCGCGGCCTTATGCGCGCGGCTGGAGGAGCGGGTGTTGACCGCGCCGGCGGAGGCGCGGGCGCTAGTCGAGGCGGCCCAGCAGCAGTGGCAGGAGCTGCCGCCCGCGCCGGCCGAGTTGCGGCCGGCGCTGCAGGCGCGCTGGGAGCGGTTGGTGGCTGCCGCCGATGCCGGCTTCGGTGCCGAGGAGCTGGCGCACAACCGGGCGCGGCGCCACGAGCTGTGCGTGCGCGCCGAGATCCTGGCCGGCGTCGACTCGCCCCCGGAGGATCGCGGTCTGCGCATGGATCTGCAGGTGCGCCGCTTGGCTCAAGGTATGGCCGAAGGCGTGCGCGAGCGTCCGGAGGTCGAAGCGCGCCGCCTGCGGCTGGAGTGGCTGACCGTCGGCCCGGCGGCGCCCGAGGACCAGGCCTGGCTCGAGCGGCGCTTCCAGGCCGCGCTGGCGGCGCTGGGCAGCTGAGCGCCGCCCGCCCCGATGCGTCGGGGCGGCGTGTTCAGCCCTGCAGCGGCAGGCCGCGCAGTTCGACGCGGTCGGGGTGGACGAACAGCGCGCTGCCCTGGTCGTACCAGTCGCCCAGCACGATGCGCTGGCAGGCGCGGCCGTCCACTTCCAGATTGTGGATCGCCGGCCGATGGGTGTGGCCGTGGATGATGCGGCTCACCCCGTGGCTGCGGAAGGCGGCGGCGACGGCGTCGGCGTTGACGTCCATCAGATAGTCGTCGAGCTGGCTGTTGCGAGCGCTGCTCTCGGAGCGGGCCTGTTTCGCCATGGCGATGCGCTCGGGCACGCTCATGGCCAGGAACGCCTGCTGCCAGGCCGGGTTGCGCACCATGGCGCGGAATTGCTGGTAAGCGTGGTCGTCGGTGCAGAGGCTGTCGCCGTGCATCACCAGCGTCGGCGTGCCGTACAGGTCCACGACGCTGGGGTCGGCCAGCAGGGTCGCGCCGCTGGTCTCGGCGAAACGCTCGCCCAGCAGGAAGTCGCGGTTACCGTGCATCACGAACAGCGGCGCGCGCTCGGCGAAGCGCCGCAGCCCCGCCAGCACCGGATGGTCGGCCGGCACGGCGTCGTCGCCGATCCAGGCCTCGAACAGATCGCCGAGGATGTACAGGGCCTTCGCTTGTTCCCGCTGCGCCTCCAGAAACCGCAGGAACAGCCCGGTCACGGCCGGGCGGGAAGGGTCGAGGTGCAGGTCGGAGATGAATATCGTCGGCTTGTCCATGGCGGCTGTGCGTATGCTGGCTTGCGAAAGGCGTTAGTGTAGCGGCGACGGAGCCGGCCTGCTGCGCTCCGTGCCGGTTTTGCCGCATCCGGCCTTTCCGTTAAGATTCGCCACGGTTTTCGCCCGGCGCTCGGCGCCGCTACGGTAAGGCGGTTTCGCTCGGGAACCGCCCATAGGGACGGGACAGCGCATGCTGCAGATCTACAACAGCCTGACCAAGCAGAAGGAAGTCTTCCGGCCGATCACCCCCGGCAAGGTGCGGATGTACGTCTGCGGCATGACGGTCTACGACTACTGCCACCTCGGCCACGCCCGCGCCATGGTGGTGTTCGACATGGTGGTGCGCTACCTGCGCTCGCAGGGCTACGAAGTCACCTACGTGCGCAACATCACCGACATCGACGACAAGATCATCAAGCGCGCCGCCGAGAACGGCGAGTCGGAGGCGTCGCTCACCGAGCGCTTCATCAAGGCCATGCACGAGGACGCGGCGGCGCTGGGCGTGCTGCCGCCGGACATCGAGCCGCGCGCCACGACTTCGATGGCCGACATCATCGCGCTGATCGAGCGGCTGGTCGACAAGGGCTACGCCTACGTCGCCGACAACGGCGACGTGTACTTCGCGGTCAACCGCTTCCCCGAGTACGGCAAGCTCTCCGGCGACAAGCCGGAGGATCTGCGCGCCGGCGCCCGCATCGAGGTCGACGAGGCCAAGCGCGATCCCTTGGACTTCGCTCTGTGGAAGGCCGCCAAGCCCGGCGAGCCGTCCTGGCCGTCGCCCTGGGGGCCGGGCCGTCCCGGCTGGCACATCGAGTGCTCGGCCATGTCGCAGCGCTGCCTGGGCGAGCATTTTGACATCCACGGCGGCGGTCTGGACCTGAAGTTCCCGCACCACGAGAACGAGATCGCCCAGAGCGAGGCGGCCACCGGCCACCGCTTCGTCAACTACTGGATGCACAACGGTCACGTGCGCATCGACGGCGAGAAGATGTCCAAGTCCCTGGGCAACTTCTTCACCGTGCGCGAGATCCTGGCCCGCTACCGCGCCGAGCAGGTGCGCTACCTGCTGCTCGCCAGCCATTACCGTGGCCCGCTCAACTACTCGGTGGAGAGCCTGGAGCAGGCCGGCGCGGCGCTGGAGCGGCTGTACCTGGCGCTGCGTGGGCTGGATCTGACGGTGCCGGCCGACCCGCAGGCGCAGCCGCTCTACTACGAGCGCTTCGTCGCCGCTATGGACGACGACTTCAACACCCCGGTGGCTTTGTCGGTGCTGCACGACCTGGCGCGCGAGATCAACCGCAAGCGCGCCGAGTCGCCGGCCGAGGCCAGCGGCCTGGGCGTGGTGCTGCGCCAGCTCGGCGCCATTCTCGGGCTGCTGCAGGACGATCCGGAGGAGTATCTGCGCGGCGCCGGCGTGCAGGCCGGCCTGAGCGACGCTGAGATCGAGGCGCTGATCCAGCGCCGCGCCGAGGCGCGCAAGGCGCGCGATTTCGCCGAGTCGGACCGGATTCGCGACCAGCTCAAGGCGCAGGGTGTGATCATCGAGGACGGCCCCAGCGGCACCACTTGGCGCCGCGCCTGAGCGGCGCCGCGGCGCGTGGAAGCTGTCAGGAGAGGGCGGCTAGACCCGGTTCAGCAGCACTTCCAGCACGAACTTGCTGCCGAAGAAGGCCAGCATCAGGGTTATGAAGCCGACCACGGTCCAGCGGATCGCGGTCTGGCCGCGCCAGCCGAAGCGCCAGCGGCCGAGCAGCAGGGTGCCGAACACCACCCAGGCGATGATCGACAGCACGGTCTTGTGCGCCACGTGCTGAGCGAACATGTCCTCCAGGAACAGGAAGCCGGACGCCAGCGCCGCGGTGAGCAGCACGAAGCCCAGGCGCAGGATCTGGAACAGCATCTCCTCCATGGCCTGCAGCGGCGGCAGCAGCCGCACGAAGCCGCCCGGATGCTTGCGGCGCAGCTTGTAATCCTGCAGGGCCACCAGCACCGCTTGGAAGGCGGCGATGGCCAGCACGCTGTAGGCGAGCATGGACATGTAGACGTGGGCGGCGATGTCTTCCCGCAGCGGCGTGCGACCGTTGACCCCGGCGAAGGCGGCGCCGAGCAGGGCGTTGATGCCGGCCAGCGGTAGGATCAGCATCGCCAGGTTTTCCATCGGCTGGCGGGTGTTGGCGATCAGCGTCAGCACCGCCATCAGCCAGCCGATCACCGACGCGGCGCTGAAGACCCCCAGCGACAGCAGTTGCGTGTCGAACACCGACAGATACAGCGCCAGCCCGTGGCAGAGCGCCGCCAAGGCGCCGACGCCCAGCAGCGCCGCCTTGTTCACCGGCTGCGTGGAGCCCCGCACCAGCCGGACCGCGGGAATGGCGCCCGCACCGGAATACAGGCCGAGGGAAACTAGGGCGAGAATGATTGTCAACATGGGGTCCGGAGTCTTTGTTCCGCGATAATCGCACATCGTTTCCGGTGGCGGAAGCGGTTATGACACGCTTGCTTTGAGGGCGCTCGGCTATAATGTCCAGCCACCTCCGCCAGCCCGGGCTTATACGAGGCTCTTCATGTTCGAAAACCTGAGTGAACGTTTCGAAGGCATCATGCGCCGCATTCGCGGTCAGGGCCGACTCACCGAGGAGAACATCGGTGACACCCTGCGCGAGGTGCGCATGGCGCTGCTGGAAGCCGACGTCGCGCTGCCGGTGGTGCGCGACTTCATCAAGGACGTCAAGGAACGGGCGCTGGGCGAGGAGGTCAACAAGAGCCTCACGCCGGGACAGGCGTTCATCAAGATCGTTCATGACGAGCTGATTCGGGTCATGGGCGAGGCCAGCCCCGGCCTGAACCTGGCCGTGCGCCCGCCCGCCATCGTCATGGTCGCCGGCCTGCAGGGCGCCGGTAAGACCACCAGCGTCGGCAAGCTCGCCCGCTACCTGCGCGAGCGCCAGCGCAAGAAGGTGCTGGTGGTGAGCTGCGACGTCTACCGCCCGGCCGCCATCGACCAGCTGCAGACGCTGGCGCGGGAAGTCGGCGTCGACTTCTTCCCCAGCCAGGCCGGTCAGGACCCGGTCGCCATCGCCCGCGCCGCCGTGGAGCACGCCCGCAAGCAGTTCCACGATGTGCTGCTGGTCGACACCGCCGGCCGGCTGCACATCGACCAGGAGATGATGGATGAGGCCAAGGCGATCCACGCCGCCATCCAGCCGGTCGAGACCCTGTTCGTGGTCGACAGCATGACCGGTCAGGACGCGGTCAACACCGCCAAGGCCTTCAACGAGGCGCTACCGCTCACCGGCGTGATCCTCACCAAGGTCGACGGCGACGCCCGCGGCGGCGCGGCGCTGTCGGTGCGTCACGTCACCGGCAAGCCGATCAAGTTCCTGGGCGTGGGCGAGAAGACCGCCGCGCTCGAGCCCTTCCACCCGGACCGCCTGGCCTCGCGCATCCTCGGCATGGGCGACGTGCTCAGCCTGGTCGAGCAGGTGGAGCGCACCGTCGACAAGGAGAAGGCCGAGAAGCTCGCCAACAAGTTCAAGAAGGGCGAGAGCTTCGACCTCGAGGACTTCCGCGAGCAGCTGCTGCAGATCAGCCGCATGGGCGGGCTGACCGGGTTGTTGGACAAGCTGCCGGGCATGAACCAGATCCCCGCCGAGGTGAAGAGCCAGGTCAACGATCAGGACTTGAAACGGCAGATCGCCATCATCAACTCCATGACGCCGCTGGAGCGGCGCAAGCCCGACATCATCAACGGCTCGCGTCGCCGCCGCATCGCCGCCGGCTCCGGCACCCAGGTGCAGGATGTCAACAAGCTGCTGAAGCAATTCCAGCAGATGCAGAAGATGATGAAGCAGTTCAAGAAGGGCGGCATGAAGAAGCTCTTGCGCCAGTTCGGCGGTAAACTGCCGGGCTTCGGTGGCTTGGGAGGCATGGGCGGCCTCGGGCGCTGAGCCCGAGCCGCACGCCGCGCTTCACTTTCGTTTAAAAACCAGTACAATGCGCCGTTCACACGACCGTGAGGGTCGGGACCGGATTCCAAAGGGTAAGCGTAAGCAATGGTAACTATTCGTCTTTCTCGAGGTGGTGCGAAGAAGCGTCCGTTCTATCAGGTCGTGGTGGCGGACAGCCGCAATGCCCGTGACGGCCGCTTCATCGAACGTCTGGGGTTCTTCAATCCCATCGCTACGGGTAAGGAAGTGCCGTTGCAGCTGAATCTCGAGCGGGTTGACTACTGGCTGCGGAACGGCGCTCAGCCGTCCGAGCGGGTGGCCAGCCTGATCAAGCAGGCTCGCAAGGGCGCCGCCGCCGCTCAGGCGTAACGCGCTGTCGGTAACCGCGGCCTTCGGTCATGTCGACGTCCCAGGACCGACACGTCGTCGTCGGGCGGATCGTCGGTATTTACGGGGTGCGCGGCTGGGTGCGGGTAGAGTCTTACACCGCACCGTTGGAGAATTTGCTCGGGTACCGGCGCTGGCAGCTCCGCCGAGGCGGAGGTTGGGAGCCGGTTGAATTGCAGGACGGCCAGCCCCACGGCAAGGGCCTGATCGCCAAGCTGAAGGGCCTGGACGATCGCGAACAAGCGCGGGGCTACATCGGCACCGACATCGCCGTGTTGCGCTCGGAGCTGCCGCCGCTCGAGGAAGGCGAGTTCTACTGGACCGACCTCGAGGGGCTGCGAGTGGAAACGGTGAGCGGCAAGCCGCTCGGGGTGGTGGACTACCTGTTCGCCACCGGCGCCAACGACGTGATGGTGGTGAAGGACGGCAAGCGCGAGCGCCTGATTCCGTTCGTGCGGGAGCGGGTGGTGACGCGCGTCGATCTCGACGCCGGCGTGGTGGTGGTGGACTGGGATCCGGAGTTCTAGCCGGTCATGCGGCTGGACGTGGTGACCTTGTTCCCGGAGCTCGTGACGGCCGTGACCGCTCACGGTATCCCGGCCAGGGCGGCGGAGCGCGGACTGCTGCAGCTCGTCTGCTGGAATCCGCGCGATTTCGCCACCGACAAGCACCGGACGGTGGATGACCGTCCATACGGTGGCGGGCCGGGCATGGTGATGAAAGTCGAGCCGTTGCGCTCGGCCATACGGGCAGCGCGGCAGGCGGTGGATGCGCCGGCGCGGGTGATCTACCTGAGCCCGCAGGGGCGCGTGCTGGATCAGGCCGCCGTGCGCCGGTTCGCGGAGCAGGAGCGGCTGGTGCTGGTGTGCGGCCGCTATGAGGGCATAGACGAGCGTTTGCTCGAGACCGAAATCGACGAGGAGTGGTCGGTAGGCGACTACGTCCTCAGCGGCGGGGAGCTGCCGGCGATGGTGTTGATCGACGCCGTCGCGCGCCTCCTGCCCGGGGCCTTGGGCCACGAAGACTCAGCGGCGCAGGATTCGTTCTCGGACGGCCTGCTGGACTGCCCGCACTACACGCGGCCGGAGTGGATAGACGGCCGTGGGGTGCCGGAAGTGCTCCTGAGCGGCAACCATGCCGCCATCGAGCGCTGGCGGCGCAAGCAGTCGTTGGGGAGAACCTGGCTCAAAAGGCCGGATTTGCTGGCAGGTTATGCGCTGGACGCCGACAGCGAGGCCCTGCTGAACGAATACATTCAGGAATACCGCGCGGGACACCGGAACGGTAAAGGGTAAAGCCATGAGCAACATCATCGAGCAGCTTGAGAAAGAGACCATCGAGGCGGCCAAGGGCAAGGTGCCCGAGTTCGGTCCGGGTGACACCGTCGTCGTCCAGGTGAAGGTGAAGGAAGGCAACCGCGAGCGTCTGCAGGCGTTCGAGGGTGTGGTCATCGCCAAGCGCAACCGCGGCATCAACTCCTCGTTCACCGTGCGCAAGGTGTCTCATGGCGAGGGTGTGGAGCGCGTGTTCCAGACCTACAGCCCGCTGGTGGCCAGCATCGAGGTCAAGCGCCGCGGCGACGTGCGTCGCGCCAAGCTGTACTACCTGCGCGACCGCAGCGGCAAGTCCGCCCGCATCAAAGAGAAGATCTAACTTCTCGCGCTTTCTGGAAAAGGCGGCCCTCGGGCCGCCTTTTTTGTGCGCGGCGGTGGCCGACGCCGGCGTCGATGGTGCACGATTCGAGGATCGGCGTAGGTGCCGACGGATCAGCGAAGAAGGGGGGAATGAATCGTGGCCACGATCGAGATCGCCGGCTTGCGCGTCGAGCATGCGCCGGGTAACGGGCCGAAAGTGCTGTTCGTGCACGGTTCGGGCGCCGGCGCCTGGTGCTGGGAGAATTTCCTGCCTTGGTTCGCCGCCGCCGGCTACGACTGCTACGCGCTGAACCTGCGTGGTCACGGCCCCAATCCGCCGCTGCCGGACCTGGGGCGCGTGCGGCTCCTCGACTATGTGGGGGACGTGCGGGCAGTGCTCGCCGAACTGGGCGAGGACGTGATCCTCATCGGCCATTCCATGGGCGGGGCGATCGCGCAGGTGGTCGGCGAGCGGGCCGCGCTCAAGGCGCTGGTGCTGGCGGCTACGGCGCCGGTGGCCGGCGTGAAGTTCCAGGTGCCGCCGGGCAATCTGTGGTATCTGCTGCACATGCTGCGGACCTTGCCGGCGCTGCTGCGCAAGAAGCCGATCCCGCTCGGCTGGCGGGTGATGAAATCGGCGGCGCTCAACAAGATCCCGGCCGAGCACCAGCGAGAGCTGTACGAGCGCTTCCAGCCCGAGTCCGGCACGGTCGGCATGGAGATCCTCAACGGCGACGTCGGCGCCGATCTCAGTCGCGCCGCGTTTCCCATCCTGGTGATCAGCGGCGACGAGGACCGTACCTCGGTGATCGCCATGGAGCGCGAGATCGCCGCCCAGCACAAGGCGGATCTGATCGAGTTGCCCGGTTACGGCCATATGTTCATGCTCGAACCGGGCTGGGAGGCCGCCGCGCAGAAGATTCTGGACTGGCTGCGGAGCAAGGGGCTCGCCGCCGAGCGGTGAGCGCCGCGGGCGGT
This sequence comes from uncultured Alkalilimnicola sp., assembly GCA_937951875.1. Classification (GTDB taxonomy): domain Bacteria; phylum Pseudomonadota; class Gammaproteobacteria; order Nitrococcales; family AK92; genus JAAYIK01. Next base: position 9,567 of record CALGAN010000052.1, on the reverse strand, counting down.
CGACGATCCGAACGACCGCCCGCCCCTTAGGCCTCTCGCGAGCCGCGCCGCGCTCAGCCGGGCGTGTCGGTGTCCTTGAAGCCCATCAGGTAGAGGATGCCGTCCAGGCCCAGGGTGGAGATCGACTGGCGGGCGCTGCGCTGCACCAGCGGCTTGGCGTGGAAGGCGATGCCGAGGCCGGCGACCCGCAGCATGGGCAAGTCGTTGGCGCCGTCGCCCACTGCGATCACCTGCTCCAAGCTGATGCCTTCCTTCGCGGCGATTTCCTTGAGCAGCTCGGCCTTGCGGGCGCCGTCGACGATCGGGCCGACAACCTTGCCGGTGAGCTTGCCGTCGACGATCTCCAGCTCGTTGGCGTAGACGTAGTCGAGCTTGAGCTTCTCCTGCAGCCGCCGGCCGAAGTAGGTGAAGCCGCCGGAGATGACCGCGGTCTTGAAGCCGTAGGTGCGCAGCGCCTTGAGCAGGCGCTCGGCGCCCTCGGTGAGCACCAGGCGCTCGGCCACTCGCTCCAGCACCGAGGCGTCCAGACCTTCCAGCAGCGCTACCCGCCGGGCGAGGCTCTGCTTGAAATCCAGCTCGCCGCGCATGGCCGCCTCGGTGACCTTGCTGACCTCGTCGTACACCCCGGCCTCGCGGGCGATCTCGTCGATCACCTCCTGCTGGATCAGGGTGGAGTCCATGTCGAACACCACCAGCCGCCGGTTGCGGCGGTAGATGTTGTCCTCCTGGAAGCTCACGTCCACGCCGCACTGCTGGGAGATCTCCATGAAGCGCTCCTTCATGGCGTCCGCGTCCAGCGGGCGGCCGCGCACCGACAGCTCGATGCAGGCGCGCGAGGTCTGGTCGCCGCGGTGCAGCGGGCGGCGTCCGGACAGCCGTAGGATGTCCTCGATGTTGAGGCCGTTGTCGCGGATCACGCTGGCGATGCGGCCGATGTGCTCGGCGGTGATCCGCCGCCCCAGCAGGGTGACGATGTAGCGCGGCGCGCCGGCGTTGCGCACCCACTCCTCGTAGCGTTCCGGGCTGATCGGCGTGAAGCGCACCTGCATGCCGACGTGATGGACGTGGAACAGCACGTCCTTGAGCACCGGCGACACCTTGTCGGGGTCCGGGATCTCGACCAGGATGGCCATCGACAGGGTGTCGTAGATCATGGCCTGGCCGATGTCGAGCACGCCGACGTTGTACTCGGCGAGGATTCCCATGAGGGAGGCCGTGACGCCAGGCTTGTCCTGGCCGGAGATGTTGATAAGAATGATCTCGCTCATGGACGGCAGCAGGTCCGAAAGCCGCAAAGGGCGTTCATTGTACGCGATAGCAATCGTCCGGGAGGATAGCTGACGCCATGGAGCTGCCCGAAGGGTTGGAAGAGCTGGTGCGCAACGCGCGCCGCGTGGTCGCGCTGACCGGCGCTGGCATTTCCGCGGAAAGCGGCGTGCCCACTTTCCGCGATGCGCAGAAAGGCCTGTGGGCCGAGTTCGATCCGATGGAGCTGGCCACGCCGGAGGCGTTCCAGCGCAACCCGCAGCGGGTTTGGGACTGGTACGCCTGGCGGCGCGAGCTGGTGGCCAAGGTCGAGCCCAACGCTGGCCACCTGGCCCTGGCGCAATGGGCCGAGGTCTGCCCGGACCTGGTGGTGGTCACCCAGAACGTCGACGGCTTGCATCAGCGCGCCGGCAGCCCGCGGGTGATCGAGCTGCACGGCAACATCATGCGCACCAAGTGCTCGCTCGAGGGCGTGACGGTCGATTCCTGGTCGGACAACGGCCAGCGCCCGCCGCTCTGTCCGCAGTGCGCCGCCTATCTGCGTCCGGATGTGGTGTGGTTCGGCGAGATGCTGCCGATCGCCGCCCTGAAGGCGGCCGAGCGGGCGGTGGCGGAAGCCGACCTGGTGCTCAGCATCGGCACCTCCAGCATCGTCCAGCCGGCGGCCAGCCTGCCTTGGCTGGCACTGGAGCGCGGCGTGGCGGTGGTCGAGGTCAACCCCGAGAGCACGCCGTTGACGCCGCACGCCCGCTACAGCCTGCGCGGTGGCGCCGGCACCGTCCTGCCGCGGCTGGCGGCGGCCGCGCGCGGATCGGCCGCGGCTTGAACCTTGCCGCGGCCGCGGCGTCTACAGCGAATGTTCCCTGATCGTCGCTGCGCGCACTTAGCGGAGGAAGCATGGTCGACAAGCTCGTGAAGTCCGACGAGGAATGGCGCCGGGAGCTCACCCCCGAGCAGTATCGGATCACCCGTTGCGGCGGCACCGAACCGCCGTTCACCGGCAAGTACTATCACCACTACGAGACGGGCACTTACGCCTGCGTGGCCTGCGGTAATCCGCTGTTCAGCTCCGAGACCAAGTACGATTCCGGCAGCGGCTGGCCGAGCTTCTGGGCGCCGATGGACGCGTCGCGGGTCGAGGAGCGGCTGGACCTGAGCCACGGCATGCGCCGCATCGAGGTACGCTGCGGCCGCTGCGACGCGCACCTGGGCCATGTGTTCCCCGACGGTCCCGAGCCTACGGGGCTGCGCTATTGCATCAACTCGGCGGCCTTGCAGTTCGAAAAGGGCGAACAGGGCTGACCGGCGTCGCCGCGTTTTCGCTCCGCGGGCGGTCGAACGGCCGGAAGTAAGACCTATGTGCTTGTCCGGGCTCGGACGGCGGCCTTATGATGTCCCCCTTCTTCAATCGTCGCACAACACCGCGGTACTACGATGACTAAGCAGAAGTCCAAAAAGCACCCGATGGCCGGCAAGCAGATGCGCGGCGCCGAGATTATCGTCCAAGTGCTGGCTGACGAGGGCGTAGACGTGGTGTTCGGCTACAGCGGCGGCGCCATCCTGCCGACTTACGACGCCATTTTCACCTACAACGAAACCCGCGCCCGCACCCCGAACGAGCAGATCAAGCTGGTGGTGCCGGCCAACGAGCAGGGCGCCGGCTTCATGGCCGCCGGCTACGCGCGCGCCAGCGGCCGGGTCGGCGTGTTCCTGGTGACCTCCGGTCCGGGCGCCACCAACTGCGTCACGCCGATCCGCGACTGCATGGCAGATTCCGTGCCGGTGGTGCTGATCACTGGCCAGGTGGCCACCGGCGCCATGGGCACCGACGCCTTCCAGGAGGCACCCATCGTCAACATCATGGGTTCCTGCGCCAAGCACGTGTTCCTGGTGACCAAGCCCGAGCAGCTGGAGGCTACCATCCGCACCGCTTTCGAGGTGGCGCGCTCTGGGCGGCCGGGGCCGGTGGTGGTGGACGTGCCCAAGGACGTGCAGAACTGGGTGGGCACTTTCCAGGGCGAAGGGCTGCTGGAGATCCGCGGCTACCGGCAGCGCCTGGAGTCGCTGCGCAGCGCCAAGCTGTCCGACCGCAAGTGCAAGCAGTTCTTCGAGATGCTGGAGCAGTCCAAGCGGCCGCTGCTGTATGTCGGCGGCGGCGTGGTGGCCGGCAATGCCGCCGCCGAGCTGCGGGCCTTCTCCGAGACCTTCGGTATTCCGGTGGTGACCACCTTGATGGGCTTGGGCGCCATGGACACCACCTCCGAGCTGTCCATGCACATGCTGGGCATGCACGGCGCGGCCTACGCCAACTACGCGGTGGAGGATTGCGACTTCCTGATCGCGGTCGGCGCCCGCTTCGACGACCGCGTGGCGGCGCAGCCCGACAAGTTCGCGCCGGGCGCCCGGCACGTCGCCCACATCGACATCGACGCCGCCGAGATCGGCAAGGTCAAGCAGGTCGACTGGGCGCACGTGGGCGAGGCTGGCCGCAGCTTGGCGCAGCTCACCGAGTGGGGGCTGAACAACGGCTTCAAGCGCGATTTCTCGGCCTGGCGCAAGCACTGCCGCCAGCTCAAGGAGCAGTACGGCTGGAACTACGATCGCAACAGCGACAAGATCCAGCCCTATTACGTGATCGAGGAGCTGAACAAGCTCACCGACGGGCGCGCCATCATCGCCACCGGCGTCGGCCAGCACCAGATGTGGGCGGCGCAGTACTTCGACTTCCGCGAGCCGCGGCTGTGGCTGACCTCCGGCTCGATGGGCACCATGGGCTTCGGTCTGCCGGCGGCCATCGGCGCCTACTTCGCCTGCCCCGACCGGATCGTGATCGACGTCGACGGCGACGGTTCGCTGCGCATGAACCTCGGCGAGCTGGAGACCGCCACCACCTACAACGTCCCGGTGAAGGTGCTGCTGCTCAACAACCTGGGCGACGGCATGGTGCGGCAGTGGCAGCGGCTGTTCTACGAGGACCGCTTCTCCGGCTCTGACAAGTCGCTGCATCGTAAGGATTTCGTCAAGGCCGCCGAGGCCGACGGCTTCGAGTTCGCCCGGCGCATCACCCGCAAGGAGGATGTGCCGCAGGCGCTGCGTGACTTCGTCGAGTTCAAGGGGCCGGCGTTCCTGGAGGTCATGATCGACACCGAGGCCGGCGTCTTCCCGATGGTCGGTCCGGGTATGACCTACAAGCAGATGGTCACCGGTCCGTACATCCGCTCGCGCGAGCCGGTCAGCATCGACAAGGATCCGGTCGAGTCGACCAACATGTTCTGACGCCGCGGCCCTGTCCGCGCTCTCGACGCCCCGCCTCGCGCGGGGCGTCGTGTTTAGGCGGCGCCCCGTCGTGAAAGTGGCGCGGGCTGCAATTAGAATTCCCTCGATCAGGCATGCCCCGACGCGGCAGGCGGCCGCGCGGTTCGAGGCCATCCCCGACGATTCGGCCGACGCCATGCGACGGCCGTCCACGCCCGTCGAAAGCCCGTTCGAGCGCGACGTCCCGCGCCAATCCGATTCCCCTCGTCGCGCCCCGCGGCCGTGCGGTAAGAGCGGGCGGTCATGGTTTTCGGCGCGGCGCGGCCGGGCGGCCGCGAGGACATGCCGCTAGTTGGCTGATCGGCGCGGTCACGCGCCGAAGGAAAATGGAGTAGCAAAGCCCATGACGACGGACGCTCAGCAGGAGAACCTGCAGTTCCAAGCCGAGGTGCAGCAGCTGCTGCATCTGATGATCCATTCGCTGTACAGCAACCGCGAGATCTTTCTGCGCGAGCTGATCTCCAACGCCTCCGACGCCGCCGACAAGCTGCGCTTCCTGGCGCTGCAGAATCAGGATCTGTACGAGGGCGACGCCCAGCTGCGCATCCGGGTCAGCTTCGACCGCGACGCCAAGACCATCACCGTGGCCGACAACGGCATCGGCATGAGCCGCGACGAGGTGGTGGAGAACATCGGCACCATCGCCCGCTCCGGCACCCGTCAGTTCCTGCAGTCGCTCACCGGCGACCAGGCCAAGGACGCGCAGCTGATCGGCCAGTTCGGCGTCGGCTTCTATTCGGCCTTCGTCGCCGCCGACAAGGTCACCCTGCTGACCCGCAAGGCCGGGGTGGAGCCGCAGTACGGCGTGCGCTGGGAGTCGGACGGCAGGGGCAGCTACACCATCGCCTATGAGAACCGCCCCAGCCGCGGCACGGAGGTGATCCTGCACCTCAACGCCGAGGCCGCCGAGGAGTTCCTCGACCCGTACCGGCTGCGGCAGATCATCCGCACCTACTCCGACCACATCTCCATTCCGGTGGAGATGCCGGTGGAGGGCAAGGACGGCGAGTGGGAGACGGTCAACCGCGCCTCGGCGTTGTGGATGCGTCCCAAGAACGAGATCAGCGAGGAGGAGTACCACGAGCTCTACAAGCACGTGGCCCACGACTGGGAGGCGCCGCTCGCCTACATCCACAACAAGGTCGAGGGCAACCCGTCCTACACCTCGCTGCTGTACATCCCGAGCCGCGCGCCCTTCGACCTGTGGGACCGCGAGGGCAGCAAGCACGGCGTCAAGCTGTACGTGAAGCGCGTGTTCATCATGGACGACGCCGAGCACTTGATGCCGCGCTACCTGCGCTTCGTGCGCGGCGTGATCGACTCCGACGACCTGCCGCTCAACGTTTCGCGCGAGATCCTGCAGCACAACCGCCTGCTGGAGCGCATCCGCGCCGCCTCGGTCAAGCGCGTCCTCGGCCTGCTCGAAGACATGGCCGAGAACGATGCCGAGAAGTACGCCAAGTTCTGGGCGACCTTCGGCCGGGTGCTCAAGGAGGGCATCGTCGAGGATGCCGCCAACCGCGAGCGCATCGCCAAGCTGCTGCGCTTCTCCTCCACTCACGAGAGCAAGGAGACCGCCGACGTGGCGCTCAAGGACTACGTGGCGCGCATGAAGCCGGAGCAGAAAGCGATCTACTACCTCAACGCCGACTCCTTCAAGGCGGCGCTGAGCTCGCCGCACCTGGAGCTGTTCCGCAAGAAGGGCGTGGAAGTGCTGCTGCTGACCGATCCGGTCGATGAGTGGCTGATCGGCTACCTGGCCGAGTTCGAGGGCAAGCCGCTGCAGTCCATCGCCAAGGGCGACCTGGATCTGGGCGAGCTGGCCGACGCTCAGGAGAAGGAAGCGGTCGAGCAAGCCAAGACCGAGTACAAGGATCTGCTGGAGCGCATGAAGAACGTGCTGGGCGACAAGGTCAAGGAAGTGCGCCTGACCCAGCGCCTGACCGACTCGCCGGCCTGTCTGGTGGTGGAGGCCGATCAGTTCGGCATCGGCCTGCAGCGGGTGCTCAAGGCCGCCGGCCACAAGCTGCCCGAGGTCGCACCCAGCCTGGAGATCAATCCGGACCATCCGTTGGTGCGGCGGCTGCGCGATCAGCCGGATCCAGGCTTCGCCGACTGGGCGTTGGTGCTGTTCGAGCAGGCCTGGCTGGCCGAGGGTGGCCAGCTGGAGGATCCGGCGGCTTACGTGAAGCGCGTGAGCGCGCTGCTCACCGGCGCTTGATGCCGGTGCCGCCACGAGCTATAACTGTTCGCCAGCCCCCGCCCGGTGGTGGCGGGGGCTGCCGTGTTTCTGAGGCGTCGCGAATCTAATGCAATCAAGCTCGCACTCTACCACGGCCTCACCCGCATTTGAGCTCAAGGGACGGATGCTCACGCTGTCGGTGCTGCGCCTGCTGACCACCGATTTGGATGCCTTCTCCCAGCAGCTCGATGCCAAAATGGCCGCAGCCCCGGATTTCTTCCAGAACCTGCCGGTGCTGTTGGAGCTGGAGGCGGTTCAAGGACAACTCATCGACTTTCCCGCGCTGTTGGCGGCGCTGCGGCAGCGCGGATTGATGCCGGTCGGCCTGCGCGCCGCCGATGCCGCTCAGGTCGAGGCCGCAGCGGCGCTGGGCCTGGGCGTGTTGCAGGGCGGCAGCGAGAGTAGGCGCGCCGCCGAACCGCGGCGCGACAAGCCGGAGCCGCCACCGGCGGGGGCGAGCATGGTGGTGCGCCAGCCGGTACGCGGCGGCCAGCAGGTCTACGCCCGCGGCGGCGATCTGGTGGTGCTGGCGCCGGTCAGCGCCGGCGCCGAGATCCTGGCCGACGGGCATATCCACGTTTACGGTTCGCTGCGCGGCCGGGCGCTGGCCGGGGTCCAGGGCGATCGCAACGCCCGGATCTTTTGCCAGAACCTGGACGCGGAGCTGGTGTCTATCGCCGGTATCTATCGGGTTAGCGAGAGCATTGACAAATCGGCGCGCGGCCGGCCGGTGCAGCTCTACCTGGACGGCGACGCGTTGCGTATCGAACCGCTGTAGGTCGGCAACGATCGCAGCTTCCGAACAGCGAATAGCGGGAGACAGCAATAGTGGCACGCATCATCGTGGTCACCTCCGGCAAGGGGGGCGTCGGCAAGACCACCACCAGCGCGGCTTTCGCGACCGGGCTTGCTTTGGCTGGGCACAAGACGGTCGTCATCGACTTCGACGTCGGCCTGCGCAACCTCGATCTGATCATGGGCTGCGAGCGGCGGGTGGTTTACGACTTCGTCAACGTCATCAACGGCGAGGCCAACCTCAACCAGGCCCTGATCAAGGACAAGCGGGTCGATAACCTCTGCATCCTGCCGGCCTCCCAGACCCGCGACAAGGAAGCCCTGACGCAGGAGGGCGTGGGCCGGGTGCTGGAAGAGCTGGCCAAGGATTTCGACTACATCGTCTGCGACTCGCCGGCGGGCATCGAGCGCGGCGCGCTGATGGCCGCCTACTACGCCGACGACGCCATCGTCGTCACCAACCCGGAAGTCTCGTCGGTGCGCGACTCTGACCGCATCATCGGCATCCTCTCCAGCAAGACCCGTCGGGCCGAGCGTGGCGAGGAGCCGGTGACGGTGAAGCTGCTCATCACCCGCTACGCGCCGGGACGGGTGCAGAAGGGTGAGATGCTCAGCGTCAATGACGTGCAGGAGATCCTGGCGATCGACTTGCTGGGGGTCATCCCGGAATCCAAGGCCGTGCTGCAGGCTTCCAACCAGGGGCAGCCGGTGATCCTCGACACCGCCAGCGACGCCGGCCAGGCGTACCAGGACGCGGTCGCCCGCTACCTCGGCGAAGAGCGTCCGCACCGTTTCCTGACCGAAAAGAAGGGATTCCTCGGCCGCTTGTTCGGGAGTTGAGGCATGAGTTTCCTTGATTATTTCCGGCAGAAGAAGAGTACCGCGGCGGTGGCCAAGGAGCGGCTGCAGATCATCGTCGCCCGCGAGCGCGCCACCCGTGGCGGTCCCGACTACCTGCCGCAGCTGCAGGAAGAGCTTCTGCTGGTGATCCGCAAGTACGTGCACGTCGATCCCGACGCGGTGAAGATCCAGCTCGACAAGGAAGGCGACTGCGAGATTCTCGAACTCAACGTCACGCTGCCGGAATCCTCGGGACGGGCTTCCTGAGGACGTCCGGGGGCGGCTCGGTCCATGCGCGCCCTCGCTCCGCCCCTCTCTCGGAACCGCAAGAGGGGCGGAGAAGCCTCCGCGAAAAGCTTTCGCGCTTCCCCGCTACGCCATTGAATGGCCGCTAGGTCGGTCGCGGCGTCAGCTGTTCGACGCGATCACCAGGTTCTGGCCCGGCTGCAGGTGGCGGTCCTTGTCGAGATTGTTCCAGCGCCGCAGGTCGTCGACGGTGACGGCGAAGCGGCGGGCGATGTTGAACAGGGTGTCGCCGCGCTGCACCGTGTAGCGCACGATCTTGCCCTTGGACGGGGCCGTCCTGGCGGCGGCCAGCGCGATCTTGTCGCCGCCGCCGGCAGCGGGCTTGCCGCCGCTCTTGGCGGTGCCGGTGCCCGCCTTGGCGACCGCCGTGGCGGACGCCGACCGGCTCGGGGCCGGAGCGCCGCGCGGCTTGTCCATCCACACCACCACGGTCTGTCCGGGGCGGATGCTGGAGTTCTTGCCCAGGCCGTTCCACTCCTTGACCTGCGCGACGCTGACGCCGTAGCGGCGGGCGATGCCCCACAACGTGTCGCCGGAACGCACGGTGTGCACCTTGCGCTCGCCGACGGCGCCGCCGGCGATGGCGCGCGGGATGCCTTCGATGGGGTTGCGGAACATCTGCTCGGTGACGCTGGCCGCGTAACGGTCCGCCGACTTGCCGGCCACCGGCACCACCAGGTACTGGCCGGGGTAGAGGTGGTCGCCGTTGATGTTGTTCACCTGGCGCAGCACTTCCACCGAGGTGTCGTAGCGGCGGGCGATCTGCGACAGGGTGTCGCCCGGGTGGGTCTTGTGGCGCTCCC
>CALGAN010000051.1 GCA_937951875.1 uncultured Alkalilimnicola sp. | reverse complement strand
GTGGGATCCGTGGGATCCGTCGGGTCCGTCGGGTCCGTCGGGTCCGTCGGGTCCGTCGGGTCCGTCGGGTCCGTCGGATCAGTCGGATCAGTCGGATCAGTCGGATCAGTCGGATCAGTCGGATCAGTCGGATCAGTCGGATCAGTCGGATCCTCGCACGCGGGCGGCTGGGCGGGGCGGGGCTGGATCTTGCACGGATCGCCCGGGCGCGGCTGCAGGGTGGCGCGCGCGGTCGCCAGCGGCATCCCGGTGGCCGTAGTCGCCGGCAGCGGCCGGGGCATGAGCGCGACGGGATCGGTGAGCATGCGCCCCTCGGCGGGCAGGGCGATCGGCCGCTGGGTGCGCTCGTTCAGGTCCAGCATGTAGATGCCGTAGTGCGGCGCGCCTTCCGCGGTCCGGGCTTCGCCGGTGAGCGGGTGGCGTTCGGCGGCGGGCCGGAACGGCGTCCAGGCCGCCAGCACCCGGGCGCTGCCGTCCCACAGCGGGTAGGGCGTGGTGAACCGGCCCATGGCCGAGACACGGCCATCGAGCGGCAACTGGTAGTAGGTGGGCTGGTATTGTCCCTGGCCGCCGCGGCTGCTGCTCGGTATCGGCTGCAGGTGGTCGGAGAAGTTGGCCGCGTCGATGATCACCAGTGCGCCGCCGTTGCGGGTGCCGGCCAGCGGCAGCAGGTTGGCGATGATGCGCCCGTCGGGCAGCTCACGCGGGTTGACGAAGGCATCGCCCGGGCTGAAGGCGCCGTACAGCACGTCGAGGCCGGTGCCGTCCGGGTTCATGGCGTAGATCGGGTAGTGGTTGCGGCCGCCGACGTGGTCCCAGCGCGCGTACATGAGCTTGCCGTTCATGAGCACGGTCACGCCGCGATCATGGCTCTGGTTGAACGAGATCTGCTCGATACCGCTGCCGTCGGGATTCATCACGTGCAGCACCAGGGCCGGCTCGCGGCCGTAGCCGTCGCCGTAGGCGTAGGGCTCCAGGCCGGCTGCCTGCAGCTGCGCGCGGGTGGTGGACTGACGGTTGGAGCTGAACACGATGCGGCCGTCGGGCAGATAGTGCGGATCGCGGTCGTCGCCGGCGTTGGCGATCTCGTCGTCGGCGATCACCCGGCGCAGCTGACCGCTGGCGAGGTCGTATTCCCAGATGTTCCAGGTCGGATCCTGCGGCCCGCGCATGGAGAAGATGAGGCGCGAGCCGTCGTAGGAGGCTTCCGGTTCGGCCACGTCGCCCAGCCCCTGGGTGTAGGCGCCGGTGATGTTGTGCTTGCGCGCGCTGGGGGAGGCCACTTCCAGCAGGTAAAGATCGCTGCCGGGGTTGAAGCTCAGGCCGTCGGCCGGGTTGAGCACGGCGTCGGCGTCGCGTTCGATGAAGGCGAGGGGGAAATTGTCGCCAACCACCACCCGGTCGCTGGCGCTGGTGTCGCCTCCGCCGCCGCAGCCGCCCAGCAGGCCGGCGGCTGTGAGCACCGACAGGCACAACGACAGTTTGACTGGTTTGGTGTTCATGGAAGGCTGGGATCCCGCGGGCGCCGTCGCGACACTGCCGTCGCTGCCGGACGGCGCGCTTTAGTTGCTTGGCTATGGCGGGCGTGGCGGAACGCCCGGCTCCGGCAGTGAGAATGTTGATGGGGGTGGAGCGGCGCGATTTCGAGACGGGCTCCGCACTGTCCGTCAGAGAGTGCGGCATGGCCGCCACGATAAAACTATTCTGATTTTTGTGTCCTTAGTGGATCGTTAATGAAAAGCGTCTAGCATTTCCTCCAGCTTTCCCACCAAACCAACCGGAGGATGCGATGCTCGTTTCGTTGAAGAAATTCAAGAATTTCTTGCTCGTGTCGGCGTTCTCGCTGCTGTTCGGCGCCAGCGCCCAGGCCAGCAACCCACTGCCCGGCTCCTCGGTCAACAAGATGATCATCGGTGACTCGATCTTCGCCCTGTCGGGCGATATCCGTCGCTACCTGGAGGCCGACCTCGGCGAGAAAATCGACAGCCACGCCCGCTCGGGTTGCCAGATGATCGGCGGCAACATCATCTGCAGCCGCCGCTACGCCATTCCGCAGCAGTACGCCAACGCCGACAAGCGCGGCATCAAGACCGTGATCATGAACGGCGGCGGCAACGACTTTCTGTTCGGCGACTGCAATACGCTCGCTACCTGCATGGAGACCTTGCTCGCCATCGAGGAGGCCATCGCCGGCCTGACTGCGCGCATGAAGGCGGACGGCATCGAGAAGATCATCTTCCTCGGCTACTACAACGCGCCCGGTGCCCCTGAGCTGATTGAGCTCAACGAGTATTCCATGAACATGAAGGCGGCGACCTATCCGGCCATGGGCATCACCTTCGTCGACACCCGCGCGGCCTTCCGCGGCAAGGAGTCCATCTACATCATCCGCGACGGGATCCACCCGAGCTCGGCCGGCTCGCGCGTGCTGGCCGATCTGATTCGTCAGGCGCTCTGATCCTGTCCGTTGCGATGCGGCGAAGGCGGCTCGGCCGTCTTCGCCCCTGCCGTCGAAAACGCCGATGAAACCGACTTTGGCTGCGTTGTGCGCGCTGTTCGCGCTGATGCCGGCCGCCATGGCGGCCGAGCCCATCGTCAATTCGCTAGGTATGCGTTTCGTGCCCATCGCCGCGGGCAGTTTCGTCATGGGCAGCCCGGAGCACGAGCCGGGCCGCGACAGCGACGAACGCCAGCGCCGGGTGACGCTGACGCGCGACTTCTACATCCAGACCACCGAAGTCACCCAAGGGCAGTGGCGGGCGCTCACGGGCGACAATCCGGCGTCTTTCCGCGGCTGCGGTGATGACTGTCCGGTGGAGGGGGTGACCTGGGAGCAGGTGCAGGCCTTCATCGAACGGCTCAACCGCCGGGAGCCCGATCGAACTTATCGGCTGCCGACCGAAGCCGAGTGGGAGTACGTGGCCCGCGCCGGCGGCACCGCGCCGTTCGCCACCGGCGATTGCCTGTCCACCGAGCAGGCCAACGTCAGCGGCGACCGGCCGCTGCCCGGCTGCCCGCAAGGCCCGGCCGGACGGGGCCCGATGCCTGTGGCGAGCTTCGCGCCCAACGCCTGGGGCGTGTACGACATGCACGGCAACGTCTGGGAGCTGTGCCAGGACTGGTACGGCGAGTATCCGCCCGGGGATGCGGTGGATCCGGTCGGGCCGCCGACCGGCACCTACCGCGTGATCCGCGGCGGTAGCTGGCGTTTTCCCGCCGCGTTCGCCCGCTCCGCCAACCGCTTCCGCAACGTCCGCGACATCGCCGGTTTCAGGTTGGTGCTGCTGCCGAACGACCGCCCGGCCGCCGGCGCGCGGAGTCCTCAGTCGAAGCCGTAGGCGCGGATGGCTTCCAGCTCGGCGTCGTTGAAGGTCTGCTCCAGCAGGGCTTCCAGCTGCGCCTTGCGCTCCTCTTCGGTGAGCGCGGCTTCCAGGATGTAGCTCTGCTCCTGCTCGAAGCGGGCGATGCGCTGCGCCAGCTCCTCGCGCGCCGAGTCGTCGGCGGCGAGCTTGGCGGCGGTCGCCAGGCCCAGGTTGCGGGCGCGGACGTAGTCCAGATACGCCGCCGACGCGCCCTGCTCGCGCAAACGCCGCAGCTGCTCGCTCAGACGCTGGGCCTGAGGTGAATCGGGGTCGTTCAGGAACAGCAGCCCGTCTTCCAGTTGCCGCTGCAGCCGCGCCTCCTGCGCGCTGCGCTCCTGCGGCGACAGGGTGTCGTCGGTCAGCAGCCGCTGCCGCTCCAGCAGGTAGCGGGCGAAGGCCTGCTCCTCGGCGAAGAACTTAGCGGCGGTGGCCGGGCCGAAATGGGATTCGCGCAGGGCGCGCAGCTGCTCCAGCCGCGCCAGCGCGGCGGCCGCGTCGGCCGGCTCGGGGTGCTGCCGCTCGAAGGCCTCCAGGGCGCGCCGGTAACGGTAGTAATCGCCGACCACTTGCGCGGTCTGTTCGCCGGCGGTGCCCGGCAGGTGGGCGCGGATGAAGTCCTGCAACGCCGCCAGGTCGTCGTCGCTCAGTTCCCCTTCCAGGGTGTCGAAGGCGTTCTCCAGCGCCGCCAAGGCGTTGCGGTCCAGCACGATGCGGCCCCTGTGGTCGAGGACCACCCGGCCCAGCGCCTCGGCGACGCCGTCCTCGTTGAAACGGCGGTTGGCAACGGTGCTGGGGGCGGGCGTCGATGCCGCGGGTTGGCTGGCGGGCTGCAGCAGGCCCCATACGTCGGCGATGGTGGCGCGATCGTCGCGCCTGCCGTCGTAGGCGGCTGCCGTGACCGTCGGTTGGAGCTCCTGGTCGGGAGCGGCGGTCGGCGGTTGCCGCAGCAGCCACACGCCAGCGATGACGACCGTCAGTAGGAAGGCGCCGCCCGCGAGCAGGCGGCCTGGTTTGCGCAGTAATCCTTGCAGCATGAGTTCGGGTCCCTCGTACGCTCGGCTGGTCCGAGACGTTTCTTGTTATTGGCTCGGAGAAGCAATAATAGACCCGATTCGGCGCATGGTCCTGGCCATGGCGCGATGAGGGGATGGATGCCGGTGGGCAGATCGGGAGCCGCTACGCGGGCGCGGCATGCGCCCGCGTAGCGGCATTGGCCGTCAGCTGCTGTGCTGCGGGGACAGCGGCGCTTCGTCGACGGAGCCGGACGAGTCGCGGCCGTACAGGCGTTGCACCAGCGGGCCGATGGTCAGGCCCTGCACCAGGATGGAGACCAGCACCACGATATAGGTGAGGGTCAGCAGCAGGTCGCGCTCCGGTCCCATGGGCAGGGACAGGGCCAGCGCCACCGAGACGCCGCCGCGCAGGCCGCCCCAGGAAAGGATGCGGATGGTGCCCGGCGCGATCTGGTTGTCCGCGCCGCGCAACTTGCGCAGCAGGAGGATGCCCGGGCCGATGGTCAGGAACCGCGACAGCAGCACCACGCCGCCGAGCAGGAAGGCGGCGACGATGTGCAGCCAGCTCACCGGCAGCACCAGCAGCTCCAGGCCGATCAGCGCGAACAGCAGGGTGTTGAGGATCTCGTCGATCAGCTGCCAGAACTTGTCGGCATAGCGCCGGGTATCCTGGGACATGGCGTGCGTGCGGCCGAAGTTGCCGATGATCAGGCCGGCTACCACCGCTACGATGGGGGCGGAGACGTGCAGCTTGGCCGACAGGGCGGTGCCGCCGAACACCAGGGCCAGCGTCAGCATCACCGCCAGCTGGTGCTGGTCGGCGGTGCGCAGCAGGTAGTAGACGCCGAAGCCGAGCAGCAGGCCGACCACGACGCCGCCCACCGCTTCCTTCAGGAACAGCATGGCGATGTCGCCGCCGGTCGGCGCGCCGCCCAGCAGCAGCACGCCGAGCAGCATGCTGTACAGCACCACCGCCGTGCCGTCATTGAACAGCGATTCGCCGATGATGGTCATCTGCAGGCCCTTGGGCGCGCCGCTGGAGCCGAGGATGCCCATCACCGCGATCGGGTCGGTGGGCGAAATCAGCGCGCCGAACAGCAGGCAGTAGATCAGGCCGATCTCCCAGCCGAACAGCGCGAACACGTAGTAGGCGAGGATGGCCACCAGGAAGGTGCCTACCAGCACGCCGCCGGTGGCGAGGAAGGCGATTGGCCAGCGGTAGTTCTTCAGATCGCCGAGGTTGACGTGCAGGGCGCCGGCGAACAGCAGCGCTGGCAGGAACCACTGCATCAGCACTTCCGAGAAATCGATGCTGCGCACGATCTCCTGCATCTCCATGGCCGGCTCGACATAGCCGAAGGCCGCCAGTCCTTGCAGGATCAGCGACAGTACCAGCGCGGTCGCCATCACGCCGATCGTCGGCGGCAGGCGGACGAAGCGGTAATTGATGTAGGTGAGCAGCGTGGTGAGCGTGATGAAAGCGGCGGCAAGATCAAGCATCGAGCTTGGTTCCTGGATGGTTGCTGTGTTGACGGATTTTAGCGTTTGACGGCGCTTTCGTATGCCAAACGTGTCGGGTGTAGATCGGAACCGCCGGAAGTGCGCTAGCGCGCCGCGCGCTCACCGGTGCGCGCCGATGCTGGACGAGAACAGGTTGATGACGATCACGCCGGCCATGATCAGGGCGATGCCGAGCACCGCCGGCAGGTCCAGGCGCTGGCCGAAGAACACCCATCCGATCAGCGCGATGAGCACGATGCCGATGCCCGACCAGATGGCGTAGACCACGCCCACCGGCAGGGTCTTGAGGGTTAAGGAGAGGAAGTAGAACGCGACCACGTAGGCGCCGATGCAGGCCGCGGTCGGCACGGGCCGGGAGAAACCCTCCGAGCTCTTGAGCAGGGAGGTGGCCAGCACCTCCGAGAGGATCGCGATCGCGAGAAACAACCAATGCTGCACGGGATCTTCCTGCGGATTGGCGAGGGCGCGGGAGCCGTCGAGGGAAACGCTCCCGCGCACGAGGCGCCGCGGACCGTCGGGCAGCTTAGAGCGCCAGCCGCACGGCCGCCACCATCAGCAGCCCCATCAGCATGAGCATGCCGAACAGGAACGCGCTGAACCGCGCCGGCACGTAGTTGGAGCCGACGTGGATATAGGCGTGCACATAGCGGCTGGCGACGTAGATCCAGGCCAGGGTCAGGGCGATGACATCGACGCCGTCGATCGCGTACAGCACGAATGCCAGTACGTAGAACAGCACCGGCCCTTCGAATTGGTTGGCGATGTTGTTGGAGACCTTGACGACGTCCGCCGGCCACGCCCGATTGTCCAGCGCCGTCTGTTGGCGGTCGACGCCGCCGGCTTCGATCGCGCGCCGCTTGCGGGCGCCGAGCAGCGCGTACATCGCGATGGTCAGCAGAATCTGGGCCAGCACCGGCCAGAAGATGAGATTAGCGTTCATTTCTATCGCTCCTGGGGTATCGAACCGCGCAACGCCGCGTCCCCTTGGCTAGCGCGCGAGCACATGCTCCAAGCCGAGCCGTTTCGGCGTGATGCCGCACACCATCGAGCCCCAGCGCCGTCCATACAACGTGATCGGCGCGAAGGCCACCAGGATACTCTTGCCGTCGACCATCACCCAGCTGCCCATGCTGATGTGAGTCGCTTTGCGCAGGTTCTCGATTTCCACCGGATTGGTGACGGTGATCATACCGGCGATGCTCTTGACCGCGTCTTCGCGCAGATCGCCGGTCGGCGGCTGCGACGAGTGGCTGTTGAGCAGGGCCGCTAGGCCGCGATCGTCGTTGAGGACGTAGAAAATGACGTGCTGGCGGTCGGCGGCGCAGAACTCGTCGATCATGCGCTGGCAGGCGTCGCGCAGCGGCTGCAGGTAGCTCACCACGACGTGGTGCTTGCTCTTCGGATGCGGCTGGTAGTTGCGATCGAACAGATCCACGCCGCGATCGAGCAGCTTCTCCATTTCCGCCTGTATCGCGTCGCGGCGCTGGATCAGCAGATCCCAGATCGGTTCGAGCTCGCCGCGGCCGATGCGGAAGCGGCTCAAGCCCTGCAGCGAGAGGTTGCTTGTGTCGCGCAGGGTGTCGGCCAGGCGGAACGCGCGCTGCATCTCCTTGCCGATGCGCTGACCCAGATCCCGAACTTCCATGCTGTGCTGCCGGGTCTGATCGTTGCTGACCGACAGCTCTTCGATGCTGGAGCTCACCTCCAGCAGCGACTGATGGTTGCGGCCGAAATCGCCCACCATGCGCTCGAACTGATGCGCGGCGTTATTGATGGCGCCCTGCGCCGCGTCCGCCTGATCGATCAGCTGGCTGGTGCTGGAGGCGGTGGCGGTCACGGTGCCGCTCATATTGGAGAGCAGCGTCTGGACCTGCTCGGCGGCGGAGCGGACCTTGCCGGCCAGGGTGCGCACCTCGTCGGCGACCACCGCGAAGCCGCGGCCGTGCTCGCCGGCGCGCGCCGCTTCGATGGCGGCATTGAGCGCCAGCATGTTGGTCTGGGTGGCGAAGGCCTGCACCGTGGCGAGGATGTTGCCGATGTCCTCGGAGTTGGTGACCAGCTGGGCGATGGTGCGTTCGAACTCGCGCAGGGTGTTGGTGATGGCCGTGACCTGGCCGGAGACGTCGCGCAGCTCCACCAGCGAGCGGTGCGCCGCCTCCAGGTTGGCGGAGTTGGTCTCGGCCAGGCTGCTGGTACGCTCCGACACCATTTGCAGGGCGCGAGCGGTTTCCTCGCTGGAGCGGTAAATGAGCTCCGACACTTCCTCTTGCTTGCGCGCGTCGCGGGCGGCCTGCTCCGACAGCTGGCGGCTCTGGGCGGCGGTAAGGCCGATCACCGCGCTGTGCTGCTGTAAGTCCTCGAAAATGCCCCGCAGGCGCTGGACGAACTGATTGAAGGTCTGGGCCAGCGAACGGTCGCCTTGACCGTCCTGTTCGGGAAGGCTGCGCGACAGGTCCAGCTGCAACGCCTCGGCGGTACGCAGGATGTCGACCATCTGATTGAGCGGGCCGTCGCCGCGAAGGCGCTTGCGCAGATCGACGATCACCGTCGCCGCCGCCGCGGCCAGCAGGGCCAGAACCGCCCAACGAGGAAGGCCATCGAGCCTGATGCCGGCCACCAGCGCCGCCAGCAGCAGGCATGTCAGAAGGACTAAGGCTTTCCAGTCGATTCCGAGTCTTCTGCTCATAGCTCGTCGTGCTCCCCCGTTAGGCATTGCGGCCGTGCATTGCGACCGCAGCGTTTGTATTTGCTATCGACCGGCGCGCAGCGAGCTTTAGGCGCGCTATCGATAAGAAAATCATTGCATAGTAAACGCGAAGGCGTTAAACGGGTCTGCCAAAATGCGAGCGCAAATACCCTAAAAAAACGGGGATAATTGGCCGGCGTCGTGCCGTTGCCCGATTCACGGCAGGAGCTGCGGGTTCCAGACGATTTCCCAGAGGTGGCCGTCGGGATCTTGAAAGTAACCGGCATAGCCGCCCCAGAAGGTGTCCTGCGCTGGCTTCACCACGGTGGCGCCGGCGCGGGCGGCGTCGCGCATGACCGCGTCCACCTCGGCCTTGGAGCGGACGTTATGGCCCAGGGTGAACTCCGTGGCGCTGGCGGGGCCGGGCGCCAGGCCAGTGTCGTGCGCGATGCTGCGCCGAGGCCAGAGGGCGAGCTTCAGGCCCGGCTGGAGATCGAAAAAGGCCACGGCGCCGTGTTCGAACTCCGTGCCGACGATTCCTTCCGACGGAAACCCCAGTCCCTCGTGGTAGAAGCGAAAAGCTCGCTCCAGATCGTCGACGCCCAGGGTAATGACGGTGATGTGCGGTTTCACGCTCGATTTCCCCGACGGCTATTGGTCACAGTCTAGTCGCGCGGCCGCGGTTCTCCACAGGAAGGCAAGGTATTTCGCCTACTTTTAATCGGGCTTTAGCGAGCGGCCATTGCCGCGCCCGGTTGACTCCGCCGTCAGGCGACCGCACGTCTCGACATCGTCAGGGATTCGCCGCCATTCGTAGCAGGGAGGCGCATCGACGTGGCTGGCTCGTTGTATCCGCGGACGCTTCATCCGCTGCATGCCGTTTTCCTCGCCGGCATCATCCCGCTGTTTCTGGGGGCGTTGCTGAGCGATATCGCCTACGCCCGCACCTATGAGATCCAGTGGAGCAACTTCGCTTCCTGGCTGGTGGTGGGCGGGCTGGCGTTCGGGGCCGTGGCGCTGCTGTTCGCCCTGGTCGGCGCGGTTCGCGCGCGGCGCGGCTTTTATCTGTTGCTCCTGCTGGCGACCTGGGTGGTAGGGGGGATCAACGCCCTGGTTCACGCCCGGGACGCCTGGGGCATCATGCCGACCGCGCCCATACTATCGGCGCTCGCTTTTGTCCTAGCGTGCCTAGCGACCTGGAGCGGCTTCGCCGGTTCTCGTTGGGGGGCCGCGGCATGAGGCGCGCCATCGCTGTCGTCGTCCTCGCAGGGTTGCTGGCCGCCTGCGGCCGCGATCCCGATCCCGCGCCGTCCCAGTACGGTGCCGACCCGCCGCTTCCCAAGCCGCAGCGCGGCCTGCTGCCCGACATCAAGGTGGCGGAGCCGGCGGCATGGGGCGATCGGCGGCCGCAGGTGCCGGAAGGCTACGCCATCACCGCGATCGCCACCGATCTCAACATCCCGCGCCAGACGCTGGTACTGCCCAACGGCGACATCCTGGTGGCCGAAGGCCGGGGCAGCAGCGCGCCCAGCCTCAAGCCCAAGGACGTGATCGCCGGCTATCTCAAGGCCAAGGGCACTACCTCCGTCCCCAGCGGCAACCGTCTGACCCTGCTGCGCGACGCCGACGGCGACGGCAACTACGAGGGGCGCTACATCTTCGCCGACAACCTCAATGCGCCGTACGGTCTGGCGTTGGTCGGCGACACGCTGTACGTCGCCAACCAGGACGCGCTGGTGCGCTTCGCGTACCGTGACGGCCAGACCGAAGCCGCCGGTCCGCCGGAGAAGGTCACCGACCTGCCGTCGGCCATCAACCATCACTGGACCAAGGCGCTCACGGCCAGCCCGGACGGCCGCTTCCTCTACGTCGGCATCGGCTCCAACAGCAACATCACCGAGCGCGGCATGGCGGTCGAGGTCGATCGGGCGATGATCTGGGAAGTGGAGGCCGCCAGCGGCCGGCACCGGCCCTATGCCACCGGCTTGCGCAACCCCACCGCGCTCGCCTTCCATCCGGACACCGGCCGCTTGTGGGCAGTGGTGAACGAGCGCGACGAAATCGGCCCGAACCTGGTGCCCGATTACCTCACCGAGGTGCGTGAAGGCGGCTTCTACGGCTGGCCCTACAGCTACTGGGGCGCCAACGTCGACGAGCGCGTGCGGCCGCAGGATCCGCAGAAAGTCGCCGCCGCCATCGTTCCCGACTACAGCCTGGGGTCGCACGTGGCGCCGCTGGGTCTGGCCTTTTCCACGCCGGCCATGGGCGAGCCGTTCGCCGAGGGGGCCTTCGTCGGCGAGCACGGCAGCTGGAACCGCAACGATCCGGTTGGCTACAAAGTGGTGTTCGTGCCGTTTCGCAATGGGCGTCCGGCCGGCGACCCGGTCGATTTCGTCACCGGCTTCCTCGGCGACGACGGCAAGGTCCGCGGCCGCCCGGTCGGTGTGACCGTCGATCCGCGCGGAGCGCTGATCGTGGCCGATGATCTGTCCAACACCGTCTGGCGGGTGGTCAGGGTCCGCTGAGGCCACCGAGAACATGGGGGCGGCGGCTATTGGCTCACCTTGAACATCGCGCCGCCGTCGAACTCGGCCCTGGCGTGGTCGGCGTTCAGCGTGAGCGTCCAGCCCGGCGCATTGGCCCTGCAGGCCGCGCCGGCGTCGATGGTGTCCACGCAGCGGTTGAAGCCCGCGCCGGAGACGGTGATTCGGTCACCGTTCACGCTGTAGCGCTCGCGGCGGATGCCGGAGTCGGTGCGGCTCTCGAAGCGGATCGAGAACACCTGGCCGTATCGAACGCCGCCGGCTCGGCGGTGATGGCGTTGGCGACCTCGGGCGCGATGACGATGCCGTTGGCCGGGTCGCCGTCGTCGTCCAGCGACTGTATGCCGGGCGCGTCAGCGTAGGCGATGGAGGTAGGCGATCAGCTCACCGCGCCGATGCACGCCGAGCTTAGCGTGCATCGCCTTGATCTGCGTGCGGACCGTGCCGAGCGAGACGCCGCGGCTGGCGGCGATCGCCTCCGGCAGCAGGCCGTCGGCAAGCAGCATGGCCACCTCGGCTTCGGCCTCCGTCAGGCGGAATGCGGTGCGCAATAGCTGCTTGGCGTGCTCGGGGGCGCGGTCCGTGCCGCGCACCACCACCAGCGCGCGCGGATCGTAGCCGAAGCCGTGCGGCCGCTGCGGCAGCGGGACCACGTCCAGTACCAACGGCAGCTCCGCATCGCGGGAGACGAGCAGCGTGCGCAGCGGCGGCGAGGGCAGGCTGTCGGTGCCGCACACGGCGAGCCGGATCGCTTCGGCCAGACGGCGCGTTTCGTCGTCGCGGGCGGCCTGGAGCCGTCCGCACTTGAGCCCCAGCGGCACGCCTTGGGCGACCAGCGCCTCGGCGGTGGGCGTCATCGCTCGCACCGCGCCGCGGCCGTCGAGTATGAACACCGCCAGCGACAGCGCCTCCAGCGCGCCGGCCAGCACCTCCGCCCCGCGGTTCTCCAGCAGCGTCTGCGTATAGACGGCGGCCCGCACGTGCGGCGCGAGGGTGGCGAATATGGCGCGCTGCTGCGGGGTGATCTCGCCCTGGCGGCGGGTGCGCAGCACCGCAAGCCCCACCCAGCGGCCCTGGTCCCGCGCTAGATTGGTGGCGCAGATGAAGGGGCGGTCGTAGCGGTCGAAATAATCGACGTAGAGCGGATGCCGCCGCCGCTGTTCGCGGCTGATCACGTCCGAATCGGTGATGAGTCGCAGCACCGGCGTGCGCAGGCCGAGCCCAAGCCGTGGGTTGACGTTCGGATCGGCCCCGCCGTGCTCCTCAACGTGATCGATCCAGGCGGGCTCGGGGTCGGCCACCCACATGAAAGGCTCTTGTCCCCGAGCCCCGTAGCCGATCAGCTGCCCCGCTTTCGAGCCCGTCAGTTCGGCCAGCTGACCGAGGGCATTCAACCAGTTTCCCGCGCCTACCGCCGCCGCGCTGAAGGCGTCGACGACCGCAAGCAAATCTTCATCGCTGGGTCTCATCGCGCTCCCGCCCGTTCAGGTGGTTGTCGGGCGTTCCACCGCGCACCGCCGGCGGACGCCTGTTCGCGCCCAGGAGAGAGCCTTGCCGGCAGACACCGCCCGCTCGACCCCAGGCGTCGCGTTTTCCGGAAAAGTTCGCGCCAGTGTAGCGGGCGGGAACTAACGGGTTTCTTACAGTACCTCTTATATAACCGTGCACTAAGTGTTAGCGGCAAGCTGTCTGGTCGTCTGGAGGACACCGGCTTCGTGAGAGTCACCATGTTTTTTTGGGTAAAAGAATATGAAGCGCGTCGAGGGGTGACGTTGCGTCTACCTAAAAAGTGGAAAGGCGTAATTGGCAGTGCCGCTCGCGGTGCAAGCGGGCGTAAAGCCTTGGCGATCGCTCGCGCGGTTTTCTCGACCGACAGCGGAGGCATGGCCTCCGCTGTCTCCGCTCACGACGGCAGGAAGTTGATCGGATAGGTGATCGTCACCGGCTCCACGTCCCTGGCGCCGAAGTCGAACTGCTTAACCCGCAGCAGCAGGCGCCGCTCTAGATCCGGGTCGCCCAGCTCGCTGGAGACCAGCTCGACCTTGGTGACTTCGCCGCTGGGGGCGATGGTCAGGCGCAGCACCACCTTGCCCTGCAGCGCCGGGTTGTTGCGCAGGGCGCGGTTGTAGAGGGCGTACAGGGCGCTCTTGTTGCGGTCGAACACCAGCTGGATGTCGGTGTCGCTGCGGGCGGCCTTCTTGCCCTGGCTGCGGGTCTTGGCCTCGGCGACCGCCGCCGGGGCGACGGTGCTGGCGACCTGGGTGGTGGTGCGCGCGCCCACGCCGCTGCCGCCGGCGCCGCCGGTGTCGCGGCTGAGGCTGGCGGTGTCGATGCCGCCGCTGCCCTTGCCGGCCTTGGCGGCGATCAGCGCGCGCTCCACCCGGTCGACCTGGTTGTCGCCGGCGCTGGTGGGCGTGATCAGCTTGTCCTTGTCCAGGCTGGTGAGGGCGCTGGTGTCCCTGAGGCTGGCCAGCTCCTGCTGGAAGGCGAGCACGCCGGCTTTGGAAGCGCGCTGACGCGCCGCTTCCACCTGGGCCGGGCGCGGCGTTTCCGTGGGCTTGGGCTGCGCCTTGGGTCGCGGCTCGGGGGCCGGCTTGGGCACGGGCTCGGCTTTCACCGGTTCCGGCTTGGGTTCTTCCTTCTTCGGCGGCGGCGGGGGCGGCGTTTTCTTCTCCAGCACCAGCTTGGCGATGCGCGGCGGGATGTCGGGCGCGGCCGGCTCGACCTTGGGCAGGCGGATCACGGTCAGCGCCAGGCCGAGCGCGACGAACAGCGCCAGCACGATCCACAGGATGCGGCGGAAGCGGCGCTCTTCGTGATCGCTGCCGTCCCAAGGCAGGTCGCCGACGATGTCGTATACGCGTAACGATGCGCTCATCGCGTCCTCCTCAGGTCTGCTTCTGCAGCACCGCCAGCGACACCTGGCTGAAGCCGGCTTCGGTGCAGGTGGCCATGATCTTGCGCAGCAGGCTGTAGGAGATTTCCTTGTCGCCGATGATGGTTACCTCGCCGCGGTCCTCGCTCTTGTCGAGCACGGAGCGCGCGGCCTGCGCCTCCAGGGCGCGCTTGAGCGGGGCGAACACCGGCTCGGGGCTCTCCAGCAGGGCGCTGACCGGGGCGATCGGCTGGTCCTGCAGCAGCACGTCCTTGTCGGTGACCATCACCACCACGGTCTGGCGCAGCGCGGTGTCGGCGATGGACTCGGGCAGCTTCACCGCCTTGGTGGCCGGCGCTTCTTCTACCGCCGAGCTGTTCACCAGCATGAAGAACACCAGAATGGTGAAGATGTCCATCAGCGACACCAGGTGCAGCGCGGCTGGCCGGGCGCGGCGGTGGCGCCGGTCCATGCGGCGGGCGCGGCGTGATTGCTCCATGGCGTCAGCTCCCTCCGCGCGCCCGCGGCGCGTCGCCGATGCTGATGTCGGGGAACAGCTCGCGCTTGCGCGTCTCGCCGCCGCTGGTCTCGGCGACCACGCGCACGGTGTCCATCACCCCGACCAGGTGGTCGTACTTGATCTGCGGCTCCAGCAGCAGGGTGGCCGCGGTGGTTTCCGGCGCGCCGGCCTTGATCTCCTGCAGCGCCTGAGCCAGCGTCGCTAGATCGTAGCGGCCGTCGACGTTGGGAATGGTGCGGATCAGCGCGCCGTGGTTGGCCAGCTCCAGCCGGTCCTGGCGTAGCACCACTTCCAGCTGCAGCGCGGGCTTGTCGGTGTCGGCGGGCGCGCCGTCCCGGGGCAGGTTCAGTTCGAGGATGGTGACGCGCGAGAACACCACCATCATCAGCAGGAACGGCACCAGCACCACCATCAGGTTCATGAAGGCGGTGATGTTCAGCT
>CALGAN010000050.1 GCA_937951875.1 uncultured Alkalilimnicola sp. | reverse complement strand
AAGTACGGCTACCCGCCCGACCTTCAGGATGCTGCCGTGCAGACGGTGTTGCGGCAGGCGGAGGCGTTGTCGGCGGCCTGGTCGTTGTCGCGTCACGGGGCAACAATCTGAACGGCTGACATGGGCAGGGATGAGGTGCGACAGCGGTACAGCGCTTAGTTTCCCCCCCTTCGTTCCGCTACGCTAAGCTACTGCCATAGCTTGCTTTTTGGTTCGTCAGCCTACGCTCATAAATACTTGATTTCCCTAGACACAGGGCGTTGGCGACGAACTCATAATCCCTTGGTTCCAGGTTCGAATCCTGGTGGGCCCACCAATCCAATCGAAAGCTCGCCGCCCGCTAGCCGCCCAAGAGGCTCAGCGCCATCCAGACGATGGCGTAACCGCCAACCAGCAAATGACCGAACAGCGCCGCTGCCAGCCAAAGCGGTTTGAGACCAGCACGGTGAATTGCGGTGATCTGCGTGTGCAGGCCGAGCGCCGCCATGGCCATGGTCAACAGCGCACGATCGCGCTGGACGAAGGCACCAACTAGGGCGTCGGCAGCGCGCCGAGGGAGTTGAGGCCGGCGGCGGCGATGAACAGCACCGCGAACCACGGCAGCACCGCCTTGTTGCCCCCGCCCTTCATTGACTCGGGAAGAAAGCATGGCCTCCTTACGTATGTAACTGTAGGAAAAGAGCACCAGCTCCGGCCATAAAGGCGGCGATGCTGCCCAAACGCCCTAACGCAAGGTGTGCTCGATCGGGCTTATCCTGCGACCCCGCATCGATGGAAAAAGGGTCCGCGCTGCATGTTTTTTTACGTTGTGACCTACGGTCGGCCGCTATTTCACGATAGGCCTCAACTTAAAATAAGAATGCCGTGCGTAGCGTTCTCCCCCTGAGTTCGGGCGCAACACAGCCCCCTAGCCCAAAGCGACTACCGCAAGCCGCCGAGGCTAGACCTCGCCATCGTCCGCCAATAATCTCCTTGCGCAACAACAAGGAGAACGATGCCGGGAAAGGATGCCGGACATGACCAGCTACCTCACCAACTTCGTCCATCGGCTGCAACTGGAACAAGGCTATGCCCTGCTCGCCGACGTGGATGAGGAGGGCCTGCGGCGTAACCAGCAGCGCTGGGAGAAAGCCTTGGACGAGCTCGCCGCCCAACCCGACCAGGCCAAGCACGCCGAGCTGCTCGACGCTTTGTTGCGGGAAACCGGGCGCGAGCAGGACGTCTGGCGGCCGGCCGGCGGTCCCTTCCCGTGTCCGCTGGGGAACGGCAGGATCGGCGGCGAGCAGCTGATCGCCCTGCCGCCGCTGCTCGAGCTGCAGCCCTATTTCGCGCGGATTCTGGTCAAACTCACGCCGCTGGTGGTGAAAATCGTTCTGATCGCCGACGGGCAGCTTGCCGAGGGCATCGACCGCCAGCGGCTTCTGGCAGTTGGGGAACGATTAAAAAAGGAATTCGGCGACGATGAGCCGGAAGCGCCCGCCAAGCGTTTCTCGCTTTTTCGCAGACTACGCCCGCCCAAGCTCAACATCATTTTCGATCTTGTGGTGTTGGGCAATCACGTGCTTCGCCCGCTGCTGCGCGAGCGGCTGAAACGCCTCAAGGTAAGCATCAATCCGCGCACTTACGTATTCATTCGTTGTCACCTGCTGGATACCGGCAGCAAGCGGATTTGGAGCACGTTGCCCCGGTTGCACTGGGGCCAGCGGCGCGATCTGGCGTATGCGGTGAAGCACTGCCACCACGACGCCGCGGCGATCCGCCGCCACATCGAGACGACCCGGCTTCATTGGGGCCTGGTGGCGTTCATGGTGGCGCTCGGATTCGCGCTGCTGACCGGCGGCTACGCCGCGCTAGGGCGTGTGCTCGACGGCCAGCTGCTCGGGCTGTGGACCATCATCGCGCCGTTGATCGCGCTCGGGGTCGGCATTTCGCTGCCCCGGCTCAAGCACAACCTAGGCAAGCAGGTGGACTATTTCCTGTGGAGCTATCTGACCATCTTCGTCGGCATCTGGCTGTTGCTCCGCTGGCCGCCCGGCGTGTTGGAAGCCCTCGGATTCGGCATAACCACCTTTCTGATCTACGCGGTCTGCAAAACCATAGGCGCCATGGCCGAGCTCGGCTGACAAGCTTCGCTACGCCGTCAAAACGCATGTCAACTGAACCGGATCTGCAGCCATAGCCGATCGCCGTCGATCGGCGGCGACGCCCGGTGGTAGCAGGCCGGGTCTTGGATGAAGCCGGTGCCCGCCGGACCTTCGATGACGATTTCGTTTTCCTTGCCGAATTGGCGGTAAACCTCTCGCTCGCTGGCCACGGCGGAGCCGAGCAGCATCCGCAGCGGTTTGCGCCGATGCGAGCCTTTCACCATGACGTGCGCGCCGGACGCCAGTGTGCAGTCGATGATGTAGAAGCTGACGTAGACGAAGTTGAAGCCGCCGACGTCGTAGTGATAGTCGATGACGTGCTGCTTGAGGCGGCGGCGCTCTTCCGCCGCGAAGCGAGAGGCGAAACTCCAGTACAGCAGCGTTTCGGCCCTTCTCGGGCGGTAGCCGAGATAGGCCCGCACCAGCGCCCACAGCGCCGGATCTTCGGCCACGGCGCGCACCGCCGGGCAGCGCAGCGGATCGGTGATTGGCCCGATGGCGACCTTGCGCCCGTCCGGCGCGAAACCGCCGCGGACCTGGTGGTAATAGAAGCGCGGACCGGCCGGATCGTGCCGGGCGAACAGCGGCTCGGTCCTGCAGAACGCCTCGATTTCCGCGGTCAGCGCCGGCGGCAGGCGCAGCCCGGTGAAGACGGCGTCCCGCCGGATCGCGGCGACGGCGGCGGCGATGTCCAGGTCCGGGAAAATGGTCTTGGTCCCGGCCGCGCCGTGGGCGACCGACGTTTTCGGCTCCAGCAGCCTTCGCACGGCGCTGTAGCAGGTCCGCACCGTCTGGAAGCGGCCAAGCGCATAGGAAACTTCGCCACGCGCAATGCGCGTAATTACCGATGCTATATCCATTAGCATTCCATTGCTTTTACTAACCGCACCTCCTAGCGGCGCCCAATTTTTAGCCCAGCGAGCGCCAGAGACACAACATTCTAAATAGCCAAAAGACCACGCAACGGCGAAAAATCGTTTCCGTCCGACTTTGCCAGCCGCGGCGCCGCCCCCAAATGTCGCGCAGGCACGCACCGAATCATCCGGCTAGGGTATTCCCCGCCCTTGCGCCGGTGCCGGCCGCGTCTACAACAAGGACAATAGAGCCAGTGACGGCACGACAACCGACCGGTCAAGGTCTAGCTGGATGGACCCTATGGACACCAACACGCCCATCGCCGCGTCGTTCCGCATTCCCATGAGGCCCAACTACAGCCGGCTGAGCGCCAGACGGTTCCGTCACGCCATCGAGCTGTCGCCGGTAGGCTTCCGCTTTTTCCGGCCCGATGGCCGCTGCATTTATGCCAATCGCGCCGCCGCGCTCCTCACCGGCACACGGCTGGAGGACGCGACCGATTACAACATCCTGCAGGACGACGAGCTGCACGCCTGCGGCGCGATCCCCCTGGTCGAGCGCGGCTTCGCCGGCGAAGCCACGCGCCTGCCCGACTTGCTCTACGACCCGGCCCGCAACGGGCTTACCGGGCGCCCGCGCTGGGTGCGCTCGCACCTGCTGCCGATCAAGACACCCAACGGCGCCGTCAGCGAACTGGTGCAGGTCCTGGAGGACGTCACCGACAGCCGCATCCTGATCGAAGCGCTCAGCCAGCGGGAAGCGCAGTTCCGCACCGTCGCCGAAACCATCCCGCACCTGGTCTATACCTGCGACGCCAACGGCCGCGGCACCTTCGTCAATCAGCGCTGGATCGACTACACCGGCCTGCGGCCGTCCCAGGCCCGAGGCCTCGGCTGGCTGCAGAGCGTGCATCCGGACGACGTGGCTCACACGGTCGAGAGCTGGAACCAGGCGCGCGCCGCCGGCCGCGCCCACGAAACCGCCTTTCGGCTGCGCCGCCGCGACGGCGTCTACCGCTGGCACCTGGCGCGAGCCTGGCCGATGCGCGACGCCAGCGGCGCGATCAATCATTGGTTCGGCACCCTCACCGACATCGAGGAACAGAAGCAAGCGGAGGATCGACAACGTTTCCTGGCCGACGCCGGCAGCATCCTATCGGCATCGCTCGACTACGAGCGCATGGCCAGCGAGATCGCCGAGCTGACCGCAGCCCAATTCAGCGGCTGCTGCCGCATTTACCACTGCGACGGGTCGGGCGAGCCGACCCTGCTGGCCGAGGCCTGCGCCGCACCCGACCAGCGGCCGCAGCTCACCGATCCGAAATGCTGCGATCCGAGCACCGTGCTGCGCGCCGGCAAGCCGCTGCTCTACGTCGGCGCGACCGACAACGACGCCAACCCGACCAGCGCCATCGGCACGCCGCTGCAGGCGCGCGGCCGGGTGTTCGGCGCGCTGCTGATCACCAGCGGCGCGCGCCGTCTGGGCAAAGACGACCTCGGCCTCGCCAGCGAGCTGGCCGCCCGCCTGGCGCTGGCGCTGGACAATGCCGCGCTTTACCACCAGGCGCGCGCGTCGCTGCGCATGCGCGACGATTTCATCGGCATCGTCAGCCACGAGCTGCGCACGCCGCTGACCACCATCCGGCTGCAGACGCAGATAACCAAGCGCCTGCTCGACCGAGGCAATCCGGACGCGCTCTCCCCGCAACGCATGCGCCACCTGGTGGAGCAGACCGATCGGCAAGTCGAGCGACTATCGCGGCTGGTGGACGAGATGCTGGACCTGACCCGCATCAACGCCGGCAAGCTGACCATCCAGCTCGAACGCTTCGACTTGGCCGAACTGGCGGCCGAGATGCTGGAGCGGTTCGCCGACCAGCTGCGGACCAGCGGCTGCGAGGTCAGCTTCGAGGCCCCGGCGCCGGTGGTCGGCTGCTGGGATCGCTACCGCATGGAACAGGTGCTGGCCAATCTGCTCACCAACGCCGCCAAGTACGGCGCCCAGCGGCCGATCCGAGTGCGGGTGCTGACGCAGGGCGACCACGCCGTGCTGACGGTCCAGGATCACGGCGTGGGCATCGATGCCAAGGATCAGGCGCGCATCTTCGAGCCGTTCGAGCGGGCCGGAGCGCCCCAGAACACCGGCGGCCTGGGGCTGGGGCTGTACATCGTGCGCCGCATCCTGGAGCGGCTGGGCGGCGAGATCTCGGTCGACAGCGAACGCGGCCGGGGCGCGACCTTCATCGTTCGGCTGCCGCTGACCCCGTCCAACGCCGAGGAACAATCCTCGCCAAACTGAGCGCGCCTACTCCGGCGGCGCGGCCCAGTCGGCCCCACGGCGCCAGCGCGGCAGACGCAGCTCGCACAGCGCCACGCCGCCCACCACCAGCACGCCGCCCAGCAGCAGCGGCAAGGTCAGCGGTTCGCCCAGCACCAGCATGGCGGCGATGACCGCGAACACCGGCGCCAGCAAGGTGAAGGGCACCACCTGGCTGACCGGGTTGCTGTTGAGCAGCATGTACCAGAGACTGTAGGCGATGACGCTGGCGCCGACCGCGGTGTAGAGGACCGCGCCCCATTCCACCCAGCCGGCGGCGAACAGGCTCTGCCACTGCCCCTGCTCGGTCAGCGCCGACACCAGCAGCAGCTGCGGCACGGCGAACAGCGCCATCCAGGCGCTGAGCATGTTCGGCTCGAACGGCCCGTAGCGCTTGAGGATGCTGTTGGCCACGCCCCAGGCGAAAGCGGCGATCACCACCAGCCCCAGGCCCACCCAGTCATCCGCCAGCTGCGGCGCGCCGGCCAGCACCACCACCCCGGCGAAGGCCACGGCGATCCCCAACGCGCGGCGCCAGCCCAGCCGCTCACCGAACAGCGCCACCGCCAGCAACGAGCTGAACGGCACGCCCAGCTGCGTGGCGATGGCTGCCGTGGAGGCCTCGATGCGCTGCACCCCCATGAACAGCAAACCGAAATGGAACACCGCCAGGGTGACGGACACCGCCAGCACCGGCCCCAGGCAGCGGCGCGGAATGCGCGGCGCCAAAGGCAACATCAGCAGGGCAACCAGGGAGAAGCGCAGGAACAGCAGGAAAATGGGCGGGAACTGGGTGGTCGCTAGCTTGACGGCAACGAAATTGCCGCCCCACAGCGCCGCCACCAGGGTCGCCATCAGGATATGCCGGGGGTGCATGAACGCTCCGAGACGCGAGCCGCGAGACTGCGCCGGCCGGCGGCAACGCGGCTACCGCCGGCCGGAAATGGCACGGCGCGGTCGAGGCCGCGCCGCTCGCGCCAGAGCTTATTGCGTGGCGATGCGCCGCACCAGACCTTCCTGCGCGACCGAGGCCACCAGCACGCCGTCGCGGGTGTAGATCTTGCCGCGGGTGAAACCGCGGGCGCCGCTGGCGCTGGGGCTGTCCATGCAGTACAGCAGCCATTCGTCGACACGGAACGGCCGGTGGATCCACAGCGCATGGTCCAGGCTGGCGGCCATGATGTCCTCGCGCATGAAGGACACGCCATGCGGCAGCATGCTGGCGCCGAGCAGGTCGAAATCGGAGGCGTAGGCCAGCACCGCCGTGTGCAGGCGCGGATCGTCCGGCATCGGGCCGGCGGCCTTGAACCAGACGTACTTCACCGGCTCGCGCGGCTCCGGATTGACCTTGGCCATCGGGTCCACCGGCCGGCTCTCGACCGGGCGGATGCGGGTCAGCGAATAGCGCTCGCGCTCGGGAATCAGGTGCGACACCGACTCCAGCACTTCCTTCTCGGTCTTCAGGGACTCCGGCGGCGGCACGTCGAGCGGCATCGGATCCTGGTGATCGAAGCCGGATTCCTTGATGTGGAACGAGCAGGACATATCGAAGATCGGCCGGCCGCGCTGGATAGCGAGCACGTGGCGGGTGGTGAAGCCGCGGCCGTCGCGGATGCGGCTGACCTGATAGACGATCGGCATGTGGGCGTCGCCCGGCCGCAGGAAATAGGCGTGCAGCGAGTGCGCGTGCCGATCGGGTTCGACGGTCTGGGCGGCGGCGAGCAGCGCCTGCCCGAGCACGTGCCCGCCGAACAGGCTGCGGAAACCCAGGTCGTGACTGACGCCGCGGAAGATGTTCTCTTCGATCTGCTCCAGCTGGAAGAGCTCCAGCAGCTTATTAAGCGCTTCCGACATGTCTCTCTCCTGATGGCTCGGCGCAAGTCATGCGCGCCGCTTGCGTTGCGCTCGCTGTTGCGACGCAGCAAGTTGCGAACCGGGCGCCCATTGTGCGGAATCGCGTTTCAAATTTCATCAATCCGCGCATCGGCCGCCGCGCCCGGTCGGCCGCGCCGGCGCCGGTCAGCCCTGCCGCGCCGGGCCGATCAGGAGGGTGGGAACGCCGACGGCGGGATCGCGGACCGTGCATACCTCGGTGCCGGGTTTGCGCCCCGGCTTGACCGCGGACACATCGACGCCGGCGGCGGCCAGCCGCTCGCGCGCGGCGCCGACGTCGTCGACCCGCCAGGCCAGGCCCCAGGCCTTGTCGGGCGCATCGCGGTCCTCGCGGCCGAGAGCATGCATGATTTCGATGACCACGTCGCCGCAGCGGAAGAACAGCAGCCGGGACTGCCACTGCGGATTGGTCCGGTCCAGCCGCAAATCAAGCCCGAGCCTGCCGCCGTAGAAGGCGACCGCGCGTTCGGGCTGGGCGGTGGTGATCACGATGTGGTCGAGCCCGCGCACGCGTGGCGCCGGATCGAGGTCCGCCGACCGTGGCGGCCGCGGCCCGACGATCCGCAGCGGCACGCCGTGGCTGCTTTCGGGCGCGATGGCGGCGGGATCGGC
>CALGAN010000049.1 GCA_937951875.1 uncultured Alkalilimnicola sp. | reverse complement strand
GCTACGCGGTCACTGCGCGGCGGTGAGCGCCTGCACCCGCCGCGCCGCCTTCACCGCCTGCTCCAGCGCTCGGTGCAGGCAGCCGAGCTGATCCAGGCGCGCTGCCATGTGCTCGACCGGCAGTCCGCCCTGGCTGCCGGTGCGCAGCAGCAGATCCTTCAGCGACTGGTATTCCGTCTGGGCCTGTTGCAACAGCGGCTCGTAGTAGCCGGGGTGGAAGCTGTCGCCCTCCGGGTTGGTGCTGCGCAGCAGGCGCTCGGCGGTGCTGCGCAGCTGCGCCAGCGACTCGGCCAGGGCCGGATCGGATACCGGCGGCGGCAACGCGGCGCGCAGGTTGGCGACCTCCAGCGCACGCCGGGTCATGTCGTCGTAGCACTGGCTGATGCGCAGCACCTGCGGCAAGGCCTCGGCCACGTGCGGCGGAATCGCCGCCCGCCGCTGTAGCTTGGCGACGAAGTCGGCCATGGCGTGGGTGAGCGCTTCCACCGTCTGCTGGTCGCGCGCCAGATGGTCGGCGTCGCGGTTCGGCTCGGCCAGCACGCCCTGAACCGCGCGGTGGGCGATGCGGCCGATCCGCGCCAGCTCCAGCCGCAGCGCCTGCAGGGCGGCAACCGGGGTGGCGGCGGCGTTGTGATCCAGGTGCTGCGGCCGGGACTCGTCCTCGGCGGCGGCGCGGAAGCGCGCTTCCAGGAAGCGGGCCAGCCGCCAGGTGAACGGATACAGCGCCGCCAGGCCGATCAGATTGATCAGGGTGTGGAACAGGGCCAGCAGCAGGGCCGGCTGACCGCTCAGATTCAGGGTTTCGCCGACCAGGCGCAGTACCGGTAGCAACGCCGGCAGTAGCGCGAACGCGAGCAGGCCAGCGACGACCGTGCAGACGATGTACGCCGTCGCCGCGCGCTTGGCGGCGGCGGTGGCGCCGATCGCCGCCAGCAGCGCGGTGGAGGCGGCGCCGACGTTGGCGCCGATGATCAGCGCCGCGCCGGCGGCGAGCGGGATCATGCCGCCGGCCACCGCGGCCAGCACCGCCGCCAGCGCCGCGCAGGTGGATTGCAGCACGGCGCTGAGCACGGCGCCCAGCACCAGCAGGCCGAGCAGCGCGCCCCAGTTGTTGATGTCGAACGAGGCGGCCACCGCCGCGGCGTCGCCCTCGGCGAAGGTGGTCTTCAGCACTTCGATGCCGAGCAGGAACACGCCCAGTCCGGTGAGCAGGTCGCCCACCAGGGCGCGGCGCGTGGCGCTGCCGTTGATGCGCAGCAGCGCGCCGATGGCGATGGCGGGCAGGGCCAGCGGTTCGAGTTGCAGGTTGAAGCCGAGGCCGGCCACCAGCCAGCCGGTGACGGTGGCGCCGAGGCTGCTCCCGTGGAATACGCCGATCGCCTGCGTCAACGACAACAGCCCGGCGTTGACGAAGCCCAGGGTGGCGGACACCACGGCGCTGGAGGATTGGGCGGCGGCGGTGAGCAGCGCGCCGGCGAGCAGGCCGCGCAGCGGCGAGGAGATCCAGTCGCCGAGCAGTTGGCGCGGGCTGTCGCCGGCGGCGAGCTTGAGGCCGTCGGTCAGCAGGCGCATTCCCAGCAGGAACAGGCCGATACCACCGGCGAAGGATAGAAGGGCCGTCATAGTTGTTGCTTCCAATGCGCGATGTATGGCGCCCGTTTCTCGACGAAACAGGCTATTAGACTTTAGCGCGTCTTTGGGCGAAGAGCCGTGACCGGGGTGGCAGGCATCACCCCGTCAGGGTTTTTCCCAGTCCCTCACCCGGCCGGGCACGATCCGGAAACAGGGATGCGGTTCGGCCGTATCCAGGGCACGAAGCGCTCGGTGGCGCGGCGGATCGCGTACCTGCAGCTTGCGCAGCAGATGGGCCCATTCATGGTCGAGCTGACCTTGCGTCTCCTCCATGGTCAGCGCGGTCGCCGGTGCGTGGATGCGTCGGCGGTCGAAGCGGTAACCGCGCGCGGCCGTCTCGTCGGCCACCGCGTGCAGGTAAGCGGTGATCGCCGCCAGTGGGTCCGGGGCCGCGCGGAAGCGCACCAGCTGTGGGTGATGCCGATAGCCCCGGGTCTGACCGCGCAGCACCGCCTGCGCCAGCAGGGCCTCGCGCCACAGGGCCACCAGGCCGCGGGCGTCGAGGTGCTTGGGGTGTACGGTCCAAAGTCGCATGATGCCGTCCTGCGCGCTGGCGCCAAGGCGATGGCCGCGGGAGCCGGCTATTGCTCCTGCAGACTGCGCCGTTGCCGCCACTCGGCGATGGTCTTGAGCACCAGCGTGATCACCGCCAGCGTCGCCAGGAGCGAAGCGGCGGCGAAGGCGCCGGTGGCGTTGTAATCCTGATACAGCAGCTCGACGTGCAGCGGCAGCGTGTTGGTCTCGCCGCGGATGCTGCCGGACACCACCGACACCGCGCCGAACTCGCCCATAGCGCGGGCATTGCACAGGATCACGCCGTAGATCAGCGCCCATTTGATGTTGGGCAGGGTCACCCGCCAGAAGGTCTGCCAGCCGCTGGCGCCGAGCACGGTGGCGGCTTCTTCCTCCTCGCTGCCCTTGGCCTGCATGAAGGGGATGAGCTCGCGCGCCACGAACGGGCTGGTGACGAACACGGTCACCATGATCACGCCGACCACGTTGAACATCAGTTGGATGTCGTGCTCGGCCAGCCAGCCCCCGATCCAGCCGCGCGAGCCATACAGCATCAGGTACATCACGCCCGCCACCACCGGCGACACCGAGAATGGAATGTCGATGAAGGTGTTGAGCAGCTTCTTGCCCGGAAAGTCGAAACGGGTCAGCAGCCAGGCGGCGGCCACGCCGAACACGATGTTGATCGGCACCGCCACCGCCGCGGTGAGCAGGGTCAGGCCGATGGCGTGCACGGTGTCCGGGTGGATGAGGTTGTCGACGTAGACCCGCCAGCCCTGGGACAGCGCCTGGGCGAAGATGGTCGCCAGCGGCATGAAGATCAGCAGGACCGCGCCGATCACGCCCAGCGCGATCAGCAGCCGGCTGACCAGGGTGTGCTCCGCGCGTACCGAAGAACGCTTGGCGGTGTCCATCAGCTCCTCCGCTCGTAGCGCGCCACGTAGGCCTGCAGGATATGGATGGCGAGCAGCAGCACCAGCGCCGCCGCCAGCACCGTGGTGGCGATCGCCGCCGCCGCTTCGTAGTCGTACTCCTCGAGCCGGATCATGATCAGCAGCGCGGTGATCTCGGTCTCGAACGGCATGTTGCCGGCGATGAAGATCACCGCACCGAACTCGCCCAGGCTGCGCGCCAGCGCCAGGGCGAAGCCGGTGAGCAGGGCGGGGGTGATGGTGGGCAGTACCACGCGGCGGAAGGTTTGCGCGGCGGTCGCGCCCAGGGTGTGCGCCGCCTCCTCCAGCTCGGGCTCCATTTCCTCCAGCACCGGCTGCACACTGCGCACCACGAACGGGATGCTGGTGAAGGCCATGGCGATGGTGATGCCCAGCGGGGTGTACGCCACCTGAATGCCGATCTGCTCCAGCAGCCGGCCGTACCAGCCGTTGCTGGCGAACAGGCCGGTCAGCGCCACGCCCGCCACCGAGGTGGGCAGCGCGAACGGCAGGTCCACCGCCGCGTCCAGGAAGGTGCGGCCGGGAAAACGGTAGCGGGTCAGGATCCAGGCCAGCAGCAGGCCGAAGCCGACGTTGAACAAGGAGGCGGCCAGCGCCGAGCCGACCGTGACCCGGTAGGAGGCGAGCGCTCGTTCCGAGGTGATGATCGCCCAGAACTCGGACGGCCCGAGGCCGCCGGTTTTGATCAACAGGGCGCTCAACGGCAGCAGCACCACCAGGCCGACGAACAGCAGGGTGGTGCCCATGGTGATGCCAAACCCCGGCAACACGCGGCGCGGCCTAGGGAAGGCCAACGATTTGACGCTCATCCACTATCTTCCAAAAGCAAGCGGCCGGTGCTGGCGCGCACCGGCCGTCCCAGAGCCGAAGAATGGGCGGTTGGCCGATCAGCGGCGGCGTTTTTCCATGGCCTGGTCGAACAGACCGCCGGAGGCGAAGTGTACCTTCTGAATCTGCTCCCAGTCGCCGAGCAGCTTCTCGATCTGCACCAGCTCGGTCGCCGGGAACTGATCGGCGTACTTCTTGGCGACGCTTTCCGAGCGCACCCGGTAGTAGCGTTGCGCCAGAATCTCCTGACCCTGCTCGGAGTAGAGGAACTTCAGATACTCCTCCGCCACCTTGCGGGTGCCGCGCCGGTCCACGACCTTGTCTACCACGCTCACCGGGAAGTCGGCGATCACGGTGACGCTGGGCACCACCACCTCGTAGGCCTCGTCGCCGTACTCGCGGCGAATGTTATGGGTCTCGGCCTCGAAGGTCAGCAGCACGTCGCCGATCTTGCGCTCGACGAAGGTGGTGGTGGCGCCGCGGCCGCCGGTGTCGAACACCGGCACGTTGGCCAGGAACTTGTTCATGAATTCGCGGATCTTGGCCTCGTCGCCGCCGAACTGCTTGTGCGCCCAGGCCCAGGCGCCGAGGTAGCTGTAGCGGGCGTTGCCCGAGGTCTTGGGATTGGGGAACACCACCTTCACGTCCGGCCGCGCCAGATCGCCCCAGTCCTTGATGTTCTTCGGGTTGCCCTTGCGCACCAGGAACGCCGGCGCCGAATAGTAGGGCGAGCTGGCGTGCGGTAGCCGCTCCTTCCAGCCCTTGGCCACCAGGCCGGCGTTCTCCAGCGCGTCGATGTCGGTGTATTGGTTGAAGGTCACCACGTCGGCCGGCAGGCCTTCCATGATCGCGCGCGCCTGCTTGGACGTACCGGCGTGCGATTGCTTGATCTCGACCTGCTCGCCGGTTTTCTCCTGCCAGTATTTCTTGAAAGCCGGATTGATCTCGGCGAACAGCTCGCGGGCGACGTCGTAGGACGCATTCAGGATCTCGGTGGCGGCTCGGGCCGGTGCGGCGACGACGCTCAAACCCAGCAGCAGCGCGCCGAGCAGTTGGTGCTTGCGCATGATGTCCCTCGTGGAAGCGATGTCAGGTTGGCCGAACGGCCGCTGGTCCCATGATAAGCAGTCGGATTAATAACCCCAAAGAATATATCGTGCTTTAGGTATTGCCCTCGGTGCTAAGCGTTGCCGGGACTCGCTTATGGTCTAGGGGCATATCGACATAAGAAAACGATTCTTCACAGCACCCAGCCTGGCGGCTAAGGTCGCGTGCTGATATCGCCGGAGGTCCGGGTATGAGCATCAGGGTCGAACAAATCTACAAGCGTTTCGGGAACTTCGTGGCTCTCGACCACGTCGACCTGGACATTCCCAACGGCGAGCTGGTGGCGCTGCTGGGGCCGTCCGGCTCAGGCAAGACCACGCTGCTGCGCGTCATCGCCGGCCTGGAGCAGCCCGACGCCGGTCGTGTGCTGTTCTTCGGCGAGGACACCACCAATATTCACGTGCGCGACCGCAATGTCGGTTTCGTGTTCCAGCACTATGCCCTGTTCCGGCACATGACGGTGTTCGAGAACGTGGCGTTCGGCCTGCGGGTGCGGCCCCGCCGGCAGCGTCCTTCCGAGAAGGAAATCCGCGCCCGCGTCCAGCGTCTGCTGGAGCTGGTGCAGCTGGAGTGGCTGGCCGACCGTTACCCCAACCAGCTCTCGGGCGGTCAGCGCCAGCGCATCGCCCTGGCGCGGGCGTTGGCGGTCGAGCCCAAGGTGCTGCTGCTGGACGAGCCGTTCGGCGCGCTCGATGCCCAAGTCCGCAAGGACCTGCGCCGCTGGCTGCGGCGGTTGCATGACGAGATCCACGTCACCAGCGTGTTCGTCACCCACGACCAGGAGGAGGCGCTGGAAGTGGCCGACCGCGTGGTGGTCATGAACAAGGGGCGGATCGAGCAGATCGGCTCTCCCGAGGAGGTCTACGATCACCCCGCCACGCCGTTCGTCTACCAATTCCTGGGTAGCGTCAACCAGCTGCCGGGCCGGGTCGAACGCGGTGTGGCCAAGCTCGACGGCCTGACCCTGGCGGTGCCGGAGCACGCCGACGTCGATGATGCGCCGGCGGTCGCTTACGTACGTCCGCACGAGATGGAAGTGCTGGCGGCGCCGACCGGCGACGGAGCGCTGGCCGCCGAGGTCGCGGACATCGCCATCGTCGGACCAGCCGTGCGTCTGGAGCTGGTGACGCGCGACTCGCGTACACCGGTATCGGTCGAGCTGCCCAAGGAGCGCTACCGCCAGCTGCGGTTGGCGCGCGGCGCTACCGCCTACCTGCGGCCGATCAACACGCGCGTGTTCCTGCGCGCGGAGGAAAGGAGCGAAGTCGCCTGATTCCTTAACGCGTCTCGGCACTTACGGTCGGCCTCGATACGAACCTGGGGCAAGCGGCCGAATGGCCGCTTGACCTTTTTATTTGGCTGGCTAAAATGCGCGCCTGCTTCGGCGGTGAGCCGGGGCGAGCCGGCCAGGGAGG
>CALGAN010000048.1 GCA_937951875.1 uncultured Alkalilimnicola sp. | reverse complement strand
CATGGAACCTCCTGGCTGGGGAAAACATGCCAGAAAGTTCTACTTATGGGGTGTCTGCGGATCGGGGAAGCTTACGCGGTGACCTTGTCGCGCAGGTAGACCGGCAGCGCCTGCTCGGCCGGCACCAGCCGTCCCTCGCGCCAGGCGGCGGCGGCCAGCGGCAGACAATCCACGGCATGCGGCAGCGCGTCGGGATAAACCGCACCCAGCGCGCCGCATCTCGACACCAGCGCCTCGCGGTACGCCCCCCAGCCGGTGCCGGCGCCAACCCAGCCGTCGCCCGGCGGCAGCGGCACCGCCTCGGGTGCGGCCAGGCATTCCTCGCCGACCGGCTGCAGCAGCTCGCCTTGCCGGCGGAACGCGCCCCAGTAGACCTCGCTCATGCGCGCGTCCAGCGCCGCCAGCACCGCGTCGGCGCCATGCTGGCGCCACACCCCCTGCGCCAGCACCTGCAAGGTGGACAGCGGCGCTACCGGCAGATCGGCGCCGAAGGCGACGCCCTGCGCCACACCGCAGGCGATGCGCACGCCGGTAAAGGCGCCGGGCCCGCGGCAAAAGGCGATGGCGTCGAGCTGGGTGAGCGTCAGCCCGGCCTCGGCCAGCAGCTCGTCGAGCATGGCCAGGATGCGGCTGGCATGACCGCGCGGCAGCACTTCGAAGCGCTCGCGGGCCTCGTCGCCGATCAGCAGCGCCACCGAGCAGGCCTCGGTGGTGGTATCCAGAGCGAGAATCTTGGGAGCAGACACGGTTACACCGCCAACCCTCGGGAAACGCGACTGTTTACCACGTCCGCCCCACCCTGGCCAGCATTACCGATCGAATGCGCCGAGCGCCCCCTTCTCGATCAAGAGCGTCGGCGACCACAAGAGCAAAACAAAACCCAAAAAAATAACGAAATAAAACCTAAAAATAAATGCAAAATAAAAACCCAAAGGTTGACAACCAGACCATCATGTGCTTGAATCAATAAAATAATTGATCGAGAGGAGTATCATTATGGTCGATATCTCATATCAAAATTGACACCTGGAATTTTCGCGCGCTCTCAGCCACAACTCCATGGCGCGCATCCTCGTCAACTCGAATTCGCGTTCTCCCGCCGCTCCATTGCCACAGCGGCGACTTACCGAGCGACCGGCAGTAAAGGTCGCCTCACGATCAATCGACCGCCTTTCGCACCGACCGCCGTCGGCGCACATTGGGTGAATACCCAAGGCGATATTTTTGAATGAAAACAGGCATTATATTTAGAAAACCCACCTTGGAAGATGGCGCGGCCATCTGGCATTTGGTCAAAACGACTGGGCGATTGGATCTGAACTCGGCCTATCTGTATCTCCTCCTCGCCCGGGATTTCGCCGACACCTGCGTTGTCGCGGCCGAGGGCGAACGCCTGGTCGGCTTCGTCAGCGGCTACCGCCCGCCGGGCCGGCCGGACACCGTCTTTCTCTGGCAGATCGGCGTCGATCCGGCCGCTCAAGGCCAGGGTTTGGGCCGACGCTTGCTGCACGCCTTCATGGCCAGCCCCGGCGTCCGTGGCGCGCGCTGGCTGGAAACCACCATCTCCCCCGACAACGCCGCCTCGCAAGCGCTGTTCCGCGGCTATGCCCGCGACCTGGGCGTGAGCTGCGAGGTCAGCGAGTACTTTCGCGCCGAGCACTTCCCTGGGGCCACGCATCAGCCCGAGGCGCTCTACCGGATCGGCCCGCTCGGCTCGGCGGACCGAGACCGACAACACCCATAGCAAGGAGGAGCCCGTAGTGGATCTCGAAATTTTCGACCGATACGAATCGCAGGTACGCAGCTACTGCCGCAGCTTTCCCACCGTGTTCGCGCGCGCCCAGGGCTCGCGGCTGTACGACAGCGACGGCAAGGCGTATCTAGATTTCTTCGCCGGCGCCGGCGTCCTCAACTACGGCCACAACCATCCGGCGCTGAAATCGGCGCTGCTCGAGTACATCGCCAGCGACGGCATCACCCACGGCCTGGACATGGCCACCGAGGCCAAGGCGGCGTTCCTCGAAAGCTTCCAGCGTCTCATCCTCGCGCCGCGCGGCATGCCGCACAAAGTGCAGTTCCCGGGACCGACCGGCACCAACAGCGTAGAAGCGGCGCTGAAACTGGCCCGCAAAGCGAAAGGACGCGAGAAGATCGTTTCCTTCACCAACGCCTTCCACGGCATGACGCTGGGTTCGCTGTCGGTCTCCGGCAACGCCTTCAAGCGCGCCGGCGCCGGCCTGGCGCTGGCCCATAGCGAGTCCATGCCGTACTGCGGCTACTTCGGCGAGGGCGTGAACACGCTGGAGTATCTCGACCGCCTGATCTCGGACGCCGGCTCCGGCGTCGACCTGCCGGCCGGCGTGATCGTCGAGACCATCCAGGCCGAGGGCGGTATCAACGTCGCCGACGCCGAATGGCTGCGCGGCCTGCAGGCCCTGTGCCGCAAGCACGACATGGTCTTCATCGTCGACGACATCCAGGTCGGCTGCGGCCGCACCGGCACTTTCTTCAGCTTCGACGGCATGGGCATAGAGCCGGACATCGTCTGCCTGTCCAAATCGCTGTCCGGTTACGGCCTGCCGCTGGCGGTCACGCTGCTCAAGCCGGAGCTCGACATCTGGGAGCCCGGCGAGCACAACGGCACCTTCCGCGGCCACAACCTGGCCTTCGTCACCGCACGGCGCGCCCTGGAACTGTTCTGGTCCGACGACGGCTTGAGCCGTCGGATCGAGGCCAAAGCGGAGCTGATCGGCAAGGCGCTCAGGCGGATCTGCAACAAGTACCCGCAGGCCGGCGGCCGAGTGAAAGGCCGCGGCCTGTTGCAGGGCATCGAGTTCGCGCACACCGAGCTGGCGGGAGCCGCCTCCCGGCAAGCTTTCGAGCGCGGCCTGATCATCGAGACCTCGGGCGCCGCCGATCAGGTGCTCAAGCTGCTGCCGCCGCTCACCATCAGCGAAGCCGACCTCCAACTCGGCTTGCGGATCATCGAGCAGAGCCTGGTCGCCGCGCTCGACGAGCTCGGCATCGGCACCCACGCCGCCGTCGGCGGCTGAACGCGAGGCAAGAACAATGATCGTGCGCTATCTCGAAGACCTGGTCGGCACCGACCGCGAGGTCAAGGGCGAGACCTGGTCCAGCCGCCGCTTCCTGCTCAAGGAGGACGGCGTCGGCTTTTCCTTCAACGACACCGTCATCCACGCCGGCACGGAAAGCTTCTTCTGGTACGCCAACCACATCGAATCGGTGTACTGCATCGAGGGCGAAGGCGAGCTGGAGTGCGTGGCAACCGGCGAGGTCCATCCCATCCGCCCGGGCATGCTCTACGTGCTCAACGAGCATGACAAGCACAAGGTCCGCGCCAAGACCGATCTGCGGCTGATGTGCGTGTTCAACCCGCCGCTCACCGGCCGCGAGGTGCACGACGAGAACGGCGTCTATCCGCTGCTCGACTGACGCGGACGCGCTCCGCCCGCCACTGGCCGCTCAACTGGCGGCGCTGGCGGGCGGGGCGAAGAACCGCCGCACGTCCTCGAGCTCGCGGGTGATCGGTATGGCCGGCAGGCTCTGCAGGAACACCCGACCGTAGCTCTTGGTGAGCAGGCGGTTGTCGCCGATCATCAAGACGCCCCGGTCGTCGACGTCGCGGATCAGCCGCCCCACGCCCTGGCGCAGGGCGATCACCGCCAGCGGCAGCTGATGGTGCACGAACGGATTGCCGTTGCGGCGGTTGAGCGCCTCGATCTTGGCCTGCATCACCGGGTCGGAGGGCGAGGCGAACGGCAGGCGGTCGATCAGCACCGCCGATAGCGCCTCGCCGCGCACGTCCACCCCCTCCCAGAAGCTGCTGGTGCCCAGCAGCACGGCGTTGCCCAACTCGCGGAAACGCTCGAGCAACTGTGCCTGTGATGCCTCGCCCTGCACCAGCAGCGGATGGTCGATGCGCGATGCCAGCCAGTCTGCGGCGAAGCGCAGCGCCCGGTGGCTGGTGAACAGGATGAAGGCGCGGCCGCGGCTGGCCTCCAGCACCGGCAGCGCGGCCTTGAGGAACTCCGCGTCGTAGCGCTCGCTGTTGGGCTGCGGCAGCCCCAGGGGCAGATAAAGCAAGGCGTTGCGGCGGTAATCGAAGGGGCTGTCGACCTGCAGGGTGCGCATGTCGTCCGGCAGCCCCAGGCGGCGGCGGAAATGATCGAACTGATTGCCCACCGACAGCGTGGCCGAGGTGAAGATCCAGGCCGCCGGCCGGCGGCTCATGTGGCCGCGGAACTGTCTGGCCACGTCCAGCGGCGTCACCCGCAGGATGAAGCTCTGGCTGTAGGTCTCGTACCACTGCACCGACTCGGCGCTGTCGTCCGGCGACAGGAACGCCTGCAGGGTCTTGACCATGTTCTCGGCGCGCTTGCAAACGTTGTCGAGCGCCTTGCCGCGCTCGGCCGCCGGCTCCAGCGCTACCGCCAGCGCCTCCAGGCAGAAACCGAGGTTGGCCACCGCGTCCTGCACCTCGGGCTTGTCGGCGATCTCCGCCCAAGCGGCGCGGCGGTTGTCCAGCCCCATGGCCAGGCGGAAGTCGAGCACGGCCTTGTGCAGGGTCTCGGCGGCTTCGAGCAAGTCCGGCATGTCGCCGGCCTCCTCGAAGTAGGCCAGCTTGGCGTCGCGCGCCAGTTCGCTGAGCTGGCGGCTGCTCAGCGACAAGCCGAAGAACTGGCTGGCGATCTCGGGCAGCTGATGAGCCTCGTCGAGGATGTACACATCGGCGGTGGGCAGCACCTCGCCGAAACCGCCCTCCTTGAGCGCCCAATCGGCCATCAGCAGATGGTGGTTGACCACCACCACGTCGGCTTCCTGCGCCTGGCGGCGCGCCTCCATGAGGAAGCAGTCGGCGAAGAACGGACAGTCGCTGCCCAGGCAGTTCTCGGCGGTGGAGCTGATCCGCCCCCGCAGCAGCGGGTCGGCGGCGATGGCCGAGATCTCGGCTAGGTCGCCGCGATGGGTGCGCCCCGCCCACTCCACCACCTGCTGGAAGGCGTGCGCCAGCTCCCGGCTCTCGAACCGGCCATCGGCGGCGTTCTGCTCCATGCGCTGCAGGCACAGGTAGTTGGCGCGGCCCTTGAGCAGGGCCAGGCGCACCGGTCGCCCCACGGCGGCGCGCACCAGCGGCAGATCCTTCTGGAACAGCTGATCCTGCAGCGTCTTGGTGCCGGTAGAGACGATGACCTTGTGGCCGGAAGCGAGCGCCGGCACCAGGTAGGCGAAAGTCTTGCCGGTGCCGGTGCCGGCTTCCGCCACCAGCACCGCGCGGTCGGCGATGGCCGCTTCCACCGCTTCGGCCATGCGGATCTGCTCGGCCCGGGGCTGGAAGCCCGGAAGCCGCTCCGCCAGCGGCCCGTTGGCCGCGAACAGCCGTCCGATGGCCGAAGACATCAGTTCATGTACCGCCGCGCCTCGGCGGCGGCCGCGGCGGCGCCGCGCGCATCGCCGAGCAGCTTGCGCACCGTGGCGATCAGCTCCCAGTTGGTCTTGCGCAACGGCGACGTGGCCGGCGCCAGCGCGTTGGAGCGCTGCGCCAGGCCTTCCACTTTGGCGTAGTCCTTCTGCCGATAGCGCACCACCGCCAAGTTCTGCCACAGCTGGGGATTGCGCGGCGCGATCCGTAGCGCCCGCTCCAGATAGGCCGCGGCCTCGTCGTGACGCCCGGCGTTGGAGGCGGCCTCGGCCTTGGCGACCAGGCTGCGGGCGGCCGGCGGCAACGCCTCGATGCGGCTGGCCGGTGACGGCGACACGACGTCGCCCTGAGACGCGCCATCGCCCTGCGGCGCCGACATGCCGGGTGCCTGCTGGGCCGGAGGTAGCGAACCCTGCTCGCGCGGCAGCGGCGTCGGCAGCTTCGCCGGCGCGGTGCGCACTGGCGGCAGGGGCGCCGGCTCCGTGCCCTGTGTCGGCTCGGAGCGCGGCGCCGACGGCGCCGGCTGCGTCGGCTCCACGACGCGGGGCCGCTCGCCGCGCTGCGGCGCGGCGCAGGCGCTCAGCAACGACACCAACAGAATCAGACTCCAACGGTTAATAGCCGGTTTGTTCATTGAAAATTCCCCTGAACCAGTCGGAGGCCCGCTCCAGCACGTTGCGCTG
The DNA here is from genome assembly GCA_937951875.1 of uncultured Alkalilimnicola sp. GTDB lineage: Bacteria > Pseudomonadota > Gammaproteobacteria > Nitrococcales > AK92 > JAAYIK01. The sequence goes on along the minus strand of CALGAN010000048.1, from coordinate 120,893 downwards.
TTCGATGCACTGCGGCGACAAGGCCGGCGCGAAGCCGCGCACATAGGGCAGTACCATGGCCCCGTCGCAGCCCTCGGTGGCGAGCATGCCATTGGCCGGGTCGATGTACAGCGCCTCGATCGATTCGGGCGGTACCAGCTCCAACGGTTCCCAATCGATATTCTTGAACAGCTCGGACCACACCGTCAGGGCGCCGGTGGCGCCGGTCAGGCCGGTCTTGGCGTTGTCGTCGCGCCCCACCCAGGCCACCGCCAAGGTGTCGGCGGAGAAGCCGGCGAACCAGCTATCGCGGGTATCGTCGGTAGTGCCGGTCTTGCCCGCCACCAGCGGCCGCGGCCCCAGCCAATTGGCCGAGGACTGGCCCGTACCGCGCCAGATCGCCGCCTGCAGCGCGTAGTTCAACAAGTACACCGGCGCGCCGTCGAAGGCGCGCTGCACCGCCAGCGGATAGCGGCTTAGCACCGTGCCGTCGCGGGTCATCACCGCGCGCACCGCCCGCAGCTCGGTGCGGAACCCGCCCGAAGCCAGGGTGAGATAAGCCTGGGCTATCTCCATCGGGGTGTAGTTGACCGCGCCCAGGAACAGCGACGGATAGGCCGTGCTCGGCGGCTTCAGCCCCAGCCGCTGCATGGTGTCGGCGACCTGACGCATGCCGAGCTGCAGCCCCAGATGCACGGTGGGCAGATTGTATGAGCGCGCCAGCGCGTCCCACAGCGGCACTTGGCCGCGCAGCTGGCCGTCGTAGTTCTTCGGCTCCCAGAGTTTGCCGGAGCCGTCCGCCATCGAGATCGGCTCGTCCGGCAACAACGTCCCCAGGCCGAACTGCGCCGGCCGCTCGAGGGCCGCCAGGTACACGGCGGGCTTGATCAGCGAGCCGATCTGGCGCCTGGCGTGGAGCGCGCGGTTGAAGCCGGGATAGCGCACCTCGCGCCCGGCCACCAGGCCGAGCACGCTGCCGTCGTCGACGTCGACCACCACCACCGCGCCTTCCAGCTTCTGATCGCGCCACTGCTTGAGCCGGCTCAGCAGCGCATCCTCGGCCGCGTGCTGTACGTAAGGCGCCAGCGTGGTGAAGACGCGCAGGCCCTCGGTGGCGAGATCCTCGGGGCGGTAGTCACGGCGCAGGTGTTCCTTGACCAGCTCCATGAACGCCGGATACGGCGAGTCGCCGCCGCGTCCCACCGGCGTCACGTCCAGCGGGCGGGCGCTGTAGGTCTTGGCTTGCTCGGCCGAGAGCACCCCCTGGCCGACCATGGTGGTCAGCACCAGATTGCGGCGCTCCAGCGCCCGCTGCGGATTGCGGCGCGGATCGTAGTAGGACGGGCCCTTGACCAGGCCGGCCAGCAGCGCCAGCTGATGCGGCTGCAATTCCGCCAACGGCCGTCCGAAGAAAAACTGGCTGGCCATGCCGAAGCCGTGAATGGCCCGCGGTCCGTCCTGGCCGAGATAGACCTCGTTGAGGTAGGCCTCCAGAATCTCCTGCTTGCTGTAGTGATACTCCAGCAGCATGGCCATGATGGCCTCGTTGATCTTGCGGCTGAGGGTGCGCTCGCTGCTAAGGAAGAAATTCTTCACCAGCTGCTGGGTGATGGTGCTGCCGCCCTGCACCACCCGGCCGCTGCGCAGGTTGGCGACGGCCGCCCGCGCCAAGCCGACGAAGGAAATGCCGCCGTGCTGGTAGAAGTCGCGGTCCTCGACGCTCAGCAGCGCATCCACCAGCAGCGGCGGTACTTCCTCCAGCCGCACCAGCAGCCGGTCCTCGGCCTGGGCGGGATAGATGCTGCCGATCAACGCCGGCTCCAGCCGCAGCAGGTCGATGCTGCCGCCGTCGACGCTGCGCAGCGACGCCACCGTGTTGCCCTCGAAGCGGATCTCGACATGGCGCGACGGCTCGTCGCCGTCGGGGTAGCGGAACGGCCGCGAGGTCAGCCGCACCGTATTGCCGGCGCGGTGATAGGTGCCGGGCTGGGCGCCGTTGGCCTCGGCCCGATAGCCGAGCAGCTTGAGCTCCAGGAGCAGGTTGTCGGGCCGCAGCCGCAGGCCCTCGTAGATCTCCAGCGGGCGCGCGAACACCCGCGCCGGCAAGGCCCAACGCTTACCCTCGAACTGGCTGGTAACCTTGTAATCCAGATAGAAAACGTAGATGCCGACGACGGGGATGGTGACCAGCAGCGCCACCAGGATCAGGCCGAGCAGGATGCGGCCGAAACCGATTCGCCGGCGGGGCGCCTTCTTGGCAGGCTGCTTCTTGGTGGAACGGGCCATCGATTATCGTTCTTTATATGTATATGCGTGATCGCGCTCAGGCGCGGCGCGCGCGTGCCGCCGCGTTGACCACCGTTCCGGCCACTCCCAGCCCCACGAAGGCCATCAGGGTCCACGTCGGGATCGACAGCCCCAGCACCAGGTGGACCTCGGCGCATTCGCCGGAGCCGCGCAGCACCCGCTCCAGCGCTTCGAACAGCGGGAAAGTGTCGAGCAGATAGTTCAATCCCGGACCGCAGGCCGGCACCTGCTCCGGCGGCAGACTCTGCAGCCAGACATGACGGCCGGCGATGGCCGCGCCCACGCCGGCGGTGAGCAGCGCCAGCAGGGCGTAGACCTTGGCCCCGAACCGGCGCGGGTGATGCACGGCGGCCGCCAGGAACACCAACCCGACCGCCGCCATGGCGATCCGCTGCAGAATGCACAGCGGACAGGGCTCGAGTTCCTGCACGTATTGCATGTAATAGGCGGCGGCCAGCAGCAGCGCACAAATCACGAAGCCGGCCGCGTTCAACGGCCGGCGCCAGTTGTCGAGACGGTCCAGCATGCCGGTATAGACCTTAATCCCTCGCTTCGGGTTCGGCGATTCTAGCAGAGGCGTCCCGCTATAACCGGAACGACTCCATACGCACGCGACTTTCGTCTCGCCGTATTTCATCGCCATTGTCTAAACTTCTCGAAAATTTGGCCCGGTGTCTCCGCTAAACGACAGGCGTTTTCACCCTGCACCCGAGCCACAACAGCCTCAGGAGCACGCAGCCATGGCCCATGCAGACAAGCCCCTCGGCCGTCCGGTGTTCGTCGTGGACGGCGCCCGCACGCCGTTCCTCAAGGCGCAAGGCCGGCCGGGTCCCTTCACCGCCGCCGACCTCGCCGTCGCCGCCGGCCGACCTCTGCTGGCTCGCCAGCCGTTCGAGCCGTCCGCCTTCGACCACGTCATCCTCGGCAACACCATGGCCGGCGCCGACGAAGCCAACATCGCCCGTGTGGCGGCGCTGCGGCTGGGCTGCGGCCACGCGGTGCCGGCCTTCACCGTGCACCGCAACTGCGCGTCGGGGATGCAGGCGCTGGACGCGGCCGCCACGCTCATCGCCTCCGGCCGCGCCGATCTGATCCTAGCCGGCGGCGTCGAGGCTATGAGCCACGCACCGGTGCTGTATGGCCGCCGCATGGTCGAGTTCCTGGCCGACTGGACCGGCGCCAAGCGTCCGCTCGACCGCTTGAAGGTGGCGGCGCGCTTCCGCCCGGCCTGGCTGACGCCGGTGATCGGCCTGCTGCGCGGCCTGACCGACCCGCTGGTGGGGCTCAACATGGGCCAGACCGCCGAGCAGGTAGCGCACCGCTTCGGCATCACCCGCGCCGAGATGGACGCCTACGCCGCGCGCAGCCAGCAGCGGCTGGCGCGGGCTCAGCAGGAGAGCCTGTTCCGCGGCGAGGTGGTGCCCTGCTACGACACCGACGGCAATTTCTACGACGCCGACAACGGCGTGCGCCCCGACTCCACCCCGGAGAAGCTCGCCAAGCTCAAGCCGGTGTTCGACCGCAGGTTCGGCAAGGTCACCGCTGGCAACAGCTCGCAAATCACCGACGGTGCGACCTGGCTGATCCTGGCCAGCGAGGAAGCCGTCAAGCGCTACCAGCTGCCTACGCTAGGGCGGATCGTCGACAGCGAATGGGCCGGGCTGGATCCGGCGGAAATGGGCCTGGGGCCGGCGCACGCGGTGCCGCCGCTGCTGCGCCGGCGCGGTTGGAATCTCGGCGACATCGACTACTGGGAAATCAACGAAGCCTTCGCCGCTCAGGTGCTCGGCTGCCTGCGCGCCTGGGAGGACGACGATTACTGCCGCGAGCGGCTCGGGCTGGACGGCGCGCTGGGCGCGCTCGATCAGGAGCGCCTGAACGTCGACGGCGGCGCCATCGGCATCGGTCATCCGGTCGGCGCCAGCGGCGCGCGTATCGTGCTGCATCTGCTGAGGGTGCTGGAGCGGCAAGGCGGACGGCGCGGCATCGCCAGTCTGTGCATCGGGGGCGGCCAGGGCGGCGCCATGCTGGTGGAGCGGGACTAGAACAATGAGCGAACAGACCGAGCAAGCATTCAAGCACTGGCGGCTGGAGACCGACGCCGACGGCGTTCTCTGGATTCATCTCGACAAGGCCGACAGCTCCGCCAATAGCCTGTCCGAAGAGGTGCTGACCGAGTTCGCCGGCGTGCTGGACGCGGCCGAACGCGCCCGGCCGCGCGGCGCGGTGATCGTCTCCGCCAAACCCAGCGGTTTCATCGCCGGCGCCGACATCGCCATAATCGGTCGCTTGAGCGAGGTCGAGCAGCCGGAGCTGCTGCTGCGCGAATCGCAAGCGCTGTTCGACCGTCTGGAGAACCTGCCCTTCCCGACCTGCGCCGCCATCCGCGGCTTCTGCCTCGGCGGCGGCCTGGAACTGGCGCTGGCCTGCCGCTACCGGGTCGCCGACGAGGACGCCGACACCAAGCTCGGCATGCCGGAAGTGATGCTCGGCCTGCATCCGGGCTGGGGCGGCACGGTGCGCCTGCCGCGGCTGATCGGCAGTCTCGAGGCCCTGCCCCTGCTGATGACCGGACGCTCGGTCTCGGCCAGGAGCGCCGCGAAACTGGGCCTGGTGGACTATGCCGTGCCCGGGCGGCAGCTGCTCGACGCCGCCCGCACGCTGGTGCTGGAGGCGCCACCCCGCCGCCGTCCGGGCTGGAAAGCCCGGCTGTCCAACCACCCGCTGCTGCGCCGGCCGCTGGCCTGGCTGATGCGCCGCGAGCTGGCCAAGCGGGTGCGCCAGGAGCACTACCCAGCGCCGTACGCCGTGGTCGACCTCTGGGAGCGGCAGGAAGGCCCGCTCGCCGAGCGGCTGGCCGCCGAGGCGCGCTCGTTCATCCAGCTGGCGCGCACTGAGGTCTCCAAAAACCTGATTCGGGTGTTCTTCCTGCAAGAACGCCTCAAGGACTTGGCCAAGGGCTCGGACTTCCGCCCCGAGCGGGTGCACGTGATCGGCGCCGGCACCATGGGCGGGGACATCGCGGCCTGGTGCGCCCTCAAGGGGCTGCGCGTGACCCTGCAAGACCGCGAGCCGAAGTACATCGCCCCGGCCATCGCCCGCGCCGCCGGCCTGTTCCGCAAGCGGCTCAAGGAGCCGCGGCTGGTCACGGCGGCGCTGGATCGGCTCATGCCGGACGTGGAGGGGCTGGGCGCGGCGCGCGCCCAAGTGATCATCGAGGCGGTGCCCGAGCAGGCCGAGCTCAAGCGGCAGGTGCTGGCCGCCGCGGCCCAGCGCATGCCGTCCGGCGCGCTGCTCGCCACCAACACCTCCAGCATCCCGTTGGACGAGATCGCCTCCGCCCTGCCGCGGCCAGAGGCGCTGGTCGGCATCCACTTCTTCAACCCGGTGGCCAAGATGCAGCTGGTGGAGGTGGTCAGCGGCGAGCGCACCGCCGCCGAGGAAGCGGCCAGGGCGCTCGGTTTCGTCGGCGCCATCGGCCGGCTGCCGCTGCCGGTGAAGGGCACGCCCGGCTTCCTGGTCAACCGCGTGCTGATGCCCTATCTGATGGAAGCGGTGACCCTGGTGGCCGAAGGCGTGGCGCCGGCCCTGGTCGACGAGGCGGCCGAGCGCTTCGGCATGCCGATGGGCCCCATCGAGCTGGCCGACACCGTTGGCCTGGACATCTGCCTGCACGTCGGCGAAATCCTCACCGCCCATTTCGGCGCCGGCGACGCCAGCGCCGAGAAGGCCGCGGCGCTGCTGCGCGCCAAGGTCGACGCCGGCCTGCTCGGCCGCAAGAGCCAGCGCGGCTTCTACGAGTACCGCAACGGCAAGCCGCTCAAGCCGCAGCGGGACGGCGGCGACGTCGATTTCGGCGAAATCGCGGAGCGCATGGTGTGCCGCCTGCTCAACGAGGCGGTGGCCTGCCTGCACGAGGGCGTGGTCGCCGACGCCGATCTGCTGGACGCCGGCATGATCTTCGGTACGGGCTTCGCGCCGTTCCGCGGCGGCCCGATCCATTTCATCCGCAGCCGCGGCGTGGAGCAGATGCGCCAGCGCCTGGAGCAGCTGCAGCAGCGCTACGGCGACCGCTTCGCTCCCCACGCGGAAGGCTGGGCGCGGCTAGCCGCACAAAGCGCGGAATAAGGGGGGTCGGAAAGGTCGGCGGTGGCGGTCAGACCTCGTGGAGGCGTCGGCGCCAATTCGGGTCGTTCGACGCCGACCGCGCCAGGTTGAAACCGTCCCGACAATAGACGCTGGCGGCGCAATTGACCACGTGGGCGTGATGTCGATCCGGACCGAAGAATGGATTCACGTTATCGAGCCAAGTCTCGTCGAAGTGCTCGGAGGATTCGAGCGGCGGACGACTGGCCGCCGCCAATCGCGCGATTCCCTTCGACCATTCCGTGTAAATGCGTGAGAGCAGCTCGACACTGACCTGGGCTGCCAGCAGATACTGGCTGAACCACAGCGTGCTCATTGGCAAACCTGCCTCCAAAATCGCGGCAGTAACCGCCTTCCCCTGCAAATGGCCGGCCGCCTTCCTCCCGAGCGGCGTTTGGCCCTGTCGACGGATCGCATACGCAGGGGCAACGTATCGATCGACGCCTATCGTCTAAATCTCGCCGATTGCAAAGGCTTGATTCGGATCAGTGTCGATTGGATGAGGGCGGCGAATACTCAGCTCAAACAGCTGCTATAGGGGATAATCCGGTTGCGCCCGCCGCGCTTGGCGGCATACAGCGCCTCGTCGGCGTTGAGCGCGAGCGTGACCGCGTTGGGACTTGCCGGGTAGCTCGCCACGCCGCCGCTGAAGGTGACGGTGAATTCGCCGGCGTCCGACGGCTGGCGGATCTCGCCGAAAGTCTCGCGCACTTCATCGAGAATCCGGCAGGCCTCGTGCAGATCGGCGTCGGGCAGGATGACCGCGAACTCCTCGCCACCGTAACGGCCGATGTAGTCGCTGCGCCGCAGCCGCTGCTGCAGCACCCGCGCCAGGGTCTTGATCACCCGGTCGCCGACGTGGTGACCGTAGGTGTCGTTGATCGACTTGAAATGGTCGATGTCGAGCATGGCGAACGACAGCACATCGCCGTTGCGGGCCGCCCGCGCCACCTCGGTGTAGAGCTGCTCCTTGATGCGGGTGTGGTTGAGCAGGCCGGTGAGGTTGTCGGTGAGCATGAAGCTGCGCAGGGTACGCGCCCGCTCGGCCCGGATCGCCACCGAACGGATCAGGTGGGTCGGATTGATCGGCTTGGTGAGGAAGTCGTCGCCGCCCAAGCTCATGGCGTCGAGCTGCCGGTCGATCTCGGTCTCGGAGGACAGGTAGACGATTGGGATGCTGGCGAAGCGCGGCACCTGCCGGATCACCTTGGCCAGCTCCATGCCGTTGCAGCGCGGCATGTACATGTCCATCAGCACCAGGTCGGCGGCGTTGTCGCTCAGCACGTCAAGGATGCGGATCGGATCGTTGACCACGGTGGTCACCATCCCCGCCTTGTTGAGGATGGCGGAGTAATAGGTGGCCTGGGTAGCGCTGTCCTCCACCACCACGATGTGGAGCGGCTCCCGCGACACATGGGCGCCGAGCCGGTCGAGCTGGTCGATCAGCTCGTGCAGGTCGAACGGCTTGACCAGATAGGCGTCGGCGCCGGCCCGCACCGCCTGCAGCCGCGACTCCAGATCGCCCTCCTCGGCGAGCACGATCAGCGGCAGACGGCGGGCGCTGCGCTGAACGATCTGCTGGGCCAACTCGGCGAGCTGCTCGGGCGGCACGTCGACCATCACCGCGTGATGCGGCGCTTCCTCTTCCAGCGCCTTCAACAATTCGGGCAAGTCGAGCGCGACGCGCACGGCGTAGCCGAAGTGGCCGATCTGATGGCGCAGATCCTGCGCCAGGCTCCAGCTCGGCTCGAGCAGCAGCACCTTGGGGGTTTCGCGCTCATCGCTCTCGGCGGCGGGCGCCGCCCTGGCCGGCTGCTCGCGGCTGAGCCGACGCAGCGCTTTGAGGTAGTCGCGAACGATCTCGTGGAATTCGGCGGTGAACGGCTCTTCGCCCTGCGCCACCGGGCCGAGCATCACTTCGACGATACTGGCCAGCTCGGCCACTTTGGGATAGCCGTCGCGCTCGGCAACGGCGATCAGGCGCCGGATGGATTCCTGCAGCGGGGTCAGTAGACGGGGATCGACGTCGCCGGACAACGCTTGCCAGGCCCTTTCGAGCTCCTCGGCACTGGCCTCGACCCCGATCGTTTGGCGGAAACCGTCACCCGCCCCCTCCTCGCCGAGCCGAGCGCTCCCGTTCAGAACTGGCACACGTCCGCCCTCCGCACCTGCAAGCGGCCCTCCCCTCACAGGCCGCCACGCGCGGTTGTTATTGGTTGCTGGCGCGCTTGCCCCGGCCGGGCCCGGACAAGCGATGTTCAGTGCCCATTTCGGTGGACCGACCGGCCTTGGCGGCGCGCTGCCGCCCGCGACGCGGTCGATTCACGGAAATAAGCGGTCAATCGTTTCAATTCTATAAGAAATCGTGCATGAGAGACCAACGCCGACCGCGTCTTCCGTCGGCTGCCGCATGCCGCCGAGCCGGGCCGGCGGCATCCGTCCGCCTCACAGGAAGCCCAGCTGCAGCTTGGCCGCCTCGGACATGCGCTCGGCCGTCCACGGCGGCTCCCACACCAGATGCACCTCGCAGGAGCGCACGCCTGGCACCTGCTCGACCACGGCCTTGACCGAACCAGGCATGGTCTCGGCCACCGGGCAGGCGGGCGCGGTCAGGGTCATGCTGATGTCGACATGGCCCTCGTCGTCGATCTCGACGTCGTAGACCAGCCCCAGCTCGTAGATGTCGACCGGGATCTCCGGATCGTAGACGGTCTTGAGCGCCGCGATCACGGGCTCGCGCAGCTCCTCGGCGGTCGGCTGCGGCGGCGGACCCGGCGGTGGGTAGTACGGTTCGCTGCTCATCGGCGCCTCACTCCGTGCTGACCTCGGCCTGCTGGCGCAGCGCCGCCTGCAGCGTGTGCCAAGGCAGCGTGGCGCATTTCACCCGGGTGGGGAACTCGCGCACCCCGGCCAACACGCCGAGCTTGCCGAGGTCTTCGGTCGGCTCGGCTTCCGTGGTCAGCAGGTCATGGAAACGGTCGAACAGCGCCTGCGCCTGCGCCACGCTCTTGCCCTTGAGCTGCTCGGTCATGAGCGAGGCCGAGGCGGTGGAGATGGCGCAGCCGTCGCCCTCGAAGGCGATGTCCTTGACCACGCCATCCTCGACGAGCAGGAACACCTCCACGCGGTCGCCGCACAGCGGGTTATGACCCTGCGCCCGATGGCTGGCCGGCTCGATGCGCCGGAAATTCCGCGGGTTGCGGTTATGGTCCAGGATCACTTCCTGGTAGAGCTCGCGCAATCCAGACATGATTCTCAGCCGAACAGACGGTTGACCTTCTCCAGGGCGCGGACGAGCGCGTCGACCTCGTCGAAGGTGTTGTACATGGCGAAGGAGGCGCGGGCCGTGGCGGGAATGCAGTAGCGGTCCATCACCGGTTGGGCGCAGTGATGGCCGGTGCGCAGCGCCACGCCCTCACGGTCGAGGATGGTGCCGATATCGTGCGGATGGGCCTTCTTCATGAGGAAGGACAGCACACCGGCCTTCTGCACCGCGGTGCCGATCACCCGCACGCCATCGACCTGCAGCAGCCGCTCGGTGGCGTATTGCAGCAGAGCGTTCTCATGGGCGGCGATGGCCTCCAGCCCCACACTCTCGACGTAGTCGATGGCCGCGCCCAGGCCGATGACGCCGACGATGTGCGGCGTGCCGGCCTCGAAGCGCTGCGGCGGATCGGCGTACTCGGTCTTGGCGAAGGTGACGTACTTGATCATGTCGCCGCCGCCCTGGTACGGCCGCATCTCCTGCAGATGGCGCATCTTGCCGTAGAGCACGCCGATGCCGGTCGGCCCGTACAGCTTGTGGCCGGAGAACACGTAGAAATCGGCGTCCAGGGCCTGCACGTCCACCTTCGCATGCGGCACCGCCTGGGCGCCGTCCACCAGCACCGGCACGCCCTGGGCGTGCGCCAGCTCGATCATCTCCTTGACCGGGTTGACCGTACCCAGCGCGTTGGAGACGTGCACCACACCCACCAGCCGGGTGCGCTCGGACAGCAGCCGCCGGTAGGCCTCGAAGTCCAGCTCGCCGGCGTCGGAGATCGGCACGACCTTCAGCACCGCGCCGGTCTCCTCGCACAGCATCTGCCACGGCACGATGTTGGAGTGGTGCTCCATGCCGGTGATGAGGATCTCGTCGCCCGCCTTCAGCCGCGGCCGCAGGAAGCTGTGCGCCACCAGGTTGATGCCCTCGGTGGTGCCGCGGGTGAACACGATCTCCTTGGCGGAGGCCGCGTTGAGGAAACGGGAGACCCGCTCGCGCACCGCCTCGTAGCGCGTGGTCAGGCGCTCGGAGAGGTAGTGCACGCCGCGGTGGATGTTGGCGTACTCGTGCGCGTAGCAGTGGGCGATGGCGTCGATCACCGCCTGCGGCTTCTGCGCGCTGGCGGCGTTGTCCAGATACACCAGCGGCTTGCCGTGCACCGTCTCGCGCAGGATCGGGAAATCCTGGCGGATGCGCTCGACGTCCAGACCGGTATCGATTCTGCTGATCGGTCGTGGCGAACTCATGCCATCTCCTTGACGGTGGCGTCGCCCGGCAAGCGCGCCAGTGCGCTGGCACGCACGTAACGCTTGAGCGGTTCGATGTCGATCGGCTCCAGCACCTCGCCGATGAAGGCGTAGGTCAGCAGGCCCTGCGCGTCCTGCGGGCCGATGCCGCGCGAGCGCAGGTAGATCAGGGCGTCGCGGTCCAGCTCGCCGACCGAGGAGCCGTGCGAGCACTTGACGTCGTCGGCGTGGATCTGCAGCCGCGGGTTGGAATGCGCCAGCGCCCGCTTGGACAGCAGCAGATTGCGGTTCTCCTGGCGGGCGTCGGTCTTCTGCGCGCCCTTGGCGACCAGCACCAGGCCGTCGAACACCGCCTCCGACTTGCCGCTGAGCACGCCCTTGAAGCGCTGATGGCTGGTGCAATGCTCGGCCAGATGGCGGACATAGGTGTGGTGGTCGCTGTACTGGCCGTCCTCGACCAGGTAGAGCCCCTCCAGCCGGGCCTCGCCGCCGGGTCCGGTCAGGTCCACGTACAGATCGGTGCGCGCGGCCTTGGCGCCGAAGGCATGGGCGTGCGCGTGCAGACGGGCGTCGCGCGCCAGACGGACGGCGAGCGCACCGAAGTGGTAGGCGCCGGCGCCCTCCTGCTGGATCTTGTAATGATGCACGGAGGCGTTGTCGGCGGCGGCGATTTCGGTCACCGGACAGCACAGATAGGGCGCGTCGGGGCCGACATAGAGCTCCGCCACCTTCAGCTGCGCGCCCTCCTCGGCCACGATCAGGGTACGCGGATAGACCGCGCGCCCGGCCGCTTCGGCGGAAACCGCGTGGATCACCACGATCGGCCGCTCCAGGACCGCGCCGCGCGCGGCGTGGATCAGCACGCCGTCGAAGAACAGCGCGCCGTTGAGATGCGCGAAGACATGATCGTGCTCGCCGATCACCCGCCCCAGGTGTTCCTTCAGCACCGCGTCGTGCGACGCCAGCGCCGCCAGCAGCGGCCGCACGGTGACGCCCGCCGGCAGATCCTGCAGATCGGAGTGCGACGCGCTGAACTGGCCGTCGACCGACACCACGTGGATGGCCTCGGGCACGATCGCCTTGGCCGCCGCCACCTGCGCGTCGGCGCTGCCGGCGATGTGCATGGCTTCGAAATGACGGTCGCGCACCGGCGCCAGATCGACGTTGCGCCAGGCCTCGTCGGCGCGGGTCGGCAAGCCTCGGGCGCTAAAGGCGTCCATCGCCGCCTGCCGGCGCTCGATCAGCCACACCGGCTCGGTCCTGCGGTCCTTGCGACGCGCCTGGAAATCCTGGACGAAGCCGCCGCCCGACGGCTGGGCTGTTAGCTGCTGCTGCATGCCACGCCCCCTCAAGCCGCCGCGTCTTCGAACAGAGCGTAGCCGCTGCGCTCCAGCTCCTCCGCCAGTTCCTTGCCGCCGGAGCGCACGAACTTGCCGCGCACCAGCACATGCACGTAGTCGGGCACGATGTATTCCAGCAGGCGCTGATAGTGGGTGATCAGCAGGAAGCCGCGATCGGGCGCACGCAGGGAGTTCACGCCCTCGGCGACGATGCGCAGAGCGTCGATGTCCAGGCCGGAGTCGATCTCGTCGAGGATCGCCAGGGTCGGCTCCAGCACCGCCATCTGGAAGATCTCGTTGCGCTTCTTCTCGCCGCCCGAGAAGCCCTCGTTGACCGGCCGGTTGAGGAGCTTCTCGTCCATCTTCACCAGCTTCATTCGCTCCTTGATGAGCTTGAGGAACTCCATGGCGTCCAGCTCGGGCTGGCCGCGGTACTTGCGGATGGCGTTGACCGCCGCCTTCAGGAAATAGGTGTTGGAGACGCCGGGGATCTCCACCGGGTACTGGAAGCCCAGGAACACGCCCTCGCGCGCCCGGTCCTCCGGCGACAGCGCCAGCAAGTCCTTGCCGCGGAACAGGATCTCGCCCTCGGTCACCTCGTAGCCCTCGTGCCCGGACAGCACCTTGGACAGGGTGCTCTTGCCCGAGCCGTTGGGGCCCATGATGGCGTGCACTTCGCCGGGCTGGATGGTCAGGTCGATCCCCTTGAGGATCTCCTTGCCGTCGACGCTGGCGTGCAGGTTCTTGATCTCGAGTAGAGCCGTCATCGCTAAATCCTCAAATCCGGGTTAACCGACGCTGTTCTCCAGCGTGACCTCGAGCAGCTTCTGGGCCTCGACCGCGAACTCCATCGGCAGGGTGCGGAACACGTCCTTGCAGAAGCCGTTGACGATCAGCGACACGGCGTCCTCCTCGCTGATGCCGCGCTGCTTGCAGTAGAAGATCTGCTCCTCGCCGATCTTCGAGGTGGTGGCCTCGTGCTCGATCTGGGCGGTGGGATTCTGAACGTCGATGTACGGCACGGTGTGCGCGCCGCACTTGTCGCCCATCAGCATCGAGTCGCACTGCGAGAAATTGCGCGCGCCGTCGGCGGTGGGCAGGATGCGCACCAACCCACGGTAAGTCTGCTGCCCGCGCCCGGCCGAGATGCCCTTGGAGACGATGGTCGAGCGGGTGTTCTTACCGATGTGGATCATCTTGGTGCCGGTATCGGCCTGCTGGGCGTCGCGGGTCACCGCCACCGAGTAGAACTCGCCCACCGACTCGTCGCCGCGCAGGATGCAGCTCGGGTACTTCCAGGTGATGGCCGAGCCGGTCTCCACCTGGGTCCAGGAAATCTTCGACTTACGGCCGGCGCACAGACCCCGCTTGGTGACGAAGTTGTAGATGCCGCCGCGGCCCTCCTCGTCGCCCGGATACCAGTTCTGCACGGTCGAGTACTTGATCTCGGCGTTGTCGTGGGCGATCAGCTCCACCACCGCCGCATGCAGCTGGTTCTCGTCGCGCTGCGGCGCAGTGCAGCCTTCCAGGTAGGACACGTAGCCGCCCTCGTCGCAGATGATGAGGGTGCGCTCGAACTGCCCGGTGTTGCGGGCGTTCATGCGGAAATAGGTGGACAGCTCCATCGGGCAGCGCACGCCCTTGGGGATGTACACGAACGAGCCGTCGGAGAACACCGCCGAGTTGAGCGCGGCGTAGAAGTTGTCCCGGTACGGCACCACCGTGCCCAGGTACTTGCGCACCAGCTCCGGATGCTCGCGCACCGCCTCGGAGAACGAGCAGAAGATGATGCCCTTCTCCGCCAGCTTAGCCTTGTAGCTGGTGGCCACCGACACCGAGTCGAACACCGCGTCCACCGCCACGCCAGCCAGCACCTCGCGCTCGTGCAGCGGAATGCCGAGCTTCTCGTAGGTCTCGAGCAGCTTCGGATCGACCTCGTCCAGGCTCTTGGGCCGATTCTTGTCGGTCTTGGGCGCGGCATAGTACGAGATCGCCTGGAAGTCGATCTTGGGGTAATGCACCGCCGCCCACGTCGGCTCCTTCATGGTCAGCCAATGGCGGTAAGCCTCCAGCCGCCACTCCAGCAGCCACTCCGGCTCCTCTTTCTTGGCCGAGATGAAGCGGATCACGTCCTCGTTCAGCCCCGGCGGCACCGTCTCCTGCTCGATGTCGGTGACGAAGCCGTGCTCGTAGCCACGGCGGGTGATTTCCTCGATGGTCTTGGTGCTGGCGGACATGGTCACGCTCCCAAATTCTTAAGCGTGGATAAAGGCACGAAGGCTTCCTGCGGCACGGGATTGAGCGGCTGGATCATGTCCTTGAGACTGATCCCCTGCAGGGCGTTCTGCACCACCTGGTTGATTCGGTTCCAGTTGCTGCTGACCACGCAGCCGTCGTGGTACTCGCAGGCCACGGGGCCGGTATCGACGCAGTGCGTGAGCGAGATCGGCCCCTCGATCGCCGCCACGATCTCGGCCACGCTGATGTCCTCCGGCGGCCGGGCCAGGCCGTAGCCGCCCTTGGCGCCACGGTAGGAGATCAGCAGCCCGGCGCGCGCCAACTGCTTGAGGATTTTGCTGACCACGGGCAGCGGCAGCCGGCGCCGCTCGGCCAGCCACGCGGCGTTGTAGCGACGCTCGGGATCCTCGGCCAGGAGGCAGAGAATAACGACGGCGTAATCGGTCTCGCGGTTAATCCGGATCATGATGGTCCTCATTGTACCCGAATGTGGACCATTTTGGTACTTATTAGTTCGGGACAATGTAAGGACACGGCGAAGAGCCGCCCACGACACGCGCGGCGGTGCGGATCACCGCAGAGGCGGCTCGTCCTTGTCGGGACAGGGGCTGCCGCTGCGCTCCACCTGGATCACCGAATGCGCCAGGTCGTAGCGGCCGCGCAGATGCCGTTTGAGCTGCCGCACCACCTCCGGACCGTCAGCGTCCGGCGCGATGCGCACATGCAAGGTGATGAGCCCGGTACCGGAGGTCAGCGACCAGGCGTGCACGTGGTGGATCTCCTCCACCCCCGCCACCACCGTCTGCAGATCGCGGCTCATGGCGGCGACGTCCAGTCCCTCTGGCGTGCCCTCCAGCAGGATGTGGGTGGATTGCTTCACCAGCTGCCAGGCGCTGCGCAGGATCAGCGCCGACACCAGCAGCGACAGGATGGGATCGATGCGGGTCCAGCCTGTTACCAGGATCGCGCCGGCGGCGGCGATGGCCGCCACCGAGCCGAGCAGATCGCCCAGCACGTGCAGCGCGGCGGCGCGCATGTTGAGGTTGTCGTGGTGATGGCCGCCGTGCCGCAGCACCAGCAACGCCACCACGTTCACCGCCAGGCCGGCCGCGGCGATCGCGAGCATCGGCCCGGCCAGCACCGGCTCGGGCGCCCACAGCCGATGCACCGCCTCCACCGCGATCCACACCGTCAGCCCGATCAGCGCCACCCCGTTGACCCAGGCGGCGAGCACCTCGAAGCGGCGATAGCCGTAGGAGCGGCGCTCATCGGCCACCCGCCGCCCGGCCATGAAACCTAGCCAAGCCAACGCCAAAGCCACCGTATCGGTGGCCATGTGGCCGGCATCCGCCAGTAGCGCCAGCGACCCGGCCCACAGGCCGCCCACCACCTCGATGAGCATGAACAGCCCGGTAAGCAGCATCACGAACAGCACGCGCCGCTCGTTGCCGCCGCCACGGCGATGGTGGTGATGAGAGTGCCGATGGCCGCCGTGGCCATGATCGTGGTGATGATGGTGGTCGGTCATACGCGACGCCGGAACCTACCGCCGAGCCTGGCACGATTATGCCGGATCGCGACCCGCAGCGGGCGAGTCCGCCGCACACGAACGAGCTCGGCGGAGCGGCCTCGACGCATATCAGACAGGCACGACAGGCAGAAGCGCCCATCGTCCACGCGCTTCACGTAGTGCAAGCGGTGCTCCACGAGCCCCATAGGAGGAAGCGACGAGCAGCAACCTTGAGCACCGCCCGCTACTCTTCATTGGCGGCAGAGCCGCAGTGCTGCATGTACTGCGATGCCGACAAACAGCATAGCAACTCTCAGTTAACTTGACGTTAACTGATGGTTACTTTCGGCGCAGGTACGCAGCGAGCTACACGAGAAACGCTCTCAAAACCCTACGCAAGCTACCGCGCAATGTGGCGGAGCGCAGATTGTCAGCAAAATCAACCGGTACGCTGTCGATCCCGCCTGCCTAGCGAACAACGTTAATAAGAAGCTGACCGAGATCGAGGGCTACCGCTTGCGGGTCGGCGACTGGCGGGTGTTGCTCACCATCGACGACGGTCAGATGGTCATCACCGTCGTCAAGATCGGCCCTCGAGGAAGACTCTACGAATGAACGTGCAGATCATCAGCAAGGACGGCCGCCCAGAATGGGCCGTCATTCCTTACGAGGACTATCGCAAGCTGCTCGAGGCGCTGGAGGACAAGGCCGACGCTGCGGCTGTCGGGGACGCGCTCGCACGGATCCGCAGCGGCGAAGAGGAGATTATCCCTGCCGACGTCGCCGAGCGACTGTTGAGCGAAAATCCCTATCGCGTCTGGCGCGAGTACCGCGGCTTCTCCCAGCAAGAAGTGGCGGATGCCGCCGGCGTCAGCCGCGCTTACATCTCCCAGCTAGAAACCGGCGAGCGCAGCAATCCGTCCCGCGAGGTGGTCGAGGCCATCGCCAGGAAGTTAGGCATTGACCCTGATGACCTTGAATGAATCCCATCGACTTGTAAGCTCCCAGCCCGCTGCGATCGAGGGAAAAAATTCGCCAGCAGTGGTGCTGGCCGCACGCGGGCGATGAAAGGAATGGATGACCCCGCGCCGGCGAGAAATTCTCGCGCGACCTAAACAAAAACGGCCCGGTAGCTGTAACCTACCGAGCCGCTTAAGAATTGTTTGGTCGGGGTGAGAGGATTTGAACCTCCGACCACTTGCACCCCATGCAAGTGCGCTACCAGGCTGCGCTACACCCCGAGAGAAGGCGCAATCCTACACCAAAGTGAGGCACCAGAAAAGGCTAGCGGCGCAGGATCTGCAGCAGTTCTTCCAGCTCCAGGCGAACCTGACGGACCACCTGCTGGGTCTGGCTGAGGTCTTCCTTGGCGCTCTCGCCGGACAGCTGCTGACGGGCTCCACCGATGGTGAAGCCCTGATGATACAGCAACGAGCGGATCTGGCGGATCAGCATCACGTCCTGCCGCTGGTAGTAGCGGCGGTTGCCCCGCCGCTTGACGGGCTTGAGCTGCGGGAACTCCTGCTCCCAGTAGCGCAGGACGTGCGGCTTGACCGCGCACAGCTCGCTCACTTCACCGATGGTGAAGTAGCGCTTGGCCGGAATCGGCGGCAGTTCGTCGTTATTCGACGTTTCCAGCATAGGCTTCCACGCGCGCCTTCAATTTCTGCCCGGGCCGGAAGGTAACCACGCGCCGGGCGGAAATCGGGATCTCCTCGCCGGTCTTGGGGTTACGCCCGGGGCGTTCATTCTTGTCGCGCAGGTCGAAGTTGCCGAACCCGGAGAGCTTCACCGGCACCCCGTTCTCCAGGGCGCTGCGAATCTCCTCGAAGAAACACTCGACCAGTTCTTTGGCCTCACGTTTGTTGAGGCCTACTTCAGCGAACAGACGCTCAGCCAGGTCTGCCTTGGTCAACGCCATGGTAATTACTCCCGTAGAACCGCACCAAGTTCCTGACCCAGACGAACGACCACTCGTGCGATGACTTCGTCTACGTCCGCGTCGGTTAGAGTGCGTGAAGAATCCTGCAAAATCAAGCCAATGGCCAAACTCTTGAACCCGGGTTCCACCCCTTGGCCGCGGTAGACATCGAAGACGAAGGCCTGCCGCAGCAGCTCGCCGGCCGCGCTGCGGGCCACCGCCAACACGGCGGCGGCGGGCGTATCGTCACGCACGATCACCGCCAGGTCGCGGCGGATCGACGGGAAGCGCGAGAGCGCCTCGAACGCCGGCAGCTTGGCCTGGGTCAGCGGCTCCAGCGCCAGCTCGAACACATAGGTGGCACCGGCGAGATCCAGACGCTTCTGCACCTCGGGATGCAGCGCACCCAGCCAGCCCACCAGCCGCTCGCCCCGATAGATCGCGGCGCTCTGCCCCGGATGCAGAGCCGGGTGGGCGGCCGCCTCGAAGCGGAAGGCGTCGGCTTCGCCGGTGAGGGCTAGCAGCGCCTCGACGTCGCCCTTGACGTCGAAGAAATCCACCGGCTCGTCGGCCGCGGCCCACTGCTCAGGCAGGCGGCTGCCGGTGGCCACACCGGCGATCACCCGCTCCTGCACCAGCGCGTCCAATCCGCCGCGGAAGCGCAGGCCGGACTCGAACAGCCGCACCCGCTGCCTCTGGCGCTTCTGGTTATGCAGCACCGCCTGCACTAAGCCCGGCCAGAGGCTGGTGCGCATCACCGCCAGATCGGCCGAAATCGGGTTGGCCAGGGCGATCGGCTGCTGCTCCGGATCCAGCGCCTCCTGCAGCGCCGGGGCCACGAACGAATAGGTGATAGCTTCCTGATAGCCGCGGTCGACCAGCGCCGATCGCAGCCGCCGCAGGGACAGCCGCCGTTCGGCCTGCGGCGCCATGGCCAGACTGGCAGCGGCGCGTCGCACCGGCACGCGGTGATAGCCCCAAACGCGGGCCAGCTCTTCGATGAGGTCGACTTCCAGCGCCAGGTCGAAGCGATAGGTCGGCACCACCACGTCCCAGCCGCCGTCGCGCTCGGTCACCGCCAGTCCCAGCCGGCGCAGGATATCGACCACTTCGTCGGCGGGGATGTCGATGCCCAGCATCTGCTGCACGCGCGACTGGCGCAGGCGCACCGCCACCGGCCGCGGCAGCTCCGCCTCGGCGGCGGCTTCCACCGCCGGACCGGCCTCGCCGCCGGCCAGCTCGAGGATGAGCTGGGTGGCGCGGTCCAGGGCATAGCGCTGAATGTTCGGGTCCACGCCGCGCTCGAAGCGGTGCGAGGACTCGGTGTGCAAGCCGTACTGGCGAGCGCGCCCGGCGATGCCGGTCGGGGCGAAGAAGGCGCTCTCCAGGAAAATGTCGCGGCTGTCGTCGCCGACCGCCGATTCCTCGCCGCCCATGATGCCGGCCAGCGCCAGCGCCCGGCTGTTGTCGGCGATCACCAGGGTGTCGGCGCGCAGCTCGACGGTCTCGCCGTTGAGCAGGCTCAGCGTCTCGCCGTCGCGCGCCATGCGCACCACGATGCCGCCGTCGATCTTGCCCAGGTCGAAGGCGTGCATCGGCTGGCCGAGTTCGAGCATCACGTAGTTGGTGACGTCGACCACCACGCCCAGGCTGCGCACGCCGGCCCGGCGCAGGCGCTCGCGCATCCAGATCGGCGTCTCGGCCTTGATGTTGACGTTGCGGATCACCCGCCCGACATAGCGCGGACAGACGGCGGGAGCCTCCAGGCTGACCGGAATGCGGTCGGCGACGGTTTCCGCCACCTCCACCGCGGGCAGCGGCTTGACCGGCCGCCGACTGAGCGCGCCCACCTCGCGGGCGATGCCGACCATGCCCAGGCAGTCGCTGCGGTTAGGAGTGAGATCGACCTCGATGACGTGATCGTCGAGTCGCAGGTAGTCGCGCAGGGACTGACCGACCGGCGCGTCCGCCGGCAGTTCCAGCAGGCCGTTGCTGTCCTCCGACAGACCGAGCTCACGGGCGGAGCAGAGCATGCCGAACGATTCCACGCCGCGCAGCTTGGCCTTGCGGATGGTCAGGTCGCCCGGCAGTTCCGCGCCGACCTGGGCGAACGGCGCCTTCAAACCCACCCGGGCGTTGGGCGCGCCACACACCACCTGTACGCTCTCGGCGCCGGTACTGACTTGGCATACGCGCAGCTTATCGGCGTTCGGGTGCTGCTCGCAGGCCACGATCTCACCGACCACCACCTTGGCGAAAAACGGCGCTGCCGGCGTCACGCTGTCCACTTCCAGTCCGGCCATGGTCAGCCGATCGGCGAGCGCGGCCGGCGATTCGTCGACCTCGACCCACTCGCGCAGCCATTCAGTGCTGATCTTCATCTGTCGCCTCTAATCAAACCGTCGGTCTAGCGGAACTGCTGCAGGAAGCGCAGATCGTTCTCGAAGAACAGGCGCAGGTCGTTAACGCCGTAGCGCAGCATCGCCAGCCGCTCCACGCCCATGCCGAAGGCGTAGCCGGTGTAGCGCTCGCTGTCGATGCCGACGTGACGGAACACGGCCGGATGCACCATGCCGCAGCCCAGCACCTCCAGCCAGCCGGTGTCCTTGCACACCCGGCAACCGCGGCCGCCGCAGATCACGCACTGGATGTCGACCTCGGCGGACGGCTCGGTGAACGGGAAGTAAGACGGGCGGAAGCGCACCGCCAGCTCCTGCTCGAAGAAATTGCGCAGGAACTCGTCGAGGATGCCCTTGAGATCCGCGAAACTCACCCCCTCGTCGACCAGCAACCCTTCCACCTGGTGGAACATGGGCGTATGGGTGACGTCGGAGTCGCAGCGGTAGACGCGGCCCGGCGCGATGATGCGCACCGGCGGCTGCTGCGCCTCCATCACCCGGATCTGCACCGGCGAGGTATGGGTCCGCAACAGACGGCGAGCGTCGAAATAGAAAGTGTCGTGCATCGCCCGCGCCGGGTGGTGGGCAGGGATGTTGAGCGCCTCGAAGTTATGGTAGTCGTCTTCGATCTCCGGGCCTTCCGCCACGGCGAAGCCGATACTGGCGAACAGGTCCTCGATGCGCTCCATGGTTCGGGTGATCGGATGCAGCCCGCCTACCGCCTGACCACGTCCGGGCAGGGTGACGTCGACCCGGCCGGCCTCCAGCTGACGGCGCAGCGTCTCGGCCTCGAGCTCGGCGCGACGCGCTTCCAGCGCCGCCTGCAGCGCTTCTTTGGCCTCGTTGATCGCCTGCCCGGCCTTCGGCCTGTCCTCCGGGCGCAATTGGCCCAGGGCCTTGAGCTGTTCGGTAAGGCGCCCCTTCTTACCCAGGTATTCGACCCGAAGCGCATCCAGCGCGGCGAGTTCCTGGGCGTTCGCTATCGCGGCGCGGCCGGCCTGCACCAGCTGTCCGAGCTCGCTCCAATCCAGTTCGCTCATGGTGGCTTGCGTCCTAGACGCCGAAAGTGCTGACGAAAAAAAGGGGAAGGCGCGGGCGCTCCCTCCCCTCGTGACCCTCGCGCCGCACGCGCGGCGCGGGTTGACACGGGCCTAAGCTCAGGCCAGGGCCGCCTTAGCCTTCTCCGCAAGGGCGGTAAAGCCGGCCGCATCGCGCACGGCGATATCGGCGAGCACCTTGCGGTCGATTTCGATGGCGGCCCGCTTCAGGCCGTACATCAAGCGGCTGTAAGACAGACCGTTCAGACGCGCAGCGGCGTTGATGCGGGCGATCCACAGGGCGCGGAACTGCCGCTTGCGCTGCCGACGGTCACGATATGCATATTGTCCCGCCTTGGTCACCCGCTGCTTGGCGACCCGGTAGGACTTACGGCCCATATTGTAATAGCCCTTCGCCTTCGCCAAGACTTTCTTATGGCGGGCCCGGGCGGTGACACCACGCTTTACTCTGGCCATTGTCTAACTCCGGAACTTGATCGCGCCGATCTCAGGCGTAGGGCAGCAGGCGCTCCAGACCCGGCGTATCCGGCACGGACACCAGGGTCATGGAAGCAAGCTGGCGCTTACGCTTGGCCGACTTCTTGGTGAGAATGTGGTTGTGGTGGCTCTGCGCCCGCTTGAAGCGGCCGGAGGCCGTCTTCTTGAAGCGCTTGGCAGCGCCACGATTGGTCTTGATCTTCGGCATTGCCGTTCTCCGCGTCCTGAAAAAACAAATGCCCCGTCCCGCAGGACAGGGCGCCCGCATACGTCCCGCTGGCTTACTTCCCCTTCTTGGGGGTAAGCACCATCACCATCTGCCGACCTTCCAGCTTGGGCCGCTGTTCGACGATGGCGAAGTCTTGCAGATCGTTCTCGATACGGTTCAAGACCTGCATGCCGATATCCTGGTGCGCCATCTCGCGCCCACGGAACCGCAAGGTGATCTTGGCCTTGTCACCGTCCTCCAAGAACCGGCGCACGTTGCGGAGCTTGACCTGATAGTCGCCCTCGTCCGTGCCAGGCCGGAACTTGATCTCTTTGACTTCGATCTGCTTCTGCTTCTTGCGCGCAGCCTGCTGCTTCTTGCTCAGCTCGAACTTGTACTTGCCGTAATTCATGATACGGCAAACAGGCGGCTGAGCGTTGGCGTCGATCTCGACCAGATCCAAGTCGGCATCGGCGGCACGGTTGAGCGCCTCGTCGAGCGGCACGACGCCAACCTGCTCGCCGTTCTGGTCGATCAGGCGCACCACACGCGCCGTGATCGCCTCGTTGATCCGTCTATCGTCACCGCTAGGGCGCCGGTCGCGGTCACCCATCGGCTTTCTAGGTTTCAGAGCTATGCTTGAATCCTCCAGCAATTAAACTCCACGGCGGCTGACGTCGGCAGCGAGGCGCTCGACGAAGGCGTCCACCGTCATCGAGCCGAGATCTTCGCCCGAGCGGGTCCGCACCGCCACCATGCCCGATTCTTGCTCCCGGTCACCCACTACCAATAGGTAGGGCACGCGGTGAATCGTGTGCTCGCGGATTTTAAAGCCGATCTTCTCGTTTCTCAAGTCGGCCTCGGCCCGGAAGCCTTGTGCTACAAGGCGTTTAGCGACGTCGTCGGCGTACTTCGCCTGCCGGTCGGTAATGTTCATTACCACAGCCTGGGTGGGGGCCAGCCACGCCGGCCACAAGCCCGCGTAGTGCTCGATGAGGATGCCGATGAAGCGCTCCATCGAGCCGAGCACCGCGCGGTGCAGCATCACCGGCACCTTGCGGCTGTTGTCCTCGGCCACGTACTCGGCGCCGAGCCGACCCGGCAGCACGAAATCGAGCTGCAGCGTGCCGCACTGCCAGACACGGCCGATGCAGTCCTTGAGCGAGAACTCGATCTTCGGGCCGTAGAAGGCGCCCTCGCCCGGCTGCAGCTGCCAATCCAGGCCCTTGGCGTTGAGCGCGTCGACCAGCGCGGCCTCGGCCTTGTCCCAGGTCTCGTCGCTGCCGGCACGCTTCTCCGGCCGGGTCGACAGCTTGAACAGGATGTGCTCGAAACCGAAGTCGCGGTAGACCTCCAGCACCAGGTCGATGAAGCGCTCGGCCTCGTCGCGCATCTGGTTCTCGGTGCAGAAGATGTGCGCGTCATCCTGGGTGAAGCCGCGCACCCGCATCAGGCCGTGCAGCGCGCCGGACGGCTCGTTGCGGTGGCAGGAGCCGAACTCGGCCAGCCGCAGCGGCAGGTCGCGGTAGCTGCGCAGGCCGTGGTTGAAGATCTGCACGTGGCACGGGCAGTTCATCGGTTTGACGGCGTAGTCGCGCGACTCCGACTCCGTCGTGAACATGTTCTCGCGATAGAACTCCCAGTGGCCGGAGCGCTCCCAAAGCACGCGATCGACCACGATCGGCGTGCGCACTTCCTGGTAGCCCTTCGCGGCCAGCTTGGCGCGCATGTACTGCTCGATCTGCTGCCAGATGATCCAGCCCTTGGGGTGCCAGAACACCATACCCGGCGCTTCTTCCTGGATGTGGAACAGGTTCTGCGCCTTGGCGATGCGCCGGTGGTCGCGCTTCTCGGCCTCTTCGAGCCGATGCAGGTATTCCTTGAGCGCCTTCTTGTCCGGCCAGGCGGTACCGTAGATGCGCTGCAGCATCTCGTTGCGGGCGTCGCCGCGCCAGTAGGCGCCGGCCACCTTCATCAGCTTGAAGGCCTTGAGCTTACCGGTGCTGGGCACGTGCGGGCCGCGGCAGAGATCGAGGAACTCGCCCTGCCGATAGACGGAGATGGTCTCGTCGGCGGGGATGTCCTCGATGATGCGCGCCTTGTACTCCTCGCCGATGCTGCGGAAGAAGCGGATCGCCTCGTCGCGGTCCCACACCTCGCGCTGCACGCCGATGTCGCGCGCGGCCAGCTCCTCCATCTTCTTCTCGATGACAGCGAGGTCGGCCTCGGTGAACGGGCGCTTATAGGAGAAGTCGTAATAGAAGCCGTCCTCGATGACCGGGCCGATGGTGACCTGGGCTTCGGGGAACAGCTCCTTGACCGCGTGCGCCAGCAAGTGCGCGGTGGAGTGGCGCAGAATCTCGACCCCTTCCGGATCGCGGTCGGTGACGATGGCGACCGTGGCGTCGTGGTCAATGGTGTAGCTGGTATCCACCAGCTTGCCGTCGACCCGACCGGCCAACGCCGCCTTGGCCAACCCCGGCCCGATCGACTCGGCAACCTGACGCACCGTCACCGGCTGATCGAACTGACGCTGACTGCCGTCGGGAAGGGTGATCTGAGGCATCGCGACTCTCCACAGTGGTGGCCTATACGAGGGGCCACGTGTTTTCAGGCAAAAAGAAAGCACCACTAGGGTGCTTTCTTTTGAGGTGAATTCTGGTAGGCGCGATTGGACTCGAACCAACGACCCCCACCATGTCAAGGTGGTGCTCTAACCAACTGAGCTACGCGCCTGCGAGAGGCCGCTACTATAGCGAAACGCAGCGGCCTCGGCAAGCGTCTACGCTATTTCCGACATCGGCAAGCCAAGCGCTTGTTTTTCCAAGCGTTTGATCTCGTCGCGCAGCTTCGCCGCCTCCTCGAACTCGAGATTGCGGGCGTGCTTGTGCATCTGCTGCTCCAGTTTCTTGATCTTCTGCAGCGCCTGCTGCGGGCTGAGAGCGGCGTAGGAAGCCGCCTGCTCGGCCACCTTGGCGCCGCCGCGCTGACCGCCCCTGCCGCCGGCGCCGGGCAGATCGCGCTCCATGATGTCGGCCACCGCCTTGCGCACGCTCTGCGGCGTGATGCCATGGCGAGCGTTGTACTCCAGCTGCTTCTGCCGGCGCCGCTCGGTCTCCTGCAGGGCGCGCTTCATGGAGTCGGTCATCTCGTCGGCGTAGAGGATCGCCTTGCCGTTGATATTGCGGGCCGCGCGGCCGATGGTCTGGATGAGCGAGCGCACCGAACGCAGGAAGCCTTCCTTGTCGGCATCGAGGATGGCTACCAGCGACACCTCCGGAATATCCAGCCCCTCGCGCAGCAGGTTGATGCCCACCAGCACGTCGAACTCGCCCAGCCGCAGATCGCGGATGATCTCCATGCGCTCCACGGTATCGATGTCCGAGTGCAGGTAGCGCACCCGCACGCCGTTCTCGTTCAGGTACTCGGTGAGATCCTCGGCCATGCGCTTGGTCAGCGTGGTCACCAGCACCCGCTCGTTGGCCTCGACGCGCTTGCGGATCTCCGATAGCAGGTCGTCGACCTGGGTGCGGGCCGGGCGCACCTCGGTGACCGGGTCGACCAGACCGGTCGGCCGCACCACCTGCTCGACCACGGCCTGGGAATGCTCTTCCTCGTACGGTCCGGGCGTGGCCGACACGAAGATGGTCTGCGGCGAGCGCTCGACCCACTCCTCGAATTTCAGCGGCCGGTTGTCCAGCGCCGACGGCAGCCGGAAGCCATACTCCACCAGGGTTTCCTTGCGCGCCCGGTCGCCGCGGTACATACCGCCGATCTGCGGCACCGTGACGTGCGACTCGTCGATGAACAGGATGGCGTCGCGCGGCAGGTAGTCGAACAGGGTCGGCGGCGCTTCGCCCGGGCGACGCCCGGAGAGGAAGCGCGAGTAGTTCTCGATGCCGCTGCAGTAGCCGAGCTCCAGCATCATCTCGATATCGAAGGTGGTGCGCTGCTCCAGGCGCTGCGCCTCCACCAGCTTGCCGTCGGCGCGCAGCTCAGCCAGGCGCTCGCGCAGCTCCTCCTTGATCTCGTCGATGGCGCGCAGGATGGTTTCGCGCGGAGTGACGTAGTGCGTCTTCGGGTAGATCGTCAGCCGCGGCACCCGCCGCAGCACCTCGCCGGTGAGCGGATCGAAGTAGCTCAGGTTCTCCACCTCGTCGTCGAACAGTTCGATCCGCACCGCCTCCGCCTCGGATTCCGCCGGGAAGATGTCGATCACTTCGCCGCGGGCGCGGTAGGTGCCGCGCGCCAGCTCGACGTCGTTGCGGGTGTACTGCAGCTCCGCCAGGCGCCGCAGGATGAAGCGCTGATCCACCCGCTCGCCGCGCGCCAGGTGCAGAATCATGCGCATGTACTGCTCGGGATCGCCCAGACCGTAGATGGACGACACCGAGGCGACGACGATGGTGTCGCGCCGCTCGAGGATGGCCTTGGTGGCCGACAACCGCATCTGCTCGATGTGGTCGTTCACCGAGGCATCCTTCTCGATGAAGGTGTCGGAGGCCGGCACATAGGCCTCCGGCTGGTAGTAGTCGTAATAGGAGACGAAGTACTCGACGCGGTTGTGCGGGAAGAACTCCTTCATCTCGCCGTAGAGCTGCGCCGCCAACGTCTTGTTCGGCGCCATGATCATGGCCGGCCGCTGCAGCGCGGCGATGACGTTGGCCATGGTGAAGGTCTTGCCCGAGCCGGTGACGCCGAGCAGCGTCTGGTAGCGCAGGCCTCGCTCGAGCCCGTCCACCAGGGCGGCGATCGCCGTGGGCTGATCGCCGGCGGGTTTGTAGCGCGAATTGAGTACGAAGCGGTCGGCCATGATGTCGGTACGCGGTAGATTCTCGTATGATATTGGGCCGACTTTTTTTCGGCCGGCGATCTTTTGCGAAGGAGGCCCCTCTTGGACATCCAGTTGGCGAACCGAGTTCAGCGCATCAAGCCCTCCCCCACCCTGGCCGTGACGGCCCGGGCGGCCGAGTTGAAGGCCCAAGGGCATGACATCATCGGCCTGGGCGCCGGCGAGCCTGATTTCGATACCCCCGAGCATATCAAGCAGGCCGCGATCGAGGCGATCAAGGCTGGTCAGACCAAGTACACCAACGTCGACGGTACGCCCGAGCTGAAGAAGGCCATTCAGGCCAAGTTCAAGCGCGAGAACGGCTTGGAGTACGACCTGAAGCAGATCCTGGTATCGGTCGGCGCCAAGCACTCGCTCTTCAACATCATGGCGGCCGTGCTCGACGCCGGCGACGAGCTGCTGGTCGGCGCCCCCTACTGGGTGTCGTACACCGACATGGCGCTGCTGTGCGACGCCGTGCCGGTGGTCATCCAGGCCGGCCAGGAACAGGGCTTCAAGATCACGCCCGAGCAGCTGGAAGCGGCGATCACGCCCAAGACCAAGCTGTTCATCATCAACAGCCCGTCCAACCCCACTGGCGTGGCCTACAGCCGTGAGGAGCTGCAGGCCCTCGGCGAGGTGCTCAAGCGTCATCCGCAGGTGTTGATCGTCACCGACGACATCTACGAGCACATCCTTTGGACGGAAGAACCGTTCGTCAACATCGTCAACGCCTGCCCCGAGCTGTACGACCGCACCATCGTGGTCAACGGCGTCTCCAAGGCCTATGCCATGACCGGCTGGCGTATCGGCTACGCCGCCGGCCCGCAGAAGGTCATCGCGGCGATGAACAAGATTCAGGGCCAGAGCACCTCCAACCCGACCTCGGTGGCGCAGGCCGCGGCGGTGGCGGCGCTCAACGGCGACCAGGGCGTGATCGGCCCGATGCGCAAGGCCTTCAAGGAGCGCCACGACTATGTGGTCGAGCGCCTCAACGCCATGCGCGGCGTCAGCTGCCTGAAGGCGCAGGGCACCTTCTACGCCTTCCCCGACATGCGACAGGCCATCAAGAACCTGGGTCTGGAGAACGACGTCGCCCTGGCCGAGCACTTCATCAAGGCCGGCGTGGCGCTAGTGCCGGGCTCCGCCTTCGGCCTGGACGGCTATGCGCGCATCTCCTACGCCACCAGCATGGCCAACCTGGAGAAGGCCATGGATCGCCTGGAGAAGGCGCTGGCCTGAGGCCAGAAAAAATGCTGCCGGGTTTAGCCCGGCAGCATGTTGACGGCGTCTTAGAAATAGGTAAAATGGCGCCTCCAAGCGAGGCAGGTAGCCTCACTACTCCCCGGTAGCTCAGTCGGTAGAGCAAGTGACTGTTAATCACTGGGTCGGCGGTTCGAGCCCGTCCCGGGGAGCCAAACAAAAGCAAGGGGCCTGGAGAAGTCCAGGCCCCTTTTCTTTTCCCTAAACGGCAGCCGCGGGCAAACACACCTCGCGACCGAAACGCTCTAGCCGTCATAGGAAACCGCGCGGTTCCATCACGGGCGGTGCGAAGAAAGCCACGCCCGCCGTCTCCAGAATCGTCCCCTTTCAAGCGATCGAGCCGCTGCCAGCCGGCCCCAGGTCGGCGGTGTCACCCTCGCGCAGGCATACCAACGTCCTTCTGCGGACAAGTCGCACGTAGGCATCGTGACAGAGCCAACGACGGCTCATAACGCCTTGTCCTCGCCGAGAGGGTGAGGCAAGCCGCAAAGCGCTATCGAGAAGGGCAAGCTGTCCCGACGCACCGAGCGGTGTGTGCGGTTGGTCCTACGGGGGCCGAGACGGCAGACGCGTGAACAGGCGTCGCAGAGCATGCATCGCCAAGCCGCGCCAATCGGTGGCTGCGGCGGCTTCGAGGCGGGCAAACCGAGGAGAACGCGAAAGGCGACGGCCACGAGCGGTAACCGTGCCGAGGAAGGCCTAGAAGGGCTTGGGAAGAGGGGACGGTAAGCCACCCCCAACGAAAAACCCGCCAGCGCCCTGGTGGGCATCTGGCGGGCACACGGACAAGAGTCGCGGGAAGGGTCAGGCTCCGTTCTCGGCCTGCACCGTCCGCAGATACTCGGCGAAGGCGTTGCCCAGCTCGGGGTGGCGGAGACCGAATTCGACGGTCGCCTGCAGGTAGCCGAGCTTGTCGCCGCAATCGTAGCGGCGGCCCTCGAACTCGTAAGCGTAGACCGGCTCGCGCTTGAGCAGCTCGGCGATGGCGTCGGTGAGCTGCAGCTCGCCGCCCGCGCCGGGCTTGATGTTGCGGAGCATGTCGAAGATCGCCGGCGTCAGGACATAGCGGCCAACCACGCCCAGCGTGGAAGGCGCATCGGCCGGCTTCGGCTTCTCGACGATGGCGTCGACCTTGCTGAGCCGCGGCCCGACCTCGTGGGCGCTGACGATGCCGTAGCGGTCGGT
Organism: uncultured Alkalilimnicola sp.; assembly: GCA_937951875.1. GTDB lineage: Bacteria > Pseudomonadota > Gammaproteobacteria > Nitrococcales > AK92 > JAAYIK01. The sequence goes on along the minus strand of CALGAN010000048.1, from coordinate 91,522 downwards.
ATGCTCGCGCGGCACCCGCTCGACACCGAGCACGCTACCGCCGTGCTGGTCGTAGATCTCCACCATCTGCCGCAGGCAGCATTTGCCCTGGCGGTTATCGATCAGATCGTCGGCCAGGATGACCGCGAACGGCTCGTCGCCGACTACAGCCTCGGCGCACGAGACGGCGTGCCCCAGGCCCAGCGCTTCCGACTGGCGGATATAGACGCAGGTGATGCCGCGCGGGAGGATGCTCTGCACCACCTTGAGCTGACTCTCTTTGCCGCGGACCTGCAGCTCGTTCTCGAGCTCGTACGCCTTGTCGAAGTGATCCGGAATGGCGCGCTTGTTGCGCCCGGTAATGAAGATCAACACCTCGATGCCCGCAGCGATGGCTTCCTCCGCCGCGTACTGCACGAGAGGTTTATCGACCACCGGCAGCATCTCCTTGGGATTCGCTTTGGTGGCGGGAAGAAAGCGCGTGCCCATGCCGGCGACGGGGAAAACGGCCTTGCGTATGCGTTTCTGCATGAATGGGTGATCTCCACAATTCCGCTTGGAACAAAAACCGGAAAAAACAAACTGGTGGCGGCTCCTGCCCGTCCCCAAGAGCGACCACCGGCATCGACACACGGGAGCCGTCGGCTGACGGCTCCCGTGCGGCAAGGTTACTTGAGCAGGATCAGCTGACGATTGGCTTCGATCGTCTTCTTACCCACGCCCTTGACCTTGGCGAGATCGTCCACCGACTTGAACGGGCCGTTGGCTTTGCGGTAGGCAACGATCTCCTCAGCTTTCTTCAACCCGATACCGTTGAGGCTGGCCGCTATGGTGGCCGCGTCGGCGCTGTTGATGTTGACCGGCCCGGCCCACGCGCCCAGCGGCAGCAGCGTCAAGGAAGCAGCCAAAAGCAAGCGTCGCAACAACATTTTTTTCGAAACTCCTTTTCCAACGTTGTTATTCCTTCCCTTTGAGGGAGCTGTTCGCTCCCCCCTCATGCCACCCATGGAGAGCGGCCAGGCAAAGCTAGCAGCGATTGCCTCCCTGAGCAGCAAAAATTTCACGTTCGATGGCGGCCAAGGCCTCCAGAGGCCGCGCCGCCTGCGTGATCGGGCGCCCGATCACCAGATAGTCGACGCCGTCGGCGATCGCCTGGGCGGGAGTAGCGATGCGCTGCTGATCACCGGCCTCGGCCGTTGCGGGACGTATGCCGGGTGTCACCAGGCGGAAGTCATCGCCTTCGGCCTGCTTGAGCATGCGCGCCTCTTGCGCCGAGCACACTACACCGTCCAAGCCTTGGGCATGGGCCAGGCGCGCCAGACGCTGCACCAGCTGCGCCGGTGTCTGCTCGATGCCAAGCTCTTGCAGGGTGTCACCACCGTGGCTGGTAAGTACGGTGACGGCGATCAGCAGCGGCCGCTTGGCAGCGCGATCCACCGCTTCCCGTGCGGCCGCCATCATGGCCGATCCGCCGAGCGCGTGTACGTTCACCATCCACACGCCCAGCTCCGCGGCGGCGCGGCAGGCGCCGGCCACGGTGTTGGGAATGTCGTGGAACTTCAGGTCCAGAAAGATTTCGAAACCGCGCCGCTGCAGCGCTTCGACCAGCGCCGGACCGGCACGCACGAACAGCTCCTTGCCGACTTTCAGCCGGCATCGGGCCGGATCGAGCTGCTCGGCCAACGCCAACGCCGGACGGGCATCCGGATAATCCAGGGCGACGATGACGCGCGGCCCAAACGCTTCGGTCATTTGCTGCATTTAGGTTCCTTTGACTCCAGTGAGCGGCTTGACGGTGGACCAGGTGCGACACCCCGGACACTGCCAGTACAAAGTCTTGCCGGCGAAGCCGCAGCGGGAGCAACCGTAGCCGGCCTGCCCCTTGGCCAAGCGCTGCACGACATCGTGCACCACTTCCAGGTTCCTGCGCACCTCCTCCGGCGAACTGTCCAAGCTCAGTTCGATCAATCCGGATAAGCCGCCGATGGACGGCAACTCGCGCAGGCGGCGGGCGAGGAAGTCCGCCGCCGCGGCGGTGCCCTCGCGCTGCCTGATCAGCTCGCTCAGCATGAGCACCGGCGCCGGCCCCGGAAAGCGCGGCACGACGCTCTCCAGAAAGCGGCAATATTCGTCCTCCGTGCGCAGCTCGGCATGGCAGTGCCGCATCGGGACGAGGATTTCCGGCAGGAACTCGATGTCCTGCTCAACCACGCGCCGGTAGGCCTTCAGCGCTGCGTTCCAGCGTCGCTCCTTCTGCGCTATCGCACCGAGGATGAGGCTGGCGCGCACGCAGTTCGCATCGTACGACAAGGCGCGCTTGAGCTTTTGCCGAGCGCCGGCGAGATCGCCGGCCGCGCGCGCTTGTTCGGCCTGCTCGCACATCATCTGCGCGATCAGTCGCCCGCTGTCGCCGCCGTATTCTCTCCGCAGCCGCTTGGCGACGTCGATGGCCTTCTCCCATTCCTGCGTCTGCTGATAGATCACCAGCAGCTGTCGCAACGCCGCCTGCACATGCACGCCGGACGAGACCACCTGCTTGAACAGGCTCTCGGCGCGATCCAGCAGCCCGGCCCGCATATAGTCCTCGCCCAGCTCGAGCAGCGCGTACGCGCGCTGCTCGGCGGTCAGCGATGGACGGGCAACCAAATTCTGATGAATGCGGATGGCGCGGTCGACCTCGCCGCGACGACGAAACAAATTGCCGAGCGCCAGGTGGGTTTCGACGGTATCGCTGTCCACCTCGACCATTTGGGTGAACACTTCGATCGCCTTGTCGGGCTGCTCGTTGAGAAGGTAGTTGATGCCCTTGAAGTAGCCGCCGTGGTCGCCGCTTCGTGCCGGTGCCGGCGCTTGCTGCCCGCGCCGTCCGGCGTACCAGCCGGACAGCGCCGCCACCGGCAACAGCATCCACAGCAGCTCAAGCATCAGGTCTGTTCCCGCAGCGGTAACTTGCGGAGCTCGCTGAGCTCCTGCTCGACCTGGCTCAAGCGGCGGCGCAGGCGTTGGGTCTCGCGTCTTTGCCGCAGCAACAATCCGATCGCTGACAGCATACCGAGCAGCGCGCCGCACACTAGCGCGATCACCAGCGCCAGCGACAACGGAATCGTAACCAGTCCGAAGAAGTACTCCACCTCTACCGGTCGGGCGTTCGCCAACGCAAAGCTCAACCCGACGGCAACGACCAGGAGAAGTACGATGAATCCGATCAGCCTGCGCATGGCCCCCTTTCCTGCCGCTCGATTGGAGCGGGCCGAAAGCATTATGGCCTGCGGAATCCGGATAAGGAAACGGGTCCCGAAGGACCCGTTGCAAGAGCTCAGGCGGAATGCTGCTCGCGTCGCTCGTTGACGCGCTCGCGCATTTCCTTGCCCGGCTTGAAATGCGGAACATACTTGCCCGGCAGAGCCACCGGCTCGCCGGTCTTGGGGTTGCGGCCGATTCGCGGTGGCCGGTGGTGCAGCGAGAAGCTGCCGAACCCGCGGATCTCGATTCGCTGCCCGTTGGCAAGCGCCTCGCTCATTTGCTCGAGCACAGTCTTCACCGCCAGTTCCACGTCCCGATAGGCAAGGTGCTGCTGCTTCGAGGCAATGATTTCGATCAGCTCAGACTTGGTCATCCTGGCTTCTCAACCCGTACGACGGGGCGCCGCGAAGCAAGCGACACGGCGCCGGCGACGTACCGGTGCTGAAATGAATCTGCGATAGCCGGGCGGACTGGCCGCCCGGCAGGACTTTGGGCTTACTCGCCCCGCGAATCCATCTGTTCCTTGATGAGATCGCCGAGGGTGGTGGTACCGGCGCTGGAGCTCCGGTAGGTGTCCATCACTTCCGCTTCTTCCTGAGCGTCCTTGGCCTTGATGGACAGGCTGATGGTGCGGTTCTTGCGGTCCACGGCCATGAACTTGGCCTCGACCTCGTCGCCGACCTTCAGCACCTGGCGGGCATCCTCGACACGCTCGCGCGAGATGTCGGAAGCACGCAGGTAGCCCTCGACGCCACCGCCCAGATCGATCACGGCCCCCTTGGCGTCGACCTCGCGGACGGTGCCTTTGAGGATCGAGCCCTTCGGATTCTCAGCGAGCCAGGCGCTGAACGGATCCTGCTCCAGCTGCTTGATGCCCAGGGAGATGCGCTCGCGCTCGGGGTCGACCGACAGCACCACGGCCTCGACCTGGTCGCCCTTCTTGTACTTGCGCACCGCCTCTTCGCCCGGCTCGTCCCAGGACAGGTCGGACAGGTGCACCAGACCGTCGATGCCGCCCTCCAGGCCCACGAAGATACCGAAGTCGGTGATCGACTTGATGGTGCCGGTGACGCGGTCGTTCTTGTTGTGGGTGGCGGCGAACAGCTCCCACGGGTTGGCCTGGCACTGCTTCATGCCCAGCGAGATGCGGCGGCGCTCCTCGTCGATGTCGAGCACCATGACCTCGACCTCGTCGCCGACCTGCACCACCTTGGCCGGGTTGACGTTCTTGTTGGTCCAGTCCATCTCGGAGACGTGCACCAGACCCTCGACGCCCTCCTCGATCTCGACGAAGGCACCGTAATCGGTGATGTTGGTGACCTTGCCGAACACCCGGGTGCCTTCCGGATAACGGCGGGCAATGGCCTCCCACGGATCCTCGCCGAGCTGCTTCAGGCCCAGGGAGACGCGGTTGCGCTCGCGGTCGAACTTGAGGACCTTGACCTCGATCTCGTCGCCGACGTTGACCACCTCGGACGGGTGCTTGACGCGCTTCCATGCCATGTCGGTGATGTGCAGCAGGCCGTCGATGCCGCCCAGGTCGACGAACGCACCGTAGTCGGTGAGGTTCTTGACGATGCCCTTGAGCACCTGGCCTTCCTGCAGCTTCTCGAGCAGCTGCTCGCGCTCGGCGCTGTACTCTTCCTCGACCACGGCGCGGCGGGAGACCACCACGTTGTTACGCTTCTGATCGAGCTTGATGACCTTGAACTCGAGATCCTTGCCTTCGAGGTAGGTGGTGTCGCGCACCGGACGGATGTCCACCAGCGAGCCGGGCAGGAAGGCGCGGATGTGCTTGAGGTCGACGGTGAAGCCGCCCTTGACCTTGCCGCTGATCACGCCCGTGACCGTCTGGTTCTTCTCGTAGGCTTCCTCGAGGAACTTCCACGCATGAGCGCGCTTCGCCTTCTCGCGAGACAGGCGGGTCTCGCCGAAGCCGTCCTCCACCGCGTCGAGCGCCACCTCGACTTCGTCGCCAACCTTGACCTCGAGCTCGCCGTTCTCGTCAAGGAACTGATCCCGGGGGATCACCGCTTCCGACTTGAGGCCTGCGTTGACGATCACGTACTCGCCGTCGATTGCGACCACCGTTCCCTTGACGATGGCGCCCGGGCGCATGTCGGCGGATTTCAGGCTCTGTTCAAAAAGTTCCGCAAAGCTTTCGCTCATGAAATTAAATTCCCAGGCCCCGAAAGGCACTGATAAAGGTTGAGATTGAACCCACGAAAGACGTCGCCGCCACAGCGGGCTCAGCGAGCGTCTTTCCCCAATAGCGAAGCCCCCAGACGGCTTTCGGCGATCTGGAGGACCCGCTCTACCACTGCCTCGATGCCGAGGCCGGTGGAATCCACCGTCACGGCGTCATCGGCAGGCTTCAAGGGCGCGACGGCACGGGTGGCGTCTCGCCGGTCCCGCTCCGCGATGTCCCTTAAAAGGGTGAGGAGGTTACCATCGAGCCCTTGTTCGATCAACTGCTTATGGCGGCGGCGAGCACGCTCTTCAACACTGGCGACCAGGAAGATTTTCACCGGCGCGTCGCTGAACACCACGGTGCCCATGTCGCGCCCGTCCGCCACCAGGCCCGGCGGCTGCCGGAACTCGCGCTGCCGCTCCAGCAGGCCGGCGCGCGCCACCGGCAGCGCCGCCACCTGCGACGCCGCGCTGCCCGCTTCCTCGGTGCGGATGGCGAGGGAAACATCCTCGCCCGCCAGCAGGATTCGCTGATCCATGTTGGCATCGACTACGAAAGTCACCGGCAGTTCCCGGGCCAGCAGACCGAGTCGTTCCTCGTCGTCCAGAGCCACGCCCTGGCGCTGGGCGTAGAGGCCCAGCACACGGTAGAGCGCGCCGCTGTCGAGCAGATGCCACCCCAGCCGGGTGGCGATGAGGCGGGCCACGGTGCCTTTGCCGGAACCGCTGGGACCGTCGATGGTGATGACCGGCGTCGGCACCGTCATGCGCTCAGGCCTCCACGCGGATGCTCAGGCCCAGTTGCCGCGCCAGCTGGGCGAATCCCGGGAAAGAGGTGTTCACGTTGGCGCAGTCGTCGATCACGATCTCCCCTTCGGCGCGCAGCGCGGCGATGGTGAACGACATGGCGATGCGGTGATCGCTGCGGCTGTGGATGTGGCCGCCGCCGTAGGGCCGCCCGCCGCGGATGCGCATGCCGTCCGGCAGCGCCTCGGCGTCGACGCCGAGCGAGCGCAGGCCCTCGGCCATCACGGCGATGCGGTCGCTCTCCTTGACCCGCAGCTCCTCGGCGCCGGTCAGCAAGGTCTCTCCCTCGGCGCAGGCGGCGGCGACGAACAGCACCGGGAACTCGTCGATCGCCAGCGGCACCAGCTCCTCGGGGATGCGCACGCCGCGCAGCTTGGCCGAGCGCACGCGCAGGTCCGCCACCGGCTCGCCGCCCACCTCGCGCGGATTGAGCACCTCGATGTCCGCGCCCATGAGCCGCAGGATGTCGATCACGCCGGTACGCGTGGGGTTGATGCCGACGTGCTCCAAGACCAAGTCCGAACCCTCGGCGATGCTGGCGCCGACCAGGAAGAAGGCGGCCGAGGAGATATCGGCCGGCACTTCGATCGACGTCGCCCGCAGGCGCCCGCCGCCCTCGAGGCAGACCGTGTTGCCGTCGCGCTGGATCGCGTAACCCATGCCGGCGAGCATGCGCTCGGTGTGGTCGCGCGACACCGCCGGCTCGCTGACGCTGGTGCGACCCTCGGCGTAGAGGCCGGCGAGCAGGATCGCGGACTTCACCTGAGCACTGGCCACCGGCGACTGGTAAGCGATGCCGCGCAGAGCCTGGCCGCCGTGGATGCGCAGCGGGCAAGTGCCGTTCTCGGTGGTATCGATGCGCGCCCCCATGCGGCTCAAGGGCTCCACCACCCGCCGCATCGGCCGGCGCGACAGCGACGGATCGCCGGTCAGCACCGAATCGAACGGCTGGGCGGCGAGGATGCCCGAGAGCAGGCGCATGGAGGTGCCGGAATTACCGCAGTAGATCGGCGCCTTGGGCGCCTGCAGGCCGTGCAGGCCGACGCCGTGCACGGTGACCCGTCCGTCGACCGGACCATCGATGCGCACGCCCATAGCGCGGAAGGCCTCGATGGTGGCAAGCGCGTCCTCGCCCTCGAGGAAGCCGGAAATCTCGGTCACGCCCTCCGCCAGCGCCCCCAGCATGATCGAGCGGTGAGAGATGGATTTGTCGCCGGGCACGCGGGCGCGCCCACTGAGCTTGCCGCCGGGGCTGACCGTGTATCGGACGTTGGCCTGCTGTTGCATGAAAAACTCCGTCTATTGTTCGAGCATGGCGGTGAACCGGTCGCGCGCCTGCTTGGCGCGGCGGAACACCGCTTCGAGCGCCTCGCCGTCGCCTTTCCTGACCAGCTCCAGCAAGATGACGAGATCCTCCATGTAGCGCTCCAGCGCCGCCGCCACCGCTTCGCGGTTGGCGACGCAGATGTCGCGCCACATGATGGGATCGGACGAGGCGATCCGCGTGAAATCGCGGAAGCCGCCGGCGGCGAACTGGAAGATCTCGCGGCTATCGTCCCAGCGCGACAGCGTATCGACCAGACCGTACGCCAGCACATGCGGCAGATGCGAGGTGGCGGCCAGGATGTCGTCATGATGCTCGACCGACATCTCCACCACCTGGGCGCCGGCCGCCTCCCACATCGCCCGCACCCGGGCGGTGGCCTGCGGATCGGTCTCGGCCAGCGGCGTGAGAATGACCTTGCGGCGCTGGAACAGCTCGGGGAACGAGGCCTCTACCCCGCTCTTCTCGGTGCCGGCGATGGGATGGCCGGGCACGAAGGTCGGCCGCGGCCCGAACGCCGCGCGCGCGTCGGCCACCACCGTGGCCTTGGCGCTGCCGACGTCGGTGACGATGGTGTCGGGGCCGAGCGTCGGGGCGATGGCCTCGAACACCGGCCGCATCGCCCCCAGTGGCACGCCGACCACCACCATGTCGGCGCCGCGCGCGGCCTCGGCCAGGTCCAGCTCGTAGCGGTCGACCACGCCGAGCTCCAGCGCCCGACGCAGGTTGGCCTCGCCGCGGCCGCCGCCGACCACGGTTCGCACCACACCGGCCGCCTTCAGCGCCCGCGCCAGCGAGCCGCCGATCAGCCCCACCCCGATGACGGTAAGTTGCTCGATGAGCGCCATGTCAGCCGACCTGCACCAGACCCTGGTCGCGCAACTCGCGCAGCGCGGTCAGCAAGCGGTCGTTCTCGGCGGGCAGGCCGATGCTGAAGCGCAGGAAGGTCGGCAGCTTATAGCCGCCGCCCACCGGGCGCACGATCACGCCACGCCGCAGCAGTCCTTCGTAAACGTCGGCCGCGCGCGGGCCGACCTCCACGCACAGGAAGTTGCCGGCCGACGGCAGCCAGCTCAGCCCCAAGGCGCGCAGGTTGTCCTGCAGGCGCGTCATTTCCTGGCGGTTGAGGCGCACGGAATCGGTGACATGGACCTGATCGGCCAACGCCGCCACCGCCGCCGCCTGCGCCGGCACGCTGACGTTGAACGGCAGACGCACGCGGTTGAGCAGATCGGCGATCTCCGGCGACGACAGCCCGTAGCCGACCCGCAGGCCGGCCAGGCCGTAGGCCTTGGAGAAGGTGCGGGTGACGATCAAGTTGGGGTAACGCGCCAGTAGCCCGCTGCCCTCGCGGTAGCCGGGCATGTCGGCGGCGTATTCGACATAGGCCTCGTCCAGCACCACGATCACGTCGCGCGGTACGTCGGCGATAAACGCCTCCAGCTCCTCGGCCGTCAGCCAGGTGCCGGTGGGGTTGTTCGGGTTGGCGATGAACACCACTCGGGTACGCTCGCTAATCGCCGCGCGCAGCGCCGCCAAGTCGTGACCGTAAGGCTGGGCGTGGTCGCGCGGGTTGGCCGGCGCCACCACTGGCGTACCGCCCGCCGCCAGCGTGGAGATCGGATAGACCGCGAACGCGTGCTCGGCGAACACCGCCTCCCGGCCCGGGCCGAGGAAGGCGCGAGCCACCAGATCCAGCACGTCGTTGGAACCGGCGCCCAGGGTAATGCCCGCGGGATCGAAGTCGTGGAAGGCCGCCAGCGCCTGGCGCAGCGCGAAGGCGTTGCCATCCGGATAGAGATGAATCTCGGCCAGCGCCGCCTGCGCGGCGGCGATGGCGTTGGCGCTCGCGCCCAGCGGGTTTTCGTTGGAGGCGAGCTTGACGACGTTGCTGATGCCGTACTCGCGCTCGAGCTCCTCAATGGGCTTGCCCGGCTGGTACGGCTGCAGACGCTGCACACCGGGGACGGCGAGATCGCAGAACGATACGGTGCTGTTGGACATGAAGCGGCACCCGCGAAATCAGTGGTGGTTCGATAGGTCAGCGTGCGGCGCGCGGATAGGAGCCAAGGACCTTCAGCAGGCTGGCCTGGGCCCGCATTTCCTCCAAGGCGGTCTTGACCACCGGGTCCTCGACATGGCCGGCCAGATCGATGAAGAACACGTACTCCCACATGCCCTGCCGGGACGGCCGCGATTCGATGCGCGTCATATTCAAACCGTGGCGCGCCAGCGGCTCAAGCAGCTTGAACAGCCCGCCGGGCTGATTGCTGCGCGATACCACCAGCGAGGTCTTGTCGTCGCCGGTCGGCGGCGGCGACTGCCGGCCGATGATCAGGAAGCGGGTGGTGTTGACCGCGCTGTCCTGAATATTGGCGTGGACGATGGTGAGTCCGTAAATCTCGGCTGCCGCCTCGCTGGCGATCGCCGCAGTGCCCGGCTCGGCCGCCGCCCGTCGGGCCGCCTCGGCGTTGCTGCTGACCGCCTCCCTCGCCACGCCGGGCAGGTGGGTGTCGAGCCAGCCGCGGCACTGGCCGAACGATTGCTGGTGGGCGTAGATCTTGCGGATCTCGCCGATGGAGGCGCTGCGGCTGAGCAGGTTGTGGCGCACCGGCAGATCCACCTCGCCGACGATCTGCAGCGGCGAGGTCAGGAAGCGGTCCAGCGTATGGGTGACCACGCCCTCGGTGGAATTCTCCACCGGCACCACGCCGTAGTTGGCGGCCCCGGTTTCGACGTCGCGGAACACCAAATCGATGGTCGCCAGCGGGCTAAGCTGCGCGGCGCTGCCGAAATGCTTGAGCGTGGCGGCATGGGTATATGTCCCTTCCGGCCCGAAATAAGCCACCTTGAGCGGCTGCTGCAACGCCAGGCACGCCGCCATCAGCTCGCGGAACAGGCGCTGCACGGCCTCGTCCGGCAACGGCCCGGGATTGTTCGCCTTGACTCGGCGCAGGATCTCGGCCTCGCGCTCCGGCCGGTAGAAATCGCTGACTTCGCCCGCCGCCCGCTTCACCCGCGCGACTTCCTGAGCCAGCCGCGCCCTTTCGCTGATCAAGGCGAGGATCTGCTCGTCGATCGCATCTATCTTGGCCCGGATCGGCGCGAGCTGATTCTCCTCACCCATGCATACCTCTTCTGCTTCTACGCAATTACCCGGACGTTGAGCACGCCCTCGATTTGACGGATACGCTGCACCGTGGCCTCGGGCAGGCGGCCCTCGACGTCCACCAGGGTATAGGCCACGTCGCCGCGCGACTTGTTGATCATATCGTCGATGTTGACCCCCGCCTCGCCCAGCGCCGCCGAAATCTGACCGAGCATGTTCGGCACGTTGGCGTTGGCGATGGCGATGCGCACGCCCTTGCCGCTGCGCGCCAGGGTCACATCGGGAAAGTTGACCGAGTTGCGGATATTGCCGTTTTCCAGGAAATCGCGCACCTGGTCGGCGACCATCACCGCGCAGTTCTCCTCGGCCTCCTCGGTAGAGGCGCCCAGGTGCGGCAGGGTGATGATGCGCGGATGATCCTTGATCAGATTGTTCGGGAAATCGCAGACGTAGGCCCGCAGATGGCCGGCGTCGAGCGCCTCCACCACCGCCCGGTCATCGACGATGCCGGCGCGGGCGAAGTTCAGCACCACGCCCCCCTTGGGCATCAGCCGCAGGCGCTCGGCGTTGATCAGATGGCGGGTGGCGTCGGCCAGCGGCACGTGCACGGTCACCAGCTGCGAGCGCGACATCAGCTCGTCCACCGAATGCGCCTGCTGCACCTCCGAGGACAGCTGCCAGGCGCGCGCCACCGTGATCTGCGGATCGTAGCCGATCACGTTCATGCCCAGCGCCCGGGCGGCGTTGGCTACCAGCACGCCGATGGCCCCGAGGCCGATCACGCCCAGGGTCCGGCCCGGCAGCTCGAAGCCGACGAACGCCTTCTTGCCCGCTTCCACCGCCTGGTCGATGGCGACGTCGTCGCCTTGCTGGCGGCGGGCGAAGTCCCAGGCCTGCGGGATGTTGCGCGCCGCCAGCAGGATGCCGGCCAGCACCAGCTCCTTGACGGCGTTGGCGTTGGCGCCGGGCGTGTTGAACACCACCACGCCGCGTCGGGTCATGGCCTCCACCGGAATGTTATTGACGCCGGCGCCGGCCCGGCCGATGGCCAGCACGGTATCGGGCACGACCAGGTCGTGCATCGACGCCGAACGCACCAGAATGGCATCGGGGTGACCGATCTCGGAGGCGACCTCGTACCGGTCGCGCGGTAGCCGCTCCAGGCCCTTGACCGAGATGTTGTTCAGCGTCTGGATCTTGTACATCCGGGTGCTCCTTCCCGTCCTGGTACCCCCGAATCGGCCGGCGCCGTGGCGCCGGCCACGCCGACCCTTAGCCGTTGCGGCGGGCGAACTCGGCCATGAACGCCACCAGCTTATCGACGCCCTCCTCCGGCATGGCGTTGTAGATGCTGGCGCGCAGGCCGCCGACGCTGCGATGGCCGGCCAGCGTCTCCAACCCTTCCTTCTTGGCCTGCTCCAGGAACAGCTTCTCCAGCTCCACCGACGGCAGCAGGAACGGCACGTTCATCCACGAGCGGCAGGCCGGATCGACCGGGTTGCGGTAGAAGCCGCCGGAGCCGTCGATGGCGGCGTAGAGCTTGTCGGCCTTGCGCTTGTTGATCTCGGCCATGGCCTGCAGGCCGCCCTTGGCCTTGAGCCACTTGAACACCAAGCCGGCCAGATACCAGCTGTAGGTGGGCGGCGTGTTGTACATGGAATCGGCCGCCGCCTGCTCCTGGTAGTCGAGCAGCGTCGGCGTGCCCGGGATGGTCTGGCCGAGCAGATCCTCACGCACGATCACGATCACCAGACCGGCCGGACCGATGTTCTTCTGCGCGCCGGCGTAGATCAGCCCGAACTTGGAGACGTCGATGGGCCGCGACAGGATGGTCGAGGACATGTCCGCCACCAGCGGCACGTCGCCCACCTCGGGAATCCAGTGGAACTCCACACCGCCGATGGTCTCGTTCGGCGTGTAGTGCACGTAGGCCGCTTCCTCGCCCGACAGCTTCCACTCGCTCCGCGGCGGGATGGTGGTGAAATTGCTCGCCTCGCTGGAGGCGACCACGTTCACCTGGCAGTACTTCTTGGCCTCGGCGATGGCTTTCTTCGACCAGGCGCCGGTGTTGACGTAGTCGGCCTTGGTCTTGCCGCGCAGCAGATTCATCGGCACCGCGGCGAACTGGCCGGTGGCGCCGCCCTGCAGGAACAACACCTTGTAGTTGGCCGGTATGTTCATCAGCTCGCGCAGGTCGGCCTCCGCCTCCGCGGCGATGGACACGAACTCCTTGCCGCGATGGCTCATCTCCATGACGGACATGCCGGAACCGCGCCAGTCCAGCATTTCCTCCTGAGCCTGCTTGAGAACCTCCGCCGGCAGCATGGCCGGACCGGCGCTGAAGTTAAACACTCGCGACATGGTTTCGCTCCTGAAGGATCAAAGAATCCGCTTGCGGCGAGCAGCGCGCCTCGCTCGGGCGCGCTTAGCCCTCGCCGCTCTCGCTGTCCTCGGCGTCGGCGTCGCCTTCGATCCGCTCCACCCCGCTGAGCTGGTCGTCCGGCGCCAGCGAGATCAGCTTCACGCCCTGGGTGTTACGGCTCAGCACCGGAATCTCCGCAACCCGCGTGCGCACCAGGGCACCGTTCTTGGTGATCAGCATGATGCCGTCGTCGTCGTTGACCTGACGGGCGGCCACCACCTTGCCGTTGCGCTCGCTGGTCTGGATCGAAATCACGCCCATGCCGCCGCGGCCCTTGGTCGGGTACTCCTCGACCGGCGTACGCTTGCCGTAACCGCGCTCGGTCGCGGTTAGGATGGTGCCTTCGCCGAGGATCAACAATTCGATCACCACCTGGCCTTCCTGCAGCTGGATGCCGCGCACGCCGCCGGCCTGGCGGCCCATCGGCCGCACCTCCGACTCGTGGAAGCGCATGGCCTTGCCGCCGTCGGTCAGCAGCATCACGTCGCGGTTGCCGTCGGTGATGCCGACATTGACCAGCTGATCGTCGTCGCGCAGGTCCACGGCGATGATGCCGGTGGAGCGCGGTCGCGAGAACTCCGACAGCGGGGTCTTCTTGACCGTGCCGTTGCGGGTGGCCATGAACACGTAGTGGCCTTCGTCGAACTCCTTGACCGGCAGAACGGCGGTGATGCGCTCGCCCTCCTGCAGCGGCAGCAGGTTGACGATCGGCTTGCCCCTGGACGTGCGGCTGCCCTGCGGCAGCTCGTAGACCTTGATCCAGTACACCCGGCCGCGGCTGGAGAAGCACAGCAGCCAGTCGTGGGTGTTGGCCACGAACAGCTTGTCGATGAAGTCCTCGTCCTTCATCGCCGTGGCGCTCTTGCCCTTGCCGCCGCGGCGCTGCGCTTCGTAGCTGGACAGCGGCTGCGCCTTGGCGTAACCGCCGTGGGAGAGCGTGACCACCACGTCCTCGGGGGCGATCAGGTCCTCCATCGACAGATCCAGCGAGTTGAGCTGGATCTCGCTGCGGCGCGGATCGGCGTAGCGCTCCTTGATCTCCAGCAGTTCGGCGCGGATCACCTCCATCAGCCGCTCGGTGGAGCCGAGGATTTCCAGCAGCCCGTCGATCTCGCCCAGCAGCTGCTTGTACTCGTCGATGATCTTGTCTTGCTCCAGCCCGGTCAGGCGGTGCAGGCGCAGATCGAGGATGGCCTGGGCCTGGGCGGCCGACAGCCGGTAGCCCTCGTCGGTGACGCCCAACCCGCGCTCGAGATCGTCCGGGCGATAGGCTTCGGAGCCGCCGGCGCGCGCCAGCATCTCGGTGACGATACCCGGCGCCCAGGCGCGACTCATCAGCCGCTCCTTGGCCTCGGCCGGACCGGGCGAGGACTTGATCAGGGCGATGAGCTCGTCGATGTTGGCCAGCGCAACCGCCAGGCCCTCCAGCACGTGGGCCCGCTCACGGGCCTTGCGCAGATCGAACACGGTCCGGCGGGTCACCACCTCGCGGCGGTGGCGCAGGAAGGCGTCCAGGATCTCGCGCAGATTGAGCTGCTTGGGCTGACCGTCGACCAGCGCGACCATGTTGATGCCGAACACGGTCTGCAGCTGGGTGTGCTGATAGAGGTTGTTGAGCACCACCTCGCCCACTTCGCCGCGGCGCAGCTCGATCACCACACGGATGCCGTCCTTGTCGGACTCATCGCGCAGCTCGGTGATGCCCTCGATCTTCTTTTCCTTGGCCAGCTCGGCGATACGCTCGATCAGCTTGGCCTTGTTGACCTGGTAAGGCAGCTCGGTGATGACGATGATCTGCTTACCGGTCTTCTCGTCTTCCTCGATCTGGGCGCGCGCGCGCATCACCATGCGGCCGCGGCCGGTGCGGTAGGCCTCGCGGATGCCGGCCACGCCGTTGATGATGCCGGCGGTGGGCAGGTCCGGCGCCGGGATGTACTCCATCAGCGCGTCGATATCGAGGCTGTCGTCGTCGATCAGCGCCACGCAGGCGTCGATCACCTCGCCCAGGTTGTGCGGCGGGATGTTGGTGGCCATGCCCACGGCGATGCCGGCGCTGCCGTTGACCAGCAGGTTGGGAATCCGGGTGGGCAGCACCAGCGGCTCGCGCTCGGAGCCGTCGTAGTTGTCGCCGAAATCGACGGTTTCCTTGTCGATGTCCGCCAGCAGCTCGTGGGCGATGCGCGCCATGCGCACTTCGGTGTAACGCATGGCGGCGGCCGAGTCGCCGTCGATCGAACCGAAGTTGCCCTGGCCGTCGATCAGCGTGTAGCGCATCGAGAACGGCTGGGCCATGCGCACGATGGTGTCGTACACCGCCGTGTCGCCGTGCGGGTGGTATTTACCGATGACGTCGCCGACGACGCGAGCCGACTTCTTGTAGGGCTTGTTCCAGTCGTTGCCCAGCTCGCGCATGGCATAGAGCACGCGCCGATGCACGGGCTTGAGGCCGTCGCGGACATCGGGCAAGGCGCGCCCCACGATCACGCTCATGGCGTAATCGAGGTAAGACTGCCTCATCTCGTCTTCGAGGTTTACCGAGAGAATCTCTTTGGCGACGGTCGACATTAGAAATCAGCACCTCGTTATTTTCGGCGGAAGGCCAACGCCGAGGTTTGCGTAAGCCTCCAGGGAAGCTTGGGATCTTACCACAGGGGCAGGTAGGCGCATAATTGAACGGCCGCGCCCGCATCGGGCGCCAAAACGCCGACCCCGCCGAACGGCGGGGTCGCGCGAATCAATCGGCGATCTCTAGCGCTTAGGACTCCTTGCGCTTGGCGGAGTTCACCACCACCGGCTCCACCGGCACGTCCCGATGCATGCCGCGGGTGGTGGTCGGCACCTGGGCGATCTTGTCGATCACGTCCATGCCCTCCACCACCTTGCCGAACACCGCGTAGCCGAAATCGCGCACGCCGTGGTCGAGGAAATCGTTGTCCTTGAGATTGACGAAGAACTGCGAGGTGGCGCTGTTGATGTCGGCGGTGCGCGCCATGGACAGGGTGCCGCGCAGATTCTTCAGGCCATTGTCGGCCTCGTTCTTGATCGGCGCCTGGGTCGGCTTCTGACGCATGTCCGGAGTGAAACCGCCGCCCTGGATCACGAAGCCCGGAATCACCCGATGGAAGATCGTGCCGTCGAAATGGCCAGCGTCGACATAAGCAAGGAAGTTCTTCACGGTGATCGGCGCTTTGTCCGGATACAGCTCGACCGTGAAATCACCATGATTGGTGGAAAAAACTACCATCGGACGGTCTCCTTGGGCTTGGCCCGCGGGCTTGTTAGCGGCGGCGGGCAGAATGGACGCCACCATGACGGTCATGGCGGCAACGAGAGCAAAAACGAGTCGCGGCATTCACCAAGCCTCCTGCAGTCAATGTCGGCAACGATCGTTCAGGGCTTGTCGCGCAGCGCCTGCATGGTGCGCGCGCTGGGTCGGTGGACCACGCCTTTCTCGGTAACCAGATAGTCGATGTTCTCGGCCGGCGTGACATCGAACACCGGATTCCAGGCGTCGATGCCGTCGGCGGCCACGCGCACGCCCTGGACCGAGAACAGCTCGTCGGCCAGGCGACTCTCGATGGGAATGTCGTCGCCGGACTCCAGGCTCCAGTCGATGGTCGAGGTCGGCGCCACCACCATGAACTTCACGCCATGGGCACGGGCGGCGATGGACAGGCCGTAGGTGCCGATCTTGTTGGCGACGTCGCCGCGGGCGCTGATGCGGTCGGCGCCGACGATCACCCAGCGGACCTCGCCGCCGCGCATCAACAGCGGCGCGGCCGCGTCCGCGATCAGCGTCACCGGGATCGAGTCCTGCTTCAGCTCCCAGGCGGTGAGACGCGCCCCCTGCAGCCAGGGCCGGGTTTCGTCGGCGTAGACGCGGGTGATCTTGCCGGCCGTGTAGGCGCTGCGGATCACGCCCAGCGCCGTGCCGTAGCCGGCGGTGGCGAGCGAACCGGTGTTGCAATGGGTGAGCACCGCGGTCGGACCGTCGATGAGCTTGGCGCCCAGCTCGCCCATGTACAGATTGGCGGCCAGGTCTTCCTCCTGGATCGCCCGCGCCTCGGCCAGCAGCTCGTGCTCGGGGCGGCCGGCCACCAGGCGCATGCGCTCGCGCATGCGCGCCAGCGCCCAGAACAGATTGACTGCGGTCGGCCGCGACTCGGCCAGGCGCTGCAGCCCCGGCTCGATCAGCTCGCGCCAGCGCTGCGGATCGGCGGCGTAGGCTTCGCGCGCCGCCAGCACCACGCCATAGGCGGCGGCGATGCCGATCGCCGGCGCGCCCCGCACCACCATGGAACGAATGGCGTCGGCCACTTCGGCGGCGCTGCGGCAAAGCACATGCTCGACCCGGGCCGGCAGATGACGCTGATCGAGCAGCTGCAAGCCCTGCTCGGTCCAGAGAATGGGACGGACGGTGTCGTGGGCGTTCATGACTCACCTAAAATGCAGAGCGCGCCATTTTTGCACATATGCGCCCGACCGGAAGCTATGCTAAGCGCAGCCACCTCATCCGGTCCCCAAAAACGGGAACTTGCATGACGAGCATCGACACCCTGATCAACGCCCGCTGGATCATCCCGGTGGAGCCCGCCGGACTCGTGCTGGAGGATCACGCGCTGGCCATCGACAACGGCCGCATCGTGGCCCTGCTGCCGCAAGCCGAGGCGCGCGAGCGCTTCCGCCCGCGCGCGGTGCACGACCTGGGACGGCACGCCCTGATCCCCGGCCTAGTGAACGCCCACTCCCACGCCGCCATGGCACTGCTGCGCGGCTACGCCGACGATCTGCCGCTGATGACCTGGCTGTCCGAGCACATCTGGCCGGCGGAGGGTCGCCACGTCGGACCGGAGTTCGTGCACGACGGTACGCTGCTCGGGGTGGCCGAGATGCTGCTGGGCGGCGTCACTTGCATCAACGACATGTACTTCTTCCCCGAAGTCACCGCCCGGGTCGCCGCGCAGGTCGGCGTGCGCACGGCGGTGGGGCTGATCGTCATCGACTTCCCCAGCGCCTACGCCCAGTCGCCCCAGGAGTACATCGACAAGGGGCTGGCGCTGCACGACGAGTACAAGTCCCATCCGCTCGTTTCTACCGCGTTCGCGCCGCACGCACCCTACACCGTGTCCGAGCCGTTGCTCGACAAGGTGCGGGTGCTGGCCGACGAGATCGACGTTCCCATCCACATCCATGTGCACGAGACCGCCGACGAGGTCGAGCAGAGCGTCGCCCGCTGTGGCGAGCGCCCGCTCGCCCGCCTGCACCAGCTCGGGCTGCTGTCGCCCAGCCTGATCGCGGTGCACATGACCCAGCTCACCGACGCGGAGATCGAGCTGGTCGCCGCCACCGGCACCCACGTCGTCCACTGCCCCGAGTCGAACCTGAAGCTCGCCAGCGGCTTCTGCCCGGTGGCGGCGCTCAGCCGCGCCGGCATCAACGTCGCCCTCGGCACCGACGGCGCGGCCAGCAACAACGATCTCGACATGTTCGGCGAGATGCGCACCGCGGCGCTGGTCGCCAAGGCAGTGGCGAAGGACGCCGCCGCCGTACCGGCATTCGAGGCGCTGCGCATGGCCACCCTCAACGGCGCCCGCGCCCTCGGTCTGAGCGAGGACATCGGCTCGCTGGTGCCGGGCAAGTATGCCGACGTGGTGGCGGTCGATCTGGGCGGCATCGAGAGCGAGCCGGTGTACAACCCCGTGTCGCAGCTGGTGTACACCGGCAACCGCAATCAAGTGACCGACGTCTGGGTGGCCGGCCGCCAGCTGGTGCAGAACCGGCAGTTCACCACCCTCGACAGCGAGCGGGTGCTCGGCAAGGCGCGCGCCTGGCGTGATAAGATCCGGAATCACCAGCTGGGGTTGTAAAGCGGACCGACCGTGAGAGAGCAGCTAGCGTCTTCGGCAACCAACGTCGATCAGGGCGAAATCGATAAATTCGATGCCGTCGCATCCCGCTGGTGGGATCCGGAAGGCGAATTCAAGCCGCTGCACGACCTCAACCCGCTGCGGCTGGACTACATCGAGCGCCGCGCCGGCATCGCCGGCCGGCGCATCCTCGACGTCGGCTGCGGCGGCGGCCTGCTGTCGGAGGGCATGGCTCAGCGCGGCGGCAAGGTGCTGGGCATCGACATGGCCGCGGCGGCGCTGCAGGTGGCCGAGCTGCACGCGCTGGAAAGCGGCGTGGCGGTGGAGTACCGGCGCGTCACCGTGGAGGAGCACGCCGCGCAGGCGGCCGGCCAGTACGATCTGGTGACCTGCCTGGAGATGCTCGAGCACGTGCCGGATCCGACCTCGGTGCTGCGCGCCATCGGCCAGCTGGTCAGGCCCGGCGGCGACGTGGTGGTCTCCACCCTCAATCGCAACCCCAAGTCCTATCTGCTCGCCATCGTCGGCGCCGAATACCTGCTCAAGCTGATCCCGACCGGCACCCACGACTACCGCCAGTTCATCCGCCCCTCGGAGCTGGCGCGCTGGGCGCGGGCCGCCGGCCTCGAGCTGCAGGACCTCAGCGGCGTCCACTACAACCCGTTGACCCGCGCCTGCCGCCTGACCTCGGACATCTCGGTCAACTACCTGGCCCACTTCAAACGCGTATAGCCCGGTGAACGCACGCGCTCCGCTAGAACCACCCCACGCCCGCGCCGTCCTGTTCGACCTGGACGGCACCCTGCTGGACACCGCACCGGACCTGATCGGCAGTCTCAACGCCCTGCGCGCCGAGCAGCGCTTGGAACCGCTGCTGCCCGGCCATCTGCGGCCGGTGGTGTCGCACGGCAGCGGGCCGATGGTGCAGCGTGGCCTGGATCTGGCGCCCACGCACCCCGATTTCGAGCGGCTGCGCCAGCGCTTCCTGTCGATCTACCGGCAGCGGGTCAGCCATGCGACCCGGCCGTTCGACGGCATCGACCCGCTCCTGGAGGCGCTGGAAGAGCGCGGCATCCCCTGGGGCATCGTCACCAACAAGCCGGGCTGGCTGACCGAGCCGCTGCTGGCCGACCTCGGCTACGCCGAGCGCGCCGCCTGCGTGGTGTGCGGCGACACCTTGCCCCGCCGCAAGCCGGATCCGGCGCCGCTGCTGCTGGCCTGCGAGCGCATGGGGGTGCCCCCCAGCGATTGCGTGTTCGTCGGCGACGCCCAGCGCGACATCGAAGCCGGCCGCCGCGCCGGCATGCTGACCTTGGTGGCCCTGTTCGGCTACATCGGCGCCGAAGACCACGTCCGCACCTGGGGCGCGGACGGACTGGTGAGCGAGCCCATGGAAGTGCTGCGCTGGCTCGCCCCCGACCTGCGCCCGCTCCGGCCCGACCGCGCGCCACGGCTGTCTCCTTGAAAGCCCTTGGCCGCTGGCCGTCGGCGGCCGCCTTGCGGCATCATGACGGCTCCTGTGAGTAGCGGACCCCGATGACACCCCTCGATTACTGCGCCGACAAAGCCGCGCGCCGCGGCTCCAGCCTGCATTACGCGCTGTACTTCGCCGACCGCCGTCAGCGCCCGGCGCTGCAGGCCGTGCACGCCTTTTACCGCGAGCTGATGGAGATCCCGCGCCGGGTGAGCGAGCCGAGCGTGGCGCGCGCCAAGCTCGACTGGTGGCGAACGGAGCTGGAGCGGGCCTTCGCCGGCCAGGGGCAGCACCCGGTCAGTCAGGCCCTGCAGCAGTACGTGCTGGCGCGGCCGGAGCTGCCGCGCGAGGCGCTGACGCAGATCGTCGAGGGCGCCGCCATGGACCTCGAATACGGCGCCTATCCGAGCTTTCGCCAGCTCAGCCTGTACTGCCACCGCACCGGCGGCGCGCTCAGCCAGCTCACCGTCGAGATCTGCGGCTACTCGCAGCCGGAAACGGCGCGCGCGGCGCACGATCTGGGCATGGGCTTCCAACTGCTGAGCCTGCTGCGGCGCCTGCGCGACGAGCTGGCGTTCGGCCGGCTCTACATCCCCGAGGACGAGCTGAGCAAGGCCGGGGTCAGCGAGGCCGACCTGCGCCGCACCCCCTCCTCCGAGGCGGTGCGCGCGCTGCTGGCCGAACAGGCCGAGCGGGGCGAAACTTTCCTTACCCAGGGGCTGAACCAGATCGCGCCCGCCGACCGGTCGCGGCAGCGCTGCAGCATCATTCTCGCCGAGCTGTACCAGACGCTGTACGCCGAGCTGCGCGCCGAAGGCTTTCCGATGCTGGAGCGGCGCACGCACCTGACACCGATCCGCAAGCTCTGGCGCGCCTGGCGCACCGCGCGCCGCCTGGGCACGACACCGACAACGCATTGACGAGGGACTGACGTGACCGCAGCCAATCTTGTTCTGCCCGCCGACTACGAGGCGCCCGCCGGCCTGCTCAAGGGCAAGGTGATCCTCATCACCGGCGCCGCCGCCGGTATCGGCAGCGCGCTGGCCGTCGCCGCCGGCGGCTGCGGCGCCACCGTGGTGCTGCTGGACAAGGACGTGCGCCGACTGGAGCTGACCTACGACGCCATCGAGAAGGCGGGCGGGCCGCAGCCGGCCATTTACCCGCTCAACCTCGAGGGCGCCACGCCCGATCACTACGAGGAACTGGCCGCCACCCTGGAGCGCGAGCTCGGCGCCCTGCACGGGCTGGTGCACAACGCCGCGCTGCTGGGCAAGCCGGCGCCCATCGAGCTCTACGACATCGAAGCCTGGTACCGGGTGCAGCAGGTCAACCTGAGCGCGCCCTTCCTGCTGACCCGCGCCTGCCTGCCGCTGCTGCGCAAGAGCGGCGAGGCCTCGATCGTATTCCTGAGCGACGAGGTCGGCCGCCGCGGCAAGGCCTATTGGGGCGCCTACGGTGTCACCAAGGCGGGGCTGGAAGGGTTCATGCGTATCCTCGCGGCGGAGCTGACCAGCACCGACATCCGCGTCAACAGCGTCGATCCCGGTCCGGTACGCACGGCCTTGCGTCGCAGCGCCTATCCGGGCGAGGATGTAGGGACGCTGCCGCTCCCGGAGCAGGCTGCGCGCTCCTTGCTGTACTTGTTGGGACGAGACGGCCGCGACCTGCACGGACAGGCGCTGAGCCTGCAGCTGGAGCGGCCATCGGCGAGAGCATGAACTGGCGCACAGACCCTCGCGCCCCCATGCTCCTATAGTACGGACAATGTATCGTCTATCGAGGCGGGCATCATGGAAGAAAGACAAAACCTAGAACAAGTCATCGATTCCGACTTTCGCATCGCAGTCGTTGACACTTCCGAGCCGGACCAGCTGCTTGCCCACTTCAAGCGTCTGTCCCTGACCACCGGACGAGCCGTGTACGACTGGAGTGCCGAACACGGGCTCTATCGGCTGGGCATCGAGCATATTTTCATCCCCCGCACCCGCACCCCTGGCGACGTGCTCGCCTACATCACCAGCAGCCGCCACTTCGGCATCTACCTGCTGCGCGATTTCGGCGGCGCGCTCGACAAGCCCACCGTGGAGCGCCAGCTCGCCAAGTTCCTGGAAAAGCAGGACGGCATACGCCGGCTGATCGTGCTGTTCGGCACCGATGTGCGCGTTCCGGCCAGCGCCGCCGCGCACACCGTGTATCTGCGCTACGCCTCGGCCGCGCCGCGCAGCGCCAGCGCCTGAGCCGCCAACGCCACGGCGCGCCCCGCTAGCGCGCGCGCCGGGCTCCGCGTCCCCGCTCGCCGCCGTTCGGCGAGCGCTTTCCGCCTCCCCGCGTCCGAGCCCCGGCGCGAGCGCCGCGACCGGCGGAACGGTTCGGCGCTCGCGGTTCCGACGGCGGAGTCAGCCCCACCAGCCGATACAACGCCGCCGTGTCCGCGGCGCTGAGCGGCAGGATGCCGCCTCGATGCAGGCCGCGGGGCAAGGTCACCGGCCCGAAGCGGATGCGGATCAGCCGGCTGACCTTCAACCC
The DNA here is from genome assembly GCA_937951875.1 of uncultured Alkalilimnicola sp. Taxonomy (GTDB): domain Bacteria; phylum Pseudomonadota; class Gammaproteobacteria; order Nitrococcales; family AK92; genus JAAYIK01. Next base: position 68,581 of record CALGAN010000048.1, on the reverse strand, counting down.
CTGCGACTCCCACAGCCGACGCACCTCGCGCTTGCGCCCTTCCCGGAGCGTGACCCGGAACCACTCGTTGGCCGCGCCCTCGCTCAGCCGCACCACCTCGTCGAAACGAGCCGGCCCGTCCTCCAGCTCCACGCCCTCGGTCAGTCGCTGGAGCATTTCGTCGTCGACCTCGCCCAGTACCCGTACCGCGTACTGCCGCTCGATCTGGTAGGACGGATGCATCAGCCGATTGGCCAGCTCGCCGTCGGTGGTGAACAGCAGCAGCCCGGACGTGTTGACGTCCAGGCGGCCGACGCTGATCCAGCGGCCGCTGGCCAGCTTCGGCAAGTGATCGAACACCAGCGGACGGTTGGCGTCGTCCTGACGGCTGCAGACCTCGCCCACCGGCTTGTAGTACATGATGACCTGCTTCGGCACCGGCGCGTCCTGGCGCAGCGGCCGGCCGTCGACCTCGATGCGGTCCGTGGGCTCGACCCGGTCGCCGAGCTTGGCCACCTCGCCGTTGACCTTGACCCGCCCGTCCTGGATCCATTGTTCCATTTCCCGGCGAGAGCCCAGGCCGGCCTGCGCTAGAACTTTCTGCAGCTTTTCGCTCATACCGATTCATCCGTCTCCGATGCGGCCGCGCGGGGCGAGTGCTCCTCCGGGAAGCGCAGGTCCAGCTCGGGGTGAATGTCGTCCAGATCGCGGAGTTCCAACAGACTGGGCAGCTCCGCCAGGCTCTTGAGATTGAAATAGTCGAGGAACTTGCGGGTCGTGCCGTACATGGTCGGCCGGCCCGGCACGTCGCGGTGGCCGACCGGGCGTATCCACTCGCGCTCCAGCAGCGTGCGCATGATCGGCGTACCGACCGACACGCCGCGGATCTCCTCGATCTCGGCGCGGGTGATGGGCTGCCGGTAAGCGATGATGGCCAGCGTCTCCAGCAGCGCCCGCGAATAGCGGGTGGGACGCTCCTCCCACAGCCGCGAAATCCACGGCGCCAGCTCCTGCCGCACCTGCAGGCGAAAACCGCTGGCCACCTCCTTGAGCTCGATGCCGCGATCGGCCAGCTGCTCGGCCAAATCGTCCAGGGCCTGGCGCAGCGCGGCCCGCGCCGGCCGCTCGTGCTCGGGAAACAGATCCTGCAAGCGGTCCAGCCCGAGGGGCTCGCCGGCGGCGAGCAGCGCGGCTTCCAGAATATGGGTCAACGGCGGACGAGACATGGGCTCCGACACGTCAGGCGGCGGCCTTGATGTAGACCGGGGCGAAGGGTTCGGCCTGCACCAGCTTCACCAGGGATTCCTTGACCAGCTCCAACACGGCGAGGAAGGTGACCACCACGCCCAGCCGCCCCTCCTCGGGCGCGAACAGCTCGACGAACTCGGTGAACTTCTCGCTGTCGAGCCGGGCCAGCACTTCGCTCATGCGCTCGCGCACCGACAGCGCCTCGCGCCGCACCTGGTGGTGGGTGAACAGCGCCGCCCGCGACATGACCTCGGCCAGCGCCGCCAGCAGCTCCTTGAGGCTGACCTCGGGCTGCAGCTGCACCACCTTGCGCTCCGGCGCCGCCGCCGAGGCGGGGAAAACGTCGCGCGCCACCCGTGGCAGCCCGTCGAGCTGCTCGGCGGCGGTCTTGAAGCGCTCGTACTCCTGCAGCCGCCGCACCAGCTCGGCGCGCGGGTCTTCCTCGTCTTCCACCGCGCCGGCCGGGCGCGGCAGCAGCATGCGCGACTTGATCTCGGCCAGCATGGCGGCCATGACCAGGTACTCCGCCGCCAGCTCGAGCTTGATGTCCTTCATCAGCTCGACGTACTGCATGTACTGGCGCGTGATCTCGGCGATCGGAATATCGAGGATATCGAGATTCTGGCGCCGAATCAGGTACAGCAGCAGGTCGAGCGGCCCCTCGAAGGCTTCGAGGAACACCTCCAGCGCATCCGGCGGGATGTAGAGGTCCTGCGGCAGATCGGTCAGCGGCTGACCGCGGACCCGCACCAGCCGCGGCCCATCGGGCCGCGTCAGCTCCTCTTGCCTGGGCTCGCTCATCAACGGTATTCGAGCCCCATGGCGACCCGGACCTCGGCCATGGTCTCCCGCGCCACCGCCGATGCCTGCTCGCAGCCCTCGGCGACGATGCGGCGCACCTGCTCCGGGTTCTGCTCGTATTCCTTGGCGCGCTGCTGGATCGGCGTCAGCTCGGCGACCACCGCATCGATCACCGGCCGCTTGCACTCCAGACAGCCGATGCCGGCGCTGCGGCAGCCCTGCAGCACCCAATCCTGGGTCTGCTGGTCGGAGTACACCTTATGGAACTCCCACACCGGGCACTTGGTCGGCTCGCCGGGATCGGTGCGGCGCACGCGGGCCGGGTCGGTGGGCATGGTGCGCATCTTCTTCTCGACCTCGGCCGGATCGTCCCGCAGCGAGATGGTGTTGCTGTAGGACTTGGACATCTTGCGCCCATCCAGCCCCGGCATCTTCGAGGCCGGGGTGAGCAGCGCCTGCGGCTCGGGCAGGATCACCCGCCCGGTGCCGTCGAGATAGCCGAGCAGCCGCTCGCGATCGGCCACCGCCAGGTTCTGCTGGTCGGTCACCAGCGTCCGGGCCGCGACCAGCGCCTCGGCGTCGCCCTGCTCCTGATAGCGCTTGCGCAGATCGAAATAGAGCTTGGCGTTCTTCTTGCCCATCTTGGCCGCCGCGGCTTCCGCCTTCTGCTCGAAATCGGGTTCGCGGCCGAACATGTGGTTGAAGCGGCGGGCGATCTCGCGGGTGATCTCGATGTGCGAAAGCTGATCCTCGCCCACCGGGACGCCGGCGGCCTTGTAGATCAGGATGTCGGCGGCCTGCAGCAGCGGGTAGCCGAGGAAGCCGTAGGTGGCGAGGTCCCGATCCTTGAGCTGCTCCTGCTGGTCCTTGAAGGTCGGCACACGCTCCAGCCAGCCCAGCGGCGTCACCATCGACAGCAGCAGGTGCAGCTCGGCGTGCTCGGGAATCCGCGACTGGACGAAGATCTTGGCCCGCGCCGGGTCCACCCCGCAGGCCAGCCAGTCGACCACCAGATCCCAGACGTTGTCCGCCAACACCGAGCGGTTCTCGTAATGCGTGGTGAGGGCGTGCCAGTCGGCCACGAAGAAATAGCAGTCGTGCTCCTGCTGCAGCTTTACCCAGTTCTTGAGCACGCCGTGATAGTGGCCGAGATGCAGCTTGCCGGTCGGGCGCATGCCCGAGAGGATGCGGTTGGGCCGCGCGGGAGAGGTGGTCAACGAAACCTCCTAGAACCAATGCGTGAAAACAGAGCCAACCGGTACGAGGGCGACGCCTTCATGATACCGGCCGCCGGCGCCGATCACCGCCGGGTGCGGCGATCGGCCACACAAGCCGCCCGGCACGGGCGATCTGCCGAAAAACAGGTGGCGCCTAAAACCGAGCCATCACGTGGGCAATGCCCTGCATGATACCGAATACCGCCGGCGACAGTATGCTGCCGAGCAGGCCGGTCACCATCAGCACCAACAGGATCGGGAAACCGTAGGGCTCGATCCGCGCCAGCTGCAGCGACAGGCGGTTGGGCAGCACGCCCATCAGCACCCGGCCGCCGTCCAGCGGCGGCAGCGGCAGCATGTTCAGCACCATCAGCACGACGTTGATGAGAATGCCGGCCTGCCCCATCAGGGTCAGGCCCATCTTCTGCCCCACGCCCAGCCCCGGGATGAGCGGCACCAGCCTGATCAGCAGCGCCCACAGCAAGGCCATGACCAGGTTGGCCGCCGGCCCGGCCGCCGCCACCAGCGCCGAGTCGCGCTTCGGGTTGCGCAGGTTGTCGTAGGTCACCGGCACCGGCTTGGCCCAGCCGAACAGAAACCCGCCCGGCAGCAGCAGCATGACCAGCGGCACCAGCACGGTGCCGATCGGATCGACGTGCTTGATGGGGTTGAGGCTGAGCCGCCCGAGCCGCTTCGCGGTCGGGTCGCCCAGCATCAGCGCCGCCCAGCCGTGCGCCACCTCGTGCAAGGTGATGGCGAACAGCACCGGCAGCGCCCAGATCGCGATTTTTTGGACGAAATCGAATTCAGACACGAGCGCCCCCTGCTCAAGCCGGCATGAACGGCGTCGGATCGCCCTCGCCGACCCGGACCACCTCGGGCACGTCGCCGGCCATGTCGATCACCGTGCTCGGCTCCAGCCGGCCAATGCCGCCATCGACCACCAGGTCGATCTGCTTGTCCAGCCGTTCGCGGATCTCCTCCGGATCGTTCATCGGCAACTCATGGTCCGGGAGGAGCAAGGTCGTGGTCATCAGCGGCTCGCCCAGCTCAGCCAGGATGGCCTGGGTGATCGGATGGTCGGGCACGCGGATGCCGATGGTCTTGCGCTTGGGGTGCTGCAGCATACGCGGCACCTCGCGCGTCGCCGGCAGGATGAAAGTATAGGGCCCGGGCGTATAAGCCTTGAGCAGCCGGTAGTTGCGGTTGTCCACCTTGGCGTAGGTGGCGATATCGGACAGATCGCGGCAAGCCAAGGTAAAATTGTGGCGCTCGCCGAGCCGGCGGATGCGACGGATGCGCTCCAGCGCCGACTTCTCGCCGATGCGGCAGCCCAGCGCGTAAGTGGTGTCGGTGGGGTAAGCAATGACCGCACCGCCGCGTATCAGCTCCACCGCGCGCTGGATCAGGCGCGCCTGCGGAGTATCCGGATGGATCTGGAAGTACTGAGTCATAGCTGTCCACAGCCTGTCGGGTCGATCATTGTAGCGGACTTGCGGTCTCCGCGGCGTGCACGGGATGCCTCCTGCGCACTGTGCTAAGCTGCCGTCTTTCAAGCCAGCGCAGCGCGAAATGAAGTTCTTCTTCGACTTTCTGCCGGTTCTGCTGTTCTTCGTCGCCTACAAACTGGCGGGGATCTATGTCGCCACGGCGGTCGCCATCGCCGCCGCCGTGCTGCAGAGCGGGTACCTCTACGTCCGCCATCGGCGCCTGGAGCGCATGCAGCTGCTGGTGCTGGTGTTGATCGTCGTGCTCGGCGGCCTCACCCTGCTGTTCCGCGACCCGAACTTCATCAAGTGGAAACCGACCTTGGTGAACTGGGGTTTTGGTCTAGCCTTTCTGGGAAGCGAGCTGATCGGCGGCAAGAACCTGTTGGAACGCATGCTCTCCGAGCAAGTCAAGCTGCCGAAGGCGATCTGGCGGCGGCTCAACCTGGCCTGGGTCGTGTTCTTCACGGCGGTGGGCGCGCTGAATCTGTACGTGGCCTACGGCTTCGATCTCGACACCTGGGTGAACTTCAAGCTCTACGGCATGATCGGCCTGACCGTGGCGTTCGCGGTGCTGCAAGCGCTCTATCTGGCGCGCCATCTGCCCAATCCGGACAAGGCGGAAACCAAGGAGAACTGAATGCTCTACGCGATCATCGGCGAGGACGCGCCGGACAGCCTGCCCAAGCGGGCGCAGGTGCGGCCCGCGCATCTCGAGCGGCTGGAACGACTGAGGGCGGAAGGACGGCTGGTGCTGGCCGGCCCCTTTCCAGCCATCGATTCGCCCGATCCCGGCCCGGCCGGCTTCAGCGGCAGCCTGATCGTCGCCGAGTTCGAATCGCTGCAGGCGGCCCAGCAATGGGCCGATGCCGACCCTTACGTCGCCGCCGGCGTCTATCGCTCGGTGCAGGTGCGACCGTTCAAGCGGGTGCTGCCGTGAGCGGCGACCGCGTCGAGCTGATCCGGCAGCGGCTGTCGCAGGCGCTGCGCATCGAACGCCTGGAAGTGTGGGACGACAGCCATCTGCACGCCGGCCACGCCGGCGCGCGCGCCGGCGGTGGCCACTACCGGGTACGGGTGGTCAGCCCCGACTTCGCCGGCCGCAGCCGGATCCAACGTCACCGCATGATCTACGACGCCATGGGTGATGCCATGCGGGCCGACACCATCCATGCACTCAGCATCCAGGCCCTGACTCCCGAAGAGGACGGCGCGTCCTCGTAACCCACCAAAGGTACTGTCATGAAGACGAAACTTTCCGTGCTGGCCCTGGCGATGGCGGCCGCTTTGACCGCCGGCTGCGTCGGCGACAAGACCGAGCGCGTGCAAGTGCCGGTCTCCGACGCCGACGCCGTCGCCGTCGTCAACGGCGAACCGATCACCGAGCCGGCCTTCCGGTTGCTGCTCGAGCAAATCACCCAAGGCCATCCGGAGCTGGCCGACGCCGAGAACCGCCAGGCGCTGCTCAAGGAGATGGTGGACATGACCTTGCTGGCCCAGGAGGCGCGCAAGCAGGGGCTGGACCAGAATCCGGACGTCTCCGCCCGCCTGAAGCAGATCGAGAACCGGATCCTGGCGCAGAGCATGGTGGAGAAGCTGATCGAGCAAGGCCCGGACGAAGAGGCGCTCAAGAAGGCGTACGAGGAGCGCTACGGCGGCGACGCCAAGGAGTATCACGCCAGCCACATTCTGGTTGAGACCCAGGAGCAGGCGCTGGAGATCACCCGCCAGCTCGAGGGCGGCGCCGACTTCGCCGCCATCGCCAAGGAACGCTCCATCGACAAGGCCAGCGGCGCCAACGGCGGCGACCTGAGCTGGTTCAGCGCGGACCAGATGGTGGAGCCGTTCGCCGAGGCGGTGAAGCAGCTCGAACCCGGCAAGGTCACCAAGGAGCCGGTGCAGAGCCAGTTCGGCTGGCACGTGATCGTGCTGCACGAGACCCGGCCGGCGCCCAAGCCGACCCTGGACGAGGTGCGCCCGATGCTGCAGAACGTGGTGCTGCAGCAGCAGATCGAGCAGCACGTGGAAGAGCTGCGCAAGGGCGCCAAGATCGAGCAGAAGGACAGCTCGCTGCTCAAGCCGGCCGCCAACAACAACGCCGGCTGACGGCTGGACGGCGGCGGAGCGCACTGCTCCGCCGCCCGTGCGGTCAGGCTCCCGCCGCCTCCAGCAGCGCGAGGAAGGCGGCCTCGTCGAGAATCGTCACACCCAGCGCCTGCGCCTTGGTGAGCTTGGAACCGGCGCTCTCCCCCGCCACCACGTAATCGGTCTTGGCCGACACGCTGCCGGCGACCTTGCCGCCGAACGCCTCGATGCGCGCCTTGGCCTGGTCACGGGTCATGCTCTCCAGGGTGCCGGTGAGCACGAAGGTCTTGCCGGCGAACGGGGCGTCGGCCTGCGGCCGCTCCACCGGTGGCCAGCGCACCCCGGCCGCGCGCAGCTGCGCGATCACCTCTCGGTTGTGCGGTTGGGCGAAAAAATGGGCGATGGCATGGGCCACCACCGGCCCAACGTCCGACACCGCGGTCAGCGCTTCCTCGGAGGCGCTCATGAGCGGCTCCAGATCGCCGAAATGGCGCGCCAGCTGGGTGGCCGTGACCTGCCCGACCTGCGGGATGCCCAGGCCGAACAGGAACCGCGGCAGGGTGGTGTCCTTGGAGCGCTCGATGGCGGCCAGCAGGTTATCGGCCGACCTGTCGCCCATGCGCTCCAGGGTCAGCAGTTGCTCCTTGCTCAGCGCGTACAGATCGGCCACGTTCCTGACCATACCGCGCTGCACCAGCTGCTCCACCAGCTTCTCGCCCAGGCCCTCGATGTCGGCGGCCTTGCGCTGGGCGAAGTGCAGCAGCGCGCCCTCGACCTGCGCTGGGCAGTACAGGCCGCCCATGCACTTGTGCGCCGCCTCGCCGTCGATGCGCATCACCTCCGAGCCGCACACCGGGCACTGCGCCGGCATTTCCCAGGGCTGGGCGTCGGCGGGACGCTTGTCCAACACCACCGCGGTGATTTCGGGGATGACGTCGCCGGCGCGGCGCACCATCACGGTGTCGCCCGGGCGCACGTCCTTGCGGTGCACCTCATCGAGATTGTGCAGGGTAGCGCGGCTGACGATCACGCCGCCGACCGCCACCGGCTCCAGCTCGGCCACCGGGGTGATGACGCCGGTGCGCCCGACCGAGGGGAGGATGTTGAGCAACCGGGTGGTGGCCTCCACCGCCGGCAGCTTGTGGGCGATGGCCCAGCGCGGCGCCCGCGAGGTGAAGCCAAGCACGTCGCGGGCGGCGAGATCGTCGACCTTGTACACCACGCCGTCGATCTCGAACGGCAGCTGGTCGCGCTGCTCGGCCAGCCGTCGGAAATAGGCCAGGCAGCCGTCCACGCCGTCGACCCGCTCCAGCTGGTCGTTGAGCTTGAAGCCCCAGTCCTTGAGCCGCTGCAGGACTTCCCAGTGGCTGTCGGCGATCGGCGCGCTGATCTCGCCCACGCCGTAGGGGAAGAAGGTCAGCGGCCGGCTGGCGGTGATGCGCGGATCGAGCTGGCGCACGCTGCCGGCGGCGGCGTTGCGCGGATTGGCGAAGATGCGCTCGCCTTGCTCCAGACGGCGGCGGTTGAGTTCCTCGAAATCCTGGCGGCGGATCACCACCTCGCCGCGCACCTCCAGCAGCGCCGGCCAGCCGCTGCCTCGCAACCGCAGCGGCACGGTGCGCACGGTGCGCATGTTGGCGGTGACGTCCTCGCCGACCTCGCCGTTGCCGCGCGTGCCGGCCCGCACCAGCACGCCGTCCTCGTAGCGCAGGTTCATGGACAAGCCGTCCAGCTTGGGCTCGCAGACGTAGCGCACCCGCTCCAGCCCCAACCGCTCGCGCACGCGCCGGTCGAAGTCGAGCAGCTCCTCGTCGCTGAAGGCGTTGTCGAGCGACAGCATGGGAATGCCGTGCCGCACTTCGCCGAAGGCCTTGGCAGGCGGCGCGCCTACCCGGTGGGTGGGTGAATCGGGGGTGATCAGCTCGGGATACTGGTTCTCCAGCTCCTGCAGCTCGCGCATTAGGTGGTCGTACTCGACGTCAGCGATCTCCGGCGCGTCGAGCACGTAGTAACGGTAGTTGTGATAGTCGATCAGCCGGCGCAGTTCGGCGGCGCGCGCGACGGCTGCGGCAGGAACGTCGGCCATGGTCGGTCCCGAAATAATCGCTGCGGATGACTGCCAGGCGCCGGTGCGGCAGCGCCCGGCCCGGATCAGCTGCCTTTCTTGGCGGCCAGATGCGCCCGCCGCCGGTACTCGCGCAGATCCTCGCGGATCGCCTCGATCGCCTGCTGGCTCAGGGTGCAGCGCCGGGCGTCGAGCAGGCGCGCGTCCAGCCGCTCGGCCAGACGCCGGGCGGTGTCCAGCATCTGCTCGAACGCCACCAGCCCGTCCACCGGCGCTGGCAGCTGCAGGAACAGCGCCACGCCGGGGCTTCGGATGTCAGCCAGCCGCTCCGGCTCGAAGGTGCCGGGCTTGAGGATGTTGGCGGCGCTATAGAGCGACACCGCGCCGCCACGGGTTTCGAGCATGCGGTGATAGATCGAATGGGCGCCGTAGCGCATGCCGACCTCGGTCAGCGCCGCCACCAGCTCTTCGCCCTCGAACATACGGCCGTCGGTGGTGGCGACGTTGAGCACGATAACCTTGTCCTCGCCGGCCTCGGCCGACTCGGTCGGCTCCGGCTCCGCCTCGGCGCGAACCGGCGCCGGCCCGGCCGCCGGCCGGACCCGCACTTCGCCCAGCTCGACATCGTCCAGCACCGTGGCCGACCCGGTGAGCGGGTCGCGGTCGGCGACGATCTCGTCCAGGCCCTTGAGCGCGTCGTCGAGCTTGGGCTCGTCGGCTTTGCGACGGCGGCCGTTCTCGCGCCGAGCGTCCTGCCAGCGCGTAAAGGCGTAGACACCGGCCACCGCGATGGCGCCGACGCCTAGCAAGATCCAACGAATTTCGTCCATGGCGGTTCCCGTGTCGAAAAGTCGCTATGCCGTCGCCAACCGTACCGCTTCGTCCACGTCCACCGCCACCAGGCGCGATACACCTGGTTCGTGCATGGTGACGCCTTGCAGGTGCTGAGCGATCTGCATGGTGACCTTGTTGTGGGTGATGAATATAAATTGTACGCGAGACGACATCTCGACCAGCATCTCGCAGAAGCGGCCGACGTTGGCCTCGTCCAGCGGCGCGTCCACCTCGTCGAGCATGCAGAACGGCGAGGGATTGAGTTCGAAGATCGCGAATACCAGCGCCACCGCGGTCAGCGCCTTCTCGCCGCCGGACAGCAGGTGGATGTTGGTGATGCGCTTGCCTGGCGGCCGCGCCATGATGGCCACGCCGGTCTCCAGCAGGTCATCGCCGGTCAGCTCCAGGTAGCCTTGCCCGCCGCCGAACAAGCGCGGGAAGATGCGCTGCATCCCGGCGTTGACCTTGTCGAAAGTCTCCTTGAAGCGCTGCCGGGTCTCGCGGTCGATCTTGCGGATCGCCGCTTCTAGCGTCTCCAGCGCCTCGGTCAGGTCGGCGTGCTGGCTCTCCAGATAGCCGGCACGCTCCTTGAGCGCCTCGTACTCGTCGATGGCCGCCAGGTTGATCGGTCCAAGGCGGGCGATGCGCTGCTCCAAGCGCTCCAGCTGCGCCTGCCACTCGCTCTCGACCGCATCCGGCGGCAGCGCGGCCAACACCTGCGCATATTCCAGCCCCAGCTCGGTCAATCGGGCCTCTTCGCCCTCGCGCCGCACCTTGAGCTCGTGCGCCCGCAGCCGGCCGTCCTCCAGACCGGCGCGTAGCTCCTGGGCGCGGCGATCGGCCTCGGCCCGCTCCTTCTCCAGCTCGCGCAGGGCGTTCTCGGCGGCGGCCAGCGCACTGCGCGCGGCGCCAAGCTGCTGCTCGACCTCGAGCCGCTGCGCCAGCAGCGCCTCGCGCTCGGCGGCGAAGGCGGCGGCCGGATCGGCCAGCTCCTCCAGCGCCTGCGCCAGCTCGTCGCGGCGGACCACGGCGCGCTCGTACTGCGCGCGCATGCGGGTCAGCCCCTCCTCGATCGAGCGCTGGGCGGCGACGGCGCTCTCGATCTTGAGCGACAACGCGTGACGGTTCTCGCGGCTGCTGTTCAGCTGGTGGCGGTATTCGCCAAGCCGTTCCTGCAGCTCGGCGCGCTCGCGCTGCAAGCGCTCGCGCTGCTCGTCCAGCTCCCCGCCCCTGTCCAGAGCGTCCTGCAGGCGCTCCCGCGCCTCCTGGATCTCCTGCGCGCCACGCTCCAGCTCGCGCTCGATCTCGGCCAGCTCCTCGGCCAGGCGCTGGCGGCGCTGCCGGTATTCCTGCAAGCGGGTGCGCCGCCCCTCGAGCTGGCCGTGCAGCGTGCCGAGCCGGCGGTTGATCTCGCTGCGCTCGGTGAGCCGCTCGTCGAGCTGCTCCTGGCACTCGGCGACCGCGTCCTCACACTCCTCCACGGCGTCGCTCAGCTCGCGGCAGCGCCGCTCCAATTCCTCGATGTCCTGCTTGAGGGCGTGGATCTCGCGCTCGCGCGCCAGCACGCCGCTGCGGCCATCCTCGCCGGCGTGCACTCGCGCCCAGTTACGGCCGAGCCAGAGCCCGTCGCGGGTAATCACCGACTCGCCCGGTCCCAGCGCGGCGCGCAGCGCCTGGGCCGCCGCCAGATCCTCGGCGCAGCGGACACCGGCGAGCAGATCGGCCAGCACCGCCGGCCCTTTCACCTTGGACAGCAAGGCATCGGCCGGGGCCCCGGCGGCGGCGCCGCCGGCCGCGTACAGCACCAGCTCGCCCTTGGGCACGGTCCGCAGCTGGGCCTCGGCGGTGGCGAGGTCGGCCATGGACAGGGCCTGCAGGGCACCGCCGAGCGCGGTCTCCACCGCCCGCTCCCAGCCGGGCTCGACCTCCATCAGCTGCACCAGCCGCTGCTTGCCCTGCCAGCTGCGCTCGGCCAGCCACTGCGCCAGCGGACCGTCGCCGCTCAGCGCGGCCTGCTGCAGCGTCTCCAGCGAACGTAGCCGCCCCTGCTCGGCCTGCAACCGGCCGCGGGCTTCGTCGAGCTGCTCGCGCTGGTCGTCGAGCCGCTCGCGCAGCTCGGCCAGACGGTCCTGGTATTCCTCGATCTGCTCGCCGACGGTTTCCAGCTCCTCGCGCAGCGCCTGCTCCTGCTCGGCGAGCGCTTCCACCTCTTCTTCCAGCGCGTCCAGGCCGACCGCCTCATGCTCGCTCTCCAGCCGCTCGCGGCGGCGCAGCAGCTCCTGGGCGCGACGCTCGAACTGCTCGATGCGGGCGCGCTCGACCTGAGCCTCCCGCACCGAGGCGGCGGCCGATTCGTTGAACTCGTCCCAGCGCCGCTGCAGCTCATCGAGCGCGTCCTGCGCCTCGGCGACCCGATCCTTGGCCTCGTCCTCGGCGGCGGCGGCCAGCTCCAGCTGCGGCTCGATTTCCTCCAGCCGCGCGCGCAACACCGCCAGCTTCTCCTCGTCCTGCTCGATGGCCAGCTCCAGCTCGCGCAGCGCCTCCTGGTTGTGCGCCAGCTCCTTCTGCTGCTTGTCGCGCAGTTCGCGCTGGTGGGCGATCTGCTGCTCGATGCGGGCGATGTCGCTGCCGATGGCGTAGTAGCGCGCCTGCACCTCGTTGAGGGCGTCGCCGCTCTCGATATGGCGCTCGCGGGTCTTCTCGATCGCCAGCTCCAGCTCGCGCTGGCGCGCCATCACGGCCTCGACCGCGGTCTGGCGCTCGTTCAGGGTCTGCTCCAGGAGCGCCAGCTCCCGTTCCAGGGCCTGGATGCGCAGCGCCACCAGCTCGCCGCGCCGCGCCCGCTCCTCGGCCTTGAGCGCCTTGTAGCGCTCGGCGGTCTCTGCCTGGCGCTTGAGCTTCTCCAGCTGCTGGCCGACCTCCTCGCGCAGATCGTTCAGGCGCGCCAGGTTGTCGCGGGTGTCCTGCATGCGCCGCTCGGTTTCCTTGCGGCGTTCCTTGTACAGGGCGATGCCGGCGGCTTCCTCCAAGTAGGCGCGCAGCTCCTCGGGCTTGGCCTCGACCACACGCGAGATCATGCCCTGCTCGATGATGGCGTAGCTGCGTGGCCCCAGGCCGGTGCCGAGGAACACGTCCATGATGTCGCGGCGGCGACAGCGGGTGCCGTTGAGATAGTAGGTGCTCTGCCCCTCGCGATTGACCACGCGCTTGACCGAGATCTCGGCGTAGGAGGCGTACTGGCCGCCGAGACCGCCATCGCGGTTGTCGAAGATCAGCTCCACCGACGCCTGCGACACCGGCTTGCGGGTGGCGGAGCCGTTGAAGATGACGTCGGTCATCGACTCGCCGCGCAGGTTTTTGGCGGAGCTCTCGCCCATCACCCAACGCACGCAATCGATGATGTTGGACTTGCCGCAGCCGTTCGGGCCGACCACGCCCACCAGCTGGCTAGGCAGCACCACGGTGGTGGGGTCGACGAACGACTTGAAGCCGGCAAGTTTGATCTTGGTGAGCCGCATCCGCGGGTAGCGCGCCCCTTGTTCGGAGTCCGACGTAGACTGGCTTTAGCCTAACCGGCCCGGATGCAGCGAAACCATGACGTGGTCGTAGGGCGCGGTACGGCCATGTAAGATATGTCGTCCATTATCCCGACATACCCTCATCTTGGAAAGCCATGACCACCAAGCCCAGCAAGGATCTCGAGACCTTCCCCAACCCGCAGCCGGAGCGGGACTACACCATCAAGATCCGCGTCCCCGAGTTCACCTGCCTGTGCCCCAAGACTGGCCAGCCGGATTTCGGCACCTTCTATATCGATTATGTCCCCGACCAGCGCTGCGTCGAGCTGAAGGCGCTCAAGCTGTACATGTGGTCGTTCCGTAACGAGGGCGCTTTCCACGAGCGGGTGACCAACGAGATCCTCGACGATCTGGTGCGCGCCACCGAACCCCGGTTCATGCGCATCACCGCCGAGTTCAACGTGCGCGGCGGCATCTACACCACGGTGGTGGCCGAGTACCGCAAGCCGGGCTGGACCGCGCCGGCCCGGGTCGAGCTGCCGTAAGCGCGTCGGGCGCCGACCGGACGGACCGAGCCGATGCGTGATTTCCTGATCGGCATCTCCTACCTGCCGCGCGCCTTCCGCCTGTTGTGGGCGCCGCAGCTGCGGCGCTTCGTGCTGGCGCCGATCCTGGTCAACGTGCTGGTGTTCGCGCTGCTGTTCGCGTTCGGCGGCCACCTGTTCGGCGACCTGCTGAACTGGCTGCTGCCGGACCCGGAGCGCTTCGCCGGCGGCGAGTGGTGGGCGCAGCTGCTGCGTGCCCTGGTGCTGGCCGTGCATTGGCTGCTGTGGCCGCTGTTCGTGATCGCCGCCGCGGTGCTGATGTTCTACACCTTCACGCTGGTGGCGAACCTGATCGGCTCGCCGTTCAACGGCCCGCTGGCGGCGCGGGTGGAGCAGCTGGCGAGCGGCCACCCGCCGCCGGAATCGCAGCTGTCGCTGCTGCAGGAGGCGGCGGCCTCGATCGGTAGCGAGCTGCGCAAGTACGGCTACTTCCTGAAGCTGATGGTGCCGCTCGGTCTGCTGTTGCTGATCCCGGTGGCGAACATGGCGGCAGCGCCGCTGTGGGCGCTGTTCGGCGCCTGGGCGCTGGCGCTGGAATACCTGGACTACCCGATGGGCAACCGCGGCCTGCGCTTTCCCCAGGTGCGGGAGCAGCTGCGCCGCCGCCGCGCGCTGGCGCTGGGCTTCGGCTTCGGCATGATGGCCATGACCCTGATCCCGGGGCTGAACCTGCTGGCCATGCCCACCGGTGTGATCGGCGGCACCCTGCTGTGGGTGCGGGAGTGGCGCCAGGAGGGCGAGCGCGGCCGCTAAGCCGCGCTCGCGCCCACCGGCTACGGCGCCGGCTTGCCCAGGAACGCGGCCAGGCGCCTCACGCCCTCCTGCAGCTGCGGCAGCGAGGTGGTGTAAGCAAAGCGCAGGAACCGCTCGGGCCGGCGGCTGCCGAAGTCGCGCCCGGGCGTGACCGCCACGCCGCCCCGCTCCAGCAGCTCCATGGCGAAGGCGAAGCTGTCGTCGGTCAGCGCGCTGCAGTCGGCGTACAGATAGAAGGCGCCGTCCGGCCGACCCGGGATGTCGAAGCCCAGCGCGCGCAGCGCCGGCAGCAGGAAGTTGCGGCGCTCCTCGAACGCCTGGCGGCGCTGCTCGAAGATCGCCTTGGCCTCCGGCGTGAAGCAGGCCAGCGCCGCGTGCTGGGCCGGCGTCGACGCGGCGATGAACACGTTCTGCGCCACCTTCTCCGCGGCCCGCTGGTAGCCTTCCGGCACCACTAGCCAACCCAGGCGCCAGCCGGTCATGCCGAAGTATTTCGAGAAACTGTTGACCACGAACACATCCAGCTCGGCCGCGGTCGCCGCCCGCACGCCGTAGGTCAGACCGTGGTAGATCTCATCGACGATCAGCTGCCCGCGCCGGCTCTTGGCGGCGGCGGCCAGCGCCGCCAGCTCGTCCGCGCTCAGCAGGGTGCCGGTCGGGTTGGCCGGTGACGCCAGCATGGCGGCGGCGGTGCGCGCGCCCCAATGCCGCAGCAGCTGCTCGGCGCTCGGTTGGTAGTTGTGCTCCGGCTCCACCGGCAAGGCCACCGGCTGACCGTTGAGCAAGCGCACGAAATGCCGGTTGCAGGGATAGCCGGGATCCGGCACCAGCACCTCGGCGCCCGGATCCACCAGCAGCGCTAAGGCCAGCAACAGCGCGCCGGACGCGCCCGGCGTGACGAAGATCCGGGATGGATCGACCGTCACGCCGTACTCGCGCCGGTAGTAGTCGCTGAGTGCCTCGCGCAGCGCCGGCAGGCCGGCCGCCGGCGTGTAGAAGGTATCGCCGCGCCGCAGCGCCTTGATACCGGCGGCGACCACCGGCTCGGCGGTGGGAAAGTCCGGCTCGCCGACCTCCATGTGGACGATCGAGCGGCCGGCCGTCTCCAGGGCGCGGGCGCGCGTGAGCAGTTCCATCACGTGGAAGGGTTCGATGTGCGCAAGGCGATCGGCGATGGGACCAAAAGCGAATTCCGACACAATAGGCTCCGATGACAGACGGTAAGTATCCGGCGCCTATCCCGATAGGCGCTGTCAGCGTTCCACTTTAAACTGTGGCCGCCTATCGGCGCAGTCAGTCCATGAGCGCAACCGACACCACGCCCTCGATCTACCGCGGCCGTTTCGCCCCCACTCCCAGTGGGCCCCTGCACTTCGGCTCGCTGATCGCCGCCGTGGGCAGCTACTTGCAGGCCCGGCGCGTCGGCGGCGAATGGTGGCTGCGGATCGAGGACCTGGATCCGCCGCGGGTGGTGCCCGGCGCGGCCGACGCCATTCTACGCACGCTCGAAGCCTTCGGCTTCACCTGGGACGGGCCGGTGCTGTACCAGAGCCAGCGCAGCGAGGCCTACCGGGAGGCGCTGGAGACGCTGCGTCGCGCCGACGCCGTCTACCGCTGCACCTGCTCGCGCCGGGAGATCGCCGCCCGCGCCGCGCTCGGCCCGGCCGGGCCCATTTATCCGGGCACCTGCCGCAGCGGCCACGATCCCGGCCGCAGCCAGTACAGCTGGCGGCTGCGCACCGCCGGCGCGCGCATCGCCTTCGTCGACGCCGTGCAGGGACCGGTGGCCATGGACATCGAGGCGGAGCTGGGTGACTTCGTGGTACTGCGCGCCGACGGGGTGTTCGCCTATCACTTGGCGCTGGTGGTGGACGACGCCGCCAGCGGCATCACCGAGGTGGTGCGCGGCCGCGACCTGCTGGCCTGCACGCCGCCGCAGATCCTGCTGCAGCAGCGCCTGGGCCTGCCCACGCCGCGCTATCTGCACCTGCCCATCGCCGTCAACGCCCTCGGCCAGAAGCTGAGCAAGCAGACCCACGCCCCCCCGCTCGATCCGACCCGCCCCGTGCCGCAGCTGGCCGCGGCGCTGGCATTCCTCGGCCATCCGCCGCCGGCGGACGTGCGCGGCAGCCTAGACGAGCTATGGACCTGGGCCCGCGCACACTGGGATCCGACGCGCGTGCCGGCGGCGGTGACCACCCCCATTTGCGACTAAAGCAGGGTTGCTTCCGGCGCGCCCGGTGCTACCTTCGGTAACAACCATATTAGAGCGGCATCCATGTCGCCGGATTCGAGCCGTGCCCAGGAGGAGTCCCCCATGGCCACCGTTCACGACAACGGCGCCGTTACCGAGAGCGTCGCGCTCCTGCTATTGGCGCTGTTCCTGCTGACCTCGCCGTTCGCGCTCTGGTGGATCGCGCTGACGCCGCCTTGGTATCTGCCGTACCTGATCTGGCTGGCGATCATCGCCCTGATCGCCCTGCTGGCCCGGCGGATGCGGGGACATGAGCTTTAGCATCACCACGCTCTCGCTGTGGGGCGTGGGCTATCTGCTGCTGCTGTTCCTGATCGCCTACGCCACCGAGCGCTGGCTACCGGAGCGGATCACGCACCATCCGCTGGTGTACGTGCTGTCGCTGGGGGTATACGCCACCACCTGGAGCTACTACGGCAGCGTCGGCTTCGCCGCCCAGCAGGGCATGCTGTTCCTGACCATCTATCTGGGCGTCACCCTGGCCTTCATCCTCACGCCGCTGCTGCTGCTGCCACTGCTGCGGCTGACCCGCAGCCACCAGCTGACCTCGCTGGCCGATCTGTTCGCGTTCCGGTTCGACAGCCACCTGGCCGGCGTGCTGGTGACGCTGATGATGCTCACCGGCATCCTGCCGTACATCGCCCTGCAGATCCGGGCGGTGGTGGACGCCACCCAGATCCTCACCGCGCAGGACTCGCCGACCGCGGTGGCGATCGGCTTCTGCATCGTGGTGACGGTGTTCGCCATCATCTTCGGCGCCCGCCACGTCACGCCGCGCGAGAAACACGCCGGACTGGTGATGGCCATCGCCTTCGAGTCGCTGATCAAGCTGCTGGGGCTGCTGATCCTCGCCGGCGTGGCGGTGATGATGGCGTTCGGCGATCTGGGCGGCCTCGACCGGTGGCTGCGGGACAACCCGGCGCAGCTGGCCGCCTTCTACCGGCCGGTCATCGACGGCCCCTGGAGCAGCCTGCTGCTGATCACCTTCGCCGCCGGCTTCCTGCTGCCGCGCCAGTTCCACATGATGTTCACCGAGAACCTCAACCCGCGCGCGCTGCTGACCGCCAGCTGGGGCTTCCCGCTGTTCCTGCTGCTGCTGGCGATCGCTATCCCGCCGATTCTCTGGGCCGGCCTGACTCTGCAGCCGGCGGCCAATCCCGACCACTACGTGCTCGGCCTGGCCTGGCTCAGCCAGTCGCCGGCGCTGGTGATCCTGATCTACCTGGGCGGCATTTCCGCGGCCAGCGCCATGATCATCGTCGAGACGCTGGCGCTGTCGTCGATGTCGCTCAACCACCTGGTGCTGCCGCTGCTCAAGCCGCGCCCGGACCGCGATCTGTACTCGGCGCTGCGCTGGCTGCGGCGCGCCATCATCGCCGCGCTGATCGCGGCCGGCTACGGCTTTTACCACATGCTGGAGCGCAGCGAGGGACTGGTGTCCTGGGGCCTGATCTCGTTCCTGGCCATGGCCCAGTTCCTGCCGGGCATCGTCGGCGTGCTGTACTGGCCGCGCGCCACCGGCCCCGGTTTCATCCTCGGGCTGCTGAGCGGCGGCGCGATCTGGGGCGCGGGCGCGCTGCTGCCGGCGCTCACCGGCGTCAACGCCCTGGCCTGGCTGGGCGTGCCGGCCGGCTACAGCAGCAGCGTGTACGGTGCGCTCACCTTCTGGTCGCTGAGCGTCAACACCCTGGTGTTCGTGCTGGTGTCGCTGATCCTGCCGCAGCGGGCGCGCGAGCGCGAGGCGGCGGCGGCCTGCCGTCAAACCGGCCTGAAGATCCCGCAGGGTGCGCTGCGGCTGCGGGCGCCGCAGCAATTCGTGGAGGAGCTGGCGCCGATGACCGGCGAGCACGCCGCTCGGCTGGAGGTGGCGAAGGCACTGCAGGACCTGGGTCTGACCTGGGACGAGCGCCGCCCGGAAAAGCTGCGGCTGCTGCGCGACCAGATCGAGCGCAACCTCTCTGGCCTGATGGGACCGATATTGGCGCGCATGATCGTCGACGAGCGGCTGGAGCTGGATCACGACACGCGCGCAGCGCTGGCGCAGAACGTGCGCCTGATCGAGGAGCGGCTGGAACAGTCGCGCAGCAGCTTCCGCGGCATCGCCGCCGAGCTCGACGAGCTGCGCCGCTACTACCGGCAGATCCTGGAGGATCTGCCGCTGGGCATCGTCGCCGTGACCGCCCAGGGCCGCATCACCCGCTGGAACCCGGCCATGGCCCGTCTGACCGGCATCAGCACCGACGCCGCCAGCGGCCACACCACCGCCGAGCTGCCGCCGCCCTGGGGGCCGTTCCTGACCGGGTTCCTGGCTGAGGACGCCACCCATGCCCACAAGCGGCCGCTGACGGTCGGCGGCGAGACACGCTGGCTGAGCCTGCACAAGGCGGTCATCGCCGAACCCGGCCGCGGCGAATCGAGCGACAAGCTGCTGCTGGTGGAGGATCTCACCGAGCGGCAGCGGCTGGAGCAAAAGCTCATCCACAGCGAGCGCCTGGCGTCGATCGGCCGCCTGGCGGCCGGCGTGGCGCACGAGATCGGCAATCCGGTCACGGCCATCGCCTGCCTGGCCCAGGATCTACGCCACGAATCGGACCCGCGCGTGGTAGCCGTGCTGGCCGAGCAGGTGTTGGAACAGACCCGCCGCATCAGCAACATCGTCCACACCCTGATCAGCTACGCCCACGACGGCAGCGGCGAGCGGGCGCTGGCGCCGGTGCGGCTGGCCGACACCGTGGAGGAGGCGCGGCGCCTGGTGCAGCTGTCCAAGCGCGCTCAGCAGCTGCAGTTCGACAATCGGGTCGACCGCGACCTGTGGGTGCACGGCGACGCCCAGCGACTGGTGCAGGTGTTCGTCAATCTGTTCTCCAACGCCGCCGACGCCTGCCCGGACGGCGGCCGGGTGGAGGTGAGCGCGACCCGCGGCGACCGCACCGCCGACATCGTGGTGGCCGACAACGGCCCTGGCATCCCCGAGCACATCCACGACAAGGTATTGGAGCCGTTCTTCACCACCAAGCCGGCCGGCCAAGGCACCGGCCTGGGCCTGCCGCTGGTCTACAACATCGTCAAGGAGCATGGCGGCGACCTGCAGCTGGAGAGTTCGGCCGCTGGCACCCGCGTGCGGCTGAGCCTGCCGCTGTCGCCGCCCAGGGAGTAGTCATGCCGCGCATTCTGATCATCGAGGACGAGGACATCATTCGCGGTTCCATGCGCCGTTTGCTCGAACGCAACGGCTTCGACGTCAGCGACGCCCGGTCGCTGGAAGAGGCCGGCGCCGCCCACCGCTTCGGCGACTTCGATCTGATCATCTGCGACCTGCGCCTGCCGGGCGCGCCCGGCACCGACGCCATCGCCCTGGCCAAGGGCGTGCCGGTGATCATCATGACCAGCTACGCCAGCATCCGCTCGGCGGTGGAGGCCATGAAGGAAGGCGCGGTCGATTATCTGGCCAAGCCGTTCGACCACGACGAGCTGCTGCTGACGGTGCGCCGCGTCCTCAAGGAGCACCGCCTGCAGCGGCAGAACGCCGCGCTCAAGGCCGATCTCGACCGCGACTACCCGGTAGCGGGCATGGTCGGACGCAGTCCGGCCATGCAGCAGGTGTTCACCTGGATCGCCAAGGTGGCGCCGACCGACGCCACCGTGCTGATCACCGGCGAGTCGGGCACCGGCAAGGAGCTGGTGGCGCGCGCCCTGCACGAGCGCAGCCCGCGGCGCGACGCGCCGCTGATCGCGGTGAACTGCGCCGCCATTCCCGACACCCTGATCGAAGCCGAGCTGTTCGGCCACGAGAAAGGCGCGTTCACCGGCGCGGTCGGCGCCCGCCAGGGCCTGGTGGAAGCGGCCGACGGCGGCACCCTGTTCCTGGACGAGATCGGCGAGCTGCCGCTACCGGCGCAGGCGCGGCTGCTGCGGGTGCTGCAGGAAGGCGAGATCCGCCGGGTAGGCGCGGCCGCCGCCCGCCGGGTGGACGTGCGACTGGTGGCGGCCACGCACCGCGACTTGGCGGCCATGGTCGAGCGCGGTGAGTTCCGCGAGGATCTCTACTTCCGCATCCACGTGGTGGAAATCCGCCTACCGCCGCTGCGCGAGCGCGGCGAGGACGTGGCGGAGCTGGCCTGCTACCTGCTGGAGAAAGCCTGCCAGCGCCTGCACCGGCCGCTGCTGCGCCTGAGCGACGAGGCGCTGGCGGCGATCCGCGCCTACCGCTGGCCGGGCAACGTACGCGAGCTGGAGAACGTGATCGAACGCGCCGTGATCCTGGCCGACAGCACCGTGATCACGCCCGAGCTGCTGGCGCTGCCTACCGCGCCCGCCGCCGAACCGCCGGATACCGGCGATCCGTCCCTGGAGGCCTATTTCCGTTCCTTCGTGCTCCAGCACCAGGACCGGCTCACCGAAACCGAGCTGGCTCGCCGCCTGGGCATCAGCCGCAAGGCACTGTGGGAAAAGCGCCAGCGGCTGGGAATCCCGCGCCCGCGCAGCGGCCACCGCTAGTGGCCGCGCCAGTGTTACCAGCCCACCCAGCACGGCGTTACCATCGGTAACACCGCGGGCCGCGGCGCACCGCACAAAATCCAATAACCCATTGTTTCCACGGGAAACAATCCTCCTGGCACGGTTTTGGCTGGCCATTCGACGGTCGCCATCCGTAGCGGCCTCGCAGAATCAAAAACAAGCCAGGAAACATTGGCACTGCAGGAGGAGATTCGAGTGAACGCTGTCGCAGCGGCAAAGATCCGCAACAATCCGCATTTCCAAGAATTGGTGGCGAAGCGCAGCCGGCTCGGCTGGATTCTGTCCGCCATCATGCTGGGACTGTATTACGCCTTCATTCTGGTGATCGCCTTCGCGCCGCAGGCGCTGGCGGTACCGGTGGCGCAGGGTTCGGTGATCACCGTCGGCATTCCGATCGGCATTGCCCTGATCCTGGTCTCGTTCGCGCTCACCGGCATCTACGTACACAAAGCCAATACCGAGTTCGACCGTCTCACTCAAGCCATCCGTGACGGCGCCGCCCACGACGGCGCTTTCGTCGGGCGCGCTGCCGTTCGGGGAGGCGTGTGATGAAGCTCCGTCAACGTCTTCTGCTCACCCTCGGCGCCTGGGGCGTCTGCGGTACCGCCTGGGCCGATGCGCTCACCGGCCAGACCGAAAAGCAGGCGGTGAACGTCCACGCCATCGTCATGTTCCTGCTGTTCGTGGCGGCCACGCTGGGCATCACTTACTGGGCCTCCAAGCGCACCCGCACCACCAGCGACTTCTACACCGCCGGCGGCGGCATCACCGGCTTCCAGAACGGCCTGGCGATCGCCGGCGACTACATGTCGGCGGCCTCGTTCCTAGGCATTTCCGCGCTGGTGTTCACCAGCGGCTTCGACGGGCTGATCTACTCCATCGGCTTCCTGGTCGGCTGGCCGATCATCCTGTTCCTGATCGCCGAGCGGCTGCGCAACCTGGGCCGCTACACCTTCGCCGACGTCGCCTCCTACCGCCTGCAGCAGAAGCCGATCCGCTCGCTGGCGGCGGTCGGCTCGCTGGCCACGGTGGCGCTGTATCTGATCGCCCAGATGGTCGGCGCCGGGCAGCTGATCAAGCTGCTGTTCGGGCTGGACTACAACATCGCGGTGATCCTGGTCGGCGTGCTGATGATCCTCTACGTCACCTTCGGCGGCATGCTAGCCACCACCTGGGTGCAGATCATCAAGGCGGTGCTGCTGCTGTCCGGCGCGTCGTTCATGGCGCTGGCCGCGCTCTGGCACTTCGGTTTCAGCCCGGAGGCAATGTTCGCCAAGGCCGTGGAGGTGCATGCCAAGCATGAGGCGATCATGGCGCCCGGCACCCTGGTCTCCGACCCGATCTCGGCCATCTCGCTGGGCCTGGCGCTGATGTTCGGCACCGCCGGTCTGCCGCACATCCTCATGCGCTTCTTCACCGTGGCCGACGCCAAGGAAGCGCGCAAGTCGGTGTTCTACGCCACCGGCTTCATCGGCTACTTCTACATCCTGACCTTCATCATCGGCTTCGGCGCCATCACCCTGGTCGCCACCAATCCGCAGTACCTGGACGGCGCCGGCAAGCTGATCGGCGGCGGCAACATGGCGGCGGTGCATCTAGCGCACGCGGTCGGCGGCAACCTGTTCCTCGGCTTCATCTCGGCGGTGGCCTTCGCCACCATCCTGGCGGTGGTGGCCGGCCTGGCGCTGGCCGGCGCCTCGGCGGTGTCGCACGACCTCTACGCCAACGTGTTCCGCCGCGGCAAGGTGAACGAGGCGCAGGAGATGAAGGTCTCCAAGATCGCCACCATTGTTCTGGGCATCCTCGCCATCGGTCTGGGGATTCTGTTCGAGAAGCAGAACATCGCCTTCATGGTGGGCTTGGCCTTCGCCATCGCCGCGAGCGCCAACTTCCCCATCATCCTGCTGTCGATGTTCTGGAAGGGCTTGACCACCCGCGGCGCGTTCTGGGGCGGCGCGATCGGGTTGGGCGTCTCGGTGGTGCTGGTGGTGCTGTCGCCGACGGTGTGGGTGGACGTGCTCGGCAACGCCAAGGCCATCTTCCCCTACAGCTATCCGGCGCTGTTCTCGATGGCGGCGGCGTTCATCGGCTGCTGGCTGTTCTCGATCACCGACCACAGCGTCAGCGCCGAAGCTGAAAGGGAGGCATTCGAGGCGCAGTTCGTGCGCTCGCAGACCGGCATCGGCGCCGAAGGCGCGGTGGCGCACTGAGGCGCAGCCACCGGCGCCGGACGGACACACGGTCGTTCCACGGTTGGGCGCCCCCGCCCCCGAACACCCAAGGGGCGCCCCTTTTTGACGTCGGTCCGGTGCCGGCGGCGTCGAGCCGGAAAACGGTCTGCTAGGCTAAAAGCGCAGACCCGCCCAGGGACCGAGCCGGGACAAAACAACAATTTCTTTGCGAAAAGGATTGGTTAAGGGAGGAGAGTGATGTCAGAGAAGGTCTACCCCGTTCCCTCCGAAGTCGCCGCCAAAGCCTGGCTGAGCGAAGCGGATTATCTGGCGATGTACCGCCGCTCGGTCGAGGACCCGGACGGCTTCTGGGCCGAGCAGGCCGAGAAGTTCCTGACCTGGTTCAAGCGCTGGGACAAGGTCGACGGCTCGGATCTGAGCAAGGGGGTCATCCGCTGGTTCGAGGGCGGCAAGCTCAACGTCAGCTACAACTGCCTGGACCGGCACCTTGAGAGCCGCGGCGATCAGGTCGCCATCATCTGGGAAGGCGACGATCCCGCCGACAGCAAGCGCATCACCTACCGGCAGCTGCACGAGCAGGTTTGTCGTTTCGCCAACGTCCTCAAGGCCAAGGGCGTCAAGAAGGGCGACCGGGTCTGCATCTATCTGCCGATGATCCCCGAGGCGGCGGTGGCCATGCTGGCCTGCACCCGCATCGGCGCGATCCACTCGGTGGTGTTCGGCGGCTTCTCGCCGGAAGCGCTCAAGGACCGCATCCTCGACTCCGACTGCCGGGTGGTGATCACCGCCGACGAGGGCGTGCGCGGCGGCAAGCGCGTGCCGCTCAAGAGCAACGTCGACCGGGCGCTGGATTTCTGCCCCAACGTGCACACCGTGCTGGTGGTCAAGCGCACCGGCGGCAACATCAACTGGTTCGAGAACCGCGACGTCTGGTATCACGAGGCGGCCGAGACCGTGGGCAGCGACTGCCCGCCGGAGGAAATGGGCGCCGAGGATCCGCTGTTCATCCTCTACACCTCCGGCTCGACCGGTAAGCCCAAGGGCGTGCTGCACACCACTGGCGGCTACCTGCTGGGCGCCACCATGACCCACCGGTACGTGTTCGACTACCACGACGGCGACATCTTCTGGTGCACCGCCGACGTCGGCTGGATCACCGGCCACAGCTACATCGTCTACGGCCCGCTGGCCAACGGCGCCACCACGCTGATGTTCGAGGGCGTGCCCACCTATCCCGACGCCTCGCGCTTCTGGCAGGTGGTGGACAAGCATCAGGTCACCATCTTCTACACCGCCCCCACCGCCATCCGCTCGCTCATGGGCGAGGGCGACGACTACGTCAAGAAGACCTCCCGCAAGAGCCTGCGGCTGCTGGGCTCGGTGGGCGAGCCGATCAACCCGGAGGCCTGGGAGTGGTATCACCGCGTGGTCGGCGAAGGCCGCTGCCCGGTGGTCGACACCTGGTGGCAGACCGAGACCGGCTCGATCATGATCGCGCCGCTGCCCGGCGCCACCGCGCTCAAGCCCGGCTCGGCCACCCGGCCGATGTTCGGCGTCGTGCCGGAGCTGGTGGACAACGACGGCAAACCGCTGGAGGGCGCCGCCGAAGGCAACCTGTGCATCACCCGGGCCTGGCCGAGCATGATGCGCACCGTCTACGGCGATCACGAGCGCTTCATCCAGACCTATCTCAGCACCTACCCGGGCAAGTACTTCACCGGCGACGGCGCGCGCCGCGACAAGGACGGCTACTACTGGATCACCGGCCGCGTGGACGACGTGATCAACGTCTCCGGCCACCGCCTGGGCACCGCCGAGGTGGAGAGCGCGCTGGTGCTGCACCCCAAGGTGGCGGAAGCGGCGGTGGTGGGCTACCCGCACCCGATCAAGGGCCAGGGCATCTACTGCTACGTCACGCTCATCAACGGCTACCAGCCGTCCGACGAGCTCAAGCAGGAGCTGGTTAGCCTGGTGCGCAAGGAAATCGGCCCGATCGCCTCGCCGGACGTCATCCAGTGGGCGCCGGCCCTGCCCAAGACCCGTTCCGGCAAGATCATGCGCCGCATCCTGCGCAAGGTCGCCAGCAACGAGCTCGACAACCTGGGCGACACCTCGACGCTGGCCGACCCGTCGGTGGTCAACAACCTGATCGAGCAGCGCGTCAATCGCTGAGCGCGACGCTCTTCTCGATCGCAACCTCTTAACCAGCGGTGTAACGCGCCTTCCCGACCGCCGCGGCGGTCGGGCTTTTTGCGGCCGATCGTCAGCGGAGGAACGCCCCATGCCGGAATGGGACGACCCGAGCCGCGTCAGCGTGCTTCAGAACGTCCACAGCACCATCGAATTCCTGCGCCGGTTCGCCCCTTTCGATCACATGAGCGAGCCGGACCTGCGACTGCTGGTGGAGCGCTGCCGCCTGGCGTTCTACGCCGCCGGCGAGGAGATCCTCACCCCCGCCCACGGCCGCGTGCAGCGGCTGTACATCATCAAGCAGGGCCAGGTGCGTGGCGAGCGCCCCGGTACCGGCGGCAGCGAGGCCGACAAGGTGCTGCTACTCACCGCCGGCGAATGCTTCCCGATCGGCGCCATGCTCGGCGAGCGCGCCACCCGCACCGTGCACCGCGCCGTCACCGACACCTTCTGCTACGAGCTGGAGCGCGAGGATTTCGCCACCCTGTTCACCCGCAGCCAGCCGTTTCGCGAATTCTTCCTGCGCGGCGTCAGCAGCCTGCTGGAGCGGGTCAGCCGCCAGATCCAGACCGACGCGGTCGACCGGCTCGGCGCGCAGACCTTGCTCAACGCGCCGTTGCGGCAGATCGTCCGCCGCGCCCCGGTCACCTGTCCGCCGCACACCACCGTGCGCGACGCCGCGCGCCGCATGCACCACCACAAGGTGGGCAGCATCGTAGTCTGCGATGACGAGCAACGTCCGCTCGGCATCTTCACCCTGCACGATCTGCTTGCGGTGATGGCGGTCGGCGAGCAGGATTTCGAACAACCCATCGAACGGGTGATGACGCCCCATCCGGCCGGTCTGCCGGCCACGGCTTCCGGCTTCGACGCGGCGCTGCTGATGGCCCAGCGGCAATTCGGCCACGTTTGCGTGCTCGACGGCGAGCGGCTGCTCGGCGTGGTGTCCGAGCGCGACCTGTTCGCCCTGCAGCGGGTCGACCTGGTGCATCTGACCCGCTGCATCGGCCGCGCCGACGACATCGCCGAGCTGGAGAGCCTGCGGCCGCAGATCCGGCGGCTGATCGAGGCCATGCTGGCCCACGGCGCCGACGCGCCGCAGATCACCGGCATCATCACCCTGCTCAACGACCATACCGTAGCGCGCACCATCGAGCTGTGCCTGGCCAGGCACGGCGACCCGGGGTTCCCCTTCACCTGGCTGGCCTTCGGCAGCGAGGGCCGGCGCGAGCAGACCCTGGCCACCGACCAGGACAACGGCATCTACTTCGAACCGCCGCCGGAGCTGGGTGTGGAACGGGCGCGTGCGCGCCTGCTGCCGCTTGCCGAAGCCATCAACCATGCCCTGAACCGCCTGGGCTTTCCGCTGTGCAAGGGCAAGGTCATGGCCTCCAATCCGGCGCTGTGCCTGAGCGGCGAGGAATGGCGGCGGCGGTTCCTGGCGATGATCGACAGCGCCACGCCGGACAACCTGCTCAACTCCACCATCTACTTCGACCTGCGGCCAATCTGGGGGCCGAGGCACGACGTCGACGCCATGTACCGGCGGGTGCTCGATCATGCCGCCGACAACGGCATCTTTCTGCGGTTGCTGGCGGCCAACGCGCTGCGCCGACGCCCGCCGCTGGGGCTGATTCGCGATTTCGTGGTCAGCCGCGACGGCGACGACGCCGACACCCTCGACCTCAAGCTGCAAGGCCTCACGCCCTTCGTCGACGGCGCCCGCGTGCTGGCCCTAGCGCGCGCCCTGCCAGTCACCGGCACGCTCGAGCGGTTGCGGGCACTGGCCGAGGCCGGCGCGGTGGCAGCCGCCGACGCCGAGGCCTGGGCGCAAGCCTTCGGCCTGATCCAGCTGCTGCGCATGCGCAACCACTTGGCGCAGAGCCGGGCTGGCCGGCCCTTGAGCAACCGCATCGACCCCGAGCAGCTCACCCCGTTGGACCGGCGCACGCTGAAGGAGGCGTTCCGCGAAGCCCGCCGTCTGCAGCGCCGCCTCGAAATGGACTACCGCCTATGATCTGGCTTGAACAGCTCATCGCCCGGCGCCGCCAGACGCGGCGCCTGAAAGACCAGCCGCTGGCCACCGCCCGCCTGGTGGTGGTGGACGTGGAGACCACCGGCCTCGATACCGAGCGCGACCACCTGCTGTCGATCGGCGCGGTGGCCGTGCGGAATCAGCGCATCGCCCTGCACGAACAGTTCGAGCGCACCCTGCGCCGGCCGACCGACGGCACAGTCGGCGGCATTCTCATCCACGGCATCACCCCGACCCAGCTGGCCACCGGCTGCGATCCCCGCCAGGCCCTGGCCGACTTCCTCGGATTCTGCGATGACAGTCCGCTGGTGGCGTTCCACGCCCCGTTCGATCGGCGCATGCTGCAGCGGGCGATCAGGCTTTACCTGAGTCACGGCTTCGACCCGCTGTTCCTCGATCTGGCCGAGATCGCGCCGGCGCTGCTGCCGGACGCACTACCGCCCAATGCCGGTCTGGACCACTGGCTGTCGCACTTCGGCCTGCACGCCAGCACCCGCCACAATGCCGCCGCCGACGCCCTGGCCACCGCGGAACTGCTGCTGGTGGTATTGCGCCATGCCCAGCGCCGCGGCATCGCCACCCTCGGCCAACTGCTCGCCCACTCCCGCACCGCCCGGCAGCTGGAGTACGCGCGGCTGCCGCATTGAACCTCGACGCGGCCGGCGGGCGCGGACCGCCGGCCTTGAATAGCCCCTCCCCTCATCCTCATTTTTCGTGACGTCCGTCGAGGGCTTCGCTCGCAAGGACTTGCGCCCCGCTATGCCAGTCCGCCCACGCCGGGAACCCACGGACCGTTGCCGGCATGGGAGACGCCACGGATACGGGATGGACCATGGCCGAAGCGAAAACGACAAGCCTCTTCGCCCGATTCGACCAAGCGGAATTCACGCTCTGCCTGCTCGTCAACCGCGCCGCCCAGCGCAGGGCGGTCTGGACCTTCTTCGCCGCGATCAGCCGCCTGGGCAACGGGGCGTTCTGGTACACGCTGCTGGCGGCGCTGCCGCTCGCCTACGGGCCGAGCGCCGTGCCGCCGACGGTGCACATGGTATTGGTGGGATTGGTCGGCGTGGCGGTATACAAGGCCATCAAGCACCGCCTGATGCGCGAGCGGCCCTACGTCTCCTGGCCGGCGATCCGTTGCCGCACGCCGCCGCTGGACCGCTATAGCTTTCCGTCCGGCCATACCCTGCACGCCACCGCCTTCTCGGTGCTGACGCTGTTCCACTTCCCCGAGCTCGGCTGGCTGGTGGTGCCGTTCGCGTTGCTGGTGGCGACGTCCCGGGTAATGCTCGGTCTGCACTACCCCAGCGACGTGGCCGCCGGCGCGGCCATCGGCGGCGGTCTGGCGAGCGCCGGTATCTACCTATTGGACGCCTTCCAATGACGGGCCAGGTGCGCCCGCACCTCCTCGTCAGACGTCTGGCTGAAATCCTGATACCAATGGCCGACGCCGAAGAACGGCTCGGGCGTAGCCAACGCCACCACCTCGTCGACCTCGGCGCGGAGCCGCTCCACGGTGTCGGGCGGCGCCACCGGCACGGCCACCACCACCCTTCCCGGCCGCTGGCGGCGCAGCGCCTGCACCGCGGCGCGCATGGTCGCACCGGTGGCCAGCCCGTCGTCCACCAGCAGCACGGTTTTCCCGGCGACCTCCGGCGGCGGCCGCGCGCCGCGATAGGCGTAATCCCGGCGGGCCAACTCCTTGCGTTCGCGCTCGATGATCGCGTCGATGGTGTCCCTGGCGATGCCCAGCGCGGCCAGCAAGTCGTCGTTGAATACGATGGCGCCGCCGCTGGCGATGGCGCCCAGCGCCAATTCCTCGTGCCCCGGGGTCCCCAGCTTGCGCACCAGCATCAGATCGAGCGGCGCTCCCAAGGCATCGGCCAGCTCGGCGGCGACCGGCACGCCGCCGCGCGGCAGCGCCAGCACCAGCACATCGTCCTGACCGGCGTAGCGGCGCAGCGCCTCGGCCAGCCGCTGGCCCGCCTCCACGCGGTCGCGAAAGCGCGTTGCCTTCACGCTCTCTCCCTCATCCGCGGCGAATGGCGGATCTAATCTGGCGGCATCGGTCCGGGATGCAAACGCCGCAGCCAATAAAAAAGGCCCTGACGGGCCTTTTTTAAGAGGAATGGCGTCGGAGGCTACTCCGTCACCGCCTTCATGCTCAGGCGGATGCGGCCTTGCCGGTCGACTTCCAGCACTTTGACCTTGACGATCTGGCCTTCCTTGAGCTTGTCGGAGACGTTCTCCACCCGCTCTTCGGAAATCTGCGAGATGTGCACCAGACCATCGCGACCGGGCAGGATGTTGACGAAGGCGCCGAAGTCCATCAGCTTGATGACCCGACCCTCGTACACCCGGCCGACCTCGACGTCGGCGGTGATCAGCTCGATGCGCCGCCGCGCCTCGTCGCCCTTGCTCTTGTCGACCGAGGCGATGGTCACCGTGCCGTCGTCCTGGATGTCGATCGAGGTGCCGGTCTCCTCGGTGATGGCGCGGATGGTGACGCCACCCTTGCCGATCACGTCGCGGATCTTCTCCGGGTCGATCTTCATGGTGATCAGGCGCGGCGCGAACTCGGACATCTCGCGGCGAGGCTCGCTGATCACCTCGTTCATCTTCCCGAGGATGTGCAGCCGACCTTCCTTCGCCTGGTTCAGGGCGATCTGCATGATCTCGCGGGTGATGCCCTGGATCTTGATGTCCATCTGCAGCGCGGTGACACCGTCTTTGGTGCCCGCCACCTTGAAGTCCATGTCGCCCAGGTGATCCTCGTCACCGAGGATGTCGGACAGCACCGCGAACTTGTCGCCTTCCAGGATCAGGCCCATGGCGATACCGGCCACCGGCGCCTTGATCGGCACGCCGGCGTCCATCAGCGACAGCGAGGTCCCGCACACGGTGGCCATGGACGAGGAGCCGTTCGACTCGGTGATCTCGGAGACCACGCGAATCACGTACGGGCACTCTTCCTGGGTCGGCATCACCGCCTGCACGCCGCGCTTGGCCAGACGGCCGTGGCCGATCTCGCGCCGCTTGGGGCTGCCGATCAGGCCGGTCTCGCCAGTCGAGTACGGCGGGAAGTTGTAGTGCAGCATGAACTGCTCTTTACGCTCGCCCTCGATGGCGTCGATGATCTGCGCATCGCGGCCGGTACCCAGGGTGGTGACCACCAGCGCCTGGGTCTCACCGCGGGTGAACAGCGCCGAGCCATGGGTGCGCGGCAGCACGCCGACGCGGATGCTGATCGGACGAACGGTGCGGGTGTCGCGGCCGTCGATACGCGGCTCGCCGCGCAGAATGCGCCCGCGCACAATCGACTTTTCCAGATCCTTGAAGGCCTTGGCGACGTCCTTCTCGGTGAAGCCGCCTTCTTCCTCGCTCACCAGCTTCTCCAGGGCGAGGCGCTTGAGCTCCTCCACCGCGGCGACGCGAGCCTGCTTCTCGACGATCCGGTAGGCCTCGTCCAGCCCCTGGCCGATCAGATCGGACAGCGCCTTGTTCAGCGCCTCATTCGGGGCCGGCGGCTGGTAGTCCCAACGCGGCTTGCCGGCTTCCGCCGCCAGCTCCTTGACGGCCTTGATAACGGTCTGCATCTCGCGATGACCGAACATCACCGCCTCGAGCATGACCTCTTCCGGCAGGATCTTGGCTTCGGACTCCACCATCAGCACCGCGGACTCCGTGCCGGCGACGACCAGGTCCAGCTCGGAATCGGCCAACTGGCTGAGCGTGGGATTGAGCAGGTACTGACCGTTCTTGTAGCCGACCCGGGCGGCGCCGATCGGACCGTTGAACGGCAGTCCGGAGATGGCCAGGGCCGCAGAGGTGCCGATCATCGACGGAATGTCCGGATCGATGTCCGGATTGACCGACAACACGGTGGCGACCACCTGCACGTCGTCGTAGACGCCTTCGGGGAACAGCGGACGAATCGGCCGGTCGATCAGACGCGAGGTCAGCGTCTCCTTCTCGGAGGGCCGCCCCTCGCGCTTAAAGAAACCGCCGGGAATACGGCCGGCGGCATAGGTACGCTCCTGGTAATTGACGGTCAGCGGCAGAAAGTCCTTGGGCTCTCCGCTGGCGCGCTTACCCACCACGGTCACCAGGACCACGGTGTTGCCCATGTTGACCACGACCGCTCCGGACGCCTGGCGCGCGATGTGGCCGGTCTCGATAGTTACGGTGTGCTCACCGTACTGAAAACTCTTGGTGTGAGTCGGGTTCACTCTAGCACTCAATCCGCGGCTGCGAGGCTTACTTACGGAGACCGAGGCGCTCGATCAGAGCCTGATAGCGGCTCACATCGGTGCGCTTCAGGTAGTCGAGCAGCTTGCGGCGCTGGCTGACCAGCCGCAGCAGACCCTGGCGGGAATGGTGATCCTGCTTGTGGGTCGCGAAGTGGTTGGTCAGATGCTCGATACGGGCCGTGAGCAGAGCGACCTGAACTTCGGTGGAACCAGTGTCCTTCTCGGAACGCTGGAAGTTCTTGACGATGTCGCTCTTCTGAGCAGCAGTGAGAGAAGACATTAAATACTCCTGACTTTTCCTAAACCAAGTCTGGAAGCCTGTTGGGCTTGATACCGCCCCGGCAACAAGGCCGACAGGCTCCCCTAAAAAAAGAGGCACATTGTAGCCCCGGAGCGCCTGTCAAACAAGCTAACTGGCCTATCCCGCAACGGTTTTTTCAGCTTCCGGCAGGCCGCGCCAGCAAGCGCTTGGGAGCCACCCGCCCATCGCTTTGAATGATCCCGATCCCGAGAAAACGACCGCCTCCGTATAGCCTTACCAGTCCGTCGCTAGGCGCCTGCGGTACGAATACCGGCTGGCCCTGGCATAAATAATAAGCGGCATCACCGTGTAGACGCAGCTCGGGCCAATCCTTAAGGGCGATGTCCATGGGAAGCAAGACCTTATCGAGCTCTTCCTGCCCCCGCTCGGCCAAGGCCCGCAGCTGCTCCAGGGTAACCATCCGCTCCGCGTCGAACGGACCGAGGCCGGTGCGGCGCAAGGCGGTGACATGGGCGCCGCAGCCGAGCCGCTCGCCCAGGCTCTCGGCCAGGCTGCGGACGTAGGTGCCCTTCGAGCAGTGGACGTCCAGCACCAGCTCCGGCGATCGGAACTCGACCAAGGTCAGCTCGTAAATGGTCACGGTGCGCGGCGTGCGCTCCACCTCCACGCCCTGACGGGCGAGCTCGTACAGCCGCTGGCCCTGATGGCGCACCGCCGAATACATGGGCGGCAGCTGCTCGATCGGGCCGCGGAAGGCGGCGAGAGCCTCCTCGACCTGCGCGCGGTCCACCGCCACCGGCCGCGACTCGATCACCTCGCCGTCGCTGTCGCCGGTATCGGTGCGCTCGCCCAGCTTCACCGTCACCCGATAGCGTTTGTCGGCGTCCAGCAGGAACCCCGACACCTTAGTGGCCTCACCGAAGCACAGCGGCAGCAGCCCCGTCGCCAGCGGATCAAGGCTGCCGGTATGGCCCGCCTTGGCAGCGTTGAGCAGGCGCCGCACCGTCTGCAGCGCGGCATTGGACGTCATACCACTGGGTTTGTCGAGCAGCACGATGCCGTCGACATGGCGCTTAGGAATACGTGCCATGAACGAATTCCGCGGGCCCTCACCGGGCCCGTATCCGACTCAATCCGATTCGCCCGACTCGCCGTTGCGCTCGCGCGACATGGCGTCGTCGATCAGCCTGGATAGACGCGCGCCGCGGTCGAACGACTCGTCGTAATGGAAGTGAAGCTGAGGCACGGTCCGCACGTGCAGCCGCTGCCCCAGCAGCTTACGCAGATAACCGGCGGCCCGGCTCAGCCCCTCGAGCGTTGCCCGGATCTGCTCGTCGTCGGCGCCGAGCACGGCGACGAACACCTTGGCGTGGGCCAGGTCGCGGGTGACCTCGACGCCGGACACCGTCACCATCCCCACGCGGGGGTCGTCGATCTCATCGCGGATGAGATCGGCCAACTCCCGCTGGATCTGATCACCAAGCCTTCTGGTACGAGGAAAGTCCCTGGGCATCGTTTACAGCTGCCGTGCGATTTCGATGCGCTCGTAGCACTCGATCTGGTCGCCCGCGCGCACGTCATTGTAGTTGCGCACACCGATACCGCACTCGGTACCCGCATGCACCTCGTTGACGTCGTCCTTGAAGCGCCGCAGCGACTCCAGCTCGCCCTCGAAGATCACGACGTTGTTGCGCAGCACGCGGATCGGGTTGCGCCGCCGCACCACGCCGTCCACCACCAGGCAGCCGGCGATCTGGCCCATCTTCGAGGACTTGAACACCTCGCGGACCTCGGCCAGACCGATGATGCGCTCCTGCACCTCCGGCTTGAGCATGCCGCTGATGGCGCTCTTCAGCTCCTCGATGGCGGCGTAGATCACGCTGTAGTAGTGCAGGTCGACGCCGGTCTCCTGGATCACCCGCCGCGCCGCGCTGTCGGCGCGTACGTTGAAGCCGATGAGGATAGCGCCCGAGGCCGCCGCCAGGTTGGCGTCGGACTCGTTGATGCCGCCCACGCCGGCGGAGATGACGTTGACTCGCACCTCCGGGGTCGACAAGCCGGCCAGCGCCTGGCTGAGCGCCTCGGCGGAGCCCTGCACGTCGGCCTTGATCACCAGGTTGACGGTCTTGACCTCGTCGCCCTGCATGGTGCCGAACAGATCGTCCATCTTGGCGGTCTTCTGCGCCGCCAGACGCACGTCGCGGTACTTGCCGGAGCGGTACTGAGCGACCTCGCGCGCCTTACGCTCATCCTGCACCACCAGCACGTCGTCACCGGCATTGGGCAGGCCGGACAGGCCCAGCACCACCACCGGCATCGACGGCCCGGCCGACTCCACCCGCTGGCCGCGCTCGTCCAGCAGGGCGCGCACGCGGCCCCACTCCTTGCCGGACAGCACGATGTCGCCGCGCCGCAGGGTACCCTGCTGCACCAGCACCGTCGCCACCGGGCCGCGGCCCTTGTCGAGGCTGGATTCGAGCACCACGCCCTGGGCCGGCGCATCGACCACGGCCTTCAGCTCCATCACCTCGGCCTGCAGCAGCACCGCCTCGAGCAGATCGTCGATACCCTGGCCGGTCTTGGCGGAGACGTTCACGAACATCGTGTCGCCGCCCCACTCCTCGGGAATCACTTCCTTGGCCGCCAGTTCCTGGCGCACTCGGTCCGGATCGGCGCTCGGCTTGTCGATCTTGTTCACCGCCACCACGATCGGCACACCAGCCGCCTTGGCGTGCTTGATCGCTTCCTCGGTCTGCGGCATCACGCCGTCGTCGGCCGCCACCACCAGGATCACCACGTCGGTGACCTTGGCGCCGCGGGCGCGCATGGCGGTGAACGCCTCGTGACCCGGAGTGTCCAGGAAAGTGATCACGCCACGCGGGGTGGTCACGTGATAGGCACCGATGTGCTGGGTAATGCCGCCGGCCTCGGCCGCCGCCACCTTGGTGCGGCGAATGTAGTCCAGCAGCGAGGTCTTGCCGTGGTCGACGTGGCCCATGATGGTGACCACCGGCGGCCGCGGCTTCTTCTCGCCCTGCGGCTCCTGATGCAACAGCTCTTCCTCGACCGCGCTCTCGCTCACCAGCTTGGCCTTGTGTCCCAGTTCCTCCACCACCAGCACCGCCGTATCCTGGTCGATGACTTGGTTAATGGTGGCCATGATGCCGTGTTTCATCAGCTCCTTGATGAGCGCGGCGGCCTTCATGCTCATCTTCTGAGCCAGATCGCCGACGGTGATGGTCTCGGGGATGGTCACCTCGCGCACCACCGGCGCGGTCGGCCGCTCGAAGCCGTGCTGCAGAGCGCGGCCGGCATCGCCATGGCGATCGCGGCGCTTGCCGCCCTTCGCCGACGCGACATTGATTTCCTCGCGCTTGCGACCCTTGCCGCCCTTGCGAGCCGCCCGCTCCTCGGCCTCACGCTCCCGCCGCAGCTCCTGCTCGACCCGCCGCCGCTCGCGCTCCTCTTCCCGGCGCCGCTCTTCTTCCGCCTCTTCCAGCTCGGCGCGGGTCTTGGCCGGCTGCGGCTGCTCCTCGGCCGCCTCCGCCGCCGGCGCCTGCTCGGGCTGCTGCTGCTCCGACTCCACGACTTCCGGCTCGGCCTCGGCGGGCTTCTCCTCCGCCGCCGGCGCTTGCTCGGCGACCGCCGCGGCGGCTTCGGCCTCGGCCTGTTGCCGCGCGGCCTCTTCGGCAGCGCGCCGCGCTTCCTCGGCCGCCGCCTGCTCGGCGGCGCGCGCCAGCTCCTGCTGCAGCACCGCTTCCAGCAACTCGGCGTCGCGCTTGTGCTCCTCCGACTCGACCAGGCTGCGATGCACGTAGGTGCGGCGCTTGCGCACCTCGACGTTCACCGTACGGGTCTGCCGGGGCCCCCGGGCGCCGGCGGTGGCGGCGGGCAACTTGAGCTGACTATGGCTCTTGCGCGTGAGCGTGATCTTGGTCGGACCTCCGGCGGTCGCCTCTTCCGGCGCCCGGCCGTGCGTCTTGCGCAGATGGGCCAGCAATGCCGCCTTGTCGTCGTCCGAGATCACATCGTCGGCGTCCCGGATCTCGAGCCCCGCATCCTCGAGCTGCGCCAACAGACGCTCTACCGGGATACCCACGGTGCTAGCAAACTCTCGAACCGTTACTTCTGCCATTTCTCGTCTCCCCCGTGTAACGCGCCCGGACGGTGCCGGGCGCCTCGGGACTTTGGTTGCTCGCGGACGCCGGTGTCAGTCAGGCATTGCCTTCCGCAAACCAGGGCTCGCGCGCCTTCATGATCAAAGCCGCGGCGCGCTCCTCGGTCATCCCTTCGAGCTCCATCAGATCGTCGATGGACTGCTCGGCCAAATCTTCCATGGACAGAATGCCGCGCTTGGCCAGGGCCTCCAGCAGCGCCTCGTCCATGCCTTCCATGTTGCGCAGGTCGTCCTTGGGCGTTCCGCCGCCCTGCTCTCCCTCGCTGCTGCCGCGATTGGCCAGCGCGTCGCGCGCCCGCGCCCGCAGTTCCTCGACCATCGCCTCGTCGAATTCCTCGATCTCCAGCAGCTCGGCAGTCGGCACGTAGGCGATTTCCTCCAGACTGGAGAACCCCTCTTGCACCAGGATCGCCGCCACCTCCTCGTCGATGTCGAGCGACTCCATGAACAGCTTCTGCAGCTGGGCGGCCTCGGCGGAGCTCTTCGCCTCGGCCTCGGCGGCGGTCATGACGTTGAGCTCCCAGCCGGTCAGCTCAGAGGCCAGACGCACGTTCTGCCCGCCGCGGCCGATGGCCTGCGACAGCTGCTCCTCGGCCACCGCGATGTCCATGCTGCGCTTGTCCTCGTCGACCACGATGGACAGCACCTCGGCCGGCGCCATGGCGTTGATCACGAACTGCGCCGGATTCTCGTCCCACAGGATGATATCGATACGCTCGCCCGCCAGCTCGTTCGACACCGCCTGCACGCGCGAACCGCGCATGCCCACGCAGGCGCCGACCGGATCGATGCGCGGATCGTTGGAGCTGACCGCGATCTTCGCCCGCTGCCCGGGATCGCGGGCGGCGCCGTGAATCTCGATCAGGCCCTGCCCGACTTCCGGCACTTCGAGCTTGAACAGCTCGATCAGGAACTCGGGCGCGGTGCGGCTGACGAACAGCTGCGGACCGCGCGGCTCGTGGCGAACGTCCTTGAGATAACCGCGCAGGCGGTCACCGGTGCGCACCGCCTCGCGCGGAATCATGTCCTCGCGGGCAACGAAGGCCTCGGCGTTGGCGCCCATGTCGAGGTACACGTTGCCGCGCTCGACCCGCTTGACAATGCCGGTGATCAGCTCGCCCTTGCGGCTCTTGTACGCCTCCACGATCTTGGCGCGCTCGGCCTCGCGCACCTTCTGTACGATCACCTGCTTGGCGGTCTGGGCGGCGATGCGACCGAACTCCACCGACTCCATCGGCTCTTCGATCACATCGCCGACTTGGGCGTCAGCCTTGCGCCGGCGCGCCTCGCTCAGCGGCAGCTGCTGCTGCGGATTCTCGATTTCGGCGCCGTCCTCGACCACATGCCAGCGCCGGAAAGTGACATATTCGCCGCTCTTGCGGTCGATGCTAACGCGCACGTCGATCTCTTCGGACTGCCGCTTCTTGGTTGCCGAAGCGAGCGCAGCCTCGATGGCCTCAAAGATGACCCCTTTGTCCACGCCCTTCTCGTTCGAGATGGCTTCCACAACCAGCAGGATCTCTTTACTCATTTTCCGTCTCCATCTGCGCGATCGCGGGGCTCCAGCTCCAGATTGGCTTTCTCAATCTGGCCGAGCGGCACTTCGATCTCGACTCCGTTTTCTTCAATCACCACGCTATCGCCGCGCAGCCCACGCAGCACGCCTAGCACTCGGCGCCGCCCCTCGTAGAGGCCCTGCAGCCGCACCCGGATACGCTCGCCGGCGAACCGATCGTAATCGCTCGCTTTAAAGATAGGCCGATCGAGTCCGGGGGATGACACCTCCAGCGTATAGCGACCCGGAATCGGATCTTCCACGTCCAGCACGCCGCTGACCTGGTGGCTCACGAGCGCGCAGTCGTCGACGCTGACCCCTTCCGGCTTATCGATGTAAATCCGCAGCAACGAGTTCCGAGGATTGGCGCGGAACTCGATGCCGACCAACTCGTAGCCCATGGCGGTAACCACCGGTTCGAGCAACGTGTTCAATACTTCGGTAGTTCGCACCATAATCCCTGCAAACGGTGCAAAAACAAAAAATGGGCCCCAGGGCCCACCACCGGAAACGCCACCGCCACCCCGCGCCGCCTTTCGAGGGCGCCGGCCAGCCGCGCGTATAAAAAAAGGCCGTGTACGGCCCTTTCTTAAAGGTCTTGGTAGCGAGGATAGGATTGGACCCGACGACACTCGGGCCGGAAACCCGACCGGCTGCCGGACTGCTCCGCCCCGCAACTGCTGGCCCAGCATTCTACGGGCTGCCGCCTTGCTCCGCAAGAGGCCAAAAGCCCCCCCGACCTCCGCCCGGCGGGCCGCGGCTCAGGCCGACTTCAGAAAGGGCAAGGGACCCGGGGTACTCCCGGGTCCCTTTTTACTCAGGCGAACGCGGCGATGCAAGTCGCGATAAGCGCCCCCGGGAAAATGCCTAGCAGCAGCACCGCCAGCGCATTGCCGGCCAGCACGGCGCGGAAGCTGCCGGACGCTTCCAGCGCCGGCGCGCCTTCCGGCGGCGCCTCGAAGAACGCCGCCTTGAGCACCCGCAGGTAGTAGAACGCGCCCACCACCGCGAACAGCACGCCGATGATCGCCAGCCAGACCAGGCCAGCATCGACGACCGCCTGGAGCACCACCAGCTTGGCGTAGAACCCGACCGTGCCGGGCACGCCGGTCATGGAGAACATGATCAGCAGCAGCGCCCAAGCCGCCATGGAGTCGCGCTGGAACAGGCCACGCAGATCCGCCACCTGGTCGGCCTCGAAACCACGCCGCGACAGCAGGATGATCACCGCGAACGCGCCGGCGGCGGTCAGGGCGTAGGTGATGGTGTAGAACAGCGCCGCGCCGTTACCGGCGTCGGTGCCGGCCAGCAGGCCGAGCAGGATGAAACCGACGTGCGAGACTGTGGAGTAGCCGAGCAGCCGCTTGAAGTTGGTCTGCACCACCGCGAACAGGTTGCCGACGATCAGCGACAGCACCGCCAGGATCGCCAGCATGAGCTGGTAGTGCTCCTGGAGCAGCGGCAGCCCTTCGTAAATCAGCCGCATGAACAGCGCCAGGGCGCCGACCTTGGGCGCGGTACCGATGAACAGCGCCACCGGGGTCGGCGCGCCCTCGTAGACGTCCGGAATCCACATGTGGAACGGCACGGCGCCGAGCTTGAAGGTCACGCCCACCAGCACGAACACCAGACCGAACACGAACAGCATGTTATCGGCGTTGGCCGCGCGGGCGACCGCCGCCAGATCGAGGCTGCCCGCGCCGCCGTAGATCATGGACATGCCGTACAGCACCATGCCGGAGGCCAGCGAACCGAGCACGAAGTACTTCATCGCCGCCTCGGAGCCGAACCGCGAATCGCGGTTGAAGGCCACCAGCACATACTGGCAGAGCGACAGCAGCTCGAGGCCGATGTAAGCCGTCAGCAGGCTGTGCGCCGACGACATCACCATCATGCCGAGCACCGCGAACAGACCGAGCACGAAGTACTCGCCCTGCAGCATGTCCCGGCTCTTCAGGTAACCGCGCGCGTACACGAAGGCCAGCGCGGTCAGCCCGTACACGGCCACCTTCAGCACCGCACCGAGCTTGTCGGCGACGTACATGTCGCTGAAGGTGAGCGCGCGAGCGTCCCACTGCGTGTCGAGCGTCAGCCAGGCCGCCAC
Organism: uncultured Alkalilimnicola sp.; assembly: GCA_937951875.1. Taxonomy (GTDB): domain Bacteria; phylum Pseudomonadota; class Gammaproteobacteria; order Nitrococcales; family AK92; genus JAAYIK01. Next base: position 28,452 of record CALGAN010000048.1, on the reverse strand, counting down.
CGCCAGCGTGAACAGGCTCAGGTAAAAGCTGGTGGCGCGGTCCTTGCCGGGGACGAACAGGTCTGCGACCAGAATCACGCAGGCCATGGCGCCGACCCAGAGCTCGGGGAGGGCAAGGGAGAAATCCGGCATGGGCATAGGACGTCCTTAACTCACGAAAACCTTACGTCTGAACTGGCCATGGCCGCGGGCGTCAGCCCGCGCGGCCCGCGGTCACCACCTGCAGCAGCTGCTGCAGGGTCGGCTCCATCACCTCCACCAACGGCGCAGGGTACAGACCCAGGCCGAGCACCGCCAGCGCCAGCACCAGCAGGATGAAGAACTCGCGACCGCTGAGATCCTGCAGCTCCGCCACATGCTTGTTGCCGACCTCGCCGAACACCACCCGCTTGACCATCCACAGAGTGTAGGCGGCACCGAAGATCAGCGTGCTGGCGGCCAGCACCGCATACCAGAAGTTAGCCTTGAGGGCGGCCAGGATCACCATGAACTCGCCGACGAAGCCGGAGGTGCCCGGCAGACCGGCGTTGGCCATGGCGAACAGCACGAAGAACGCCGCGAACTTCGGCATGGTGTTGATCACACCGCCGTAGTCGGCGATCTGCCGCGAGTGCACGCGGTCGTACAGCACGCCGACGCACAGGAACATGGCGGCCGAGACGAAGCCGTGCGACACCATCTGCACCATGCCGCCCTGCATGGCCAGCAGCGCGCCGCTGTCGCTATTGACCAGGATGCGGAAGATCATGAAGAAGCCCAGGGTCACGAAGCCCATGTGGGCAATCGACGAGTAGGCGATCAGCTTCTTCATGTCCTGCTGCACCAGCGCCACCAGGCCGATGTAGACCACCGCGATCAGCGACATGGCGATCAGCAGCCAGTCCAGGCTCATGCTGGCCTCGGGGGTGATCGGCAGGCTGAAGCGCAGGAAACCGTAAGCGCCGATCTTGAGCATGATCGCCGCCAGGATCACCGAGCCGCCGGTCGGCGCCTCCACGTGGGCGTCGGGCAGCCAGGTGTGCACCGGCCACATCGGTACCTTCACCGCGAACGCTGCCAGGAACGCCAGGAAGATCAGCACCTGAGTCTGGTGCGGCAGGCCCAGGCCGTAGAAATCGGCGATGGCGAAGCTACCGGCCTGGTTGTACAGGTACACCAACGCCACCAGCATCAGCACCGAGCCGAGGAAGGTGTAGAGGAAGAACTTGATGGTGGCGTAGATCCGGTTCGGGCCGCCCCAGATACCGATGATCAGGAACATCGGCACCAGCATCGCTTCCCAGAACACGTAGAACAGGATGGCGTCCAGGGCGGCGAACACGCCGACCATGATGCCTTCCATGATCAGGAACGACGCGAAGTACGCCGCCGGCTTGGTCTGGATCACCTCCCAGCCGGCCAGCACCACCAGGATCATGCAGAAGGTGGTGAGGATGATGAGCGGCATGGCGATGCCGTCCACGCCCAGGGCGTACTTGACCCCGAAGCTCGGGATCCAGTCCACCGACTCCACGAACTGCATGCCGCCCGCCGGCTGGAACTGCGTCCACAGCGGCAGACTCAGCAGGAAGGTAAGCACCGCCGTCGCCAGGGCGAGGCCCCGCACCGCCCCGGGCGCGCGGTCCCCGATGGCCAGCAATACGAGGCCGCCGGCGATCGGCAACCATACGAGCAGGCTTAGCAAAGGCCAACCTTCAAACATTCGCGTGTATCCCCAAAATCGCGCTCAGAGGGCTCAAGGCGCGCCCCCAAACTTATGCAAACCAGCCCCGCCACTGGCCGACGAAGTACGTCAGCAGAATCAGCAGGCCAATGATCATCGCGAAGGCATAGTGGTACAGGTAACCGGACTGCAGCCCACGAATGCCCGCGGAGATACGGCCCACCGTCCGCGCGCTGCCGTTGACCAGCAGCCCGTCGATCAGGCCCTGATCGCCGACCTTCCAGAACAGCTGGCCGATCAGGCGACCGAGGCCGGCGAAGCCCTGGATGTACAGCGCGTCGAAACCGTACTTGTTGATCAGGATGCGGTACAGGACGCCGGCGCGCTCGCGGATGACGGCCGGCAGCTCCGGACGAGCCATGTACAGGAACCAGGCTACGGCCACGCCGGCCACCGCCAACCAGAAGGTCGGGGTGATCAGACCGTGCAGAGCGAAGGCGGCCGGGCCGTGCCAGTGCTCACCGATCCGCGCCAGCACGTCGTTATTGGCGGCCACGTGGATCATGCCGCTGAAGAAGTCACCGAACAGCATGGGCTCGGCCCACAAGTAGCCAATGATCACCGACGGCACGGCGAGCGCCACCAGCGGCAGCCAGACCACGGCCGGCGACTCGTGCAGATGCTCGCGGGTGTGATGATCCATCCGCTCCTTGCCCCAGAACACCAGGAAGTACAGACGGAAGCTGTACAGCGCGGTGACGAACACGCCCGACAGCACCGCCCAGTAGGCGATGCCGGCACCGAAACGGTCGGAGGCGTGCACGGCCTCGATGATGGCGTCCTTGGAGTAGAAGCCGGCGAAGAACGGTGTACCGATCAGCGCCAGGTTACCGATCAGGAAAGTCCAGTGCGTGATGGGCATGTACTTGCGCAGGCCGCCCATCTTGCTGATGTCCTGCTCGTGGTGCATGCCAATGATGACCGAGCCGGCGCCGAGGAACAGCAGCGCCTTGAAGAACGCATGGGTCATCAGGTGGAACACGCCGGCGGCGTAGGCCGACACGCCCAGCGCCACCACCATGTAGCCGAGCTGCGACAGCGTCGAGTAAGCGATGACCCGCTTGATGTCGTTCTGGACGATGCCCAGCAGGCCCATGAAGAAGGCGGTGAAGGCGCCCACCAGCAGCACGAAGCTCAGCGCAGCGTCCGACAGCTCATAGAGCGGCGACATGCGCGCCACCATGAAGATACCGGCGGTCACCATGGTCGCGGCGTGGATCAGCGCCGAGATCGGGGTCGGGCCTTCCATCGAGTCGGGCAGCCACACGTGCAGCGGCGCCTGCGCCGACTTACCCATGGCACCGACGAACAGCAGGATGCAAATCACCGTCAGGGCCGAGAAGGTACCCAGGCCCGGGATTGTGATGGTGGCGTCCGCCTGCGACTGCGCGGCCTCGAACACCGGCGCGTAATCCAGGCTACCGAAGTACATCAGCACGCCGGCGATACCGAGCACGAAGCCGAAGTCGCCGACGCGGTTGACCAGGAAGGCCTTCAGATTGGCGAAGATCGCGGTCGGCCGGGTGTACCAGAAGCCGATCAGCAGGTAGGAGACTAGGCCCACCGCCTCCCAGCCGAAGAACAGCTGCATGAAGTTGTTCGCCATCACCAGCATCAGCATGGAGAAGGTGAACAACGCGATGTAGCTGAAGAAGCGGTTATAGCCGGGGTCATCGTGCATGTAGCCGATGGTGTAGACGTGCACCATCAGCGACACGAAGGTCACCACCAGCATCATCATGGCGGTGAGCCGATCGACCAGGAAACCGACCTGGAAGCTGATGCCGTCGGTGACGGCCCAGGTGTACACCGTTTCGTTGTAGACGGGCGCGCCGCCCCAGTAGTGCTGATAGAACACCACCGCCGACAGCGCGCAGGCGACACCGACGCCGAGAATGGTGGCGGTGTGCGCCACCCAGCGCGGCAGCTTGAAACCGAACCAACCAGGCAGACCGGCGACCAGGGCACCGATCAGCGGAAGCAGCGGAATCCAGAGATAGATGGACGGGTTCATTGTTCTGTCAGCCCTTCATGCTGTCCAGGTCGCCCACGTTGATGGTGCCGCGATTGCGGAACAGCACCACGAGGATGGCCAGACCAATCGCCGCCTCCGCCGCCGCCACCGTAAGGATGAAGAAGACGAACACCTGGCCGGCGAGATCCTGCAGGAAATGCGAGAAGCCGATGAAGTTGATGTTCACCGACAGCAGAATCAGTTCCAGCGACATGAGCAGAACGATGGCGTTCTTCCGGTTGATGAAGATACCGGCGACGCCCAGCGCGAACAGCAGCGCGCCCAGCACCAGATAGTCTTGAAGCTCGATCATGTCACTTGGTCTCCGTCTGCTGCTGCGCTTCAGCCGCGGCGGCGGGCGCGACCTTCGGCTCGCGGGGAAGATTGACGAGGCGCAGCCGGTCGGCCTTACGCACCCGCACCTGCTTGCCAGGATCCTGATGACGCGTGCCGGGACGGCGCCGGTGCGTCAGCAGAATGGCGGCGATGATAGCCACCAGCAGCAGACCGGCCGCCAATTCGAACGGGTAGAGATAAACGGTGTAGAGCACCGAACCGATGGCGCGCGTGTTGTTGTCGGGCAGCGGCTCGCCGGCGGCCGGCACCGGCGCGTCCGGCGCGCTGACCACCAGCACCATCTCCAGGATCATCACCAGCGCCACCGCCGCCCCCAGCGGCAGGTAGCGGGCGAAGCCCTCGCGCATGCGCGCGACGTTGATGTCGAGCATCATCACCACGAATAGGAACAGCACCATCACGGCGCCGACGTAAACCAGCACCAACGCCACGCCGAGGAACTCGGCCTCGGCGAACAGCCAGATCGCCGCGGCGTTGAAGAAGGTCAGCACCAGGAACAGCACCGCGTGAACCGGGTTCTTCGCGGTGATGACCATGGTCGCGGAGAACAGCAGTACCGCTGCGAAGATATAGAAAATGACCAGCTGCATTGACCCAATCGCCCCTTGAGTTGACGCCGGCTCGGCCGGCGACGTCGCCTGCTAGCGGTACGGCGCGTCCATGGCGCGATCGGCCGCGATCTGCGCCTCGTACATATCGCCCAGCTTCAGCAGCTCTTGCTTGTTGATGATGTTCTCGCCGCGCTTCTCCATGAAGTACTCATGAACACGCGTCAGGACGATGGAATCCACCGGGCACGATTCCTCGCAAAAGCCGCAGTAGATGCACTTGAACAGATCGATCTCGTAACGCGTGGTGCGACGGCTGCCGTCGGCCCGCGGCGCGGCGTCGATGGTGATCGCCAGCGCCGGGCACACCGCCTCGCACAGCTTGCAGGCGATGCAGCGCTCCTCGCCGTTGGGGTAGCGGCGCAGCGCGTGCAGGCCGCGGAAGCGATTGGACTGCGGCGCCCTTTCCTCCGGGTACTCGATGGTGAACTTGCGGCTGAACAGGTAGCGCCCCGTCAGCGCCAGGCCGCGCAGCAGCTCGATCAGGAAGAAGCTATTGACGAAGTTGCGCAAAGCTTGCATGGCTCACCTATCGGTCAAAACCAGGGGCCGATCTTGAAGATGATCATCAGCGATTCCACGATCAGCCAGACGACGGTGACGGGAATCAGCACCTTCCAGCCCAGGCGCATGATCTGGTCATAGCGGTAGCGCGGGAACGTGCCGCGGAACCAGATGTAGCAGAACAGGAAGAAGGCCATCTTGGCGAACAGCCACAGCGGCCCGGGCACCAGATCGAAGATCGGCCCCAGGACGGGGACGCCGTGGAACGGCGAATACCAGCCGCCCAGGAACATGATGCTGGCCAGCGCCGACACCAGGATCATGTTCGCGTACTCGGCCAGGAAGAACAGCGCGAATGCCGTGCCCGAATACTCGACGTGGAAGCCGGCGACGATCTCCGACTCGCCTTCGGCGACGTCGAACGGCGCGCGGTTGGTCTCGGCCACGCCGGAAATCCAGTAGACGATGAACAGCGGCAGCAGCGGCAGCCAGTACCAGTTCCAGAACGGACCGGCCTGCGCCTCGACGATCTCGGTCAGATTGAGGCTGCGCGCGGCCATGAGCACGCCCACCAGAGCGAAACCCATGGCGATTTCGTACGACACCACCTGCGCGCCGGTGCGCATGGCGCCCAGCAGCGCGTACTTGGAGTTGGAGGCCCAGCCAGCGAGCACGATGCCGTACACGCCCAGCGAGGTCATCGCCAGGATATAGAGCAGACCGACGTTGATGTCGGCCAGCACCACGCCCGCGTTGAACGGAACCACCGCCCAGGCCGCGAAGGCCGGCGCGATCACCATCAGCGGGGCGATGATGAACAGCGCCTTGTTCGCCTGCGCCGGAACCAGCAGCTCCTTGAGCACCAGCTTGAAAACGTCGGCGAACGGCTGCAGCAATCCCAGGGGACCGACGCGGTTGGGACCGCGACGGACCTGGATCCAGCCGATGACCTTGCGCTCGGCGTAGGTCATGTAGGCAACCGCCAGGATGAGCGGGACCGCGATCGCGACGATCTTAAGGACGATCCAGATCAGCTCTAGTATTTCTGCCATCATCGGCTTTGCTTCCTCGACCTGCGCTTACGCCCGCGCCACGGTGATCTCGCCCATCATCGGCCCCAGCGCCGCCGTCGCGGCCAGCGCGGCCGGAATCCACACGGTGCCGGCCGGCACGCTGTCGTCGACCGTCACCGTCAGCACGGCCTCGCCCAGCTGCCGCACGCGGGCCTGATCGCCGTCCTGCAGGCCGAGCGCCTCGGCGTCCGCCGCCGAGAGGCACAGCGTCGCCGGCCTGGCGTGCACCGTTTCCTGCAGCGCCTTGGCGCGCCGCACCAGCGCATCGCCGGCGTAGATCGGCACCCCGCCGATACGCATCAGCTTGCCGGTCACGGCCGCCGCCTTCGGCTGCCGCCAGGCCGGAGCGGCCGGCTGCGGCAACTCGCCGAGCGCCGTGCGCAGCCGCGCCAGCACTTCTTCCGAGCTGTCAAACTCGAAGTCGGCCAGGTTGAGCAGCGTGCCGAGAACGCGCAGCACCCGCCACCCCGGACGGGCCTCGCCCACCGGCTTGGCCACGCCGCCGAAGCTCTGCCAGCGGCCTTCCAAGTTGACGAAGGTGCCGGAGGTTTCACTGAAGGTGCCGACCGGCAGCAGCACGTCGGCGTACTCCTTCATGCGCTCGGTGACATAGGAGGTGAGCGCCAGCACGAACTCGGCGCCGTCGAGCGCCTTGCCGGCGCTGACCGGATCCCAGCAATCGAGTTCGGGCTCGACGCCGAACAGCACGTAAGCCTTGCGCGGCTGCTCCAGCATGGCGCGGGCGTTGAGGCCCGGCTGCGCCTCCGCCTTGCCGGCCAGCTCGCGCTGCGGCACCGCGCCGGCGAGCCAGGCGCCGACGCTGTTGCCAGCGGCCGGCAAGTAGCCGAAGGTGGCACCGGCCAGCTGCGCCACCAGCGCCGCCAGCGCGCGCAGCGCCGCACCGTCGGCGCTCGCCTCGACCAGCCCGCCGACCAGCACAGCGCCGGGCTTGGCCTCGAGGAGCTGGCGCGCCAGCGCCTGGTGCCGCTCCTCGGGACGGGCGCCGTCGGCGATCTCGGCCAGCCCGGCCGGAGCCGTCGCGCCGGTGGCGTCCACCAGGGCCAGCGCCAGCAGCGCCAGTTCGCGCCGCCAGGCCTGCACCGGCACCGCGATCTGCTCGGCGCGGAAGTTCAGCGCGAACGCCCGCGGGTTGAGGAAGGTCACGGCGGCGCCGCGCAGGCTCGCCTTGCGCAGGCGATGGTTGATGAGCGGCAGCTCGGTGCGGGTGTTGGCGCCGACCACCAACACGCTGCGCAGCTGTTCGAGCTGGGCGATCGGCAGGCCGAGCGACGGATACAGCGGCGCGTCGGCGTCGTCGGCGAAGTCGCCCTGCCGCAGCCGCGCGTCGATGTTGCGGCTGCCGAGCGCCCGCACCAGCCGGCCCAGCAGATACATCTCTTCGAGGGTGGCGGTCGGCGACACCAGCGCGCCAAGCTGCTCGCCGGCGTGACGCTTGAGCCCGTCGGCGGCGGCGGCGAGCGCGGTCTCCCAGTCGACCTCCTGCCACTGGCCGTCGCGCTTCACCATGGGCTTGAGCAGACGGTCGTCGCTATAGATGCCCTGGTAGCTGAAGCGGTCACGGTCGGACAGCCAGCACTCGTTGATTTCCTCGTTCTCACGCGGCACCACGCGCTTGATCTGGCCGCGCAGATAGTGGGCGTTGACGTTGGAGCCGACCGAATCGTGCGGCGCCACGGTCGGGCGCGACAGCAGCTCCCAGGGACGGGCGGTGAAACGGTACGGCTTGCTGGTGAGCGCGCCCACCGGGCAGACGTCGATGATGTTGCCCGACAGCTCGGAATGCACACCCTTCTCGATGTAGGTCGAGATCTTGGTGTTCTCGCCACGACCGATCCCGCCCAGCTCCTTCTGCCCGGCGATCTCGCCGAGGAAGCGCACGCAGCGCGTGCAATGGATGCAGCGGGTCATGTCGGTGGCGATCAGCGGGCCGAGATCCTCGTCGTCGACCACACGCTTGCGCTCGACGAAGCGCGACACGCTGCGGCCGTAGCCGAACGACACGTCCTGCAGCTCGCACTCGCCGCCCTGGTCGCAGATCGGGCAATCGAGCGGGTGGTTGATGAGCAGGAATTCCATCACGCCCTTCTGGGCGGCGATGGCCTTCGGCGACTTGGTGTAGACCTTCATGCCGTCCGCCACCGGCGTGGCGCAGGCCGGCAGCGGCTTGGGCGCGCGCTCCACCTCCACCAAGCACATGCGGCAGTTGGCGGCCACCGAGAGCTTCTTGTGGTAGCAGAAACGCGGAACGCGAATGTTGGCCGCGTCGGTAGCCTCGATGAGCATGGCGCCTTTCGGCACCTGCATCTCTACGCCGTCGACCGTGATGGTCACCAGATCGGGGTTCTTCACTTCTGCGTTCATGCGACGGCTCCGGCGGCGCCATTCACCATGGAGCGCCCATGCTCCACGTAGTAGATGAACTCATGCTTGTAGTGCTTGAGGAAGCTCTGCACCGGCCAGGCGGCGGCCTCGCCGAAGGCGCAGATGGTGTGGCCGGCGATCTGGCCGGCGGCGGCCTCCAGCAGCTCGATGTCCTCGGGCCGGCCCTTGCCCTCGACGATGCGCTTGAGCACCCGGTACATCCAGCCCGTGCCCTCGCGGCACGGCGTGCACTGACCGCAGGACTCGGCGTAGTAGAAACGCGAGATGCGCATCAGCGTCTTGACCATGTCGGTGGTCTCGTCCATGACGATCACGGCCGCCGAACCCAGGCCAGAACCGGCCTTGGCCAGGCTGTCGTAATCCATGGTGAGCCCCATCATGATGTCGCCCGGCACCACCGGCATCGACGAACCGCCGGGGATCACCGCCTTGAGCTTGCGGCCCTTCCAGACGCCACCGGCCATGGCCAGCAGATCCTTGAACGGCGTGCCCAGGGAAATCTCGAAGTTGCCCGGCTTCTCCACGTGGCCGGACACGCACATGACCTTGACGCCGCCGTTGTTCGGCTTGCCGAGGTTGAGGAACCACTCGGGACCGTTGCGCATGATCGACGGCACCGACGCCAGCGACTCGGTGTTATTGATCGTGGTCGGCTTGCCGTACAGACCGAACTGAGCAGGGAACGGCGGCTTGAAGCGCGGCTGGCCTTTCTTGCCCTCCAGGGACTCGAGCAGCGCGCTCTCCTCGCCGCAGATGTAAGCGCCGGCGCCGACGTGGGTGTACAGGTCGAAATCGACCCCGGAGCCCAGGATGTTCTTACCCAGCAGGCCAGCCTCGTAGGCCTCCTTCAGTGCCTGCTCGAAGCGCGCGAACGGGCCGTCGTCGCCGTGGTAGAACTCGCCGCGCATGTAGTTGTAGCCCACAGTGGCGCCGATGGTGTAGCCGGCGATGGCCATGCCCTCGATCAGCGCGTGCGGGTTGAAGCGCAGGATGTCCCGGTCCTTGCAGGTGCCCGGCTCCGACTCGTCGGAGTTGCAGACGATGTACTTCTGCACCGGAGCGGTGCGCGGCATGAAGGACCACTTCATGCCGGTGGAGAAGCCGGCACCGCCGCGACCACGCAACGCCGCTTTCTTGAGCGCGTCGATGATCTGCTCGGGCGGAGTCTTCTCCTCCAGGATCTTGCGCCAGGCCTGGTAACCGCCGATCTTGAGATAGTTCTCAAGCGTCCACGGCTGGTCGAACTGCAGGGTCGCGAAGCAAACCTCGTTCGCCATGCTCACTCCAGATTGTCGAGGATCTCGTCCAGCTTGGCCGGCGTGAGATCCGTATAGTAATGACCGTCCACCACCATCATCGGCGCGCCGACGCAGGCCGCCAGACACTCTTCCTCGATCTTCAGAGTGATGCGGCCGTCCGGCGTGGTCTCGCCCAGCTTGATGCCGAGCTTCTTCTCGGCGTGGGCGACCAGCTCGTCGGCGCCGCGCAGCATGCACGAGATGTTGGTGCAGATGTTCACCTTGTGACGCCCGCAGGGCTTGAGGTCGAACATCGAGTAGAAGTTCGCCACCTCGTACACCGTGGCCGGCGCGATCCCCAGGTATTCGGCTATGGCGTCCAGATGCTCCTGCTTGAGCCAGCCGCCGTTGGCGTCCTGGCAAACGTGCAGGGCCGGGATGACCGCCGACTGCTTACGGTCCGGCGGATACTTGCTGATCCAGTGATCGATCTCGGCCCGCATTTCGGGCGTGAGAACCTGTTCGGCGAGGCTTTGGCGCTTCAACGGTCGATCTCCCCGAAGACGATGTCGATCGTGCCCATGACCGTGGTCACGTCGGACAGCATGTGGCCGCGCACCATCTCGTCCATGGCGGCGAGGTGGGTATAGCCGGGCGGGCGAATCTTGAGTCGATACGGCTTGTTGGCGCCGTCCGAAATCACGTACACCCCGAACTCGCCCTTGGGCGCCTCCACCGCGGCGTACACTTCGCCCTCGGGGACGCTGAAGCCTTCAGTGAACAGTTTGAAGTGATGGATGAGGGACTCCATGTCGTCCTTCATCGCTTCGCGCGACGGCGGCGTGACCTTATGGTTGTCGGCCATCACCGGGCCCGGGTTCTTGCGCAGCCAGTCGATGCACTGCTTGATGATGCGGTTGGACTGCCGCATCTCCTCGACCCGCACCAGGTAACGGTCATAGCAGTCACCGTTGGTGCCGACCGGGATGTCGAATTCCAGCTGGTCGTAGACTTCGTACGGCTGCGTGCGCCGCAGATCCCAAGCGATGCCGGAGCCGCGCAGCATCGGCCCGGTGAAGCCTAGCGCGAGCGCGCGCTCGGGGCTGACCACAGCAATGTCGACCAGGCGCTGCTTCCAGATGCGGTTGTCGGTCAGCAGCGTCTCGTACTCGTCGACCAGCTTGGGGAAGCGGTTGGTGAAGTCCTCGAGGAAGTCGAGCAGCGAGCCCTGACGCGCCTCGTTCAGATACTTGAGGTCTTTCTCGCTGCGGAACGGCGACGGCTGGTACTGCGGCATCTTATCCGGCAGATCGCGGTAGACGCCGCCCGGACGGTAGTAGGCCGCGTGCATGCGCGCACCGGACACCGCCTCGTAGCAGTCCATCAGATCCTCGCGCTCGCGGAAGCAATACAGGAACACGGTCATGGCGCCGACGTCGAGCGCGTGCGCGCCCAACCACATCAGGTGGTTGAGGATGCGCGTGATCTCGTCGAACATGACGCGGATGTACTGCGCGCGGATCGGCACCTGAATGCCCAGCATCTTCTCCAGCGCCAGCACGTAGCCGTGCTCGTTGCACATCATGGACACGTAGTCGAGACGGTCCATGTACGGCACGCTCTGGATGAACGGCTTGCTCTCCGCCAGCTTCTCGGTGGCGCGATGCAGCAGACCGATGTGCGGATCGGCGCGACGCACCACCTCGCCGTCCATCTCGAGCACGAGACGGAGCACACCGTGCGCGGACGGGTGCTGCGGACCGAAGTTGATGGTATAGGAACGGAACTCAGCCATTGGGCCTCTCTCCGGTCGGGGCCTGATCGGTGTAGCGGTTGTCCTCTCGGATCACGCGCGGCACCAGCACGCGCGGCTCGATCGTCACCGGCTGATAAACCACACGCCCCTTCTCCGGGTCGTAGCGGACTTCGACATTGCCGATCAGCGGGAAATCCTTGCGGAACGGGTGACCGACGAAACCGTAGTCGGTCAGGATGCGCCGCAGGTCCGGGTGGCCTTGATAAACGATGCCGTAGAGATCGAAGGCCTCGCGCTCGAACCAGTTGGCGGAATCCCAGATATCGACCACCGAGTCGAACACCGGGAACTCATCATCCTCGGCGAACGACTTCACCCGCAGGCGATGATTGAGCTCGACCGACAGCAGGTGGTACACGGAAGCGAAACGCCGCCCGCCGCTGCTCTTGACCTCGTGCACGCCGTAGATGCCGGTGATGCCCAGCCGCCCGGTCGACGGGCCGGTGACACCGCGGCTGAAGCCGGACCAGCTGGCTTCCTCGGTGATCCACTCGTCCTGGCCGTAGGCGATGTAGTCGACACCGCAGACGTCGATCAACTGATCGAAGCGAAACTCGGGGCGATCGCGCAGCTCGAGCATGACGGCATGCAGGTCGGCCGGCTTGACCTCGATGGTGATCTCACCGAGCGCCTGGGTCAGCTTGACGATGCGATCACCGAAGGCGGCACCCAGCCGGTCCGCCAGGTTCTGCAGCTTGTCTGCCATGCGGGCCTCCGTCAGCGCGCGAACGTATTGGTGGTCCGGCGAATCTTCTTCTGTAGCTGGACGATGCCGTACAGAAGCGCCTCCGCCGTGGGCGGGCAGCCCGGCACGTAGATGTCGACCGGAACGATGCGGTCGCAGCCGCGCACCACCGCATAGGAGTAGTGGTAATACCCGCCACCGTTGGCGCAGGACCCCATGGAGATCACCCACTTCGGGTCCGACATCTGGTCGTACACCTTGCGCAGGGCGGGCGCCATCTTATTCACCAGCGTACCGGCGACGATCATGACGTCGGACTGGCGAGGGCTGGGGCGGAAGATCACGCCGAAACGGTCCTGGTCGTAGCGCGACGCACCCACGTGCATCATCTCGACCGCGCAACAAGCCAGACCGAAAGTGACCGGCCAGAGCGAACCGGTACGGGCCCAATTAACCAGCTTGTCGACCGAGGTAGTGACGAAGCCTCGCTCGATAACGCTATCTACTCCCATTCCAGCGCGCCCTTCTTCCACTCGTACAGAAAGCCGACCAACAGAATGCCAATGAAAATCGCCATGGCGCCGAAGCCGAACAGGCCAACCTCATCGAGCGCCGTGGCCCAAGGAAAGAGGAAAGCGATCTCCAGATCGAAGACGATGAAAAGAATCGCGATCAGGTAGTAGCGGACGTCGAACTTCATGCGGGAGTCTTCGAAAGCCTCGAAGCCGCACTCGTAGGGCGAGTTCTTTTCTTCGTTGGGTTTGCGGGGACCGAGGACGAAGCCGGCCAGCACTAGCACCAGACCGAGTCCAAGGCCAAACAGGATGAAGATCAGGATCGGCAAGTAGTTCGCGAGCATGAGACTTAGCCTCGGAAACTTCGGAGCCTGGCTTGAAGCGGCCGCCGCCGGCGACCGCGCGGCAGTTTAGGCCAAGGCCGACATCCGGTCAACCCTGTCCCTGGGGCAAAAAACCTATTCTTATCAATTATTTAGAGACGCCGGCAAGGCCTTGCCGGCCATGGTGATTGGTGCGGATGGAGAGACTCGAACTCTCACGGGTTGCCCCACCACCCCCTCAAGATGGCGTGTCTACCAGTTCCACCACATCCGCAGTGTCGATGTCGGCGGTGACTAGGTCACCGCCTTGGAAGCAGCGCGAATTCTATCAGCCGAACGCTAGCCCGGCAATCGTTATTGCTGATTTTCTGGCGCGGGCTGAGCCGGCTCCGCCGGCTGCTCGGCGGCAGGCGCCGGCGGCACCGGGCCCTGGGCCGGCGCGGCGGGCTGAGCCGGGCGATCGGCATAGGACTCGATCACGCTGGTCGGCGCCGACTGGCGGGCGCCGAGCACGGCGAGCGCCAGACTGGTCAAGAAGAAGATGGTCGCCAGGATCGCCGTGGTGCGGCTGAGGAAGTTGGCCGAGCCACGCGCCCCGAACACGGTGCTCGACGCGCCGCTGCCGAACGCGGCCCCCATGTCGGCGCCCTTGCCGTGCTGCATCAGCACCAGCACGACCACCGCGGCAGCGACGAAGATATGGATCACCAGAAGAATGGTTTGCATCGAGCCCTCTTCGACAATGTGCTCCGGCCGCTACGACGCGGCCGCCCGACAAATAGCCAAAAAATCGGTGGCGCTCAAGGAGGCGCCGCCGATCAGCCCGCCATCGATGTCCGCCATCGCGAACAGCGCGGCAGCGTTGTCCGGCTTGACGCTGCCGCCATAGAGAATGCGCAGCCGCGCCGCGCCGTCCGGATCGCGCGCCGCCACCAGCTGACGGATGTAGGCATGCACCGCCTGCGCCTGCTCCGGCGTTGCGGTCCGGCCGGTACCGATGGCCCAGACCGGTTCGTAAGCAACGATGGCTTCACGGAACGCCTGGTCGCCGAGCAGCGCGAACACGGCGTTGAGCTGCCGCGCGACCACCCGCTCGGTACTTCCCTGCTCGCGCTCCTCCAGGGTCTCGCCGACGCAAAGCACCGGCACCAGCCCGGTGCGCCGCGCCGCGGCGAAACGCCGAGCGACCAGCTCGTCGCTCTCGCCGTACAGCTGACGCCGCTCGGAATGCCCGACCAGGACGAGTCTACAACCGAACTCGGCCAGCATGGCGGCCGATACCTCGCCGGTGTAGGCGCCCGCGTCCTGGTCGGCGACGTTCTGCGCGCCGAGCAACAGCGCGCTGCCGCGCAGGGCGGCGCCGGCGTCGGCAAGATAAGGGAAAGGGGGACAGACCGCGATGTCGACCTCATCCAGCCCGGACATGCCGGCCCGAATGGCGGCGATCAGCTCCGCGACCATGGCGCGACTACCGTTCATCTTCCAGTTACCGGCGACGAGCGGACGCGCCATTGCTACCTCCCTGGTCATGAAATCGGCGGCCAGCTTAGCGTCCGGCCGCGCTTAAATCAATTCGCCAGGGCCTCCGGCCGGTAGGCCGCAGCGTCGGCCACCACCGCCGCCAGTTGCTCGGCGAGCCGCACCACCACGGCGCGGTCGATGCCTTCCACCATGACCCGCACCACCGGCTCGGTGCCGGAGGGCCGCAGCAGCACGCGCCCCTGCTCGCCCAGCTCCGCCTCGACCTCGGCGACCGCGCGCCGCACCATGGGCAAGCTCGGTACGTCCTGGCCGCGCTCGATCGGCACGTTGATCATGTGCTGCGGCAGCTTGGACATGCCCTGCTTCAGCTCGTGCAGGCGACGGCCGCTGGCGGCGATGATCTCCAGCACCTGCAGGGCGGAGACGATGCCATCGCCGGTGGTGGTCCGGTCCAGGCAGATCAGATGGCCCGACGACTCGCCGCCGACGATGCCGCCCTCGGCCTTGAGCATCTCCATGACGTAGCGGTCGCCGACCTTGGCGCGCAAGAAGTCGATCCCCCGCTCGCGCAGCGCCAGTTCCAGACCGAAATTGCTCATCAAGGTGCCGACCACCGGCCCCTGCAGCAACCCCTTCTCGTGGCGGCTGCGGGCGATGATGAACAGCAGCTCGTCGCCGTCCAGCACCTCGCCCTCCTCGTCCACCATCAGCACGCGGTCGCCGTCGCCATCGAAGGCGATGCCGATATCGGCGCCGTGCTCGCAGGTTAGCCGCTGCAGGGTGGCGATGTGGGTGGAGCCGCACTCGACGTTGATGTTGATGCCGTCGGGCTGGGCGGCGGTGGCGATGACGTCGGCGCCGAGCTCGCTGAACACCGCCGGCGCCACTTCGTAGGTCGCCCCGTTGGCGCAGTCGAGCACGATCCTGAGCCCGCGGAATTCGGCGTTGTGACCGATGGTGCGCTTACAGAACTCGATATAGCGGCCTTCGGCATCGAGCCGGCTGGCGCGGCCGAGACGGGCCGAGTCGACCGTCTCCATCGGCTTGGCGAACTCTTCCTCGATCGCCAACTCGGTGGCGTCATCGAGCTTTTCACCCCGGCAGGAGAAGAATTTGATGCCGTTGTCGTAGTGCGGGTTGTGCGAGGCGCTGATGACGATGCCGGCACTGGCGTTGAGCGCGCGCGTCAGATAGGCGACCGCCGGCGTCGGCATGGGGCCCAGCAGCACGATGTCGACGCCCGCCGCCGACAAGCCGGCCTCCAGGGCCGACTCGAACATATAGCCGGACAGCCTGGTATCCTTTCCGATCAATACCTTACGACCGCCACTGGAGGACAGAACGCGACCGGCGGCCCAGCCGAGCTTAAGCACGCTGTCAGCCGTGATGGGATACTCGCCCACACGGCCGCGGATTCCGTCGGTTCCAAACAAGCGTTTCGCCATGGGTTGCTCCCTATTGTTCCATGTTGTCGCCGTACGGCCGCGTGACCGCGCGATCACGACTAGCTTAGGCTTTTCGCGGCCTGCACAACCGTGATGGCCTCTACCGTCGGCCGGACGTCGTGCACGCGCACGATGGCGGCACCGTTCCAGACCGCGATCACCGCCGCTGCAATGCTTCCATGCAGCCTTTGATCGACCGGCAGGTTCAACACCTGCCCCAGCATCGACTTGCGCGACATGCCTACCAATAACGGGTAGCCGTCGCTGGCGAACACCGCCAGTTCGCGCAAAAGTCGGTAATTGTGACCAACCGTTTTACCGAAACCGAAACCGGGATCGAGGAGCAGCTTGTCATCGCCGAGGCCAGCCTGGCGACAGGCCTCCACCCGATCGAGCAGGAATTGCCTGACTTCCGCCACCACGTCCCGATACTCCGGCCGCTCCTGCATCGTTCGCGGCACGCCCTGCATGTGCATGAGGCAGACCGGAACCTGCAGCTCGGCGGCCGCTTCTAGAGCGCCGGGCGCCTGCAGCGCCATGATGTCGTTGATCAAGCCGGCGCCGGCCGCGACCGCCGCCCGCATGACCTCGGGCTTGGTGGTGTCCACCGAGATAGGTACGTCGATGGCCTTGGCCAAGGCCTCCACCACCGGCACCACCCGCTCCAGCTCCTCGTGCAACGGCACCGGCGGCGAACCGGGGCGGGTGGACTCGCCGCCCACGTCGATGATGGCCGCCCCCTCCTCGACCATGCGCTGCGCGCGCTCGACGGCGGCGGCCACGGAGTTGTAGCGCCCGCCGTCGGAAAACGAATCGGGGGTTACATTGAGAATGCCCATGACCCGGGGCGCGCTGAGATCCAGCGCGCGCCCGTTGCAGTCCAGGACGCGGGGAACCGAACGCGACATCGCGGCCCGCGCGTCAGTGGTCGCTGGCCGGACGGCTGAAGCCGGGCTCCGGCGCTCTCGCCCCGCTGGAGGCGTCGCTGGCCTGCGTGCCGCCGCGGGAATTGTCCACCCAGTCACGCGGCGGACGCGGCGGACGCCCGCTCATGATGTCGTCGATCTGCTGCCGGTCGATGGTCTCGTACTTGATCAAGGCCTCGGCCATGGCGTGCAGCTTGTCGATGTTCGCCTCCAGCAAGGCGCGCGCGCGCTGGTAATTCTGATCGATGATCGCGCGCACCTCCTCGTCGATGATGTGCGCGGTCTCGTCGGACACCTGCTTGCGCTGCGTCACCGAGTGGCCGAGGAACACCTCGCCCTCGTCCTCGCCGTAGGACAGCGGCCCCAGCCGCTCCGACAGGCCCCACTTGGTGACCATGTTGCGGGCGATCTCGGTGGCGCGGTGGATGTCGTTGGAGGCACCGGTGGTGACCCGATCCTTGCCGAAGATCATCTCCTCGGCGATGCGCCCGCCGAACAGGCTGGCGATCTGGCTGTTGAGGCGCTGCTTGGTGTAGCTGTAGCGATCCTCCTCGGGCAGGAACATGGTCACGCCCAGGGCACGGCCGCGCGGGATGATCGTGACCTTGTGCACCGGGTCGTGCTCGGGCGACAGCAGACCGACGATGGCATGCCCGGCCTCGTGGTAGGCGGTCAGGCGCTTCTCTTCCTCGTTCATGACCATGGAGCGCCGCTCGGCGCCCATCATGATCTTGTCCTTGGCGCGCTCGAAATCGTCCTGATCGACCAGGCGCTTGTTGGCGCGCGCGGCGAACAGCGCCGCCTCGTTCACCAGGTTGGCCAGATCGGCGCCGGAGAACCCGGGCGTGCCGCGGGCGATGACGGCCGGATCGACGTCGTCGGCCAGCGGCACCTTGCGCATGTGCACCTTGAGGATTTGCTCGCGGCCGCGCACGTCGGGCAGCGGCACCACCACCTGGCGGTCGAAGCGGCCGGGGCGCAGCAGCGCCGGGTCGAGCACGTCGGGGCGGTTGGTGGCGGCAATGACGATGATGCCCTCGCTCCCCTCGAAGCCATCCATCTCCACCAGCAGCTGGTTGAGGGTCTGCTCGCGCTCGTCGTGGCCGCCGCCCAGACCGGCGCCGCGCTGGCGACCGACCGCGTCGATCTCGTCGATGAAGATGATGCACGGCGCGTGCTTCTTGGCCTGCGCGAACATATCGCGCACGCGGGAGGCGCCGACACCGACGAACATCTCGACGAAGTCGGAGCCGGAAATGCTGAAGAACGGCACCTTGGCCTCGCCGGCGATGGCCTTGGCCAGCAGGGTCTTGCCGGTACCCGGCGAGCCGACCATCAGCACGCCGCGCGGGATCTTGCCGCCCAGGCGCTGGAACTTAGCCGGATCGCGCAGGAACTCGACCAGCTCGGCCACTTCCTGCTTGGCTTCGTCCACGCCGGCGACGTCGGCGAAGGTCACCCGCACCTGATCCTCGGACATCATGCGGGCGCGACTCTTGCCGAACGACATGGCGCCGCGGCCGCCGCCACCGCCCTGCATCTGGCGCATGAAGAAAATCCACACGCCGATCAGCAACAAGAACGGGAACCAGGAGATGAGGATCTGCAGCAGCAGACTGCGCCCCTCCGGCTCCTCGCCCTTGATCACGACCTTGTTGTCGAGCAAGGTGCCGATCAGCAGCGTGCTGTCCGTCTCCGGGCTGTACGTGCGGAACTTGTCGCCATTCTCGCGGATGCCGGTAATCACCGGACCCTGCATGGTCACTTCCTTGACCTCGCCGTTCTTCACCTGGGCGATGAATTCGGAGTACGGAATCTCGCCCGAAGCGACGCTGCGGTCCTGGAAGTTGCTGAAGACGGACATCAGGACGATGGCGATGATGACCCAGAGGATCAGATTCTTAGCCATGTCATTCAAGGCGCGGCACCTCGATCAGTTGGAATGGCGCGCGGCGCGCCGATTCGCGGGATCATGAACCGAAACCATACTACGGCTCACGGAAACGGGCCAGTAAATACGACTCACCCCTGGCGGCTGCAAAACGCCGTGGACTTACCGATAGGACCTTGCGACACCCCGTGACGCACGGCGCCGAGGCGGCGGCCTCCCCAGGCGACCTGCGAAATCACCACCGGATAATCATCGTCGGGCCCTAGCCCTTGACACGCAAATGCCGCGGCAAGTTCCGCGCGAGCTGACGTCCGCCGGTGCACAACATCAAATGTTGGGCATCGGCGCTGGTGCGACAAGGCCGCTGGCCTGTCGCGCGCCCCGAGCGATCAGGTGGTTTCGTCCGACGACGCTTGCTGGCCGCGCTCACGTTGCAGGCGGCGGCTCAGACGCCGGGTGCGCAGCACCAGCCAAAGCGCGCCGGCCCAACCGATGCCGGCCAGCCAGGCGATGGACTCTCCCAGCGGCAAGCGCAGCCCCAGCACTGTGAACAGCGCGATCAGGCACAGCAGCGTCACCACCAGCAGTTCGCGCTTGAGATTCTCGAAGGGGTCCACACCTGTCCTCCCGGCAAGCGCGGTGCTACACTGCGCCGCCATTGCCAACCTTAGCCCCGGCCCGATGAAACCATTGAACGAAGAGCAGAAACGCCATCTCCGCCGTCTCGGACACTCGCTCAAGCCGGTGGTGCGACTCGGCAACGCCGGTCTCACTCCCGCCGTGCTGAACGAGATCGAGCTCGCGCTGGACCACCATGAGCTGATCAAGGTGAAAGTGGTCGCCGAGGACAGGGAGCAGCGCCAGGCATTGATCGAGCGGATCACCGCCGACACCGGCGCCGCCCTGGCCCAAAGCATCGGCCAGATCGCTCTGCTGTACCGACCCAACCCCAAGAAGAAGGGGCAGCGCATCGCCCTGCCCTAAACGACGCACCGCGCCGCTGGCGCGGTGCCTCATCCGTCAGACGTAGCGGACGCCTACCACCTCGTACTGGCGCACGCCGCCAGGCGCCTGCACCTGCACCACATCGCCCTCGCGCTTGCCGATGAGGGCGCGGGCGATCGGCGAGCTGACCGAGATCAGCCCCTGCTTGATGTCGGCTTCGTCGTCGCCGACGATCTGGTAGGTCACTTCCTTGCCGCTCTCCTCCTCGATCAGATCCACGGTCGCGCCGAACACGACCCGACCGTCGGCATCGAGGGTGGTGACATCGATCACCTGCGCGTTGGAGAGCTTGGCCTCGATCTCAGCGATACGGCCTTCGATGAAACTCTGCTGTTCCCGCGCGGCGGCGTACTCGGCGTTCTCCTTGAGATCGCCGTGGGCGCGCGCCTCGGCAATGGCCTGGATCACGCGCGGACGCTCGACCGACTTCAGCCGAGCCAATTCCTCTTTCAGCTTTTCCGCACCCCTGACGGTTAGCGGCACCCTGCTCATTGTCCGATCTCCTTGTGCAGGTCCTGCAGACGATTCACCTCGGTGATATCAAGATAATTGAGCGCCAGACAGGTCGCCCGCGCACCGGCGATGGTGGTGGTGTAGCACACCTTGTGGTGCAGCGCCTCGCGCCGGATCGAGAACGAATCGGCGATGGCCTGCTTGCCCTCGGTGGTGTTAACGATAAGGTCGATCTGATCGTTCTTGATGGCGTCGACGATATGCGGACGCCCCTCGATCACCTTATTTACCACCTCGCAGGGCACACCGGCGGCCTGCAGCGCCGCCGCCGTACCGCGGGTGGCGACGATGGTGAAGCCGTGGGCGATCAGCGACTTGGCCACCTCGATCAACGGCGCCTTGTCGGCGTCGCGCACCGACAGGAACACCTTACCCGAGCGCGGCAGCACCACGCCGGCGCCGAGCTGGGCCTTGGCGTAGGCTTCGCCGAAGCTGCGGCCCACGCCCATCACCTCGCCGGTGGACTTCATCTCCGGCCCCAGAATCGGGTCGACGCCGGGGAACTTGATGAAGGGGAACACCGCCTCCTTCACGCAGTAGTAGCTCGGGATCACCTCGCGGGTGACACCCTGCTCGGCCAGGGTCTTGCCGACCATGCAGCGCGCCGCGATCTTGGCCAGCGGCAGGCCGGTGGCCTTGGACACGAACGGCACGGTGCGCGACGCGCGCGGGTTGACCTCGAGCACGTAGATCTCGTGGCCCTTGATGGCGAACTGCACGTTCATCAGGCCGACCACGCCCAGCGCCTTGGCCATCTGCCGGGTCTGCTCGCGCAGCTTGTCCTGCACGGCCGCCGACAAGGTGTACGGCGGCAGCGAGCAGGCGGAGTCGCCGGAGTGCACGCCGGCCTGCTCGATGTGCTCCATGATGCCGCCGATCAGCACATCCTTGCCGTCGCAGACGGCGTCGACATCGACCTCGACCGCGTCGTCGAGGAAGCGATCGAGCAGCACCGGCGACTCGTTCGACACCTGCACCGCCTCGTGCATGTAGCGCAGCAGGTCTTCGCGGTGATAGACGATTTCCATCGCCCGACCGCCCAGCACGTAGGACGGCCGCACCACCAGCGGATAGCCGATCTCCTCGGCCAGCGCCAGCGCCTGCTCGACGGTGCGGGCGGTACGGTTGGGCGGCTGGGTCAGGCCCAGCTTATGGATCAGCTGCTGGAAGCGCTCGCGGTCCTCGGCGATGTCGATCGAGTCCGGTGTGGTGCCGATGATCGGCGCACCGGCGGCCTCCAGGGCGCGCGCCAGCTTCAGCGGGGTCTGACCGCCGTACTGCACGATCACGCCCTTGGGCTGCTCGACGTGGATGATCTCCAGCACGTCCTCCAGGGTCAGCGGCTCGAAGTAGAGCCGGTCGGAGGTGTCGTAGTCGGTGGAGACCGTCTCTGGGTTGCAGTTGACCATGATGGTCTCGTAGCCGTCCTCGCGCATGGCGAAGGCGGCGTGGACGCAGCAGTAGTCGAACTCGATGCCCTGGCCGATGCGGTTCGGACCGCCACCCAGCACCATGATCTTGTCGCGGCTGGTCGGCGCGGACTCGCACTCCTCCTCATAGGTGGAGTACATGTAGGCGGTGTTGGTGGCGAACTCGGCGGCGCAAGTGTCCACCCGCTTGTACACCGGGCGCACGCCCAGCGAGTGGCGCAGCGCGCGCAGCTCGTTCTCGCTCATGCCCAGCAGCTTGGCCAGCCGCCGGTCGGAGAAACCCTTGCGCTTGAGCGCGCGCATCCCCGCGGCGCTGCGGATGTCGATCTCGCCGGCCTTGAGCGCCTGCTCGGTGCGCACCAGGTCCTCGATCTGGGCGAGGAACCACGGATCGATCGCGGTGAGCTCGTTCACCTCGGCCACGCTCAGGCCGGCGCGGAAGCCGTCGGCCACGCGCAGCAGCCGGTCGGGCTTGGGAATGCGCAGCTCCTGGCGCAGCAGCTCGCGGGCGTTGTCCTGGCCGATGTCGATGCGCTCGTCCAGGCCGTCCAGCCCCATCTCCAGCCCGCGCAGCGCCTTCTGCAGGGACTCCTGGAAGGTGCGGCCGATGGCCATGACCTCGCCCACCGACTTCATCTGGGTGGTCAGGGTGGCCTGGGCGTTCGGGAACTTCTCGAAGGTGAAGCGCGGAATCTTGGTGACGACGTAGTCGATGGTCGGCTCGAACGAGGCCGGGGTGGCGCCACCGGTGATCTCGTTGCGCAGCTCATCCAGGGTGTAGCCCACCGCCAGCTTGGCGGCGATCTTGGCGATCGGGAAACCGGTGGCCTTGGACGCCAGCGCCGAGGAGCGCGACACGCGCGGGTTCATCTCGATGACGACCATGCGGCCGTCCTTCGGATTGATGGCGAACTGCACGTTCGAGCCGCCGGTCTCCACGCCGATCTCGCGCAGCACCGCGATGGCGGCGTTGCGCATGATCTGGTACTCCTTGTCGGTCAGCGTCTGGGCCGGCGCGACGGTGATGGAGTCACCGGTGTGAATGCCCATCGGGTCGAGGTTCTCGATGGAGCAGACGATGATGCAGTTGTCGTTCTTGTCGCGAACGACCTCCATCTCGAACTCTTTCCAGCCGAGCACCGACTCTTCGATCAGCAGCTCCTTGGTCGGCGACAGGTCGAGACCGCGCTCGCAGATCTCGATGAACTCCTCGCGGTTGTAGGCGATGCCGCCGCCCGAGCCGCCGAGCGTGAACGACGGACGGATGATGGCCGGGAAGCCGATCTCCTTGAGCGCCTCCAGCGCCTCCTCCATCGAGTGCGCGATCACGGCGCGCGCCGTGGGCAGGCCGATCCGTGTCATCGCCTCCTTGAAGCGCTCGCGGTCCTCGGCCTTGTCGATGGCGTCCTCGTTGGCGCCGATCATCTCCACGCCGTATTTCTCGAGCACCCCGTTGCGCGCCAGATCGAGCGCGGTGTTGAGCGCGGTCTGGCCGCCCATGGTGGGCAGCAGCGCGTCCGGGCGCTCCTTCTCGATGATCTTGGCGATGGTCTGCCACTCGATCGGCTCGATGTAGATGGCGTCGGCCATCTCCGGATCGGTCATGATGGTGGCCGGGTTGGAGTTCACCAGGATGACCCGGTAGCCCTCCTCGCGCAGGGCCTTGCACGCCTGGGCACCGGAGTAGTCGAACTCGCAGGCCTGGCCGATCACGATCGGGCCGGCGCCGATGATCAGGATGCTCTTGATATCAGTACGCTTGGGCATCGTCTCTCAATACCGCTGCGGCGGGAAAACCCCGTCGGTAGTTACTTGGCCTGAGCCATGAGTTCCACGAAGCGGGCGAACAGCGGCGCCACGTCGTGCGGACCGGGGCTGGCCTCGGGGTGCCCCTGGAAGCCGAATGCCGGCCGGTCGGTGCGCTCGATGCCCTGCAGCGAGCCGTCGAAGGCCGAGCGGTGGGTCGCGCGCAGATTGGCCGGCAGGGTCTCCTCGTCGACGGCGAAACCGTGGTTCTGGCTGGTGATCATCACCTGGCCGGTACGCAGGTCCACCACCGGATGGTTGGCGCCATGGTGGCCGAACTTCATCTTCACGGTCCTGGCACCGCTGGCCAGGCCCAACAGCTGATGCCCCAGGCAGATACCGAAGGTCGGCACACCGACCTCGACAATCTCTTGGATGGCGCGGATGGCGTAGTCGCACGGCTCGGGATCGCCCGGACCGTTGGAGAGCATCACGCCATCGGGCTTCATCGCCAGCACGTCCGCGGCCGGCGTCTGGGCCGGCACCACGGTCACCCGGCAGCCGGCGTCCACCAGCAGGCGCAGGATGTTCTGCTTGACGCCGAAGTCGTAGCAGACCACGTGATACTTCAGCGCCGCCGGGTCGAGCGCCGGCGCGTCGCTAAGGCCGTGCTCCAGCCGCCAGGTTCCCTTGGTCCAGACATACGGCTGCTTGCACGACACCACCTTGGCCAGGTCCATGCCCTTCAGGCCGGGGAAGGACCGGGCGGCTTCCAGAGCCTTGGCCTCGTCGACCTCGCCGGCCATGATGGCGCCGTTCTGGGCGCCCTTCTCGCGCAGGATCCGGGTGAGCTTGCGGGTATCGATATCGCTGATGGCCACTACGCGATTGGCGCGCAGGTACTCGGGGAGGGTCTGCTTGGCCCGCCAACTGCTGGTCAGCGGCGGCAGATCACGGATGATGAGACCCGCCACCTGCACCCCCCGCGCCTCCTCGTCGATGGCATTGGCACCGACGTTGCCGATATGGGGATAGGTCAGGGTGACGAGCTGGTTGGCGTAAGACGCATCGGTGCAGATCTCCTGGTAGCCGGTCATGGCGGTGTTGAACACCACTTCACCGGTAACCAGGCCCTCCACTCCGACGGAGCGCCCCCGAAACAGGGTGCCGTCTTCGAGCGCAAGAATGGCCGGCGTGCTCAAGGAACCTCCTGCTCGTGCGCGCGCAAAAACGGGAGGGATCGCCAGATACCCTCCCGTGACGCGTACTCGGTCGTATTAGGGATCGCGGAATTCTACTGACTAGTCCCAAGGGTGTCCACAACAAAGGACGCGCCTTGTCGCCATCAGACTTCGGCCGATACACTTTGGTTCCCCCGCGTCATCTTCAGCCAAGCGGTCCTTTTCATGCACGCCCTCTCCCTACGGCAGCTTCGCAAGCGCTACCGCGGCGGCGTCGAGGCCCTCAAGGGCATCGATCTGACCGTGGAACAAGGCGATTTCTTCGGCCTGTTGGGGCCCAACGGCGCCGGCAAATCCACCGCCATCGGCATCATCTCGTCGCTGGTCCGTAAAACGGCCGGCGAGGTGAACGTATTCGGCTACGACCTCGACCGCCAGCCGTGGGAAGTGAAAAGCCGCATCGGATTGGTGCCGCAGGAATTCAATTTCAACGGCTTCGAAACGGTCGAGCAGATCGTGGTCAACCAAGCCGGCTTCTACGGCATCCCGCGGCGCGTGGCGCTGGAGCGCACCGAGCGCTACCTGCGCGAGCTGGGGCTGTGGGACAAGCGGCATGCACCGTCCCGCACGCTCTCCGGCGGCATGAAGCGGCGCCTGATGATCGCCCGCGCGCTGGTGCACGAGCCGCCGCTGCTGATCCTGGACGAGCCCACCGCCGGCGTCGACATCGAGCTGCGCCGCTCGATGTGGGACTTCCTGCGCGAGATCAACCGCCAGGGAACCACCATCATCCTCACCACACATTATCTAGAAGAGGCGGAAACGCTCTGCCGCAATCTCGCCATCATCGACGGCGGCACCATCGTCGAGAACACCACGGTCAAGGGCCTGCTGCGCAAGCTCAGCACCCACGCCTTCGTGCTCGATCTGGCCGGACCGGTCGAACAATTGCCGGCGCTGCCGGCGATGCGAGTCGAGCGCCTGGACGATACCACCCTGGAGGTGGAGATCAGCGCCGAGCAGAACCTCACCGAGGTATTCGTCGCCCTGGCGCAGGCCGGTATTCGCGTGGCGAGCATGAAGAACAAGGCCAATCGGCTGGAGGAAATGTTCGTGCGCATGCTGGAAAAGAAATCGAGCAGCGAGGCGCCCGCCCGATGACCCCGACCATGAACCGCACCCAGCGCAACCTCATCGCCCTGGGCACCCTTGCCCGCAAGGAAACGCAGCGCTTCCTGCGCATCTGGCAACAGACCCTGCTGCCGCCGGTCATCACCATGACCCTGTACCTGATCATTTTCGGCAGCCTGATCGGCTCGCGCATCGGACCGATGGAGGGTTACCCCTACATCCAGTTCATCGTGCCGGGGATCATCATGATGGCGGTCATCACCAATTCGTACTCCAACGTGGTGTCGTCGTTCTTCGGCGCGAAGTTCGGCCGCTATGTCGAGGAAATGCTGGTCTCCTCGATGCCCAACTACGTGCTGCTGCTAGGCTACGTGATCGGCGGCGTCGGCCGCGGGCTATTGGTGGGCCTGCTGGTGATCGGCGTTTCGCTGTTCTTCACCGACCTGCACCTGCACAGCTTCTGGATCACCTGCAGCACGATACTGCTGACGTCGGTGCTGTTCTCGCTGGGCGGCTTCATCAACGCCATTTTCGCCCGCAAGTTCGACGACATCTCGATCATCCCGACCTTCGTGCTGACGCCGCTCACCTACTTAGGCGGCGTGTTCTATTCCATCGACCTGCTGCCGTCCTTCTGGCGGCAGGTGTCGCTCACAAACCCCGTACTTTATATGGTTAATGCATTCCGATACGGGATTTTGGGACATTCTGATATCGACATCGCGACCGCCTACGGGATCATCCTGTCGGTCATCGCCGTCCTTACCGCAATTGCCCTCGTTCTGCTGCACAAAGGCGTCGGACTGAGAAGCTGATCACAAAAAAAACCGCGCCATAAGGCGCGGCTTCTTTCCGGTACGGAAACCGAATCAAGTGACGCGAAGCTCTTCGATCGAACGGCCGGCGCCTTCCCAATCCTTGACCCAGCCCGGCTTGCGACCACGCCCCGACCAGGTCTTGCTGGCGTCGTCCGGATGCTGGTACTTGGCGGCGCCCTTGCTGCCGCCCTCGGCGATCCGCCCGCTCTGGGCCGCCAACAGTTCGCTCAGGCTGAAGCCGTAACGCTCGGCCACCGACTTGAGCTCTTTCTGAGCCAGCTTGACCTCTTCCTTACGGCGCTTCTTGAGCTCCCGGTCGATTTCTTCCTTGAGCTGACGCAACTCCTGGGAACTGTACTTGCTGAGGTTCATCGTCTCTCCTATCAACTTGGCAATGGCATAAAAAACAGGCGCTTACACCCTCCGAGCAACCACGGTACAGGAATATTTTTATTATTGTGCTCTCCTCACCGGGTCGGTAACTCCCTTTTACTTCGATGCTCAGGGTCTAGCGCGTATCGACTGGCAGCGAGTTTTACTCTCGCCAGCTCGCCGTGGCAATTCTATTTTCAACCCAACTCAATACGCAACCAATTAAACCCCGCCCGCGCTCCGACGCAAACGTCCTTACCTAGGACGCATCCCAGAGGCGAGCGCTTTGCGCGCACGTTTTAACAAACTTCAAGTACCGCTGTTCTGATGGGACGAAGCGACGGCATTCCACCGCCGCCCCGGCCGAATCGGCATGCTCGGCGGAAAATCGGGGCAGAGCTTTGACGCTGACCGCCGGGCGGCACGACGGATCGCGCCGCGCCGGTCTTCCACGTTCCGCGCCGCTCGGGCACGAGGAATCGCACCAGTAATCCCTGGCGGAGCGGCTCGGAACGCCTATTTGACCGAGTGCTTAGGCCTCGACGCCTGCCATTTGCGTCGGGCCGGGAAGAGAAGGCAGTGGAACCATTCTACATAATCGAGGCACAACTTTGCTATGTGCCGATAGCCATCGCCCTGAAAGACCGCGGCAACGCACCCCGTCCGCCGCATTTTGTTTGCCAGCCTGCCACGCAGCGTCGTTCGCGGCGACGGCTCGACGCGAACGCCAAGCGCGCGAACGGCGACACCTCGGAAACGGGAAACGGTGCCGCGGAACCGAGGATCGGCGAACGCCGACATCGCAATTCGCCGATGCGCTTTGCGGCCGGCGCTTCCCTGCGCGAACCGCCCGATCCGACGGCCGTACCGCTCGGGCCTCGGTACGCTCAATCGACCAAAGCCTGATAAACGAGCGTGCGCAGTTCCCGGCGCAACGGCACCAGGACGGACGGTGTATGCTGAGCCATCTGGATTACGATCAGATCCTCACTCGGATCGATCCAGAATTGAGTATTGGCCATGCCGGTCCAGAAATACTCGCCGACCGAGCCGATAGTCTGAGTTTTGGCCGGATCCAGCACCACCGCGAACCCCAAGCCGAAACCGAGGCCGGCGCCGGCGTGGGCATTGTTGAAACGCGCCTGGCCCATATCGGCGAGGCTGCCGTTCAGGTGATTGACCGTCATGAACTCGACCGTCTTGCGGCCGAGCAGGCGCACGCCGTCGAGCTCGCCCTTGTTGCGCAGCATGCG
>CALGAN010000047.1 GCA_937951875.1 uncultured Alkalilimnicola sp. | reverse complement strand
CCGCCGGCGGCGGCCGACCAAGCCGAGCCGGCGGAGGCGCCACAGGACTGGACGGTGCGGGTGCGCCGGGCGTGGGAGCGGATGGTGCAGGCCCTCAGTTCGCTGGTGGTGGTGCAGCGGCACGACCGGGTCGAGCCGCTGCTGACGCCCGAGGAGCGCCATTTCCTCTATCACAACCTGCGGCTGCGCCTGGAGTCCGCGCGCGTGGCCCTGCTGCAGGGTGAGCCGGCGCTGTACCACGGCAGCCTGGAGCGGGCGATCGAGTGGGTCGAGCGCTACTACGCGCTAGGCGAGCCGCCGGTGGAGGCGGCGCTGGCGGAGCTGAACGCGCTGCGCAACATCGATCCCACCCCGCCACTGCCGGACCTGACCGAGATCCTGGCGCCGGTCACGCGCTACTGAGGAGCGACTCATGCGCAAGCTGCTGCTGGCTCTTCTGGTGTTGGCGTTGAGCGTCGCCGCCGCCCTGTGGCTGGAGCGTCAGGGCGGCTTCGTGGTGATCGCGCTCGGCGGCTGGACGGTGCAGACCACCCCGCTGGTGTTCGGGTTGCTGCTGGCGGCGGCGCTGGTCGGCGTCTATCTGCTGCTGGTCGTGCTGCGCGGATTGCTGGGGCTGCCCGGCCGCTACCGCGACTGGGCCGGCCAGCGGCGGGCCAACCGGGCGCGGGCGCATCTGATCGACGGCATGATCCGGCTGGCCGAGGGGCGTTACGACGAGGCGGCGAAGCTGCTGCTGCGCGACGCCGGCAAGTCCGACGTGCCGCTGCTGCACTACCTCGCCATGGCCGTGACCGCTCAGCGCCAGGGCTCCTACCAGGACCGCGACCACTATCTGCGGTTGGCTGACAAGACCAGCAGCAAGGCGCGGCTGGCGGTCGGGCTGACCCAGGCGCAGCTGCAGATGGAGGCGGCGCAGTGGGAGCAGGCCCTGGCGACCTTGAACTATCTCTACGAGCAGCATCCGCACCACCCGCGTCTGCTGGTGCTGCTGGTGGCCGCCTGCCGGACCCTGAACGAGTGGGACCGGCTCGACCATCTGCTGCCCGAGCTGCGCCGGCAGCGCGCTTTGCCCAAGCCGGAGTACGAGCGCCTGGCGCGCGAGGTGGCGGCGCGCCGGCTGGAGAATGCCGTCGGCGACGGCGGTCCGGCGCTGCAGCGGATCTGGGCGGAGCTGCCGCGCCAGCTCACCGAGGATACCGAGCTGCTGCAGCTCTATTGCGACGGTCTGATGCGGCACGGCCAGGACGACGAGGCCGAGCGGCTGCTGCGCGCCCGGCTGCAGAAAGAGTGGCACCCCGGCTTGCTGCGCCGCTACGGCGGCCTGCGCGGCAGCGCGCCGGACAAGGTGTTCGCTCAGCTGGAGAAGTGGCTGCGCGACCGTCCCGACGATGGCGAGCTGCTCTACGCCGCCGGTCGCCAGGCGTTGCGCGCCGGCCTGTGGGGGCGCGCTCGCAGCTACCTGGAAGCGGCGGCGGCGCGCCAGCCCAGCCCGGAGGTCTGCCATACATTGGGCGCGCTGCTGGAGCAGCTGGGCGAGCGCGAGGCGGCGCACGATCGCTATCGACAGGGGCTGGAGCTGATCAGCGGCGGCACGCCCTGGCAAAACTTAGGCATCGCCGAGCCGCCGCAGCTGAACGTGCCGCAGACGCGCGAGCAGCCCTGACGGTGCGCGCGCCGGCTGCTCGCTGGCGCGGGCGGGACGATAGGCGTCGCTACTTGGCGAGCCCCCAGAGGAGTTCGTCCAGGGACGCCGCGCCCCAGCCGTAACGGTTCAGATCGATCCGGCCGTTGCGGCAGGCCACGCCCTCCTCCTGCAGCCGCTGTAGCTGCAGCGCGAACGAGGGGCTGTCGGCCGGCAGGGAGATACGGCCGCCGGCGCCGACCACCCGGTGCCAGGGCAGATCGGCGTCGTCCGGCGCCTCGCGCAGCGCCCGGCCGACCAGGCGGGCCCGCCGCGGCAAGCCGGCCCGCTGCGCCACCAGCCCGTAGGTGGTGACGCGGCTGCGAGGAATGGCGCGGACTACGGCGTAGATGGCTTGGTAGCGGCGGTCGGCGCTGTCGCCCATCAGGGCAGCAGCACCGTGGAGGCGTGGGTGGTGCGGCTTTCCAGCGCCCGGTGCGCCTCGGCGGCGTCCTCGAGCGCGAAGCGCTGGCCGATGTCGATGCGCACCTGCCCCTTGCGTACCACCTCGAACAGCTCGGCGGCGTTGGCGAGCAGCGCCTGGCGTTGCGCCACGTAGTGGAACAGCGTCGGCCGGGTGAGGAACAGCGAGCCCTTGGCGGCGAGCAGGCCGACGTCGAACGGCTCGACCTTGCCCGAGGACTGGCCGAAGATCGCCATCATGCCCAGCGGCCGCAGGCAGTCCAGCGACTTGAGGAAGGTGGCCTGGCCGACCGAGTCGTACACCACGTCGACGCCGCGGCCGTCGGTGATTTCCCGGACCCGCGCCACGAAATCCTCGCGCGTGTAGACGATGGGGTGATCGCAGCCGAGCTGCTTCACCTGCTCGGCCTTCTCGTCGGAGCCGACCGTGCCGATCACCGTGGCGCCCAGCAGCTTGGCCCATTGGCAGACGATGCTGCCGACACCGCCGGCGGCGGCGTGGATGAGGATGGTGTGGCCGGGCTCCACGCGGAAGGTGCGCCGCAGCAGGTAGTGGGCGGTGAGGCCCTTGAGCATCATGGCGGCGGCGGTTTCGTCGCTGATGTCGTCCGGCACCTTCACCAGCACCGACGCCGGCATCACCCGCGCCTGCGCGTAGCCGCCCAGCGGGCCGGTGGCGTAGGCTACCCGGTCGCCGACCGCCAGGTCGGTCACGCCCTCGCCCACCTCCTCGATGATGCCGCAGGCCTCGGTGCCCGGCGTGAACGGCAGTGCCGCCGGCTTGTACAGGCCGGTGCGGTAGTAGACGTCGATGAAGTTCAGTCCGATCGCGGTATGACGGATGCGGACCTCGCCCGGACCGGGGGCCGGCAGTTCCACCGGCTCCCAGCGCAGAACCTCCGGTCCGCCGTGGCTGTGGATGCGTATGGCGTTGGGCATGATCGGTTCCTCTGTCGATGGGCTACAGGGTAGGACGGAGATTTCCCCCGCGGCAAGCGGCGCGCGGCCGTGGCTCGGGGCGTCCGCGCGCTGCCGTCGCGTACGGTATGGCAGCAGGGCCACGGGGAGGCAAGAGCCGGATGGGGTGGTCTTCAGCGCCGGCGCGACGCGGTCGCTATACCCCGGTGGGGAGCCGCGCGGTGCCGGCTTGGAGTGCCGCCGCGGCGTGTCTGGAGTCGACCGAGCGAGGCGATGTCATGCGTCAGCACCGGCGTTTTGCTTTTCGTCACCTGGCCGCCATCCGAGTCAGCAACCGTCTCAGCGGCGACCCGATGGGGCATGTCGCTGACATCTCGGTGGGCGGGTTGCGGCTGGTGGCGCCGCAGCCGCTGGCGATCGGTGCCTGCTACGACATCCGGCTGCATGTGCCGGAAGCCGACGACCGCGAGCGCTGGGTAGACATTTCGGTGATCTGCCGCTGGTCGCGGCGCGACTCGCTGCGGCAGAGCTTCATGATCGGCTGCCAGCTGGACCGGCCCTCGGAGGAATTCACCAAGCTAGTGGCGCACATGATCGCCCGGCGCTGGCCGCG
The DNA here is from genome assembly GCA_937951875.1 of uncultured Alkalilimnicola sp. Taxonomy (GTDB): domain Bacteria; phylum Pseudomonadota; class Gammaproteobacteria; order Nitrococcales; family AK92; genus JAAYIK01. The sequence goes on along the minus strand of CALGAN010000047.1, from coordinate 44,212 downwards.
CTCAACCTAAGGTACCGACGATGGACACGCTGACGTTGTCCGGGATCTCGTTCTGCGACAGCACGTGCAGTCCTGGGCTGAACACGCGCGCGTAGCGGGCCAGCAGTGGCCGCAGCTGCGGGATCACGGTCAGGATGGGCGGGTGGCCGGCCTGGCGTAGCTTCTCCTTCACCGCCGGCATGGCGCCCTGCAGCTGGTTGAGCAGGCTGGGCTCCACCGGAATGCTGTCCAGGCTCACCGGCCCGGCCTGCTGGGCGATGGCCAGGGCGTTGAGCAGGGTGTTCTCCAGGGCGTTCTCCAGCACGAACACGGCGAGCTCGCGGCGGTCGCCGGCGATGGCGGCGACGATGCTCCGGCGCAGCGCGAAGCGCACGTCCGAGGCCAGCAGGATCGGGTCCTTGGTGGCCTCGCTGCTCTCCAGCAGCGTGGTGGTGATGGTGACGATGTCGCGCAGCGGCGTCTGCTCTTGCAACAGATAGCGATAGACGCGGTGCTGCAGGGTGTACGGCACCTGGGCCTTGACGCTGTCGGCCAGCTTCGGCGCCAGCGCGCTCAGACGGCGCATGAGCTGATCGACGTCGTCGTGCTTGAAGATCTCCGGCAGATGCTCGCGAATCACCTTGTTCAGGTGGGTGGCGATCACGCCGGCGCAATCGACCACCTGGTAGCCGAGGTTGAGCGCCTTGGGCTTGTCCTCCGGCATGATCCACACCACTTGCACGCGATAGGCCGGGTCGGTGCCCAGGATGCCGTCCAGCTCGCCGTAGACCTCGGCCGAGGGAATGGCCATCAGCCGGTCGGCGTGCAGCTCCGCGCCGTCGACCTTTTCGCCGTCGATGTAGATGGCGTACTGCGACGCCTTCAGCCGCAGGCTGTCGCGGATGCGCACCTCCGGCAGCAGGAAGCCGAACTGCTCGGACAGCGTCTGGCGCACGCCCCGCACCCGCTGGGTGAGCGGCGCGCCGGAGGCCTCGCTCACCAGCCCGACCAGCTTATAGCCCAACGACAGCGACAGCGGTTCCACCGGCGGGATGTCGTCCCAGCTCAGGGTACCGAGCGCGCGCTCCTGCTCCATGGTTTTGGCGAGCGCCTCGGTCTGCTCCAGCTCCGAGGCCTCGTTCGCCGCCGGGTGCCGCGACAGCCGCCAGCCGACGAAGGCGATCAGCCCGGCGAAGCCGAGGAAAGCGAGGTGCGGCATGCCCGGCACCAGGCCGAGCACGGTGAGGATGCCAGCGACGGTGTAGAGCGTGGCTGGCGAGGCCAGCAGCTGGCGCCGCACCTGGTTGGTGATGTCGGCCGCTTCGTTGACGCGGGTGACGATGACGGCCGCGGCGGTGGCCAGCAGCAGCGCCGGGATCTGCGCCACCAGGCCGTCGCCGATGGTCAGCAGGGCGAACAGCTTGAACGCTTCGCTGGCCGGCAGGTCATGCACGAACACGCCGATGGCCAGGCCGCCGAACAGGTTGATCAGCAGGATCAAGATGCCGGCGATGGCGTCGCCGCGCACGAACTTCGACGCACCGTCCATGGCGCCGTAGAAGTCGGCCTCCCGGGCGATCTCGCGGCGGCGGGCCTTGGCTTCCTCCTGATTGATGAGGCCGGCGTTGAGGTCGGCGTCGATCGCCATCTGCTTGCCGGGTAGCGCGTCCAGCGTGAAGCGTGCGGTGACCTCGGAGATGCGCTCGCTGCCCTTGGTGATGACGATGAAGTTGATGATCGTGAGGATCACGAACACCACCAGGCCGACGATGACGTTGCCGCCGATCACCACGTGACCGAAGGCCTCGATCACCTTACCGGCGGCAGCGGTGCCGGTGTGGCCGTCGAGCAGCACCACGCGGGTGGAGGCGACGTTGAGGCTCAGCCGCAGCAGGGTGGTGACCAGGATCACCGTCGGGAACAGCGCGAAGTCCATCGGGCTGCGCGACGACACGCTGGTCACCAGCACCAGCACCGCCAGGGCGATGTTGAAGGTGAACAGCACGTCCAGTAGCAGCGGCGGCAGTGGCAGGATGATCATCGCCAGGACGGAGAGGATCAGCACCGGAATGCCGATCCGGCCGCTGCGGAAGGTAGCGATCAACTGCTGCACTACGCTCATGATCAGCCTCGGTTGGCCAGGGCGTCGGGAATGGGAAGGTTGGCGGCCAGTCGCGGCCGGCTGCGGCGGCGGCCCGCGCGCCAGGCCTTGAGCTGGACGACGTAACTGAGCACGTGGGCCACGGCGGCATACAGCGCCGTCGGGATCTGCTGATTGACCCGGGTGCTGTAGTAGATGGCCCGCGCCAGCGGCGGCAGCTCGAGCACTTCGAGCCGGTACTCCTGGGCCATCTGGCGGATGTACAGGGCGATTTCGTCGGTGCCCTTGGCGAGCACGTACGGGGCTTGCGCCTTCTTGGGGTCGTATTTGAGCGCCACCGCGTAGTGCTGGGGGTTGACCACCACCACGTCGGCATCCCTGAGCACCTTCTTGATCTGCCGTTGCAGCAGCTGCCGCTGCAGCTGCTTGATGCGCGCTTTGACCTCGGGCCGGCCTTCGTGCTGCTTGTGCTCTTCCTTGCGCTCCTGCTTGGTCATGCGCATCTGCTTGCGGAACAGGAAGCGCTGCAGCGGGATGTCGATCACCGAGAACAGCACGAACACCAGCAACAGGCTCAGCGCCAGGTTGAAGGTCAGCGTGAAGGCGCCGGCGATGGCCTGGTGAACCGCGCCGCGCTGCAGGGCCAGCAGCTGCGGCACGGCGTAGGCGATTTGCCAGACCACCACGGTCACCAGCACGGTGATCTTGAGCAGGGATTTGAGCAGCTCGGTCCAGTTCTGCAGCGACACCATGCGCTTGAGGCCGCGGATGGGGTCGAGCTTCTCCAGCCGCGGCGTGAAGTTCTTCGAGGCGAAGGTCCAGCCGCCGGGGATGAGGGCGGCCAGCACCACCAGCACCGGCGAGACCAGCAGCGGCAGCAGGATCACCATGAAGGTCAGCAGGTTGTGCAGCAGGATCGGCCGCAGATCATCCAGGCCGATCTCGCTGCTGCCGAAGTCGATGTAGGCGTAGGCGAAGCTGTCGCGCAGTCCGGCGAAGAAATGATCGGCGGCGAGCTTGAGCAGTAGCAGCGTCACCAGCAGCGACATGGTGGTGGCGACGTCGCGCGAGCGCGCCACCTGCCCTTCCTCGCGGCTCTTGCGGAGCTTGTGCTCGGATGGCTCTTCGGTCTTGTCCTGAGTGCTGTCGTGCTCAGCCATGCCCGTTCCGCAGCATCACGGCAATGCCGTCGAGCAATTGCCGCGTCAGGTTGAGGTAGTTCTCCGAGACGTTCGGCAGCGTGAAGGGAATCAGCAGCAGACCGCTGACGATGGTCGACGGGAAACCCAGCGAGAACAGGTTCATCGCCGGCGAGATCCGGTTCAGCAGGCCGAAGCAGAACTGCACCAGCATCATGCAGAACATCATCGGCACGGCGATCAGCGTCGCCGCCGCGAACACCCAGGCGAACGACTGCAGCAGCATGCCCATGCCCGCGTAGTGCAGCCCGCTGCCGAGCGGCCAATGCACGAAGCTCTGGTAGAGCACGCTCACCGTCACCAGGTGGACGTCGCTGGCGAAGAACAGGAAGGCGAGCAGCACGAAATAGATCTGGTAGAGGATCGGTGACGACGACACGCCGTTCACGGGGTCGTTGAGCATCGCCATGCTCAGGCCCATTTGGGTCGAGACCACGGCGCCGACCAGCGTGAACGCGGCGAACACCAGCTGCAGCGCCAGCCCCAGCAGCAGCCCGAAGGCGATCTGCTCCAGCGTCATGACCACGCCCTGCAGCGACAGCGGATCGACCGCCGGCGGCTGCGGCAGGGCGCGGCCCAGCGCCAGCGTCAGGCCCAGGGCGAGCAGCACGCGCACGCGCAGCGGCAGCGCCCGGTAGTTGAACAGCGGCGCCAGGGCGAGCACGGCCATGATCCGGCAGAACGGCCACCAGTGGTTCGTCAGCCACTGCAGGTACTGGCCCACCTGCATCACCGGTTCGCTCATGGTCTACCCGACCAGGCTGCTTGCCTGCCTGAAGAGTTCGAGGAACAGGTCGCAGAGTGTGCGCAGAATCCATGGGCCGGCGATCACCAGCATCGCCAGGGTGATCAGCAGGCGCGGCAGAAAGCTCAGCATCTGCTCGTTGATCTGGGTGGCCGCCTGGAAAATGCTGATCAGCAGACCGCCCAGCAGGCTGGGCACGATCAGCACGCACACGATCAGCGCGGTGACGTAGACGGCGTTGGCGACGATGTCGACGGCGGCGTCGGGCGTGAACATCGGGCCTTCCTCAGTAGCTCTGGATGCTGCCGACCAGGGTCGTCATGAGCAGCGTCCAGCCGTCCACCAGTACGAACACCATCAGCTTGAACGGCAGTGAGATCATCATCGGCGAGAGCATCATCATGCCCATCGCCATCAGCACGCTCGCCACCACCAGGTCGATGACCAGGAACGGCATGAAGATCATGAAGCCGAGCTGGAAGGCGGTCTTAAGCTCGCTCAGCACAAACGCCGGCAGCAGCAACGAGAAATCCAGCTGCTCCAGATCGGCCGGCATCTCCTCGCCGGCTAGCGACACCATGGTCTGCAGCGAGGTGCGATTGGTCTGCGCCAGCATGAAGCCGGCCAGGCTGTCCTTGGCGGTGCCCAGCGCCTGCTGCAGGGTGATCTCGTCGTTCTGGAACGGCTGGTAGGCGCGGTCGTGGATGTCCTGCCAGACCGGGCGCATCACCAGCAGCGTCAGGATCAGCGAGATGCCGATCAGCACGTTGTTGGGCGGGCTCTGCTGCAGGCCCACCGCTTGCCGCAGGATGGCCAGGACGATGATGAAGCGGGTGAAGCAGGTCATCATCATCAGCATCGCCGGCAGCAGGCCGAGCAAGGTCATGAGGATCAGAATCTGCAGCTTGACGCTGAACTCCTGACCCTCGCCAGTATCGTCGATGTTGAACAGCGTGATGTCGCCGCCGGCCGCCTGAGCGGCCAGCGGCGCCAGGCCGAGCAGGGCGAGCGCGAGCGCGGCCAGAGCGCGGCGGCTGGTCATGTCGTCAGATCGTTGAGCCGGTTGCCGCAGAACTGCACGATGCGCAGGCCGTAGTTGCCGTTCATCACCACCACCTCGGCCTTGGCGAACAGCGTGCCGTTGACTTTCACGTCCAGCGGCTCGCCGGCTTGCTTGTCGAGCATGATCACGCTGTTGCCATCGACCTCCATCAGATCCCGCAGAGGGATCTCGGTGGAAGCCACTTCCAGGGTGACTTGCACCGGGATCTTGCCGAAGAAGCTCAGATCCCGCTTGGGGGGTGTTTCGACCCGCGGTTCGGCGGTCGGCTCATCCAGCGCCGCCAGCTCGGCCTCGTCGATGAGACTGTCGAGTTCGTTGTCGGTGAGAGCGTTCATGGCGATGTCGTGCTTTCCAGTGAGGTCAGGAAGAGCGCCCCGTCTTCTTCGAAGATCGTGCCGCGGAACAGCTTCTGGCGATTGATCCGGACCTCGTAGCGCTCGAGGGGCCGCACCAGCAGGATGTCGTTGAGCTGCAGCTTCAGCACCTGTTCCAAGGGCATTTCCACGGCCGCAATCACGCAGTCCAGCCGCACCGGCAGCTGGCTGATGACCTCCAGCGGGTCGCCTTCGGCGTGGGTCTGCTGCGGCGGGCTCAGCCGCGCGGTCAGCGCGTCCACCAGATCGCTGTCCAGGTAGATCAGGATCGAGGACCGAATGCCGGACGTATGGCTGGTGTAAGCCAGCTCCGCCACGTATTCCCAAGCGATTTCCTGGTAATCGCTCTGATGGGCGACAAGTTCGCCGAACGTGTCGCCGGCCAGCATGGTCCGGGCGAATAGATCGATGATGTCTTTGCCCAGTCGGTCGCGCATCCGTTGTTCGGAGGCGCTTATGGGCGGTGCGCTTTCCAGCGAATAGACGGTGCCGCCGTAATAGCACTCGATGGTTTCGTTGAGCAGTAAGCGGTCGATGGAAAAGCCGACCTTGCCCAGCGGGGACATATAAATAAGGTCGGGGTCGCGTGGCGGCTGCTCGTGCACGGATACCGCATTGAGCTCGATGTTGATGCGGTAGCTTCGCAGGAAATAGTCAACGATGGGTCTGGGATTTCGCCGCGTAATATCCTTGATGTGATGTGGGATTTTGTGGCAATGCCGACCCAGCTTATGCGGCTTCAACACGGTGATCCGCTCGGGTGGCACCTGGTGATGGACTTTCGAGTTCCCGGTCATGTTCTAGCTGTGGCGCTCGGTGGTCCTGTCCATGTACGGCTTGGCCAGCGTCCCTGGAACGGTCAACGTGAGAGGGTTGTGCCTATCGGCCCTCGCGCTATCGGCAAGGGCGTTGTATCGCGGCGATGAGTCTAACGGCGGCGATGGCCGCCACTTAAATCAAAAGCTGTCAAAACCGCGCCGTCACAACGGTTTGATGACTTTTGATCGCTTTTGAGGAAACCGGTAGTCGCGTGTTGGCGACACCCGTGTAGTCTTGGCGGCGGCTCTGAAGTAAGGGAGCCGGGTGGCCCTCACGGAACGGACAAGACGGCCAAGACCAACGCTTCCTTAAGCGCTAGGGACTTCCGCATGGGACGGCAGCGCCGCGTGGTTACGCACCGGAAGGCGCGGCCTGTTCGGAGAACGGGTGCTGAAGTTGAGAGCTATGAGTCGGACAATGAGCAACTCGTCCCGCGAACAGTGTAGCGAATCGGCTACACCTAAGGTCGTCGTCGTGATCGCCAACGGCGACGAGCAGACCTATCCGTTGCTGTGCGAGGGGCTGCGGAAGGAAGGTTGCGAAGTTGCGACCTATTCAGGCTCGGATCGTATCGATAAATACGTTCTGAATAGTGCCGCATTGGTTTTCTTTTTCATCGGTAGCGTTTCCCCCGAAAAGCTGTACGTCAAGGTGGGAGAGCTGGTGGCCGAATCCGGCGATGCCAGCGTTGTCCCCATCGTCGAATATGCCGATCAGGAAAAGGCGGTAACGCTGCTCGAGCTAGGCTGTATTGATTACCTGCTGTCGCCGTTCAGCGAAACCCAGCTGGGCGCGCTGCTGCGGCGCCAGGAGTGTATCGGCGCCGCCGAAGAGTTCTTCGTGGCCCGCTCCCGTGCCGGGCGCCGGCTGTTGGCGCTGGCGCAGCGCGTGGCGTTGACCCGCGCGCCGATCCTGATCACCGGCGAAACCGGCACCGGCAAGGAGTTGATGGCGCGCTACATCCACCGCTTCTCCGCCGGTCCGGACGCGCCGTTCGTCGCCGTCAACTGCGCGGCGATCCCCGCCCCCATGCTGGAGTCGATCCTGTTCGGCCACGAGAAGGGCGCATTCACCGGCGCGGTCACGTCCCAGCCCGGCAAGTTCGAGCTGGCCAACGGCGGCACCCTGCTGCTGGACGAGATCGGCGAGATGCCGCTGGAGCTGCAGGCCAAGCTGCTGCGGGTGCTGCAGGAGCAGAAGGTGGAGCGGCTCGGCGGCCGTCGCGAGATCGACCTGGACGTGCGCATCATCGCCGCCACCAACCGCGATCTGCAGCAGGAAGTGGCGGAAGGCCGGTTCCGCGCCGACCTGCTGTTCCGGCTCGACGTGTTGCCGCTGCATATCAGTCCGCTGCGCGAGCGCAAGGAGGACATCCTGCCGTTGGCGCGCCGCTTTACCCGCAAGTACGCGCCGCAGGAGGCGCACCAGGAGCTGCTCACCGAACAGGCTTGCCAGGCGCTGCTGCGGCACGACTGGCCCGGCAACGTGCGCGAGCTGGAGAACCGGGTGCAGCGCGCGCTGGTGCTGCGCAACGGGCTTTACATCCAGCCGCAGGACCTGGGGCTGGAGCCGCCGCCGGCGCCGGCCGGGGTCGAGAGCAGCCCCCTGCCGCCGTTGCCCGCCGACGGCAAGGCGGCGCTGCGCGATCGCGGCAAGTGGGCCGAGTATCAGCACGTCATCGACGTCATACGCCGCTGCGACGGACACAAAGGCAAGGCCGCCGCCAGCCTGGGCATGACGCCGCGCGCGCTGCGCTACCGCCTCAAGGCGATGCGCGAGCAGGGCCTCAATCTGAACTTCTAACCGCCGTCAGGGAAGCGAGTTCGCGATGAAATCCATCATCGACGCTCAGCAGAGCATGCTGGCTCGAATGCAGCAGTTCGCCGTGATCGCCGAGGGCCGCGTCAGCCCGGCTGCCATCGACGGTGCCGGCACCGGCACCGGCACCGGCAGCATCGGCGCGACGTTCGCCGAGGTGCTGCGCTCGGTCGACGCCGATCAGCACCGCGCCAGCGCCGCGATGGCCGCGGTCGACAGCGGCCGCAGCACCGATCTGGTCGGCGCCATGATCGAAAGCCAGAAGGCGAGCGTGTCCTTCTCGGCGTTGTTGCAGGTGCGCAACAAGCTGGCGACCGCATTCGACGACATCATGAAGATGCCTATCTAGGCGGCAGCGGGGCGGGGCCACGGTGGTGCAAACCGGTAAACTCAAATTGCCGTCGCTGGACGGCCTGAAATTCGACTCCCGGCTGGCCCTGCTCACCATGGCCGGCGCGGCGGCGCTACTGGCGCTGGCGGTGGTGTTCTATCTCTGGCGTGACAACCAGGCCATGCAGCCGCTGTACGGCGCCGGCGAGGCCTTCCCCGCCGCCGAGGTGATGCAGGTGCTGGACGCCGAGGGCGTGCGCTATCGCGTGCATCCGCAGAGCGGCCAGGTGCTGGTGCCGGAATCGGAGCTGGCGCGCGCGCGCATGCTGCTCGCCGCCAAAGGCGTCAAAGTGGCGCTGCCGCTCGGCTACGAGCTGTTCGACCGCGAGCAGCCGCTGGGCACCAGCCAGTTCGTGCAGAACGTCCGCCTCAAGCGCAGTCTCGAAGGTGAGCTGGCGCGCACCGTGATGTCGCTCAAGGGTGTGGAGCAGGCGCGCGTGCACCTGGCGATCGAGGACAGCAACTCGTTCGTGGTCAGCTCGCGGGGGCCCGCCAAGGCCTCGGTGCTGGTGCAGCTGGCACCGGGCTACAAGCTCCAGCCCGAGCAGGTCGGCGCCATCGTCAATCTGGTCGCCAACAGCGTGCCGCAGCTCAAGCCGGAAGACGTCAGCGTGGTCGATCAGTACGGCACGCTGCTGTCGCGCAGCGTCACCGCCTCCGCCGGCGCCGCGCAGAACTGGCAGGCGGTGGACGAGTACCAGAAGAAGGCCGCGGCCAACATCGAGGAAGTGCTCGCGCCCATCGTCGGCAAAGGCAACTACCGCATCAGCGTGGCGGCCGACATCGATTTCAGCCGCAAGGAACAGACCATCCAGACCTTCGGTGAGTCGCCGCGGCTGCGCCGCGAGACCCAGCGCAACGAAAGCGCCGTCGACCAGATCGCGCTGGGCGTGCCCGGTTCGCTGAGCAACCGGCCGACCCCGCCCGCCCCGGCCGGCGCTCGCCCCGAGCAGCAATCGGCGGCGACCTCCAGCCGCAACGAAACCACTCGCCAGCTCGATTACGACCAGAGCGTCACCCACGTGACCTTCCCGGGGTTTCAGCTGCGCCAGCAGAGCGTGGCGGTGGTGCTCAACGCCAATGCCGCCCCGCCCGGCGGCTGGACCGACCAGGCGCGCGCCGAGCTGGAGGCCGTGATACGCAGCGCTGTGGGCCTCAATCCGGAGCGCGGCGACCTGCTCACGATCAGCGTCTTCCCGTTCGCGCCGCCGGCCGTGGTGGAGGAGCCGCCGCTGCCGTGGTGGCAGAACCGCGAAGTCCACAACCTGATCAAGCTCGGATTGGGCGGCCTGGTCAGCGTGCTACTGCTGCTGTTGGTGGTGCGGCCGGCGGTGCGCCACCTCACCCAGCGCGATCCGCGGCCGATGGTGGGTGCGCTGGAGGGTGGCCACGGCCAGCCGGCCTTGAGCGGCGGTGAGCGCTTGCCGGCCCTGACGGCCGGCGCGACGGAGGAAGCGAGCGGGCGCCCGTCCGTGTTCAGCGAGCACAATCCCTTGTCCGAGATCCATCTGCCGGGCCCGGGTTCGGGGCTGGAGAAGCAGATCGAACACCTGCAGATGCTGGCCAAGAACGATCCCGAGCGCGTTTCGGAAGTGATCAAGCACTGGATAGGCCGCAATGAAAGAGACCTCACCCCAGTCGGTTAGCAACGACGGCAAACCGCTCGCCAAGGAGCTGCGGCCGCGCTTGGCGCAGATGCGCTCGGTCAGCTCGCTGGAGCAGGCCGCGATCCTGCTGCTGAGCATGGGCGACGAAATCTCCGCCAACGTGCTCAAGCATTTCTCCCGCGAGGAGATCATCAGCCTCAGCCAGGCCATGGCGAGGCTGAGCAACGTCAAGCTGACCACGGTCTCGGAAGTGATCAACCGCTTCTTCGAGGACTACAAGGAGCAGAGCAGCATCCGCGGCGCCTCGCGCGCCTACCTGAGCGGCATGCTCAGCAAGGCGCTGGGCAACGAGATCACCCGCAGCCTGCTCGACAGCATCTACGGCGAGGAAATCCGCGCCAAGATGGCCAAGATGGAGTGGCTGGATCCCAAGCAGTTCGCCGCTTTCCTGGCCAAGGAGCACGTGCAGATGCAGGCGGTGTTCCTCGCCTTCCTGCCGCCCGGCATGGCCACCGATGTGCTCGAGTGCATGCCGCCGGAACGCCAGGACGAGCTGCTGTATCGCATCGCCAACCTCAGCGAAGTGAACGGTGAGGTGATCCGCGAGCTGGAGCAGTTGATCGACCGCTGCCTCAAGGTGCTGACCACCCAGGGCTCGCAGGTGCGCGGCGTGAAGCAGGTGGCGGACATCCTCAACCGCTACAAGGGCGACCGCGAGCAGATGTTCGAGCTGCTGCGCGCTCGCAACCCCGAGCTGGTCAATACCATCGAAGACCAGATGTACGACTTCTTCATCCTCTCGCGGCAGAGCCAAGAGGTGCTGCAGACGCTGCTCGACGCCATTCCGCTCGACGAATGGGTGGTGGCGCTGAAGGGCGCCGAGCCGGAGCTGATCAAGGCCATCCGTTCCGCCCTGCCCAAGCGCCAGGCGCAGCAGATGGAGACCTTGAGCCGGCGTCAGGGGCCGGTGCCGGTCAGCCGTGTCGAGCAGGTGCGCAGGGACATCATGGCCGTGGTGCGCGAGATGGTCGCCAACGGCGAGATCCAGCTGCAGCTGTTCCGTGAGCAGACGGTGGAATGAGCGCGTTCCCATGACGGTCAAGATCATCCGAGGAGCCGGCCGCAGCTGGCGGCCATTCCGCTTCCCGCCGCGCAGCGGCAGCGCGGTTGCGGCCGCGGCCGGCGATTTCGCCGGCGACGCGGCGGCGCTGCAGCGCGCCGTGGCCGAGGGCTTCGAGCAGGGCATGGACCGCGGCTACCAGGAAGGTCTGCAGCAGGGACGGGAAGCCGGGCGGCAGGAAGGCTTCGAGCACGGCCGCCAGGAAGGGCTGCGCCAGGGGCTGGAGGAAGGCCGGACCCGCGGGCTGGCGCAGTTCGAGCAGAGCTCCCGCGCGCTGGAGCGGGTGATCGAGCAGTTTCACGAGTTTCAGCGCGAGCTCGAAGCGGCGCGCCGCGAGGAGTTGCTCGAACTGGTGAAGAAGGTCGCCAAGCAGGTGATCCGCTGCGAGCTGACCCTGCACCCGACGCAGCTGATGGCGCTGGCCGAGGAGGCGTTGGCGGCTATGCCCGGTGGCGAGGAGGACGTGCGCATCCTGCTCAATCCCGAGGAGTGCGCCCGCATCAAGGAATTGGCGCCGGAGCGCGCCGCCGCCTGGCGACTGGTGCCCGACGAGCGTCTGGCCTTGGGCGAGTGCCGGGTGATCACCGCCCACGCCGAGGCCGACATCGGCTGCCAGCAGCGGCTGGAGGCCTGCATGGAAACGCTCGCCAGCCACCTCAAGACGGTGGGGGCCTAAGCGACCATGGGCCTGCTGCGCGAGAACTTCCGGCTCGACGAGGCGCTGCGCTCGCTGGAGAACGTGCAGCTGGCGCGGGTCAGCGGCCGCCTGGTGCGGGTCAGCGGGCTGCTGCTGGAGAGTCTGGGGTGCCAGCGCAGCACCGGTGAGCGCTGCTACGTGGAAACCGCGGACGGCGGCAAGCTGGAAACGCAGGTGGTCGGCTTCAACCGCGACATCACCTACCTCATGCCCTTCAAGAAGCCGGTGGGCCTGACCGCCGGCGCGCGCGTTTTCCCGATTTCCGAGGAAGTGGGGCTGCGCATCGACGATTCCTGGCTGGGGCGGGTGGTCAACGGCCTAGGCGAGCCGCTGGACGGGCGCGGCAAGCTCGGCGGCAAGGACCCGCTGCCGCCGCAGCCGCCCGCCATCAACCCGCTGCAGCGCAAGCCGGTCAGCGAGCCGCTGGACGTCGGGGTGCGCGCCATCAATACCCTGCTCACCCTGGGCAAGGGGCAGCGGGTCGGCTTGTTCGCCGGCAGTGGCGTGGGCAAGAGCGTGCTGCTGGGCATGATCACCCGCAACACCAAGGCCGACGTGGTGGTTGTGGGCCTGATCGGCGAGCGCGGCCGCGAGGTGCAGGAATTCATCTACCACTCGCTCGGTCCGGAGGGGCTGCGCAAGGCCGTGGTGGTGGCCGCGCCGGCCAACGAGTCGCCGTTGATGCGGCTGCGCGCCGCCGAGCTCTGCCACACCATCGCCGCCTACTTCCGCGATCGCGGCAAGGACGTGCTGCTGCTGATGGATTCGCTCACCCGCTACGCTATGGCGCAGCGCGAGATCGCGCTGGCGCTGGGCGAGCCGCCGGCCACCAAGGGCTACCCGCCGTCGGTGTTCGGCCTGCTGCCGGAGCTGGTGGAGAGCGCCGGCAACGGCGAGAACGAGCACGGCAGCCTGAGCGCTCTCTATACCGTGCTGGCCGAGGGCGACGACCAGCAGGATCCGATCGTCGATTGCGCCCGCGCCATCCTCGACGGCCATATCGTGCTCTCCCGCCGTCTGGCCGAGGCCGGGCACTATCCGGCCATCGACATCGCCGCCTCGGTCAGCCGCTGCATGAGCCAGGTGGTGCAGCCGGCGCAGCTCGCCGCCGCGCGCCAGCTCAAAGAGCTGCACAGCGCCTACGAGTCCGTCAAGGATTTGATTCCTCTGGGCGGCTACATGCCGGGGGCCGATCCCAAGACCGACCGTGCGGTGCAGATGGCGCCCGCCATCCAGCGCTTCCTGCGCCAGGACGTCAACGAAAGCGCCGAGTTCCAAGCCAGCGTCGCCGCGCTGCTATCCCTGGTGAAGGCGTCATGAAGCAGCAGATCGAAGCCCTGAATCGCCTGGCCGGGTTGCGCGGCAGCAAGGTGCGGCAATTGCTCGGCCAGATTCGCTACCAGCAGAGTCTCTGCCAGCGCTATCGCAACAACATCGCCGGCCTGGGCCGGTTGTGCGAGTTCACGGTGCCGGCCAACACCCCGCTGCAGCGCGACAACCAACAACGGTACAAAGCGACGCTGTATAAGATGATGGAGCTGCAGCGGCGCGAGCTGGCGGTGGCCGAACAGGCGCTGGCGCGCATCCAGCGCGAGCTGCAGCAGGCCATGCGCAGCGAGCGACTGGTCCAGCAGGTGATCGACGCCAAGCTAGCCGAGTGGCAGCAGCTGCTTGCGCGTCAGGAGCAGAAGCTTCAGGATGGTCTGGCTGCGCAGACCTGGTGGCGCGGTCAGCAGCCCTGAGGTTTAACTTTTCCTCGGCAGCGGTCGCCTGTCTGTCCGTGGCGAGCCTGTTTCGGTAACGGGCTCGGAGCGCTTTCGAATCGGACGTGATCATGGAAATCAGCAGATACTCCAAGCCCGTCGTGACGCTGGTCGAGAGCACCGGCGCGGCCCGCGGCGGCAAGGCCGCCGAGTCCGCCCAGAGCCCGGCCGGGGCGGTCGCGACGACCGGCGATCTGCCGCTGGAGCGTATGCAGGCGGCGCTGCGGGCCATGCCCGAAGTGGACATGGCCAAGGTGCAGGCCATCAAGCAAGCCCTGCAGCGGGGCGAGATCTCTACCGACCCGGCCAAGCTCGCCGCCGCCATCCTCGCTTTCCATCGCGGAAACGGCGCGTGAACAAGCGCGAAGCGCTGCTGCGGGCGGTCGGCGACGACATCCAGCGCGATCGCGACGATTACCAGCGCCTGCGCGAGCTGCTGCAGACGCTGTACCAGGCGTTGCTGGCGCGCGAGCTGCGGCGTATCGAAGAGGTCAACCCGCAGATCACGGCGCTGATCGATGCCGCCCGCGCGCGGGCGGAGCGCCGCAGCAAGATCCTGCGGGCTTTCGGTTGCGCGGCCGATGCCGGCGGCATGCAGCGGCTGTTGGCCAGCTGTCCGCCGCCGCGGCGCGAGACGCTGCGGCAAGCCTGGCAGCAGCTCGGCACCCTGGCCGCCGAGTGCAGCCAGCTGAACGAGCGCAACGGCCGCTTGCTGGCCATGCAGCACGACATCCTCCAGCAGCTGCTCGGCGGCGATGCGCCGCTTTACGCGCCGCCGGCGTACTGATCCCCTCCGTCTCGGTTTCGTTCCCTAGTTTCCCATCGTCGGTGTATCCCGCGCGCTCCGTCTTCTTAAGCGGAGCCGGCGTCGTGTCGCTTGTTTCCTGCGTTAGAGCGTGCCCGGCGAGGCGGAAGCGGCGTTTCCCCTTAGCGCCGCTCTCGGGGCGGGCGGAAGTTCCCTTTCTGCCGGGCGAACCGCGAAACGCAAGCATTGGCGGCGTTTTCGCGACTGGCATCGGTTTTGCCTTGCAAACGAGCAGCGAGGAGTCTCTATGGCCATCGATACCGATTACGCCCATCAAATGGCGATGCAGTTGGCGACCTACGAAGTGCAGGGGACGCAGACCCGCCTGCAGCGTAGCCAGTCCAACTACCAGGCCCAGCGCGATGCGCTCAACTCGCTGCGCAGCGCCCTCAGCACCTTCGCCTCGTCGGTGCGCGGCCTCAAGACCGGCGGCGCCGGCATGCTGGTGAACCGCGCCACCTTCAGCGCCGAGGGCTACGCCACCGCCACCGTCGGCACCAACGCTGCCGAGGGCCGCTATCAGTTCTACGTCAAGCAGCTCGCCAGCGCCCATCAGGTCGCGTTGGAGGGGCTGACGCCCGAGAAGATCGGCACCGCCGGCACCTTGACCCTGACCCAGGGTGGGGAGTCGTTCACGATCGATCTGGCCGCTATCGACAGCGACGGCGACGACAGCAACTCGCTCGAGGAGCTGGCGAAGGCGATCAACGGCCACGCTGACAACACCGGCGTGCGGGCCAGCCTGGTACGCGCCGACGGCCAGGTGCTGCTGGTGCTGTCCGCCGAGCAGAGCGGCGAGGACGCCGCCATCGGCGTGAGCGTGAGCGGGACCAACGCCGATTTCGCCGCTGCCGTCGCCGCCCGGCGTGAGCTGAGCGCGGCGCGTAATGCCGAGGTGTATCTCGGCGGCCAAGACGGGATCAAGCTCACCAGCGCCAGCAACCGCTTCGACAACATCATCGACGGCGTCAGCCTGACCTTCACCAAGGCGCACGAGTCGCCCGATCAGACGCTGACGATCGAGATCAGCCGCGACGAGAGCGCCACCAAAGGCAAGGCGCAGAGCTTCATCGACGCCTTCAACACGTTGATGACCACCATCGACAAGCTCACCGCCAGCGGCGGCGAGACCTCCAGTCGCGGCACGCTGGCCGGCGACAGCACCGTGAGCACGCTCGAGAACCGGCTCAACCAGCTGCTGCGGACCAGCTTCGGCGGGGTGAGCCTGATCGACTTCGGCATCAGCGCCGACCGCAACGGCAAGCTGACCATCGACACCGCCCGTTTCGAGAAGGCGCTCGCCGCCAATCCGGAGGGCTTCGAGAAGCTGTTCACCGGCAAGGACAACCTGATCGATTCGCTGGACAAGCTGCTGACCAGCTACACCAGCAGCGCCGACGGACTGCTGAAGAATCGCATCGATAGCCTGGATATGAGCCTGAAGCGGGTGCGGGAGCAGAGCGATGCGCTGCAGCTGCAGTACGAGAGCTACTACAACCGCTACCTGCGCCAGTACACCACGATGCTGCAGACCATGGAGGCCATGCAGCAGACCCTGAGTATGTTTGGATGAGCGCTTACAACCTTAGCGAAGGCTACGACGACTACCGTCTGGTGGACTTGGAGGCGCGCGCCGCCGCCGCGTCCCCCTACGAACTGGTGCTGATTCTGTTCGACGGGCTGCTCGACGAGCTGGCGCGGCTGCGCGGCCACATCGAGCACAAGCGCTACGAGCAGAAGGGCCGGTCCGTGGAGAAGTGCATCAACATTCTCAACGGCTTGAGCAGCGCGCTCGACTACGACAACGGCGGCGAGCTGGTGCAGGGCCTGGCGCGGCTGTACGACTACTGCATCTATCGGCTGTCCGACATCAGCGCCACGCTGTCGCTGGAGGACCTGGACGAGGTCGTGAAGCTGCTGGGCATCCTGCGCGAAGGCTGGGAGGGCGTCAGTGCAGCCCGCCGCCGATGACCGCCGGCGCCTGCTGGCGCTGCATCAGCAGCTCGAACAGGCGCTGACGGCCAAGGATTGGGGCGCCATGGCCCGGGTCGATCAGGCCATTCGCGCCCAGTTGCAGGTGCTCGCCGAGCGGCCGCGCCTGGACGACGACGTGCTGCGCGCCAAGCGCCGGCTCAAGCAGCTGCACATCCGCGCGCTGCAGGCCTGCGCTGAGGAATGCGAGCGGCTCAGGCTTCGACTGCTGAACCATCTCCAGTACGCCGAGGGGCGGTTGGCCTATCAGCGCAACGAACTATTGTGGTCGGGAGACGGCGGATGATTCAGGCGAACGCCATATCGCCGGCCGCTGCGGCGGCCGACGCGCCCGCGCTGCCCCTTCCGGCGGCGCCGGCGGCCGGTTTCCAAAGCGCGGTGCCGAACCTGGGCGCGTCGCTGCCCGACTTCGGCGAGCGGTTCGCGCAGACCGCCCAGGCGGATGCCGACACGCCACAGGCCGATGCCCAGCCGACGGAACCGGTCCCCGTTCCGCCGGCGATCGCGCCGGCGCCCGCGGCGCAGCCGCTGGCCGAACAATGGCTGCAGGGCATGGAAAGCCAGCGGCAGGCGGTGGTCGAGGCGAAGACGCTGACCGACGCCGCCGCCGGTGACGCTCCCGCGCCTTCGCCGGCGACGGTGTCGGCGCCGGTGGCGGCGCCGCGTGCGGTCGAATGGCCGTCGCGTCCCCTGCCCTCCCCCGCGGAGGCGGAGCCGCCGGCGCAGGCGGCGGCGCCGAGCGTGCTGCCGAACGATGTTGGCGCGGGCTCGCGGCCGGTGGCGAGCGAGCCGCGGCCGTTCGCTCCCGCCGATGCGCCGTGGAGCGAACCGGTGGCCATGGCGCGCCCGGCGTGGGCGCCGGCAGTGGCGGCGACACCCGCATCGACCGACCAGCCGGTGGTGGAGCAGGCGCGTTCGGCGACGGCGTCGTCCGCGCCGCTGCCGACGCCAGCGGCGGCGCCCGCCGTCACCACGGAGGGCGTTCCGGTCGACGCGCCGCGCCCGCAATCCGCGCCGGCGCCGACCCCTCAGGAGTACACGCTCAAGCTGCAGGCGCCGGAGGCGAAGTGGGGCGAGCAGATGCTGCTGGCGCTGCGCGACCACGTCGAGCTGCAGCTGCGCGGGGACGCGCAGCAGACCACCATCCGTCTCGATCCGCCCGAGCTGGGCAGCCTGGAGATCGTGCTGAGCCACGAAGGCGGCCGGCTGAACGTGCAGCTGTCGGCGGCGCACGCCGACGTGGTTCGGCTGCTGCAGCAGACCAGCGAACGCCTGCGTCAGGAGCTGACCGGCCACTTCACTCAGGTCAGCGTGCAGGTGTCGGCCGACGGCGAGCGCGGACAGCACGGTCAGGGGCGGCAGCGCCCTCAGTGGACGCTCGACGTCGAGCCGGCCGTGGCCGACTCCGATGCCGGCCGCGACCGGCGCCCGGCGCAGCGCCGCACCGGCGTGCTGGTGACCGTATAGCGCGGCCGGTCGGGTGCGCTGGAAACGTCAATTGATGTCTTGATGGTATGCGTATGTCGATGCCCAGACTCGGTGTCCTGCTGCTCGCGCTCAACATCCTGGTCATCGTGGCCGGCGTGGCCGCGAACTACTGGCTGCTGCAACCGGTGCTGAACGATCAGGAGCGCTCCGCCGCGCCGCAGAGCGCCGAGACCGACGAGGTGGAGTACGAGTTCTACTCGGTCGAGAAGATCGTCGTCAGCGTCCCCGGCGAAGGGCGCGAGCATTATTTCCTGCTCGATCTGGTGCTGCAGGCGGAGCGCCTCGACAAGTCGCGCAGCTTCGCCCAGGTCGAGCCGCTGGTGCGCAGCTCGGTGGTGGCCTATCTGTCCGGGCTGACGTATCGGGAGCTGCGCTCGCTGCCGATGGTCGAGCTGCAGACGCGTCTGGAGGCGGCGCTTGCCGCCGACTTCGCCCGTATGAAAGTCGCCGTGCCGTTCAAGCACGTGCTGGTCAGCAAGTTCCTCGTTCAGTAGAACCCAGCTTCCATGGCCGCCAACCTCCCTATCGATGACGGCTGCGCGGGACTGCGTCAGCCGGTGTTTCCGCCCGGCGCCGAGCAGCGCTGGATGATGCAGTACCTGCCTCTGGTCAAGCGCATCGTCGGCCAGCTCTCGCTGCAGGCTGGACAGGTGCTGGACCGCGAGGACATGGAGCAGATCGGGTTGATGGGGCTGCTCGAGTGCCTGCGCCGTTACGGCGAGCCGGACGAGCATTTCGGCAGCTTCGCCGCGCTGCGCATCCGCGGCGCCATTCTCGACGAGCTGCGCCGCCTCGACTGGCGGCCGCGCCAGCTGCGCCAGCGAGTGCACAAGGTGCGCGATGCGGTGCGGATGCTCGCTCTGCGCCTGGGGCGCCCGCCCACCGACGAGGAGATCCGCGCCGAGACCGGGCTGAGCGAGGCGGAATATCACGAATTCTTGCAGGCCGAGGCCACCGAGGCCATCGAGAGCCTGGACGAGCTATTGCAGAACGGGTACGACGCTTTCGCCGACGACGCCGAGTCGCTGGAGGAACGGGTACTCCAGCAGTGCCTGCTGGAGCAGGCGTTGGCGTGTCTGGACGAGCGCGAGCGGTTGGTGCTGACGCTCTACTACCAGTACGAGCTGAGCCTGAAGGAGATCGCGCTGGTGCTGGAAGTCAGCGACGCGCGGGTCTGCCAGCTGAGCAAGCAGGCGCTGGCCAAGGCCTGCCGGCATTTGAGCAAAGAGGGGTAATGCGGCCGTCATGCAGAAGGTACTCGGCGCACTGATCATCGTGGTTTGCGTGCTCGGCGGCTTTGCCATGGCCAACGGCGATCTGCGGGTGCTCTGGCAGCCCGCGGAGATGGTAGTCGTCGTCGGCGCCGCGTTGGGCAGCCTCATCATCGGTAATCCCTCCGAGGTGCTCCTGGAGATGTGGCGCCAGGTCAAGGGGGTGTTCGTCTTCAAGCGCCGCGGCGAGGAGTTCCAGCGCCAGTTGCTCATGCTGCTTTACGAGCTGCTGGAGATGGTGGAGATCGGCGGCCTCAAGGCACTCGATGCCCACATCGAGGAGCCGGAGCAAAGCGAGCTGTTCGGCCGCTATCCGCTGATCCTGGCGGAGAGGAACCTGATGGCATTCATCGCCGACAATTTCCGTCTGATGGCGATGGGCAAGATCAGCGCCCATGAGCTGGAGAGTTTCCTGGAGCAGGAGCTCGACGCCATGGAAAACGCCTTGCTCCAGCCGTCGCGCTCGCTGCATCGGATTGGCGAGTCCATGCCCGGCTTCGGCATCCTGGCCGCCATCCTGGGCATCATCATCACCATGGGCAGCATCGGCGACTCCATCAGCGAGGTCGGCAATCACGTCGCCGCTGCGCTGGTCGGCACCTTCATAGGCATCTTCTTCTGCTACTGCCTGATGGAGCCGCTCAGCAGTGCCATGGCGCAGCGGGTGAAGACCGAGCTGTCGGCGCTGGAGTGCGTCCGTACCGTGCTGGTGGCGCACATCTCCGGTAAGCCGGCGCTGCTGGCGGTGGACGCCGGCCGCAAGCTCATCGAACAGGACGTCAAGCCGGCGTTCAGACAGCTCGAGAACTGGGTCAATCAATACGAGCAGGAGAGGGACGCCGCATGAGGACGCGGCGGCCCGACAAAGACGGCGAGATCATCGTCAAGCGCCGCGGCAAGAAGAGGCACGAGGAAGAGCCAGGCGGCGCCTGGAAGGTGGCGTTTGCCGACTTCACCCTGGCGATGATGGCGCTGTTCATGGTGCTATGGATCGTCCAGCCGGTCGGCAAGTACACCGAGGCGGCTCGCAACGAGGGCGCCGGCGATACGCCGCTGGACGGCGACGTCGGCATGTTCGACGCCGCCAGCCGGACGCCGCTGGAGATGGAAGGCCTGGAGCTGCCCGTGCCGCAGCGGAAGGCGGAGGACAGCGTCAAGCGCTACGGCTCGCCCGATGAGTTGCGCCAGTTGGCGCAGATCATGCGCACGGTGGCGTTGGAAGTCGGCGCCCTCGCCAATCTGGAAGTGAACGTGGTGCCGCAGGGGCTGCGGATTCTCATCAAGGACGACGCGCAGCGCTTCATGTTCGAGCGCGGCAGCGCCGTGCTCGATCCGCGCTTCAAGGAGCTGCTCGAGGCGCTGGCCCATGTGCTGGTGCGGGTCGACAACAAACTGATCATCAGCGGCCACACCGATGCCACGCCCTATCGGTCCACCGCCCGTTACGACAACTGGCACCTTTCCGGCGACCGCGCCCAGGAGGCGCGCCGCGTGATGGTGGCGGCCGGACTGCCGGCCCAGGCGGTGTTGCAAGTGACGGCGCAGGCGGACGTTATGCCGCTGCGCCCGGAAGATCCCTATCACGGCGTCAACCGCCGCATCGAGATCCTGTTGTTGACCGAATCGGCCGAGGAGCTCTACCGCAAGCTATTCGGCGAGAGCTACACCCAGGTTCACTACGCCACCGACGGCAGCAAGCTGCGCTTGGTCGAGGAGTGAAGGCCGCCGCATGGCAAAAAAACCCCGGCATGCGCCGGGGTCGGGGCAATGGCGAAGATGTCGGAAAGGGGAAGTCAGTCGAGGGCGATGTCCCGCCGTTCCGGCCGCTTGGCCAGCTCCCAGGCCGGCTTCAGCGTCTTGTTGACGTAGAGGATGTACATGTTGGCGCCGTCGACGTCGGCTTTGACCAGCCGCGCGTCGGCCAGGCTCAGATAGACCAGGCCGCTGCTGCCCAGCGCCAAGGTGACGCCGCCCAGGAACGCTAGCGCCGGCACCAGCCAGCCGCTGCGCCGCGGTTGCGGCGGCGGAAGCGGTTGGACCGTGTCCTGCGGCCGCTCCTCTTGCACGGAGCACTCTCGCGTCCGCTCCACCAGGAACGCCGGATTGAACATATAGCCACGGCGCGGCACGGTCTGGATGATTCGGTGCTCGCGCTCGTCGCCGAGGATCTGCCGTAGGTTATAGATTTGCTGATTGAGGCTGCCCTGGCTCACCACCCGTTCCGGCCAGGCGTAGGCCAGCAGCTCCTCGCGGGATACCAGCTCGCCGGGTTGCGCCAGCAGACGTTCGAGCAGACGGCTGCCAGCGAAGCCCAAGTCCAGTTTTTCTTCCTTGTCGCCTTTGCGCAGTCGCAACTGGTAAAGCGACGGATAGAAGCGAACCCGCCAATCCGGATGCTCGGTCTTGAGTATCAAGCACGGGATTCCCGTCACAGCGTCGCGGGCTAGATCGTTAGTCACAGCAAAATTCTTCGCCGCTGAGGTGCGTTTGTCCTGTGTCTCCGTTCATGCCCCGGTCGATCGCTCGGCCGGTGCCATGACGGCGCATCGCTTGCCCGAGGCTCGCCGTCGATCGCGAGAGCGGGCCGCTAATGGGGTGCGGATGCGCCAACCATCATGGGCATGTCGGTCGGCGCTGAGTATCAGCGAGAACTGAAATTGGAATGGGGAGTTTTTTCCGGTCGCCTAGGGATATTCCTAGTCAGATCTAGGATCACCGGACGCCGGAAACGACGACGCCCCTGCGGGCAGGGGCGTCGGGGAGCGGCGAAGAGGAATTCGCCGGCGTGGGGTCATCAACCCAGCAGGGACATGACCAAGCTGGGCATCTGACCGGCCTGCTTGAGCATGGCGATGCCGGATTGCATGAGCATGGCGTTCTTGCTCATGTTGGCGCTCTCGAGGGCGAAGTCGGCATCGGTGATCCGCCCCTTGGCCACGTCGGTGTTGTCCTTCATGTTGGCCAGGTTGTTGGCGGTGTGGTTGAGGCGGTTGATGGTGGCGCCAAAGTCGGCGCGCAGGCTGCCGATGGCGTCCAGCAGGTCTTCCAGCGCATCGATGGCAGCGCCGGCGTTGGCGGCGTCGTCGAGCGTCAGGGCCGCGGCGTCATCGATGTCGTCGCCGAGATCGGTGAGCTTGGTGGCGATGTCCATGGTGATGGTTTCGCTGCTGCTGGCACCGATCTGGAACTTGATGCCGCCGGCCGTCGCGAGCTTGCCGCCAACGAGCAGCGCCTCGCCCGCGTACTTGGTGTTGTCACGGATGTTCTGCAGTTCCTCCACCAGGGCGTCGAACTCGGCCTGCAGCGCGGTGCGATCATCATCGCTGTTGGTGTCGTTGGCGGCCTGAGTGGCCAGATCCTTCATGCGCAGGACGATGTCGGTCATCTCCTGGAAGGCGCCCTCGGCGGTCTGCAGCATGGAGATGGCGTCGTTGGTGTTGCGGATGGCCACGGCCATGCCCCGGCTCTGGGCATTGAGGCGGGTGGCGATCTGCAGGCCGGCGGCGTCGTCGGCGGCGGAGTTGATGCGCAGGCCCGTGCCCAGGCGCTGCTGGCTGGTGGTCAGCGCCGAGTTGACCTTGTTCAGGCTGTTCTGGGTGACCAGCGCCGCATAATTGGTGTGGATCGACAAAGCCATGGCTTGTTCCTTCCTGTCTTTGAGCGTTGTGGGCAGCCTGGGTAGGCCGTCTAGCACTCAAAGGCGACCGCCCGTGCCTTGCCGTTAAGAGACCGGTTTAAAGGCTATTTCCGTATTCGCCCGAGGAAAATTCCTGGCGTCGCCACGCGGGGCGTCCTGGTCGCGGGCGCGGTCAGAATGTGCTGGTCACCACGCCGGGTTCCAGCACCTTGGCGTCGATCACCTTGTCGCTATTGATATTGCGGACCTGGATCACCTCGCCGGGCGCGCCGTCGCTCAAGGCCTCGCCCACGGTCGAGGCTTGCACCCCGTCGCGGCTGGCGACGATGGTGACCCGTTGGCCGCGCCGCACGGCCGGCGCCGGTGCCAGCAGCGAGGGGGTGAGCGCCTGGTTCGGGCGGATGCGGCGTTTCGCCACCATGCCCTCCACCTCTTCGATCCGGTGATAGAAGCCGCGCGGGGTCTTAGTGACGTTCAGCCGCTCCAGCTTGAGGTCGTCGGCCGCGATCGGCTGGCCGCGTTCGATGGTGCGCTGGGCGTGCACGGCCGGCAGCGACACTTCCACGCGGGCGGTGGCCGTCACCGTCCAGCCGCCTGGGCAGACGAGCTCGAACCGCCGGCGTGCCTGCAGCGGATCGCCGCCGTCGAGCGTCCGCACCCGCGGCGCCGTCTTGCAGGGCGCGAGCGTCGCCGCCGGCGCGTCCACTTCGTAGCCGAAGCTCAGGTCCTGCCAGTCGCGCTTATCCGCTTCGGCGCGCAGCTCTTCCCGCAACTGCCTCTCGACCGCGCTCTTGATCTGCCCGGCAGCGCTCGGCGCCGCCCAGGCGCCGGGCGCTGCCAGCAGCAGCAAGAGGGCCGCCGATGCCCGACAGGCGGAAGCAGCGCTTCCTCCTGCCGTCGCCAGAACCGCCCAAAGCGGAAAACGGGCGCGGCGCCGGTTTCTCTCCCGCCGATAATTATCCATTGAAAACAAAGAGATGAGCTTTGTAGGCGGTTTCGGCATGGTTCGTGCAAAACGCTGGTCGGCCCATGGTGTGGCGGTAGGAGGGTTTGGGAAATGAGTATACGGGTCGATGCCGATCTGGGCGTCCATGTGCGCGCCCTGACCCTGCGCCTGCAGCGTAGCGAGGTCCTGGCCAGCAACCTGGCCAACGTCGACACCCCCGGATTCCAGGCGCGCGATATCGACTTCGCCGCGGAGATGCGCCGTCTCGAATCCTACGACGAGCAGCCCGCCGAGGCTGTGCCGCAGCTCATGTACCGCGTTCCCTCGCAGCCGTCGCAGGACGGCAACACGGTGGAGCTGGCGGTCGAGCAGGCCGAGTTCTCGCGCAATGCCATGGATTTCCAGACCAGCCTGACGTTTCTGAGCATGAAGTTCCGCGGTCTCAAGCAGGCCATCGAAGGACGCTGATCGTTATGTCGTTCGATTCCATCTACCGTATCGCCGGCTCGGCCATGCACGCGCAGACGGTGCGCCTCAACACCGTGGCCTCCAACCTGGCCAATGCCGGCTCGGCGGCGGAAAGCCCCGAGAGCGCCTATCAGGCCCGCAAGCCGGTGTTCGCCGCCCTTTACGAGCGGGATTCGCTCGATGGCTCCCGCACCGGTTTCGCCGGCGCCCAAGTGAAGCTGCTCGATGTGGTCAGCTCGGGACGGGCGCCGCAGCGCCGCTACGAGCCGGGCAATCCGCTGGCCGATCGCGACGGCTTCGTCTACTACCCCGACGTCAACGTGATCGAAGAGATGGCCGACATGATGTCGGCCTCGCGCAGCTTCGAGACCAGCGTCGAGGTGCTCAATCGCGTCAAGAGCATGCAGCAGGGGCTGCTGCGGCTGGGAGAAAGCTGATGGGCGTGGCCAACGTCAGCGGTGCGAGCGGCGTGGCGGCTACGGCGGATAGCGCCGTGCCGGCGGCCGCGCTCAGCGACTCGGCGCAGATGGAGAACCACTTCATCAGCCTGCTGGTCGCGCAGATCAAGTATCAGGATCCGACCAGGCCGGTCGACAGCAGCGAATTCCTCAACCAGTTCTCGGCCATGTCCCAGGTCAAGAGCATGGAGAACATGGCGCAGCTGACGCGGAACAACCTGGTGCTGCTGGACAACCTTCAGCATCTCACCGCCGCCGGCCTGGTGGGCCAGGAAGTGGCGGTAGTGGTGGATTCCGTGCGCGTCGGCACCGAGCCCCTGCGCTTGCAGGCGACGCTGCAGCATCCCTCGGGCAGCACCGTGCTGCGTCTCACCGACGCCAGCGGCGCCAGCACGGTCATCGAGCTGGGGCCGCAACGCGCCGGCACGCTCGAGTACGAACTCGATCCGGGCAAGCTCGGTTTGGCGCCCGGCAGCTACACGGTGACGCTGGAGTCGGACAACGGCGAGCTGCCCACCGTGGCGCTGGTCGGCGAGGTGCGCAACGTCAGCGTCAGCGCCAACGGACCGGTGCTCGAGCTCGACGGCGCGACGCAAGTGCCCTTCTACAACATCCTTCGGTTCGGCCGCAGCAGCGCCGGCGCCTGAATCGATCGCCCGCCAAGAGGATGATGAGGTTTCCGTCATGAGTTTCCATATCACGCTGTCCGGACTGAACGCCGTCAACGAACAGCTCAATACCATCGGCGACAACATCGCCAATGCCGCCACGGTGGGCTTCAAGTCCTCGCGCGTCGACTTCGCGACGTTCTACGCCGAGGGTCAGGCCATGGGCGTGGAGGTGCGGGGGCATACCCAGAGCGTCAGCAGCGTCGGCCTGCAGACCGCCACCAACCGCGAGCTCGACCTGGCGATCGCCGGCGGCGGATTCTTCGTCGTTCGCGCCGCTAACGGCGTGGTGAGCTATACCCGCGCCGGCATGTTCAACCTGGATAAGGACAACTACATCGTCAACAGCTTGGGCCACAAGCTGCAGGGCTATCCGGTCGACGCCGCCGGCAATCTGATGGTGGGTACGGTGACCGATCTGCAGATCGGCTCGGCCAACCTGCCGGCCAAGGCCACCGATGCGATGGAGTTCGTCGCCAACCTGGACGCTGGCGAGCAGGTGCCCACCTCGCCGTTCGATCCGGCCGATCAGACCAGCTACAACTCCACCTACACCAGCCAGGTGTTCGATTCGCTGGGCCGCGAGCACACGCTGACCCAGTACTTCATCAAGACCGGCGATAACCAGTGGGTTGTCCGTTACGCCGTCAACGGCCAGGTCGTGGAATCGGCGCCCGGCACGCCGCTGGTCCATAACCTGAGCTTCGACGCCTACGGCACCCTGGCCGGCGGTCAGCAGGTGACGCTGGACTTCGCGCCGGGCGGCGGCGCCGCGCCGCTGAGCATTGCCGTCGACTACACCGGCACCAGCCAGATGGGCTCGCAGTTCCTGGTCACCACCAACCGCCCGAACGGTCACGCCTCCGGCGAGCGCACTGGGCTGCTGGTGGATAACGAAGGCCGGGTGTACGCCACGTACAGCAACAACCAGCGTCTGCTGCAGGGACAGGTGGTGCTGGCCTCCTTCGCCAATCCCGAAGGCCTGAGCAAGACCAGCGGCACGGCCTGGGTCGAGACCGCCAGCTCCGGCAAGCCGCTGCTGATGGCGCCCGGCCTCGGTCCGCTCGGGCTGATCAACGCCGGCCGTCTGGAGAACTCCAACGTCGACCTGACCGCCGAGCTGGTCCAGCTGATGGAGGGGCAGCGCAACTACCAGGCCAACACCACGGTGCTGTCCACCACCAAAGAGCTGACCCAGGCTCTGTTCGCGGCGATCTGAGGCTGATCCATGGACCGAGTCGGTTATACGGCGATGACCGCCGCCCACCGCAGCATGCTGTCGCTGCAGGTGCACGCCAACAACCTCGCCAACGCCAATACGCCGGGCTTCCGCGCTGACCTGGAGCGGGCCCAGGCAGTGGCGGTGCAAGGTTACGGCTACGACAGCCGGCATCTGGCGCTGGTCGGGAACGCGGGCGTCAATCTCGCGCCCGGCCCGCTGGTCGCCACCGGCCGCGATCTGGACGTCGCCATCCAGGGCGAGGGCTTGTTCGTGGTGGAGTACGGTGACGGCGAGGCCTACACCCGCCATGGCAGCCTGCAGCTCGATGCCGATGGACGGCTGACCATCAACGGCCGGCAGGTGATGGGCGAAGGCGGCCCGATCGTCGTGCCGCCCCATGAGCGGATCAGCATCGGCCGCGACGGCGTCATCTCGATCAAGCCCGTGGGCGAGAACGACATGGTCGAGCTCGAGCGGCTGCGCCTGGTGCGGGCGCCGGCGGCGGAGCTGACCAAGAACGCCGACGGCCTGCTGGTGCGGCAGGATGGCGCGCCGGCCGAGCCGGCCGCCGAGGCGGTCGTGATGAGCGGCTTCCTTGAGTCGAGCAACGTCTCGGTCATCGAAGAGCTGACCGCGACCATGAGCCTCAATCGCCTGTTCGAGACGCAAGTGAAGATGATGAAGGCCGCCGAGGACTTGGCTGAGGCCGGCAATCGAATGATTCGCGGCGGTTAGGAGATCACGCTATGAGTTCCGCGCTCTGGGTCAGCAAGACCGGTTTGGCCGCCCAGGAAAAGGCTCTGGCCACCGTGGCCAACAACCTGGCCAACGTCAACACCAACGGTTTCAAGAGCGACCGGGTGGTGTTCGAGGACCTGTTCTACACCATCGAGACCCCGCCCGGTGCCCAGGCCGATCAGGTCAACACCGTTCCCTCGGGCATCCAGCTCGGCAGCGGCGTGCGCGTGGCCGGCACCCAGAAGGTGTTCACCGAAGGCACCATGCAGACCACGGGCCAGCCCATGGACCTGGCCATCGTCGGCCGCGGTTTCTTCCAGGTCGAGGGGCCCAACGGCGAGATCCTCTACACCGAGAACGGCCAGTTCCAGCTCAATGCCGAGGGGCTGATCGTCAACGCCCAGGGATTGCCGCTGGTGCCGACCATCGAGGTGCCGGCCGGCGCCACCGGCTTCACCGTGGGCAGCGACGGCACGGTCACCGCGATCCTGCCGGGCGACACCACGCCCACCGAGCTTGGCCAGATCACGCTGGTGAACTTCACCAATCCGGCCGGTCTGGAGGCGCTGGGCGGCAACCTCTACCGGGAGACCGTGGCCAGCGGCGCGCCGATCGAGGGCACGCCCGGCGAGAACGGCTTGGGCACCATCAAGCAATACGTGCTCGAGGGCTCGAATGTACAGGTGGTCGAGGCGATGGTGTCCATGATCGCCATCCAGCGCAGCTACGAGGCCAACGCCAAGATGCTGGATGCCGCCTCGAGCATGCAGCAGTTCCTGAACCAGACCATCTGAGGCGAGTGATGCGCCTATCGTGGACCGTCGTCGCTCTGGCGCTGCTGCTCGGCGGCTGCCAGAGCATGCCTCTCCTCGAGGACGACCCGGACGACTACGCGCCGCCCGAGCTCGACTACACCGCGCCGCCCACGGTCGCCGGCGGCCTATATCGACCGGGCTACGGCGGCGGGCTCACCGCCGACCGCCGCGCGCTGCGCGTGGGCGACATCCTCACCATCGTGCTCAACGAATCGACCCAGTCGAGCAAGAGCGCCGGCACCCGCATCGGCAAGTCTTCCAGCGTCGGCGTGGGCGTGCCGCAGGTGCTGGGCAAGGACTACCCCGACCTGGAGACGTCGCTCTCCGCCGGGCGCGAGTTCGACGGCTCGGCGCAGAGCTCGCAGCGCAACCAGCTGCTCGGCTCGATCGCGGTCACCGTCCACCAGGTGCTGCCCAACGGCGTGCTGCTGGTCAAGGGCGAGAAGCGGCTGCGCCTCAACCAGGGCGACGAGTACATTCGCTTGAGCGGGCTGGTGCGGGTGGACGACATCGACCGCTACAACCGGGTCTCCTCGCAGAGCGTGGCCAACGCGCGCATCTCCTACGCCGGCCGCGGTCTGCTCGACGACAGCAACTCGCCGGGCTGGCTAGCCCGTTTCTTCAACCATCCGATCTTCCCGTTCTGAGCGATGAGAGCCGCAATGCGTCAGTTCCTGAGAGCGTTGGCCGTCGCCCTGACGTTGGTGAGCACGCCGGCGTCGGCCGTGCCGTTGATGTCGCTGGTCGATGTCGAAGGCGTGCGCGGCAACCAGCTGGTCGGTTTCGGCCTGGTGGTGGGCCTGGACGGCACCGGCGACCGGACCCAGGTGAAGTTCACCAGTCAGTCGGTGGTCAACATGATCGAGCGGTTCGGCGTCAAGCTGCCGGACAAGGTCGATCCCAAGCTCAAGAACACCGCGGCAGTGATGGTCACCGCCACCGTGCCGCCCTCGTACGGGCCGGGGCAGACCCTGGACGTGACCGTGGCCTCGCTGGGCGACGCCCAGAGCCTGCGCGGCGGCCAGCTGCTGCTGACCGAGCTGCGCGGCGTGGACGGCGAGGTCTACGCCCTGGCCCAGGGCGCGGTGGTGGTCGGCGGTCTCAAGGCCGAGGGCCAGAGCGGCTCCAGCGTGGCGATCAACAGCGCCAACAGCGGGCGCATTCCCAACGGCGCGACGGTGGAGCGGGAGATCCCGACCGATTTCGCGCAGCGCCCGGAGGTGATGCTGAGCTTGCGCCAGCCCAGCTTCCAGACCGTCAGCCGCGTGGTCGAGGCCATCGACCGCCTGTTCGGTCCGGGCACGGCCACTGCGCTCAACGCCACCCGCATCGCGGTGCGGGCGCCGGCCGACAGCAACCAGCGCATGAGCTTCATGGCCATGCTGGAGACGCTGGACGTGGAGGAAGGGATGGCCCGGCCGCGGGTGGTGTTCAACAGCCGCACCGGTACCGTGGTGGTGGGCCAGGGGGTGCGGGTGAAGGCCGCCGCCGTGGCGCACGGCTCGCTCACCGTCACCATCAGCGAACGGCCGCAGGTCAGCCAGCCCGAGCCGTTCGGGCGCGGCGAGACGGTGGTGGTGCCGCGTTCGGAGGTGGAGGTGCGGCACGACCGTAACGCCATGTTCGCCTGGCCGGAGGGCACCAGCCTGCAGAGCATCATCGACACCGTCAACAGCCTCGGCGCTACCCCGGACGATGTGATGAGCATTCTGCAGGCGCTGGAGCGCGCCGGCGCGCTCAATGCCGAAGTCATCGTGATGTAACGAGGGGCGGTCATGAACATCCTGAACACCCCTAGCCTCGGTGTCAGCGTCCACACCGATGCCTCGCGCGATACACGCCGCGCCCAGCTGGAAGCGGTGTCCGAGCAGTTCGAGGCGCTGTTCCTGCAGCAGATCCTCAAGCAGATGCGCAAGGCGGCTGACGTGCTGGGCGCCGACAGCCCCCTGCGCAGCCGCGAAGCGGACACCTTTCGCGATTTCTACGACGGCGCTCTGGCGGAAGCCCTGGCGCGCAAGCGCCAGGCCGGCATCGCCGAGCTGCTGGTGCGCCAGCTTGGCGGCGACGACCAGCCGCCCGCTGTGGCGTCGGAAGGGCAGCACATGCTGCAAGCGGCGCAACAGGCGGGGACCGCCATCGCCGGCGCCCTGCAGCGCGGCGTCGAGGGCATGGCATCGCTGTGGCAGCGCGGCGCGGCGGGGTTCCAGGCGCTGGTGGAGAGCGTGATCCGCCACGAGTCGGCCGGCGATGCCGCCGCCGTCTCCCCCAAGGGCGCGCGCGGGCTGATGCAGCTCATGCCGGATACCGCCCGGGAACTGGCCGCCGAGCTGGGCCTGGCGTACAGCGAAGAGCGCTTGACCGCCGATCCCGACTTCAACCGCCGGCTCGGTTCGGCGTATCTGGAAAAGCTGCTGCGCCGCTACGACGGCCATTACGCGCTGGCGGTGGCGGCCTACAACGCCGGTCCGTCGCGGGTCGACGCCTGGCTGCAGCGTAACGGCGATCCGCGCACCGGCGAGATCGATACCGCCGAGTGGGTGCGCCGGATTCCCTTTCCCGAAACCCGCCGCTACACCGTCTCGATCCTGGCCGATTTGCAGACCGCCCCCGCGCCGCGGCCGGGGGTGAGCCCGGGCCGGGCGGCCGAGGTTAACGGCGCCGCCGCTCCGGTCGCCTTACCAGAGAGCGAGTCCGGTGCTGTCGGCGCCTACCGTTCGCCGGCGTTCGCGCCCCCGATTCGGATCGAGGCCAAGGGAACCGTTTAGTGAGTACTCTCAGTCAAATCGGCTTCAGCGGTATTCGCGCGGCGCAAATCGCCCTGAACACGACCGGGCAGAACGTCGCCAACGTCAACACTCCGGGCTACAGCCGGCTCGTGCCCGAGCTGCGGACGGTGGTCGGGCAAGGCGGCGGCGTCGAGGTGAGCGGTATCCGCCGCGTCTACAGCGATTTCCAGAACCAACAGCTGTGGCGGGCCACCACCGAGCTGGGCTACTTCAGCAGCCGCCAGCAATACCTGACCGCGCTCGAGGGCTTGGTCGACAGCGACGGCGCTAACATCAGCGCCGGTCTGGACAATTTCTTCGCCGCGGTCAGCGAGGTCAGCGCCTCGCCCCGCTCCATCAGCCTGCGTCAGCAAGTGCTGGACGAAGCGCGGCAATTGGCCCTGCGCTTCAACGGCCTGGCCAGCAACATCGACACCCAGCTGCAGTCGCTGCACGGCCAGCGCAGCGCGGTGGTGGAGGAGATCAACGGCCTGATCGCCAACATCGGCGAGCTCAACGCCCGCATCATCGAGATGGAGGCGACCGACCGCGATTCCGGCACGCTGCGCGATTACCGCGACAACCTGGTCAAGGAGCTGAGCAAGCACGCCGACGTGCGCACCCAGGAGATGGCCGACGGCTCGCTGAGCGTGTCGCTGGCCAGCGGCCAGCCGCTGGTGGTGCGCTCCACGTCGGCGCGGTTGGTGGTCAGCGGCACGGCGACGGGCGAGCAGGCGCTGTCGCTGAAGTTTGCGGAAGCGTCCTTTCCGCTCGGGCAGGTGAAGCTGGGCGGCACCCTGGGCGCGCTGCACGATAGTGAGTACGGCGCGCTGCGCCCGGCCCTGGCCGATCTGCGGAACATGGCCGAGGCGTTGGCGCAGACGGTGAACGCGGTGCTGGTCGACGGCTACGACCTCAACGGCAATCCGGGGCAGCCGCTGTTCGTCTACGACGGCTCCAGCACCAGCGCCCTGCTCAGCGTCAACCCGCTCTCGCCCGAGCAGCTGGCGTTCTCCTCGGCGCCCGGCGAGGTGGACAACAACGACGTGCTGCTGCGCCTGCTCGACGTCCGCTTGCAGAGCGTGTCGATCGGCGGCAGCACCATGCCGCTGAACGACGCCTACGCCAGCATGCTGAGCTGGATCGCCAGCGCCAGCCGTCAGAACCAGGCCGATCTCGATACCGCCACCACGGTCGCCAACCAGGCGCAGGCGCAGCGCGACAGCGTCAGCGCCGTCAGCCTGGACGAGGAGGCCATCAACCTGATGGCTTACGCCGAGGCCTACCAGGCCAACACCAAGGTGGTGAGCACCGCCAGGGAACTGTTCGACGCGCTGCTGGCCCTGTTCTAACGCGGGCCGGCACGATTGAGGATTACGCCATGCGGATCACCAACGCTCAGATCACCGCGCTGATGCACAGCTCGATGAGCGCCAACTCGGCCCAGCTCGGCAAGCTGATGCAGCAGATGTCCACCGGCGAGCGCCTCCTGCTGCCGTCGGACGATCCGATCGCCAGCGTGCGCCTGCTGCGCATCCAGCGCGAGGAGGCGAGCCTGACCCAGTTCCGCAGCAACATCGACAATCTGGCCAGCAGCTTCTCCAAGCAGGAAGCCAACCTCAAGGCCGCCTCGGACACCATGCTCAACGTGCGCGACATCCTGCTGTGGGCGGCCAACAGCGGCGTGAGCTCACGCAGCGACCTGGCCGCCATGGCCAGCGAGCTGGAAGTGCTGGAGCAGACGCTACTGAGTCTGGCGAACGTGCGCGACGAGGAGGGCCGCTACCTGTTCTCCGGCACCCAGAGCGATCGTCCAGCGGTGGTGTTCGACGATGCCACCCAGACCTATGTGCTGGGCGGTAACAACAAGCATCGCCAGGCGGCGGTGGCCAACGGCGTGCTGCTGGACGAGAACGTCACCGCCGAGCAGGCGTTCGGGCCGACGCTCGACCTGTTCAACGACTTGCACCAGCTGGTGGCCATGCTCAAGGATCCGGCCCTCGATACCGGCGACCCGGCGGTGCATCAGCAGATCGCGGCGACGATCGACAGCCTGGACCGCACGCATGATCTGCTGCTCGGCACCGTCACCGAGCTGGGCGGGCGGCAGAACACGCTGAGCCTGCTGACGGCCAGCAACGAGGGGCTGTCGCTGGTCAACCAGCGGATCGAGGGCGAGCTGTCGCAGCTGGACTACGCCGGTGCCAGCATCGATTTCGCCAGCTATCAGCTGGCGCTGCAGTCGACGCAGAAAACCTATCTCAAGCTGAATGGGTTGTCGTTATTCGCCCAGCTGTAAACGGGGTCGCCTATGAAGATCGGCAAGCAGCTGCCGACCGTCACCTCGGTCAGCGCCCAGGACCAGCGCCGCGCGTCCCAGGCGCAGCAGACGTCGCAGCGACCGGCGCAGCAGCCGGCACCGCGCCGGACCAACGACGCGGAGCGGGTGAGCGAGCGCAGCCTCGGCCGCCGCAACAGCTTTACGATCCAGCTCAATCAGCAGCTTTCCTCGCTGCAGTCGGCCGAGCGCTACCTCGGCGATCTGGAAAACCGCCTGTCCGCCGCCAAGCTCAGTTTGAGCCGCGAGCTCAGCAACGCCGCCCGCAGCGGCGATCAGGAGGGGCTGCGCAAGCTGCTGCGGCGGATCGACGAGCTGCTGGCGCAACGCGGCGAGCGTTCAGGCAACGTGCTCGACGCCGCTTTCAAGCTGCGCTTGAACGAGCCGGTGCGCAGCCGCTTCAGCCTGGAAGGGCTTGAGTCGATCGACGCCATCCGCCGCTCCGGGCGCGAGACCCTGGTGTTCACCGGCGGCAGCGAGCCGGTCGCGGTGGTGCTGGAAGACGGCATGAGCGAGCAGCAGATCCTGCGCGCGTTCAATGCCGGGCTCGGTCGGTTGGGCATCCGCGCCGAGCTCGATGAGCACGGCAACCTGAAGTTCTCCGCCCGCGAGGACGAGTGGGCGGCGCTGCGCGGCAAGCTGGCGGTGCAGGGCGAGGGCAAGCTGGCCGCCAAGGGCCGCCCCACCCGTCTGACCAGCCGGGAGGACCGGCTGCTGTCTCTGCCGGAAGCCCCGGCGCTGGACTCGCGCGAGCACCTGCGCGCCCTGCTCGATGCCGTGGTCGAGGCTCTGGACAAGATCGCCGCTTTGCGCGAGCAGATCGCTCATCGCCGCGAGGAGTTGCGCCGCTTCCTCGCTAGCCAGTCGGGGCTGGATGAGCAGGAGTGGGCGCTGGGATTCGCCAGTCAGGTATTCGCGGTGATGAATCGCCGCCCTTCCAGCTACGCCGCCGTTACCCAGGCTGTCCTGGCCCAGGCCAATATCAGCCGCTACGCCGTGGTCAGCCTACTGTCCTGATCCGCGGCGGCCGACGGCTGACTTCACAGCCAGCCGCCAAGCTCCCGCAGCGCCAGCTCGGTCAGCGCCTGGATGTGGCGCGGCTCGTCGTTGAGGCAGGGAATGTAGTGGAACTGCTCGCCGCCCGCCGCCAGATACAGGTCGCGGTTGGTCATGGCGTTCTCCTCCAGCGTCTCCAGGCAATCGGCGGAAAAGCCCGGGCAGGCCAGATCGACTCGCTTGACACCTTCGGCGGCCAGGCGCTGCAGAGTGGTGTCGGTGTAGGGCTGTAGCCACTCGCTCGGTCCGAACCGCGACTGGAAGGTGACCAGCCACTGCCCCTCCTTGAGCCCCAGCGCCTCGGCCAGCAAGGCGCATGTGGTGTGGCACTGCTGCGGGTACGGGTCGCCCAGCTCGGCGTAGCGCTTGGGCAGCCCGTGGAACGACAGCACCAGCCGCTCGCCTTGGCCGTGCTCACGCCAGTAGTCGCGGATCTTCGCCGCCAGCGCGTCGATGTAGCCGGGATCGTCGTGATAGTCGCGCACGAAGCGCAGCGATGGTACTTCCCGCCAGCCGCGCAGGGCCTGGTAGACGGCGTCCAGGGTCGAGGCGCCGGTGGAGGCCGAGTACTGCGGATAGAGCGGCAGCACCAGGATGCGGCGGGCGCCGGCCTGCCAGAGCTCGGTCAGGCCGTTGGCGATGGACGGGTTGCCGTAGCGCATGGCCAGTCGTACCACCACCGCGCCGGGATGGCGCTGATCCAGCGCCGCCTGTAGCGCCGCGGTCTGGCGCTGGGAGATGGCCAGCAGCGGCGAGCCCTGCTCGGTCCAGACCCGCTGATAGGCGTGTGCCGAACGCCGCGGGCGGACGCGCAGGACGATGCCGTGCAGGATGGGCAGCCAGATCGGCCGCGGGGTTTCCACCACGCGCGGATCGGACAGGAATTCGCCGAGATAGCGGCGCAGGGCCGCTGGGGTGGGGGCGTCGGGCGTGCCGAGGTTGGTCAGCAGCAGCCCCAGCGGGGCCGGGGAAGAGCTAGCCATGGCGGACAACCTCCCACGGGAGAACCCGGCCGGCATTGCGCCGGCCGGGAATGGACGTCAGGCCTGAGCGGAGGCGTCCTGGGCCTCGGCGGCCATGGAGGCCTCGACCGACGCCAGCGCGCTCATGTTGACGATGCCGCGCACCGTGGTGCTGGGCGTGAGGATGTGCGCTGGCTTGGCGGTACCGAGCAGGATCGGCCCCACCGACACGCCTTCGGACACCACCTTCAGCAGATTGAAGGCGATGTTGGCGGCGTCAAGGCTGGGCATGATCAGCAGGTTGGCCGAGCCTTTCAGGCGCGAATTGGGGAAGGACGCGGAGCGGATGGCTTCCGAGATGGCGGAGTCCGCCTGCATCTCGCCTTCCACCTCCAGATCCGGCGCGCGCTCCAGGATCAGCTGCAGCGCTTCGCGCATCTTCTCCGCCGACGGGTGCTCCGAGGCGCCGAAGCTGGAGTGCGACAGCAGCGCCACCTTGGGGGTGAAGCCGAACCGGCGCACCGTGTCGGCCGCCAGCAGGGTCATCTCGGCGATCTGCTGCGCGGTCGGATCATGGTTGACGTAGGTGTCGCAGAAGAACAGCACGCCGCGCGGCATGATCAGCAGGTTCATCGCCGCCATGTTGGTGACGCCGGGCCGGGTGCCGATCACCTGCTGCACGTAGTTCAGCTGGCGCTGGTAGCGGCCGACCAAGCCGCCGAGCACGGCGTCGGCCTCGCCGCGGCGCACCATCAGCGCGCCGATCACCGTGTTACGGGTGCGCACGATGGTCTTGGCCCGGGCCGGCGTGACGCCGCGCCGCTCCATGATGCTGTGGTAGAGCTGCCAGTATTCCTTGAAGCGCGGATCCTCGTCCGGGTCGACCAGGGCGAAGTCCTGATCCGGGCGCAGGCGCAGGCCCAGCCGCTCGATGCGCATCTCCACGACCTTGCGCCGGCCGATCAGGATCGGCTTGACCAGGCCCTCGTCGACGCAGGTCTGCACGGCGCGCAGCACCCGATCCTCCTCGCCCTCGCAGTAGACCACGCGACGGGGATCCTGGCGGGCGCGCTCGAAGATCGGCTTCATCACCAGACCGGATTGGAACACGAACTGGTTCAGCCGCATCTGGTAGGACGCCATGTCGGTGATCGGCCGGGTGGCCACGCCGCTGTCCATGGCCGCCTGCGCCACCGCCGGCGCCACGCGCACGATCAGGCGCGGGTCGAACGGCTTGGGAATGATGTAGTCCGGGCCGAACCGCAGCGGCGCGCCGCCGTAGGCCGCGGCCACGATGTCGGACGGCTCGGCCAGGGCCAGATCGGCGATGGCCTTCACCGCCGCCAGCTTCATCTCCTCGTTGATGGTGGTGGCGCCGACGTCGAGCGCACCGCGGAAGATGAAGGGGAAGCAGAGGACGTTGTTGACCTGGTTGGGGTAGTCGGAGCGGCCGGTGCAGATGATGGCGTCGGGGCGCGCTTCCTTGGCCACTTCCGGCAGGATCTCCGGCACCGGGTTGGCCAGGGCCAGGATCAGCGGATTGGGGGCCATGGTCTTGACCATCTCGGCGGTGACCACGCCAGGGCCAGACAGGCCGAGGAAGATGTCGGCGCCGACCATGGCCTCGGCCAGGGTGCGGGCCCCGGTGTCGGCGGCGTATTCGGCCTTGCGCGGGTCCATGGACACCGTGCGGCCCTTGTAGATCACGCCCTTGGAGTCGCAGGCGATGATGTTTTCCTTGCGCACGCCCAGGGCCACCAGCAGGTCGAGGCAGGCGATGGCCGCCGCGCCGGCGCCCGAGGTCACCACCTTGACGTCCTTGATGTCCTTGCCGACCAGGCGCAGGCCATTGAGGATGGCGGCGGCGGAGACGATGGCGGTGCCATGCTGGTCGTCGTGGAAGACGGGGATCTTCATCCGCTCGCGCAGCGCTGCCTCGATCACGAAGCACTCCGGCGCCTTGATGTCTTCCAGGTTGATGCCGCCGAAGGTCGGCTCCAGCGAGGCGATGATGTCGATCAGCTTCTGCGGGTCGCGCTCGTTGATCTCGATGTCGAACACATCGATGCCGGCGAACTTCTTGAACAGCACGCCCTTGCCTTCCATCACCGGCTTGCCGGCGAGCGGGCCGATGTTGCCCAGGCCCAGCACGGCGGTGCCGTTGGTGACGACCGCGACCAGGTTGCCGCGGGAAGTGAGGGTGGCGGCCGCGTCCGGATCGGCGACGATCGCCTCGCAGGCGAAAGCTACGCCCGGCGAGTACGCCAGCGCCAGATCGCGCTGGTTGGCCAGAGGTTTGGTGGGGACGACCTGAATTTTGCCGGGGCTACCACTGCGGTGGTATTCGAGCGCGGCGTCGCGCAATTCGTCGGACATCTAAAAATCTCCCAAAAGTGGGGCATGCCGGGCAGGCGGAAGGGCGGCATTATACGGTTTCGCCCCCTACCCCTACCACAGGGGCCCTTTTATAAAATTGACATAATTATGGTGCGTCGCGGTCTAAATGGTGAAATTGCTCCAGAAAGGCCCGCAGTTGCGCGCTGAACTCGGCCGGCCGCTCCACGTGCAGCCAGTGTCCGGCGCCGGCCACCGCGACGATGCGGGCGGCCGGGAAGCGCGCGCGCACCGCCGGGATCTCCGCCTCGGTGAGGTAATCCGACTCGGCGCCGTGGATGAATAGCGCCGGCCCAGGGAAGCGCCCTTCCAGCGGTGGAAAGTCCTGGATGAGCGGCAGTTGATCGGCCAGGATGTCCAACGGAATGCGCCACACGTAGCCGCCGCCCTGCCGCTGCAGATTGGTCAGCAGGAATTGCCGGACCGAAGCGGCGGCGATGTCGGCGCTGAGCAGCCGGTCGGCCTCCTCGCGCGAGCCGACGCGGTCGAGCGGCAGCCGGCGCAGGGCGTCGATGATGCGGGCGTGGCCGTGATCGCGGTCGCGGTAGGACACCGGCGCGATGTCGGCGGCGATCAGCGCCCGCACCCGCTGCGGGTGCTGCAGCGCCAGAACCATGGCGGCCTTGCCGCCCATGCTGTGGCCGAGCAGCAGCGCCTGATCGATGTCCAGCCGGTCGAGCAGCGCTAGCACGTCGGCGGCCTGCGCGGGGTAGCTCATGTCCGGGTGGTGCGGCGAGCGGCCGTGGTTGCGCAAATCCACCAGAATTACCCGGAAGCGCTCCGACAGCCACTTGGCGTGGCTGTTCCAGTTGGTGCCGGCGCCGTACAGGCCGTGCAGGATCACCAGCGGCGGCCCCTCGCCCAGGCTCGTGTAATGCAGCTCAACCGTCGTCATGATTGCTTTTCCAATGCGCGCGCCGTGCCGGCCTGTACCAATTGCTTGAGCTGCTGCACCGCCACCGCCAGCATCGCCAGCTCCAGCTTGGGCATGCTCTTCAGCTCGGCCAGGGTCTGGCGGATGCGCGCCACCTGTGCCGCATAGCGCTCCAGCCAAGCCTCGACCCTCTCCTCCGCCCGCGGCAGCCCGCTGGCCGTCACCACTTCCGCCCCCAGCCACCGCAGCTGCAGGTAGATCTCGTCCTCCAGGCCCGCCCGGAAGCGCTCTTGCCACGGGTCGGCGGTCGGGAACGCGTCGATGGTGGTGCGCAGCCAATCCAGCTCCAGGCGCTCCGCGGCAAGGAAGTATACCCCCGCCACCAGGAAAAGCTCGCTTTCGGTCTGACGGCAGATCCACGCCATGTCCAGCGCCGAGAACAGCAGGCCGCCGGCCGCCACCCGCCGCGCCAGCTCGGCCGGCACGCCGTCGGCGGTGGCCGCCAGCTCCCGCGCCGCCAGCCGCTCGCGGGCGCCGGCCGGCAGCAACTCGGTCATGTTGTCCCAGAACCGCGCCACCTGCGGCTTGAGGCGCTCGATCGCCAGCGGCACGTCGAGCGGTCGCGGCAGATTGCGCAGCAGCCAGAGCGTCGCCTGCTCCTGCAGATCGGCCAGCGCCAGCTGCAGCCGGATCTGACGGTCGGCGTCGATGCGGTTGTCGAGGGCGTCGACCTGTCGCCACCAGTGTTCCAGCTCGAAAATGTCGCGGGCCGCCAGGTAGGCGCGGGCGATCTCGTCGTAGCCCACCCCGAGCGATTCGCCGAGCCGGTGGAAAAAGCTCACGCCCATGCGGTTGATGATCTGGTTGGCGAGCACGGTGGCGGTGATCTCGCGCCGCAGCCGGTGGCGGCTTATGTAGCGGCCGAAGTCGCGCGCCAGCGGCCGCGGGAAGTAGCCGAGCAGCACCGGCGTCATGAACGGGGCGTCCAGCAGCGGGGCGTGCTGCAGCAGCGCGTGGTTGGCGGCGATCTTGGCGTACGCCAGCAGCACCGCCAGCTCCGGCCGGGTCAGGTGGGTCCGGCTCGCCAGGGTGTCGTCGTCGGGCAGGTGCTCCAGCTCACGGTCCAGCAGGCCGGCGCGCTCCAGCGCGTGGATGAAGCGGGTGTGCTCGTCCAGCGCCTCGCCGCCGTGCGCCTGCGCCAGGCTCAGCGCCTGGGTCTGCTGGTAGTTGTCGGCCAGCACCAGCGCGGCCACCTCCTCGGTCATCTCGGCCAGCAGCTGGTTGCGTTGCTTGACGGTGAGCTCGCCGTCCTCCACCGCCTGGTTGAGCAGGATCTTGATGTTGACCTCGTGATCGGAGCAGTTCACGCCGCCGGCGTTGTCGATGGCGTCGGTGTTGATCCGCACGCCGCGCAGGGCGCACTCGATGCGCCCGCGCTGGGTGAAGCCCAGATTGCCGCCTTCGCCCACCACACGGCAGCGCAGGCTGGCGGCGTCGACCCGCAGCGGGTCGTTGGCCTTGTCGCCGACGTCGGCGTTGGACTCGTCGCTGGCCTTGCAGTAGGTGCCGATGCCGCCGCTCCAGAGCAGGTCCACCGGCGCGCGCAGCAGCGCGCGGATCAGCTCGTCCGGCGCGAAGCGCTCCTGCTCGGTGCCGAGCGTGCGCCGGGCCTCGGCCGAGAGCTCGATCACCTTGGCGCTGCGCGGGTAGACGCCGCCGCCGGCCGACAGCTTGGCCGGATCGTAGTCGGCCCAGCTGGAGCGGGGCAGACGGTAGAGCCGGCAGCGTTCCTGGTACGAGATCTCGGGGTCGGGATCCGGGTCGATGAAGATGTGGCGATGGTCGAAGGCGGCGATCAACTTGATGTGGCGCGACTGCAGCATGCCGTTGCCGAACACGTCGCCGGACATGTCGCCGATGCCCACGCAGGTGAAGTCCTGACGCTGGATGTCCAGGCCCAGCTCGCGGAAGTGGCGCTTGACCGCCTCCCAGGCGCCGCGCGCGGTGATGCCCATCTTCTTGTGGTCGTAGCCGGCCGAGCCGCCGGAGGCGAAGGCGTCGCCGAGCCAGTAGCCGTACGCCTCCGCGATCTCGTTGGCCAGGTCGGAGAAGGTGGCGGTGCCCTTGTCCGCGGCCACCACCAGGTAGGGGTCGTCGCCGTCGTGGCGCACCACGTCCCGCGGCGGCACCACCGCGCCGTCGACCAGGTTGTCGGTGACGTCGAGCAGCGCGGAGACGAACATCTTGTAGCAGGTGACCGCCTCGGCCTGCCGTTCGTCCCGGTCCGCCGGCGCCTGCTTGAGCACGAACCCGCCCTTGGCGCCGGCCGGCACGATCACCGCGTTCTTCACCGCCTGGGCCTTGACCAGCCCGAGGATCTCGGTGCGGAAGTCCTCCCGCCGGTCCGACCAGCGCAGTCCGCCCCGGGCGACCGGCCCGAACCGCAGGTGCACCCCCTCGAACCGGGGCGAGTACACGAAGATCTCGTAGCGCGGCCGGGGTTCGGGCAGCTCCGGCACCGAGCGCGGGTCCAGCTTGAAGGCGATGTACGACTTCGGCCGGCCGTCCGCTCCCCGCTGGAAGAACGAGGTGCGGGTGGTGGCCTGGATGAGCGTCAGGTACGACCGGAAGATCCGGTCCTGGTCGAGACTGTCCACGTCGTCGAGCGCCCGCTCGATCCGCGTGATCAGCTCCCGCGTCCGCTCCTCGCGCTGCGCGTCCGGGCAGTCCAGCCCGGGGTCGAACCGGGTCTCGAACAACGTCACCAGCAGCGCCGCCAGCTCAGGGTAGGCCGACATGGTGTCCTGCAGGTACTCCTGCGAGAACACGCTGCCGGCCTGGCGCAGGTACTTGGCGTACGCCCGCAGCACCACCACCTGCCGCCAGGTCAGGCCCGCCCGCAGCACCAGCGCGTTGAACCCGTCGACCTCGGCCTCGCCCCGCCAGGCGGCGGAGAACGCGTTCTCCACCTGGCCGCGCACCGCCACCGGGTCCCGGGTGCCGGCCGGCAACCTCAGCCCGAAGTCGTACAGGTAGACGGTGCCGTCCGCGCGCGTCACCTCGTACGGGTGCTCGTCGGTGACCTGCACGCCGAGCGAGTGCAGCACCGGCAGCACGTCGGACAGCAGCATCGGCTCCCCGTAGCGGAACACC
The DNA here is from genome assembly GCA_937951875.1 of uncultured Alkalilimnicola sp. Classification (GTDB taxonomy): domain Bacteria; phylum Pseudomonadota; class Gammaproteobacteria; order Nitrococcales; family AK92; genus JAAYIK01. The sequence continues at coordinate 2,487 of CALGAN010000047.1, read as the reverse complement.
TTGAACCGCACGTCGGCGACGTTGTCCTGACGGCGGAACAGGTGCATCTCCAGCTGCCCCGGCTCCTCCAGCAGCTCCAGCTTGGCCAGGTCGGTGACCGCCTCGTGCGGGGTGTGCCGGTCCTTGTAGGACTCCGGCAGCGCCGCGGCGTACCGGGCGAACAGCCGCTTGACCTGGTCGTCGGCGAGGTGCCGCTCCAGCACCAGTTGGAAGTCGTCGTCCCACAGCCGGGTCGCCTCGGCCAGCTCCTCGGCGAGCGCGTCGGCGTCGACCGGTCCCGGCGGGCGCTGCGGGTCGGTCCGGACGATGAAGTGCACCCGCGCCAGCAGCGACTCGCTGACCCGCGTGGTGTAATCCACCCCCACCCCGTTGAGGGCGCGCAGCAGGATCTCCTGCATCCGCAGCCGGTTGGCGGTGTTGAACCGGTCGCGGGGCAGGTAGATCAGGCAGGAGAAGAACCGGCCGTAGCCGTCGCGGCGCAGGAACAACCGCAGCTGCCGCCGCCCGGCCATGCGCAGCACGCCGATCGCCGCGTGGTACAGGTCGTCGGTGGCGATCTGGAACAGCTCGTCGCGCGGGTAGGTCTCCAGGATCTCCAGCAGGTCCCGCCCGGAGTGGCTGCGCTCGGACAGGCCGGAGCGCTCCAGCACCTCCGCCACCTTGCGCTTGACCACCGGCACGTCCCGCACGCTGCTGCGGTACGCCGAGGAGGCGAACAGGCCGAGGAAGCGCCGCTCCCCCACCACGTTGCCGTCGTCGTCGAAGGTCTTGATGCCGATGTAGTCCAGGTAGGCGTTGCGGTGCACGGTGGCGCGGGAGTTGGCCTTGGTGATGATCAGCAGCCGCTTCTCCAGCGCCTTGGCCTGCACCTCCGGCGGCATCGTGGACAGCCGCTTCGGGGCGGTCTGGTCCGCCCGCAGGATGCCGAGCCCGGTGCCCCGCTTGGCCACCAGCGTGTCCCCGTCGACCAGCTCGTACTCGCGGTAGCCGAGGAAGGTGAAGTGGTCGTCGGCGAGCCAGCGCAGCAGCGCGACCGAGTCGGTGATGTCCTTCTCGGGCACGGGCGGGCGCGGTCCGCCGAGCTGCGCGCTGGCCAGCTCGTCGGCGATCGCGAGCGCCGCGGCCCGCATCCGGGGCCAGTCCTCGACCGCCTCCCGGACGTCGGTGAGCACCCGCCGCAGGTGGGAGCGGAGCCGGTCGCGCTCGCGCGGGTCACGCACCGGGTCGATCTCGATGCGGATCCAGCTCTCCACCATGTCGCCCGGGATCGCGTCGTCCGGCTCGACGTCGGCTTCCAGCGCGGTGAGCTTGCCGAGCGGGTGCCGGCGCACCACCACCAGGGGGTGCACCATGAGGTGAATGTCCAGGTTCCGACTTGTGATGGCGCCCATGACCGAGTCGACCAGGAACGGCATGTCGTCGACCACGATCTCGATCACCGTCGAGTGCGGTCGGGCCGTGTCGGCGTGCTCCTCGCCGGTGCTCACCCGTAGCTTGAGCTCGCCGGGCAGGCGCTGGCGGGCCAGTTCCAGGTGGCGGACGGCGGCGGCCAGCATCTCCGCCGGGGTGCGGCCGATCAGCTCCTCGTCCGGGGCGAACCGCCAGTACCGCTGGACCAGGCGCGCCATCTCCAAGTCATCGCCGGCGAGCTCGACCGCCTGCGCGATCAGCCGCTCGCCGCTCGGAAAGCCCAGTTCCCCGTCGTCGACCTCCCCGTCCGCGGAACCGTCCGCGGCGGTGTCGACCGGCCCGGGGCCTGCGTCGACCACCGTATGGCCATCCATGCAGAACGCCCTCCCAACGACCCCACCACGCTGTGGGATCTTTACCCATCCACCCTAGGACCTGAACCTCCCGGGCTGCCATCACACCCGACCGGGGTACGGTCACCGGCCCGTACTACGGTCGGCCGTGTCGCGGTGGATCCACATCCGTCCAGCCTGGGAGGGACCCGATGCGTCAGGTCAAACGACTGTCCGTGACCCTCGCCGCGCTGATCGTCGCCGCGGGCTCCCTGGCGGCCTGCTCACGCACCGAGGACGAGGCGACGCGGGCACTGGAGACCTTCCTCACCGGGTGGACGACCGGCGATCTCAGCGCGGTGTCGTTCCTCACTCCCGCCGGGGAACCGGTGTCCAGCGCACAGGTGAGTGAGGAACTGACCGCGCTCGGCGGCGACCTGGCCGAACAGCGGCCCGCCATGATCGCCGGCACGGTGACCCTGGTGGACGACGTCGCCACCGCCCCGGTCCAGCTCGAGTGGCCGCTGCCGGGCGGCGGCACCTGGCGCTACGACTCCGAGGTACGCCTGACCGAACAGGACGGACAGTGGCGGGTCGTCTGGAGCCCGCAGGTCGTGCACCCGGAGCTGACCACAGGCGACACGCTGCGGCTGCGACGGGTGCCGACCACCCGCGGCGACATCGTCGACCGCGACGGCGAGCCGCTGATGACCCTGCGCGAGGTACACCACGTGGGGCTGCACCC
>CALGAN010000046.1 GCA_937951875.1 uncultured Alkalilimnicola sp. | reverse complement strand
CCGCCGCCTCGCAGGTGATCGGCGCCGAGGCCAACGACGCCGCGGCGCGGGCCACGGTCGAGCGGCTGCAGGTGGAGATCGAGGACGCCGTGCTGCGCTCGCCGCGCCCGGGCCGCATCCAGTACCGCATCGCCCAGCCCGGCGAGGTGCTGGGCGCCGGCGGCAACGTGCTCAACCTGCTCGACGTCAGCGACGTCTACATGACCATCTTCCTGTCCACCGCCGACGCCGGCCGCCTGGCCATCGGCGCCGACGCGCGGCTGGTGCTGGACGCCGCACCACAGTACGTGATTCCGGCGCGGGTGTCGTTCGTTTCCGACGTCGCCCAGTTCACCCCCAAGACCGTGGAAACCGCCGAGGAGCGCCAGAAGCTGACCTTCCGGGTGCGCCTGCAGATTCCGCCGGAGCTGCTGAAGAAGTATCAGGTCAACGTCAAGACCGGCCTGCCGGGCATGGGCTACGTGCTGGTCGATCCGAACGCGCAGTGGCCCGCTGAGCTGCAGGTCAAGCTGCCGCAATGAACCCGCCGGTCGCCTCGCTGCGCGCCCTGAGCCTGCGCTACGGCAGCACCGTGGCGCTGGCCGACGTCGATCTGGATCTGCCGGCCGGTTGCATGGTGGGCCTGATCGGGCCTGACGGCGTCGGCAAGTCCAGCTTGTTGGCGCTGATCGCCGGCGCCCGCGCGGTGCAGGACGGCGAGTTGCGCGTGCTCGGCGGCGACATGCGCAACGCCCGCCACCGCGGCGAGATCGGCCCGCGCATCGCCTACATGCCGCAAGGGCTGGGCAAGAACCTGTACCCGACGTTGTCGGTGTACGAGAACGTCGATTTCTTCGGACGGTTGTTCGGCCATGACGCCGCCGAGCGCGACCGGCGCATCCGCGAGCTGCTCGCCGCCACCGGGCTGCTGCGGTTCAGCGAGCGCCCGGCCGGCAAGCTATCGGGCGGCATGAAGCAAAAGCTCGGGCTGTGCTGCGCGCTGATCCACGACCCCGAGCTGCTGATCCTCGACGAGCCGACCACCGGCGTCGATCCGCTGTCGCGCCGTCAGTTCTGGGAGCTGATCGGCCATATCCGCGCCAGCCGGCCGGGGATGAGCGTGCTGGTGGCGACCGCCTACATGGAGGAGGCGGCGCGCTTCGATTGGCTGGTGGCGATGGACGCCGGGCGGGTGCTGGCGACCGGCACGCCCGCCGAGCTGTTGGCGCGCACCGGGGCGGCCTCGCTGGAGGCGGCGTTCATCGCGCTGCTCCCGGAGGACAAGCGCCGCGGCCACAAACCGGTGGAGAAGGGCGAGCGCGTCGTGGGCGACGGCGAGCTGGCGATCGAGGCCGAGGGGCTGACCAAGCGCTTCGGCGATTTCACGGCGGTCGACCGGGTCGATCTGCGGATCGAGCGCGGCGAGATTTTCGGCTTCCTCGGCTCCAACGGCTGCGGCAAGACCACCACCATGAAGATGCTGACCGGACTGCTGCCGGCCACCGAGGGCCGGGCGCGACTGTTCGGTCAGGAGATCGACCCGCACGATCTGGATACCCGCCGGCGGGTCGGCTACATGTCGCAGTCGTTCTCGCTGTACAGCGAGCTGACGGTGCGCCAGAACCTGGAGCTGCACGCCAGGCTGTTCCGGCTGCCGGAGGAAACGATCCCGGGGCGGGTGGCGGAGATGGCGCGCCGCTTCGGGCTCACCGAGGTGATGGACACGCTGCCGGCGGCGCTGCCGCTGGGGCAGCGCCAGCGCCTGTCGCTGGCGGTGGCGATGATCCACGGCCCGGAAATGCTGATCCTCGACGAGCCGACCTCGGGCGTGGACCCGGTGGCGCGCGACGAGTTCTGGCGGGCGCTGATCGAGCTGTCGCGGCGTGACCGGGTGACCATCTTCATCTCCACCCACTTCATGAACGAGGCCGAGCGCTGCGACCGGATCTCGCTGATGCACGCCGGGCGGGTGCTGGTGAGCGGCACCCCGGAGGAGCTCAAGCGGCGGCGCGGGGTGGACTCGCTGGAGGACGCCTTCATCGCCTATCTCGAAGAGGCGGTCGACGCCGAGCCGACGGCGGCGGCCGCCGCCGTGCCGTCGGCGGTGCCGGCCCACGCCGAGCGGCGGCGGCGCTTCGACCCGCGGCGCATGTACAGCTACGCGCGGCGCGAGGCGCTGGAGCTGGCGCGCGATCCGATCCGCGCCACGCTGGCGCTGCTGGGCAGCCTGATCCTGATGCTGGTGATGGGCTATGGCATCAGCATGGACGTGGAGGATCTGACCTTCGCCGTGCTCGACCGCGACCAAACCGGCCTGAGCCGCGATTACGTGCTGGGCATCGCCGGTTCGCGCTACTTCGTCGAGCGCCCGCCGATCCTCGATTACGAGGACCTGGATCGGCGCATGCGCTCGGGCGAGCTGAGCCTGGCGCTGGAGATCCCGCCCGGTTTCGCCCGCGATCTGGCGCGCGGCGACGCGGTGGCGATCGGCGCCTGGATCGACGGCGCCATGCCGATGCGGGCCGAGACCGTGCGCGGCTACGTGCAGGGCATGCACGCGCACTGGCTGGCCGATCTGGCGGCGCGCCGCGGTTACGACGTGAGTTCGTCGGTCAACATCGAAACCCGGTTCCGCTACAACCCCGACGTCAAGAGCCTGGTGGCGATGGTGCCAGCGGTCATTCCGCTGCTGCTGATGCTCATCCCCGCCATGCTGACCGCGCTGAGCGTGGTGCGCGAGAAGGAGCTGGGCTCAATCGTCAACTTCTACGTCACGCCGGTCACGCGCCTGGAATTCCTGCTCGGCAAGCAGCTGCCCTACATCGCGCTAGCCATGCTCAATTTCCTGCTGCTGTTCGTGCTGGCGGTGGGGCTGTTCCGGGTGCCGATGACCGGCAGCCTGCTGACCCTCACCGTCGGCGCGCTGCTGTACGTGATGGCCTCGACCGCCACGGGCCTGCTGTTCTCGACCTTCACCCGCAGCCAGATCGCCGCGATCTTCGCCACGGCCATCCTGACCATGCTGCCGGCGGCGCAGTTCTCGGGCATGATCAACCCGGTGTCGTCGCTGGAGGGCAGCGGCCGGCTGATCGGCGAGATCTATCCGACCACCCATTTCCTCACCATCGCCCGCGGCACCTTCTCCAAGGGCCTGGACTTCGCCGATCTGTCCCAGTCCTTCCTGCCGCTGGCGCTGGCGACCCCGGTACTGCTGGCGCTGGCGGCGGCGCTGCTCAGGAAACAGGAGCGCTGAGCATGCGGCTGGCGAACGTCTTCCATCTGGGGGTGAAGGAGCTGCGCAGCCTTTGGCGCGATCCGATGATGCTGGCGCTGATGGTCTATGCCTTCACCGTGTCGGTGTACGTCAGCGCCACCGCCATGCCGGAGTCGCTCAACAGGGCGCCGATCGCGATCGTCGACGAGGACCGCTCGCAGCTGTCGGCGCGCATCGCCGACGCCTTCCAGCCGCCGTACTTCCTGCCGCCCCGGTTCATCAGCCTGCAGGAGATGGACGCGCGCATGGACGCCGGGCTGGATACCTTCGCGCTGGTGATCCCGCCCGGCTTCGAGCGCGATGTGCTGGCCGGCAAGTCGGTGGCGCTGCAGCTCAACGTCGACGCCACCCGCATGAGCCAGGCCTTCACCGGCAGCGGCTACGTGCAGAGCATCATCAATGCCGAAGTCCAGGAATTCCTCACCCGTAAGCGCGGCCAGTCGGCGACGCCGGTGGCGCTGGAGCTGCGCAACCGCTTCAACCAGACCCTGGATCAGGGCTGGTTCGGCGCGATCATCCGGGTGATCTCCAATGTCACCATGCTGTCCATCATCCTCACCGGTGCGGCGCTGATCCGCGAGCGCGAGCACGGCACCATCGAGCACCTGCTGGTGATGCCGGTGACGCCGTTCGAGATCATGGCCGCCAAGGTCTGGTCGATGGGGCTGGTGGTGTTCATCGCCGCCGCCTTCGCGCTGGTGGCGGTGGTGGAGGGCCTGCTGCGGGTGCCCATCTCGGGCTCGGTGGCGCTGTTCCTGGCCGGCGCGGCGCTGCACCTGTTCGCCTGCACGGCGCTGGGGATTCTGCTGGGCACGGTGGCCCGGTCGATGCCGCAGTTCGGCCTGTTGCTGATCCTGGTGCTGCTGCCGCTGGAGATGCTGTCGGGCGGCACCACCCCGCGCGAGAGCATGCCGCAGATCGTGCAGACGGTGATGCTGGCGGCGCCCAACACCCACTACATCGCCATGGCCCAAGCCATCCTGTTCCGCGGCGCCGGCTTCGATGTCGTGTGGCCGCAATTCTTGGCGCTGGCGCTGATCGGCTCGACCCTGTTCGGTCTGTCGCTGGCCCAGTTCCGCAAGTCCATGGCGAGCGCGGGCTGAGGGGCGCGCTACACCGAGCCCACGTAGTAGGCGACGGCGCCGAGCACCAGCACCACGCCCAGCCACATCAGCGCGATGCCAGGCCCGCGGTCGCGGTTGGCGAAACCGAGGGTGAGCAGGACGAAGCCGACGACGAAGCAGACGAAGGCGATGGCGGGCGGGTCGTACATGGCGTCCTCGTGGCGACCAGAACAGTCCTTCCGCTTTTCGGCAGCGCTCCCTCAGTGCAACCAGCGGGTTAGCGCCGCCGCCGGCATCGGCGCGCCGAAGAGGTAGCCCTGCACCTCGTCGCAGCCGTGTTCGCGCAGGAAGTCGCGCTGGGCGGCGTTCTCGACGCCGGTCGCCAGCGCCTTCAGGCCCAGCTGGTGGGCGAGCGAGATCACCGCCGCGGTTACCGCGGCGGCGTTGGGATCGTCCGGCAGCCGCCGCAGGATGCCCCGGTCGATCTTGAGCGTGTCGATCGGCAGGCGCCTGAGCAGGTTCAGCGGCGAACAGCCGGTGCCGAAGCCGTCCACCGCGATGTCGGCGCCGAGCGCGCTCAGACGGGCCAGATCCTGATCGGCGGCGAGCGTCGGGTTGAGGGCGCGCTCGGGTACCTCGAGCGCGATGCGTACGCCATCGTCGCGGCATCTGGCCAGCAGCGAGGTGAGGTTTTCGATGGCGCGGCCCTTGCGTAGCTGGCGCGGCGACAGGTTGATGCCGATCCGCGGCCGCAGGCCCTGGGCCGCCCACTCCCGCGCCTGGGCGTAGCTGCGTTGCACCGCCCATTCGCTGAGGGCGTCGGTGAGCGCGGCGTTGTCGGCGTCGGGCAGGAATTCGCTCGGCGGCAGCAGGCCGCGCTGCGGGTGGCGCCAGCGCAGCAGCGCCTCCACGCCCACCAGGGCGCCGCTGTGCAGGTCGAATTGCGGCTGGTAGTGGATCTCCAGCTCGCCGCGCGCGAGCGCGTCCTGCAGCGCGCGCTGCAGCGCCAGGCGCTCCCGGGCGGTGCCGGTGACTTCGCCGGCGTAGAACTCGAAGGTGCCGCGACCGCGCGCCTTGGCGCGGTACATGGCGGTGTCCGCCGCCGCCATCAGCGTGTCGGCGTCGCTGGCGTCGTCCGGATACAGGCCGATGCCGATGCTGGTGGAGGTCCGCACCTCCTGGTCGTCGAGCACGAACGGCCGCGCCAGCGCCTCGATGATCTTGCGCGCCAGATGGGCGCTATGCTCCGGATCGCTCAGCTCTTCCAGGAGCACCGTGAACTCGTCCCCGCCCAGGCGCGCTACCAGGTCCTCGGCCCGCACGCTTTGCCGCAGGCGTTCGGCCACTTCCTGCAGCAGCCGGTCGCCGGCGGCATGTCCCAGGGTGTCGTTGATCCGCTTGAAGCGATCGAGGTCCAGGAACAGCACGGCCACGCGGTGGCCATGGCGCTTGGCGCGTTCCAGGGCCTGCTGCAGGCTGGCGCTGAACAGCAGCCGGTTGGGCAGGCCGGTCAGGGCGTCGTGATGCGCCAGGTGGCTGAGGCGGTCGCGGGCCTGCTGCAGCGGCGTGATGTCGCTCAGGATCGCCACGTAGTGGGTGATCCGGCCCTGATCGTCGCGCACGGCGCTGATGTTCTCCCAGGCCGGGTAGATCTCGCCGTTCTTGCGCCGGTTCCAGATCTCGCCGCGCCATTGCCCGGTGCGCTGGAGCGAATCCCACATCCGCGCGTAGAACGCCGTGTCGTGGCGGCCGGATTGGTGCAGGCGCGGGTTCTTGCCGATCACTTCCTCCGGGCTGTAGCCGGTGACTTCGGTATAGGCCCGGTTGACCCGCACGATGTTGCCCTGCGAATCGGTGACGATGATGGCCTCTGCGGTGGTGTCGAACACCACCGCCGCTTGCCGCAGCTGCTCCTGGGCGCGGCGCTGGGGATCGACGTCGCTGAACAGCACCACGGCGCCGCCGGTGTCGTCGCCGGTGGCGAGCGGCAGCGGATAGGCGCGCACGGCGGCGGCGAAGGTGGTGCCGTCGCGGCGCCGCAGCTGGGCGTCCTCGACCTCGAAGCGCCGCCGCTCGGCGACCGCGCGTAGCAGCGGGCAGTGGCTGGGGTCGCCGTCGCAGCCGTGCAGCACCGCCCGCGCCGACTTGCCGATCAGCTCCTCGGCCGAGCAGTAGCCCAGCAGCCGCAGGCCGGCCGGGTTGACGAAGGTGCAGACGCCGTGACCGTCGAGGCCGAGTATGCCTTCCGGCACCGCCTCCATCAGCAGCCTTATCCGCTCGTTGTGCGCGCGCAGGGCCCGTTCCATGCTGCGGTACTTGCTGACGTCGCGCACGAACGATTGCCAGCGGCCGTCCGGCAGGATGCTGGTGGTCACTTCCACCGGCAGCTCCCGGCCGTCGGCGGTCAGCACGGTCCAGGGCTGCATCTCGACCTGACCAGTCAGCAAACGCAGCCGCAACTGTTCCAGCAGGGCCCGTTCCTGCGGGACCACGAACTCCGTGACGTGCCGTCCCAGCAGCTGGTCGGCCGGCATGCCGATCAGCCGTGCGGCGGAGCGGTTGGCCGAGGTGACGTAGCCTTGGGTGTCGGCCACGAAGATGGCGTCCGGCGCATGCTCCAGCAGGTCGCGGAAGCGTTGCTCGTTGACCCGGGCGCGGCGCAGCGCGATGTCGGCGGTGCGGGCCGCGTGTCGCAGCTGGTTGTGGAATACGCTGAACAGCAGCCCGCTGCCGAGCAGGATGACGGCGCTGCCCAGCTCGGCTGGAACCTCGGCATCCGGCTGCGACTGCACGAACAGCGTCTGCACCAGCACCAGCGACAGCGCGGTGCTGGTGAGGCCGCCGCTCAGGCCGCCGATCCAGGCGCTGACGAACACCGCCGGAAAGAACAGCAGCCAGGGCGACGGCGCCAGCCATTCCCAGGCCAGCCACTGCAGCAGGGACGCGGCCAGCGGCGGCAGCATGGCCGCGACGACGCGCACCGCCGCGCGCCGCAGGCGAGCGGTGCGATCGTCAGCCGTCGAATGTTGGCTACTTGAGGCTGGCGCTAAGCCATCGGTCATGACAAGCGTCCCGCTCGGCCGGGCTCCTAGGCCAAGCGATGAGGGTGGCTGACCGGGGAGTCAACTTGGCGGCGGGGAGGAGCGTCGGCCGTTCTTGGCGGGTCGCGCCGCAGACCGCGGGATGCCGTTGTCCGGGGCGGGCGGCAGCCAGCAGCGGTCGTCCGGGCGGCGGTGCAGCACCAACCGCTGGCCGGGGCCGAACGGATACACGCGATCCCGCACCATCACCCGCGCCGGCCCGGCCCAGCCTTCCGGCGCGTGCAGGGTCATGCGGTCGCCGCGGATATCGACGTCCAGCCAATGGCCGCGGTAGCGCAGCCGCAACGCCAGCCGCCGCTGGCCGTCGGCCAGGCAGGGGTTGAGCCGCAGTACCTGGTGGCGGATCTCCAGCCCGGTCTGACCCAGCTGCACCAGGTCGACGGTGCCGGCCATGGCGCCCAGATGGATGCCCTCCGGCGTGGTGCCGCCTTGCACGTCGGCGATGTCGCTCTCCAGGGCTTCCCGTAGCAGCGGCCAGGACTTGGGACGGTCGGAGCGGGCCAGCACCCAGGCATGGACGATCTGGCTCAGGGTCGAGCCGTTGGAGGTGCGCTTGAGGTAGTAGGCAATGGTGCGCGGGATCATCTCGCCGGAGAACGGATAGCCGAGCTGGGCGAACAGCGTCGCCAGCTCCTCCGACGAGAACAGGTAGAACAGCATGAGCACGTCGGCCTGCTTGGAGGCTTTGTAGCGGTTGACGTTATCGCCCTCGGCTTCGAGCAGGCGGTCGAGGCGGCGGATGTCGCCGTACTTGCGTCGGTAGCCCTCCCAGTCGAACTCCTCGAGCCGCTCGTAGTCCTCGAACTGGCTCGGAATGCCGTCGTGGAACGGTACGAACAGCTTGGTGCTGATCTCCCGCCATTGGTCCAGCTCGTCCTCGCTCAGAGTCAGCGTTTCATACAGCTCGCGGCGCCGGTCCGAGCCGATCCGTTCGAGCGCATCCAGCGCCCGGCGCAGCACCCAGGCCGCCATCAGGTTGGTGTAGGCGTTGTTGTCCAGTCCCGGCTCGTCGCGCCACGGGTAGCGGTCGTGAAACTCGTCGGGCCCCATCACGCCGCGGATGTCGTAGCGTCCGCGCGCCTCGTTGTAGCTGGCGGCGCTGGCCCAGAAGCGGGCGATCTCCACCAGCATCTCGGCGCCGTAGTAGGAGAGGAATTCGAGGTCGTCGGTCACCTCGTAGTAGCGCCAGACGTTGTAAGCGATGGCGGAATTGACGTGGCGCTGCAGCCAGGTGTTGTCCGGCAGCCAGCGCCCCGACACCGGGTTGAGGTGCAGCACCTGGCTCTCCTCGCGGCCGTCGCTGCCGCTCTGCCAGGGGTACATGGCGCCTCGGTAGCCGGCGGCCCGCGCCGCCCGCCGCGCCTCGCCCAGCCGCCGGTAGCGGTAGCGCAGCAGGGCGCGGGTGATCTCGGGGATGCGCAGGTTCAGGAACGGGAAGATGAACAGCTCGTCCCAGAAGATGTGGCCGCGGTAGGCCTCGCCGTGCAGGCCGCGCGCCGGCACGCCCACGTCCAGGTCGGCGCTGTGCGGCGACACCGTCTGCAGCAGATGGAAGATGTGCAGCCGCAGGATCATCTGCGCGCGCTCGTCGCCTTCCAGAACTACGTCGCAGCGACCCCACAGCTGCGACCAGGCCCGCGCCTGGGCGGCGGCGAGCGCCTCGAAGCGGGGCGCGTCGCGCACCGCCTGCGCCGCCGCCAGCGCCGGCTCGGAGATGGCGCGATCGCGGCCGTTGTAGAACGCGATCACCTTCTCCACGGTCAGTGCCTGGCCGGCCCGCAGCTCGATGCTCGCCTCCTGGCCGATGTAGCCGGTTTCCTGCAGCAGCCGCCGCTGCGGTTCGAACGGGCGGCCGTCACGGTAGAAGCGGGTGCGCGCCGCCTGCGCCACCCGTAGCCGGGACTGGCTGGTCTCGACCGTCAGCAGGATCTCGTCCGGGCCCAGCGCGGCGCTCTCCAACGGCCGCAGATGGTGGCAGGCGAGCTGGCGGTAGCGCGGCACGCCGGCGTTGACGACCCGACCGTCGAGCGCGGAGCGCAGCACGATGCGGCCCGACCAGTTGAGCGCCTCCAGCCGCCACTCGATCGCCGCCAGATGCGGCCACTCCATGTGCACCAGGCGCCGACAGCGCAGCGCCGTCTCCCGTCCCTGGCGATCGCGCCAGCGCAGCTCGCGGCGCAGCACCCCCCTGCGGATGTCCAGCTCCTGGCGGTAGTCGAGCAGCTCGACGCTGCGCGCATCGAACCAGTCGCCGTCCTCGGGACGGAAGTTCAGCGGCAGCCAGTTGGGCATGTTGACCAGGTCTTCGTTCTCGACCACGCGGCCAGCGATCTCGGTCTTGAGCCGGTTGTAGCCGCCGGCCAGGTAGGTGCCGGGGTAGTGGACGCCGTCGGCCGTCGACTCTTCGCCGGCGCCGCGCGTCGCGAAGTAGCCGTTGCCGAGGGTGCAGAGCGCCTCGCGCAGTCCTTCCTGGGCCGGGTCGAAGCCGTCGTAGCGCAAGGTCCACGCCGTCATGGCGGCAAGATCCCGATCAGCGCCCGCAGGAAGCGTTCGACCGCGGCCGGGTCGGCCAACCGGTAGTCGGCGGCGGAGGGCTGCGGCTGCGCCGCCACCAGCACGCCCAAGCCGCCGAGCGGGCGCAGCGCGGCGAAGGCGTCTTCGTCGGTTTCGTCGTCGCCGATATACAGCGGCAGCACCTCGGGCCGGTCCAATCCCAGGGTCTCCAGCAGCCAGCGCACCGCTCGGCCCTTGTCCCAGGGCAGGCAGGGGCGCAGCTCGAACACCTTCTTGCCGCCGGTGCGGCGCAGTCGGCCGTCGCTGGCGGCGAGGGCCGCGGCCACCGCCGCCTCGACCTCGGTGACTCGCTCCGGCGCCACCAGCCGGTAGTGCGCCGCCAGCGCGTAACGCTTGCGCTCCACCAGCGCGCCGGGCACATCGGCCAACGCTTGGCGCAGCCGCGCCTCGGCACGGTCCAGGTCCGGCAGGAACGCGGCCGCGGGTTGGTACTGCAGGTCCAGCTTCGGGCCGGCGATGTCGAAACCGTGGCTGCCGGCGTAGATCAGCCCGTCGATGCCGACCAGCCGCGCGACGTCGGCGCGGTCGCGGCCGCTGACCACGGCCACCGGGCAGCGCTCGGCCAGCGCGCGGATGGTCGCCCGCATGGCGGTGGACAGCTGGGCCTGCTCCGGACGGTCGACGATGGGAGTGAGTGTGCCGTCGTAGTCGAGGAACAGCGCTGGCCGTCGGGTGGCCAGCAGCACGGTGATGCGGTCGAAACAGGCGAGGGCGTCGGGCAGGGCGGCGCTGGCCATTTCCAGCTCGCCCAGATCGCGCACCACTCGATCGGCGCCTTGGGCCAGCAGCGCCGCCGCCCGCTCGGGGCCGGCCAGGGCGACTACGTGTCCGTAGCCGGCGGCGCGGGCCGCCGCCACGCCGGCCTCGGCATCCTCCGCCGCCAGCGTCCGCGACGGCGGTACGCCGAGCGCCGCCGCAGCATGGCGGAAGGTATCCGGCGCCGGCTTGCCGGCCAGCCCTAGCCGGGCGGCATCGTTACCGTCGACCACGACGTCGAACAATTCGGCCAGTCCCGCCGCCGCCAGCACCGCCTTGGCGTTGCGGCTGGCCGATACCAGCGCCGTGCGCACGCCCAGCGCGCGTAGGCGGCGGATGAAGGCCACCGACGGCTCGATCACCGCCACCCCCTCGCGGGCCAGTGCCTGCCGGAACAGCTCGTCCTTGTAGCGGCCCAGGCCGTGCACGGTGTCCAGGCCGGGCGGGTCGTCGGGTTGGCCTTCCGGCAGGCGGATGCCCCGCGCCGCCAGGAAGTCGCGGATGCCTTGCAGACGCGGCTTGCCGTCCACGTGGCGGCGGTAGTCGAGTTCGAGGTCGAACGGCGGCTGCGGCGTGCCGTCGGCGCGCGCGTGCCGGGCCAGCAGCTCGTCGAACAGCCGCTTCCACGCCGCCGCGTGCAGGCGGGCGGTGCGTGTGACCACGCCGTCGAGGTCGAAAACCGCCGCCGCTATGGGGGTGCCGTCGATGTAAAGGCTGGCGTCGCCGCGCTGGTGCATGGTCTCCGTATCCCGAGTGCGGAACGCTACGGTGGCAATGGTGCCTCCGTGTCCGAATACCGCTCAAGCTGAGGGTGGGGCGGGAGTCAGTCAACCGATGCGGCGGCGCGCATCGCGGTCGAAGTCGTCGTGGGCCTGCTCGATTTGCGGCAGATTCTCGGCGGCCCAGCGCGACAGGGCCGCGAGCGGCTCGATCAGCGTTTGCCCCAGCTCGGTGAGCCGGTACTCCACTTGGGGCGGTACGGTGGGGTAGACCGTGCGCTGCACCAGGCCGTCGCGCTCCAGCGCGCGCAGGGTCAAGGTGAGCATGCGCTGCGAGATGCCGTCGACGCTGCGCCGCAGGCGGTTGAAGCGCATCGGACCGGCCGCCAGACGGGCGATGACGTGCACGCTCCACTTGTCGCCGAGGCGGGACAGCAGTTCGCTCAGCCCGTGCCAGTCGACGGAATCATGATGGTTACCGGGTGACATGAACGTGCCTCCTTGCCGGGTCGGCGTTGCGCCGCCACCCTGGGGCGGGTAGCGCGGATACCCTGTAGGGGTGCGCTACGCGCCGATTCAAGGGCCGCCGCGTTCGCGGAGCGGTCCGGATGGCGCGCCATTCGTACGGATGCGGGAGGCTAGTTATGCAGCTCAGCAAACTTGTTACGGTCGTGGCGCTGCTCGGCGTCGGCGGCGTGGCGGTGGCCCAGGGCAGGCCCTCGGTCATGACCATGCAGCCGTATGTCGGCGCCGGCGTCGGTCAGTCCGAATACGACGTCGGCGGCGGTTCCTGGGGTGCCGGGTTCGGCACCGACGACGACAAGGACACGGCTTGGCGGGTGTTCGCCGGCCTCCGCGCGCACCGGTTCATCGGCGCCGAGATCGGCTATTTCGATCTGGGCGAGGCCAAGGGCAGGCCCACCGGCAGCGCCGAGGCTCAGGGCATCGACCTGACGGCGCTCGGCATCGTGCCGGTGTTCGAGCGGGGGCCGCATCTGGTGGAGGTGTACGGCCGGCTCGGCGGCTACTGGTGGGACGCCGACGTCAGCAACACCGGCCCGGGCAGCAACCTCGATGGCGGCGACGGCTTCGACTACACCTACGGCATCGGCGCCCAGTACCACTTCGCCAACTTCGGCGTGCGCGGCGAGTGGCAGCAGTACAACGACGTGTTCGACCGGGTCGATACCGACGTCTGGATGGGCAGCGTGATGTACCGCTTCTAGCGGCGGCGTCCGCTCCCTAACCGAAACCGGCGCGGGCATGCCTGCCCGCGCCGGTCGGCCGCGCGCGGTTGAAAGCTCGGCCGGCGGCCCTACTGAATGTCTCGTCGAGCCAGCGACCGGGTGCTCCCGGTCTAGTCACCGATTCCCGACTCCTCGCCCCCGGCGGTGCGCCGCCGAGACGGGCTCCTGTGCCGGCAAGGAGACTCCATGACCGAACTCGGCAGCGCGGCCGGCGCCAACCCGGGCACGACCGCCGACATCGGACTGAAGCGGGCGATCGGGCCGACGCTGCTCCTGCTGTTCATCGTCGGCGACCTGCTCGGGACTGGTATCTACACCCTCACCGGCGAGGTGGCCAGCTACGTGGGCGGCATGGTCTGGCTGCCGTTCCTGCTGGCGGTGGCGGTCGCCTTGCTCACCGCCCTGAGCTATCTGGAGCTGGTCACCAAGTATCCGCGCGCCGCCGGTGCCGCGCTGTACGTGCACAAGGCGTTCGGTTCGCAGGCTTTCACCTTCGTGGTCGGCTTCGCGGTGATGTGCTCGGGGATCACCTCGGCGTCGACCGCGTCGCGCGCCTTCGCCGCCAATCTGGCCGACGCTTTCGACCTGACCATGCTGGAGGGGGTGGGGATAACGCTGGTGGGGCTCGCCTTCATGCTGGTGATCGCGGTGATCAACTACCGCGGCGTGGGCGAGAGCCTCAAGGCCAATGTGCTGTTCACGCTGGTGGAGCTGACCGGTCTGCTGATCGTCATCGCCATCGGGGTATGGGTGCTCGGCACGGGCGGGGGCGAGCCGGCACGCGTGCTCGAGTTCGGGACGGCGGGGACCGACGGCATGGTCTGGCCGGCGATCACCGCCACCACGCTGGCTTTCTTCGCCATGATCGGCTTCGAGGACTCGGTCAACATGGTGGAGGAATGCCGAAACCCCAGCCGAATTTTCCCCCGCGTGCTGCTCTCGGCGCTGGCCGTCACCGCGCTGATCTACGTGCTGGTGGCGGTGGCGGCGATCAGCGTGGTGCCGCCCGAGCGGCTGGCCGAGGGCGACACGCCGCTGCTGACCGTGGTCGCCACCGGCGCGCCCGGCTTCCCGCTGTGGCTGTTCGGGCTCATCACCATGTTCGCGGTCGCCAACACCGCGCTGCTGAACATGTTGATGGCGAGCCGGCTGCTGTACGGCATGAGCCGCGAGGGCGTGCTGCCGGTCGGCCTGGGCAAGGTCCATCCGCGGCGGCGCACGCCGTATGCCGCCATCGCCTTCACCACCGCGCTGGCGTTGGCGCTGATCATCTTCGTGGGCGAGATCCCGGCGCTGGCTGGCACCACCACGCTGCTGCTGATGGGCGTGTTCGTGGCGGTGAACATCGCCGTACTGGTGCTGCGCCGCGACCGGGTCGAGCATCGGCACTTCCGCACCGCCACGCCGCTGGCGGTGCTGGGCGCGCTCAGCTGCGCCTTCCTGGTGGGACCGTGGAGCGGCCGCGAGCCGGTGCAGTATCTGGTGGCGGCGGTGCTGATCGCCATCGGCCTGGGGCTGTGGCTGGTGAACCGCGCGCTGACCCGGCGCGGCGGGGGGAGGCGGTAGTACGCCGCACGGCGGCGGATTGAGGCACTATAGGGGTCCGGAAACGGGCCGGGCTCGGGCGCTTCCACGGCTATGACTGAGCGCGCCGACGCGACCGGCATCGCTGGGAGAACGAATACTCCAAGGAGGATCCCATGCCGCGCTACGTCCGTTATCTGCTGTCATCGCTGCTGATCCTGCCGTTGTTGGGTTTCGCCCTGTTCCTCACCGGTTTCGCCGTTCCCCGTCAGGTTCAGACCAGCGCGCTGCACGATTTCCGTGTCGAGATCGTGGCGGACGAGTTGGCGCATCCCTGGGGCCTGGCCTTTCTGCCGGACGGTCGGCTGCTGGTGACGGAACGGCCGGGGCGGCTCAATCTGATCGACCCCGCCAGCGGCAAGCGCCGCCGTGTCGAAGGCCTGCCGGCGATCGTCGCGCGCGGCCAGGGCGGCTTACTGGACGTGGCGCTGCATCCGCGGTTCGCCGACAATCGCTGGGTCTATCTCAGCTACGTCGCGGCCGGCGAAGGCGGGATCGGCACCCATGTCGGCCGCGGCCGCCTCGACGGCGACCGCTTGACCGGTTTCGAGGTGCTGTTCCGTGCCACCCCGTTCGTCGATACCGGCCACCATTTCGGTTCGCGGCTGGTGTTCGACCGCGACGGCAAGCTGTTCATCAGCCTGGGCGAGCGCAACCAGCGCCAACGGGCTCAGGATCTCAAGGACCACAACGGCAAGCTGATTCGCCTCAACGACGACGGCAGCATTCCCGCCGACAACCCCTTCGTCGGCCGCGACGACGCTCTGCCGGCCATCTACAGCCTGGGCCACCGCAACATCCAGGGCATGGTTCTGCATCCCGACACCGGCCGGCTGTGGATCCACGAGCACGGCCCGCGCGGCGGCGACGAAATCAATCTGCCCGAGCCGGGCAAGAACTACGGCTGGCCGGTGATCACTTACGGCCGCGAATACTACGGCCCGGAGATCGGCCCCACCCACAAGGAGGGCTACGAGCAGCCCATTTATCAGTGGACGCCGTCGATCGCGCCGTCCGGCATGGAGTTCTACACCGGCGACGCCTTCCCCAAATGGCGCGGCAACCTGTTCGTCGGCGCGCTGGCGCAGACGCATCTGGCGCGGCTGACGGTGGAGGGTGAGAAAATCGTCGCCGAGGAGCGGCTGTTGAGCGATCTGGGGCTGCGCATCCGCGCCGTGCGGCAGGGGCCGGACGGGCTGCTGTACCTGCTGGTGGACAGTGGCGACGGCGCGCTGCTGCGGCTGCGGCCGGTGCGCTAGCGGTGTTCGATAACCATAACCGATCCACGAGGAGAGAGCGGATGAACGAATCTGAAAAAGTGGCGCTGGTGACCGGCGCCGGCAGCGGCATCGGTCGCGCGGTGGCGCTGGCGCTGCTGCGCGAGGGCTACGCGGTGGCGCTGGCCGGGCGGCGCGAGCAGGCGCTGCGCGAGACGGCCGCGGCGGCCGGCGAACTGGCCGAGCGTTGCCTGGTGGTGCCGACCGACGTGCGCGACCCGGCCTCGGTGCGGCATCTGTTCGCGCAGGTGCGCGAGCGCTTCGGCCGGCTCGATCTGCTGTTCAACAACGCCGGCGCCGGTGCGCCGCCGGTGCCGCTGGAGGACTTGAGCTTCGAGCGCTGGCAGGCGGTGGTGGACACCAATCTCACCGGCGCCTTCCTCTGCACCCAGGAAGCCTTCAAGCTGATGAAGAGCCAGAATCCGCGCGGCGGAAGGATCATCAACAACGGCTCGATCTCGGCCCACTCGCCGCGGCCGAACTCCGCGCCGTACACCGCCACCAAGCACGCCATCACCGGCCTGACCAAGGCCACCTCGCTGGACGGGCGCAAGTATGACATCGCCTGCGGCCAGATCGACATCGGCAACGCCGCCACCGACATGACCGCGCGCATGAGCGAGGGCGTGCCGCAGGCCGACGGCCGCCTGCTGCCGGAGCCGGTCATGGACGTCGAGCACGTGGCCCGCGCGGTGCTGTACATGGCCAGCCTGCCGCTGGAGGCCAACGTGCAGTTCATGACGGTGATGGCCACCAAGATGCCGTTCATCGGCCGCGGCTGAGCGCGCCGCGACGGAATCCGTCGCAGCAGGGGCTAGGATGGGGGCGTCGCAACGGGGGCAACGAGGCAGCCGATGATCAGCCATTTTTTCGCGTATCTGAGCAGGCTACGTTGGATTCGCCGCTGGGGTCTCAAGCGCAACGCCATCGCCGAGAACGTGATGGAGCACTCCTGGGAGGTGGCCACCATCGCCCATGCCCTGGCGCTGATCCATAACCGC
This sequence comes from uncultured Alkalilimnicola sp., assembly GCA_937951875.1. Taxonomy (GTDB): domain Bacteria; phylum Pseudomonadota; class Gammaproteobacteria; order Nitrococcales; family AK92; genus JAAYIK01. Next base: position 9,391 of record CALGAN010000046.1, on the reverse strand, counting down.
CGCTGCGGCGGCCAGGTGGACGCCAACGCGGTGGCGGTCGCCGCGCTCTACCATGACGCCGCCGAAGTCATCACCGGCGATCTGCCCAGCCCGGTGAAGTACCACGACAGCGCCATCACCCAGGCGTACAAGGCGCTGGAGCGGGCCGCCGAGCGCGAGCTGCTGGCGCTGGTGCCGGAGGATCTGCGCGAGGACTATCGCCCGCTGCTGCTGGAGGAGCAGGTGCCGGCGCAGCACCGGGCGCTGATCAAGGCCGCCGACACGCTGGCGGCCTATATCAAGTGCGAAGCCGAACTGCGCGCCGGCAATTCCGAGTTCGCCGATGCCGCCGCTGGCATCCGCCGCCGCCTGGAGGAGCTGGCGATGCCTGAGGTCGAGTACTTCCTGGAGACTTTCCTGCCCAGCTACCGGCTTACCCTGGATCAGCTGCTGAACCGGCACGATTGATTCCCAGATGCGGCTAGGGAATCCGCTCAGGGGCGGGTGTTTTTGTGCGATAGTCGTTATACGCAAATATTCCGGCTATCTGCCCGCGGCGCGGCAGCATTGGGAGAACCTCTATGCCGGTGCACATCCTCTTGGGGCCGAGCGGTAAGCTGACCGGGGTGGTCTGTTGTCTGGAGGAGCTGGCAGTCGCGGTCACCCGCCCGGGCTACATGAACGTGCCGGACGGCGCGCTGCGGGCGCTGCTGGCCGATCCCGGCGTCAACGTCGCCAACGACGAGAGCGACGACTAACGGCGGTAGCGCGGCGCCAGGTCGCGCCGGCGGGGGTAGAATAGCGTCCCGATGCGGAACTCGCCGGGCTGTCCGCCAGCCTCGGTTATGGCACACTTCGCAACCGACGCGGCGTCGGCCACGGCGATGCGAAGCGCCGCCGTCCGCACGTCGCCCCGGTGGCCCGGCAAGACAGCCAGGGCCTTCTCGACCGTTCATTGTGAGTCGTGTTGATGTCGAACAATCCCACCGACGATCGGCCTCGTAAGAGAACGCCGCGCCAAGGAGCCGGCTCGGATCAGAACCAGCGCCAGACGCGCGCGCGCAACGGCCAGCAAGAGGCCGGCAGTCGCCAGCCTCGTCAGCGCGGCGAGCGCCAGGGCCAGCGTCGCGCCCGAGGCGGTGGTGGAGGCGAGCACCAGGAACGCCAGCGCGCGCCCAAGCCCGCGCGCCTGTCCAGGGAGGAGATCGAATGGGCGCGCGATCTGTGGCTGCATCGCGAGCCGCCGGATGAGATCGCCCAGCAGCTGGGTGTCGAGATCGAAGAGATCGAAGCGCTGATCGCCGGTTGGCAGCAGCAGCAAGCCCAGCAGTGATCGCCCCGCCACGGCGCGGCGGTGCCGCGCCGTGGCCAAGGTAGGCCGCGGGACGGGGGAGACGCGCCGCGCGACCGTCTCCCGCCATGCCCGCTGACCTCAGCGGTCCAGGCCGCCGAGCATCACGTACTTCATCTCCAGGTATTCATCCATGCCGTGGCGCGAGCCCTCGCGGCCCAGGCCGGATTCCTTGTAGCCGCCGAACGGCGCGGCCTCACAGGAGATAATGCCCTCGTTGACGCCGACCATGCCGTACTCCAGGGCTTCCATCACCCGCATCACCCGACCGATGTCGCGGGTGTAGAAGTACGCCGCCAGGCCGTACTCGGTGTCGTTGGCCAGGCGGATGGCCTCTTCCTCGGTATGGAAGCGGAACAGCGGCGCCACGGGGCCGAAGGTTTCCTGGTGGGCGATCAGCATGTCGGTGGTGACGTCGGCGAGCACCGTGGGCTCGAAGAAAGTGCGGCCCAGCGGGTGACGCTTGCCGCCGGCGATGACGCGCGCGCCCTTGCTGACGGCGTCGGCGATGTGCGACTCGACCTTGGCGACGGCGTTGTCGTCGATCAGCGGGCCCTGGTTCACGCCTTCCTCGGTGCCGGGGCCGACCTTGAGGGTGGCGACCGCCTTGGCCAGCTTCTCGGCGAAGGCGTCGTAGATCCGGTCATGGATGAAGAAGCGGTTGGCGCACACGCAGGTCTGGCCTGAATTGCGGTACTTCGAGGCCATGGCGCCCGCCACCGCGGCGTCGAGGTCGGCGTCGTCGAAGACGATGAACGGCGCGCTACCGCCCAGCTCCAGCGCCACTTTCTTGACCGTGCCGGCGCACTGGCGCATCAGCAGCTTGCCCACTTCGGTGGAGCCGGTGAAGCTCAGCGTGCGCACCAGCGGGTTGGCGCATAGCTCGTTGCCGACCGGCGCCGGGCGGCTGGTGGTGATCACGTTCACCAGGCCGGCCGGCAGGCCGGCGCGCAGGCCGAGCTCGACCAGCGCCAGGGTGGACAGCGGCGTCTGCTCGGCCGGCTTCACCACCATGCTGCAGCCGGCGGCCACCGCCGGCGCCACCTTGCGGGCCAGCATGGCGCTGGGGAAGTTCCAGGGCGTGATGGCGGCGGTTACGCCCACCGGCTGGCGCAGCACTAGCACCCGCTGCCCGGGCTTCGGCGCCGGCACCGTCTCGCCGTACACGCGCTTGGCCTCCTCCGCGAACCACTCCATGTAGCTGGCGCCGTAGGCGATCTCGCCGAGCGCCTCGGCGAGCGGCTTGCCCTGCTCGGCGGTGAGGATCTGCGCCAAGTCGTGCTGGTGCTGCATCATCAGGTCGCGCCAGGCGCGCACCACGGCCGAGCGCTCCTTGGCCGGGCGCGCCGCCCATTCGCGCTGGGCGCGGGCGGCGGCGTCGATGGCGCGCCGGGTCTCCGCCTCGCCCATGTCAGGCACCTGCGCAATCAGCTCGCCGGTGGCCGGGTTGTACACCCCGAACCGTTCGCCGCTGTCGGCGTCCACCCAGACGCCGTCGATGAGGGCCTGCGTGCGGAGAAGAGAGGGATCTGCGAGCTTCATGGGGTCTCCTTAGTCGAATACCACGACTTGCCGGACGGCCAGACCGTCGGCCAGCGCATCGAAACCTTCGTTGATCTGCTCCAGGCGCAGCGTGCGGCTGAGCAGACGGTCGACCGGCAGCCGGCCCTGGCGGAACAGCGCCACGTAGCGCGGCACGTCGCGCACCGGCACGCAGCTGCCGACGTAGCTGCCCTTAAGGGTACGCTCTTCGGCCACCAGGCTGACTTGCTGTAGCGCAAGCTTGCGGTCGGGATGCGCCAGGCCACCGGTCACGGTGGTGCCGCCGCGGCGGGTGATGGCGTAGGCCAGCTCCAGCGCCTTCTCCGAGCCGGCCATCTCGATGGCGTGGTCGACGCCGCCGTCGGTGGCGGCGCGGACTGCCGCCACCACGTCGGCGGCCGCGGCGTTGAAGGTGCGGGTAGCGCCGAGCTGGCGGGCCAGCTCCAGCTTGCCGTCGGCCACGTCGATGGCGATCACCTCGCTGGCGCCCGCCACCAGCGCGCCCAGCACGCAGTTCAGGCCGACACCGCCCAGGCCGACTACAGCGACGCTCTGCCCCGGCTTGACGCCGGCGGTGTTCACCACCGCGCCGACGCCGGTGAGCACGGCGCAGCCGAACAGGGCGGCATGCTCGAACGGCAGGCGCGGGTCGATCTTCACCAGCGAGTTGCGCGACACCACCGCATGATCGGCGAAGCCGGACACGCCCAGGTGGTGATGGATCGGCTCGCCGTTGGCGCGGCGCAGCCGGAAGCCGCCGCCGATCAAGGTGCCGGCGGTGTTGGCCTTGGCGCCGGGCTCGCACAGCGCCGGCCGGCCCTCGGCGCAGGGTGCGCACTGGCCGCAGCTGGGCACGAACACCGCCACCACGTGGTCGCCCACCTGCAGGTCGGTCACGCCCGGGCCGACCGCCTTGACCACGCCGGCGGCTTCGTGGCCCAGCGCCATCGGCACCGGCCGCGGCCGGTTGCCGTCGATCACCGACAAGTCCGAGTGGCACAGGCCGGCGGCCTTGATCTGCACCAGCACCTCGCGGTCGCCGGGCGGGTCGAGCTCCAGTTCCTCGATCCGCAGCGGCTGGGAATCGCGATAGGGGCGGGGCAGGCCGATGCTCTGCAGAACGGCGGCGCGGATTTTCATGGGTCCTCCTGGTGTCGGCGTTCTCGTTAGTTATTTGGATGGGCAAGATGTGAACACGGTCCGTAGCCAGCTAACAAGTCGTGGCCAACGCGAAACCGGGTCCGTCGACCTTGAGCGTAGCGGACACGGCGCGCACTATGCGGCTTTCGGCGTGATCGGAGAAGACGATGGATTTCATCGAGCGCATTGCCGAGCGGCGCATCCAGGAGGCCATCGCCCGCGGCGAGCTGAGCAATCTGGAAGGCGAGGGCAAGCCGCTGCCGGAGGACGACCTCGCCATGGTGCCGCCAGAGCTGCGCATGGCCTACCGGGTACTCAAGAACGCCGGCTTCGTTCCGCCCGAGCTGGAGCTGCGCCGCGAGCTCAAGGACGTGGAGCAGCTGATCGCCACGCTCGACGATCGGCCGGAGGAGCAGCGCCGCGCCCGGGTGCGGTTGTCGTTGCTGCGCGCCGAGCTGGAGCGACGGCGGGGCGATAAGTCGCCGCTGTGGGCCGACCCCGCCTACCAGGCACGCCTGCTCGATCGGCTGGAGGGGAAGTAGCCGGACGCCGCTCGGCTAAGGGTTATTACCAGGGGCGATCAGGGGGGCGCCTAGTGCAGCGGACCGGCGGCGATCGCTACAGTGAGTCTGCACCCTGGGGCCCATGACCGGACGGCGGAACGACCGTAGGCCAAGGTGCTCCGCTGCGACACGGTTGTGCCGTCCCCGCTTTAGCTTCGGCGCGGTTTGCCCCCCAGAACCGCGCCTTTTTTCTACGCAAGGCTCGACGGTGGGCGCCGCCTGCGGCGGCGCCCGGGTGACCGATAAGAACCTTGGTAAACGTTATAATGCCCACGTCTACCACAGTATCGAACTACGCCATGGAACAGCGAGCGACTGTCTACGTCGTGGACGACGATGCGGCAATGCGCGATGCGCTCTGTTGGCTACTGTCGTCGGTGTCTCTTCGCGCCAAGGCCTACGCCAGCGCCGATGAGTTCCTCGCCGACTGGGATCCGAACGCGCCGGGCTGCCTGCTGCTGGACCTGCGTATGCCCGGGCTCAACGGCCTGGAGCTGCAGGAACGGCTGAACCGCGAAGGCCACAGCATTCCCATCATCTTCCTGTCCGGCCATGGTGACGTGCCCACCGCGGTGCGGGCTATGCAGGCGGGCGCCGTGGAGTTCCTGACCAAGCCGTTCTCCGAGCGCTTTCTGCTCGAACGGGTGCAGGCGGCCCTGGAGCAGGACGCGCAGCAGCGCCGGCAGCGCCGACAGAGCGAAGTGCTCAATGCCCGCTACGCCGTGCTCACGCCGCGTGAGCGCGAAGTGTTGCACCTTGTGGTGGCCGGCAAGGTCAACCGCGAGATCGCCGAGGAGCTGTCCATCAGCCCCAAGACGGTGGAACTGCACCGTTCCAATCTGATGAAAAAAATGCATGCCGACTCCATCCCCAGCCTGGTGGCGATGTGCCTCAGCATCGAGGAATGCCGCAAGGCGCTGGGCATGGAGCGTACCGGCTGAAATCCTGCGACCGTTGGCGTCGGTGGTGGTCGCGCCACGGGGCGCTGCCGGCAGGCATCGGCATCGAGCGCAGCGTCGCGAGCCGATGACCGTTGCCGGCGGCGGTCATTTCGAACAGCAAAGGTCTATGCCCTATGGTGGACTTGGCCAATCAATCCTCCCCCGGCGGAGCCGGCGCGCTCGCGCGCAATGGGGCGTCGACGGAATTCTGGCTGTCCCTGCTGTGCGCCAGCGCAACCATCGCCAATGCCGCCGCCGATGTGGAAACGGCCGCCCGCGGCATCATCGAGCGGGTCTGCTCCGACGCCGGCTGGAGTGAAGGCCGGGTCTACCTGCGGTTGACCGACTCCCAAGCCGCCCATGACCACTGGCTGGTGATCGTCGCCGGCGTGCCGGGCGTCTATGGCGAAGGCAGCGAATGCCTGACCCGGCAGGGGCCGCCCGCCGGCAGCGTCGCCGCCCAGGCCATCGCCGAGGACCGGCCGTGCTGGTGGCCTGGCGCCGGCGGTGGTCCGGACGCCTGCGCGCTGCCGATTCGCGACGGTGGCAGCGTGATCGGCGCGTTGATGCTGCAACGGCCGGCCGGGTCGGCGCCGCTGCTGCCGGACGAGCTGCAGGTGCTGCAGCAGATCGCCGCCCAGCTCGGTCTGGTGCAGGCGCGGGTGCGGCTGCAGCGCTCGGCCCTGCGTCAGCAACAGGAGCTGGCGCTGACCGGCCGCCTGGCGAGCATGCGCGAGCTGGCCCGCAACCTGGCGCACGAGGTCAATCAGCCGCTCGCGGCGGTGGTCAGCTACGCCGGCGGGGCGCTGCAGTTGCTGGAGCAGGGCAGGGGCGAGGAGGCCAAGTTGCGGCGGGCGCTGGAGCAGATCGGCGTCCAGGCGAAGCGGGCGAGCGGTATCATCCTGGAGTTTCGCGAGTTCCTGCGGCGCCAGGACACCCGGCATGAGCGGCTGGACGTGGCGGCGCTGGTCCACGACGCCGCCCGCCTGGTGCAGGCGCGCGCCAGGGAAGCGGGTGTCACCATCGAATTCGACCTGCCGCCGCGGCTGTCGCCGGTGGTTGGCGACCGGGTCCAATTGCAGCAGGTGCTGATCAACCTCATCGAGAATGCGGTCGAGGCGATGGCCGCCGCCGCCAGCGGCGAACGCCGACTGCTGATTTCGGTGGTGGAGGACTCCCAGCTCGAGATCCGCATTCGCGACAGCGGTGTGGGCATGGCGCCGGACTTGCTGCCGCAGCTGTTCACGCCCTTCCTTACCACCAAGCCGCACGGCCTGGGGATGGGGCTGCCGATTAGCCGCTCCATCGTCGAATTCCACGGCGGTCGTCTGAGCGGCGAGAACAATCCCGACGGCGGCATGACGTTCCGCGTGCGCCTGCCGGCGGCTCGCGGCGACGGCTGATGCGGGCGGGGAGCGAACGCGGAGTCTTGTCCGACGCTGCTTCGGCGTTCAGAATCGTCGATGTTCCCACCTGCCGGTAGTCCACGCCCTTGATGACTTCTTCCGATCACGCGCAGTCCGCACGTCGCGCCACTGCCCGCCTGACGCATGTCAGCAAGCTTTGGCAGAGTTACCTCGAAGCCGAGCGCCTGCCCCAGCTCGATCGGTGGCTCGCCCATGCCTTGAAGCAGCAGCGGCAGTTCGGCAAGCGCGATCGTCGCGCCTATAGCGAGCTGCTGTTCTCGGCCGTTCGCTTCGGTTATCTGGCGGCCTACCTGGATTTCGTGCGCGAGCGGATCGACCCCCGCGCCCGCACCGGGCTGGGGGCGGCGCTCGCCGAGGCGGCCGAGGCGTTCGGTCGCCTGTTCGCGCAGCCGGACGCCGCGCTCAAGGCGTTGCGGCGCATGCCGCCGGAGCGGCTGTTTCAGCTGGTCGGCTACCGCTATCGCGCCGAGCCGTCGCTGCCGGCCTGGCCGCTGACCGGCGCGCCGTCGGCCGGCGACGAGGCGATGCTCGAGCGGTTGTTCGAGGGCCTGGCGGCGCTGCGCGAGAGCTCCCCCGAGCTGTGGCCGCGCCTGCTCTGGGCCGGCATCCCGCTGGCGTTCGAGCCGGCCCTGGCGCAGCGGGCCGCGCGCTCGGCATGGGACCAGGACGCGCTCAACCGCTTTCTCGACGCCCACGCCCGGCGGCCGCCGCTGTGGCTGCGCCTGAATCGGCCGGAGCGGCGGGACGAGGTGCTGGAGGAGTTCCGGCGCGCCGGATTCGAGGTGAGCGAGCGGCTAGGCGCGCTGCGGATCGAGGGCGAGCGCTCGGTGTACGAGCTCGATGCGTTCGAGGACGGCGCCTTCGAGATCCAGGATCTGGCCAGTCAGCTGATCGGCGCCGCGTGCGCCGCCGAGCCGGGGCAGTTGGTGTGGGACGCCTGCGCCGGCGGCGGCGGCAAGACCATGCAGCTCGCCGCCGCGCTGCGCAATCGCGGCGCGGTGTACGCTTCCGATATCCGCGAGTACAAGCTCAAGGAGGTGCGGCGGCGTGCCGCCCGCGCCCGTTTCGACAACGTCCGCACTTTCGTCTGGCAGGGCGAGGCGCTTGCCGAACTGCCGCGTGAGGTCGCCAAGCAGGGCGGCTTCCATTGGGTGCTGGTGGACGCGCCCTGCAGTTCGTCCGGTACCTGGCGCCGCAATCCGGATGCCCGTTTCCGGGCCGATCCGTCGGCCGTGGCCGAGCTGGCCGACTTGCAGCTGCGACTGCTCGAAGCCGCCGCGCCGGCGGTGCGGCCGGGAGGCCGCCTGGTGTACGCCACCTGCAGCTGGCTGACGGACGAGAACGAGGCCGTGGTGGAGCGCTTTTTAGCGAAGTGGCCTGGATTCCGTCTGGAACGCCAAGCGCTACACGGTAATCCTTATGAGGATTCTGATACCATGTTCAGTGCTTCGTTGCATCGATTTGGGTGATGGAATCAAAATTGATATGTTTTTTATTTGAGTATCACGTAATGGGCCTGGCACGGTAAGCGCTGGGATTTCGAGAGAGGTTCCATGCGCGCTGCCTGTAGCAGGACGTCATCACCCTGCCGGACGCAGGCTCGGCAACGGAACAACGATTTGAGCGCCGAGTGAACATCGAAGAGCTACGACAGCAGCGTGTGTTGGTGGTCGATGACGACACCTACATGCTGGCTCTGTTGCAGACCGTGTTGGCGGACATGGTCGAGGTGGTCGTCGCCACCGACGGTGCGAGCGCGCTGGAGATCGCCCGCAGCCACCCGCAGCCCGACTTGATCCTGCTGGACGTGTCGATGCCGGGCATGAGCGGGCACGAGGTCTGCCGCCGTCTCAAGAGCGACCCCCTGACCCGCGACATCCCGGTGGTGTTTTCCACCGCCGCCAGCCTGGACGACGACGAGACCATCGGCTTCGATCTCGGCGCCGTCGATTACATCACCAAGCCGTTCCGCATTCCGGTCGTGCGGGCTCGGGTGCGCACCCATCTGGAGACGCGGCTGCTCTACCGGCAGATCCGCAGTCACAACCAGCTGCTGGACGAGAAGGTGCGCGAGCGCACGCGCGCGCTCGAACAAGCGCTGCACAGCCGCCGCCAGGCCGAGGACCGCTTCATCTTCCAGGTCTATCACGACCCGCTCACCGCGCTGCCCAACCGCTTGCTGCTGCAGCGGCGCATCCATGACCTGAGCAGCGAACCGAGCGGCGGGCCGGTGACCCTGCTGCTGGTGGCGCTGTCGGGCTTTCAGGAGATCAACAACACGCTCGGCTACGACAACGGCAGTCAGCTGCTGCGGCAGGTGGCCTACCGCCTCGATCAGGCCGCGGCGACGCTGCCCGGCGTGGTGGAGCTGGAGCCGGCGAGCGGCCGGCGGAGCTGTCTGGCCGTGTTGGCCGGCGGGAATTTCGCCCTGCTGGCCTGCGGCCAGCC
>CALGAN010000045.1 GCA_937951875.1 uncultured Alkalilimnicola sp. | reverse complement strand
CGCAGCTTGGTATCGGTCAACATGGCACACACGCTCCCTTGCAACACCATGCGTCGTGCGCCCTGCTTGAACCAAAGGAAACCCCTTACAAGTCAACAGCTTGCGGGGACGCACCCATGGCACGACCATCGTGACGCACACGCTTCAGCGGCCCCCAATACCATGCCCGGAAAACCCCGCGCGGAACGACAAAAATTCGTTTTACAGCAACCACTTACATGATTCCGATACCATGGCCACCTGGGACGAGGCGCATGGCATCAGTGGCGAGGCATGGCACAGGGCCGGTTTCGTGCCATCGACTATGCCATGAAAAATTCGTGCTTGGCCATACCCCAGGCTGCCAGTCCGTGCCAGGTTGAAAGCACAAAAAAGCCCGCAGTGACGCGGGCTTGGGTGTGTCTGGTGCCTGATCCTGCCGGCGGCTGCCGGACGCGGAATCATTCCCACTCAATCGTCGCCGGCGGCTTGCCGGAAACGTCGTACACCACGCGCGACACGCCGGAGATCTCGTTGATGATCCGCCGCGACACGAGGTCGAGGAAGTCGTACGGCAGGCGCGCCCAGTGGGCGGTCATGAAGTCGACGGTTTCGACGGCGCGCAGGGCGATGACGTATTCGTAACGGCGGCCGTCGCCGGTGACGCCGACGCTCTTGACCGGCAGGAACACGGCGAAGGCCTGGGAGACCTTGTGGTAGAGGCCGTGCTTGCGCAGTTCCTCGATGAAGATATGGTCAGCGCGGCGCAGCAGGTCGGCGTATTCCTTCTTCACTTCGCCGAGGATGCGCACGCCTAGGCCGGGGCCCGGGAACGGGTGGCGGTAGACCATGTCGGCCGGCAGGCCCAGTTCGATGCCGATCTTGCGCACCTCGTCCTTGAACAGTTCGCGCAGCGGCTCGATGAGCTTGAGCTTCATGGTCTCGGGCAGGCCGCCGACGTTGTGGTGCGACTTGATCACCTGGGCCTTGCCGGTGGCGGAGCCGGCGGACTCGATCACGTCGGGGTAGATGGTGCCCTGCGCCAGCCACTTGACGTTCGTGAGCTTGGCGGCTTCGGCGTCGAACACTTCGATGAAGGTGCGGCCGATGATCTTGCGCTTGGCTTCGGGGTCGACGACGCCGGCCAGGCGCTCCAGGAACAGCTTCTCGGCGTCGACGCGAATGACCTTGACGCCCATGTGCTTGGCGAAGGTGGCCATCACCTGGTCGCCTTCGTTCTGGCGCAGCAGGCCATGGTCGACGAACACGCAGGTGAGCTGGTCGCCGATGGCCTTGTGCAGCAGCGCGGCCACCACCGAGGAGTCGACGCCGCCGGACAGGCCGAGCAGCACTTCGTCCTTGCCGACCTGGGCGCGGATGCGGGCGATGCTGTCTTCGATGATGTTGCCCGGCGTCCAGTCGTTGCTGCAGCCGCAGATTTCGTGCACGAAGCGCGAGAGGATGCGGGCGCCCTGCTTGGTGTGGGTCACTTCGGCGTGGAACTGCAGGCCGTACAGGCGGCGCGCCTCGTCGGCCATGCCGGCGATTTCGCAGCTTTCGGTGCTGGCGATGCGGGTGAAGCCGGGCGGCAGCTCGCAGACCTTGTCGCCGTGGCTCATCCAGACGTCCAGCAGGGCGTCACCCTCCAAGCTGGTGTGGTCCTCGATGCCGCTCAGCAGGCGGGACTGGCCGTGGGTGCGCACCTGGGCGTAGCCGAACTCCTTGTAGTCGGACGCCGCCACCTTGCCACCCAGCTGCGCCGCCATGGTCTGCATGCCGTAGCAGATGCCGAGCACCGGCACGCCCAGCTCGAACACCATCTGCGGCGCGCGCGGCGTCTGCTCGAAGGTCACCGATTCCGGGCCGCCGGAGAGAATGATGCCCTTCGGGGCGAAGGCGCGGATCGCCTCCTCGCCGGCGTCGAAGGCATAGATCTCGCAATACACGCCGGCTTCGCGCACCCGGCGCGCGATGAGCTGGGTGAACTGCGAACCGAAATCGAGAATCAGGATACGCTGGGCGTGGATATCGTGGGCCATCTGTTCTGCTCGCGCCGAAAGCGAATTAAAATCTGCGCTGCTCAGGGACCGAGAAGCCGGCGGGTGCCTGCACAGCCAAGTTTGGAGGCGCACTATACCCGAACCTGGGGGCAAGGAACCAATCCGTAACGCTCAGCCCGGTGATATGGGGCGTCGGACACTCTAATACTAACGGTCGCATGCGACTGCTGGCTCTCAACGCCTATCGCGCCCTTGGCATTCCGGGCGTGCGCTATCTCAAACCAGAATTGCTCTATAGCCGGCTCGACGAGGTGCGAGCCGCGGATTGGGTGCTTTTTCCCGAGTATTGGCAGGTCAACAGCCTGATCTATCCGCTGCGCAAGCGCATCTTCCCCAATCCGGCCTCCTATCATCTCGGTCACGACAAGATCGAGATGACCCGCGCCTTCTGGTCGGCCTGCCCGGAGCACGTGCCTCAGACGCTGATCCTGGCCAGCGGCGAAACGGCCATGGACGAGATCCTCGATCAGCTCGACCTGCCGCTGGTGGCCAAGGAGCCGCGCAACAGCCGCGGCCAGGGGGTGTTCCTGATCGAGACCCGCAGCGCCCTGCGCGACTACATCGCCCGCCACGAGGTGCTGTATCTGCAGGAGCGCCTGCCGATCCAGCGCGATCTGCGGGTGGTATGGGTCGGCGACCGGGTGATCGCCGCCTACTGGCGGATCGCGCCGGAGGGCGGCTTCCACAACAACGTCGCCCAGGGCGGCAGTATCAGCTTCGAGGACGTGCCCGAAACGGCGCTGCGGCTGGTGGAGCGCGTCGCTCGCCAGCTGGGGGTGAATCACGCCGGCTTCGATTTGGCCGAGGTAGCTGGCCATTACTACTTCCTGGAGTTCAACACGATGTTCGGCAACGAGGCGCTGAACCAGCGTGGCATCCAGGTGGGCCGTCACATTTACGAATACCTGCTCAGCCAGCCGCAGACCCCGCCCGTGGTACCGCCGAACCACCCGCCCAGCCAGCCGCCGGTCCATCCGCCGCTGCTGCGGGCGAGCTGACAGGCACGGTTCGCGGCGGTGCGTGCCGCCCTGCCTCGTTACGGTCTCCCGTGCGAGGTGGGAGGGAACGTAGTAACCTACGTCCTGCCATGTCCCGGTAACGGCTCACGGGGACAGCGCGTCGATCGGTCACGGCGTGCATACACAGCCCGCGAGAAGGGAGAGAACGTGCTGGCCACCGCCCTGCCCTAGTTACCGCACACGAGGAAAGCGCGCGCGGCTACCGCTCCCGCTCGGTGGATGGGCGCGTACGCAACCTATCGAGATCCCCCTGCGGTTATCCGCAGGGCCGGCGGCCGAAACGGCGGCGGGGCCCCGCAGGGCCCCGCCGTTGCGCTCACTCGACCTGGTAGTTCGGCGCTTCCTTGGTGATGGTCACGTCGTGCACGTGGCTCTCGCGCACGCCGGCGTTGGTGATACGCACGAACTGCGGCTTGGTGCGCATCTCGGGGATGGTCCGGCAACCGACGTAGCCCATCGCGGCGCGCAGGCCGCCCATGAGCTGGTGGACGATGTTCACCAGCGAGCCCTTGTACGGCACCCGGCCTTCGATGCCTTCCGGCACCAGCTTGTCGGCCTGGCTCACACCTTCCTGGAAGTAGCGGTCGCTGGAGCCGTGCGCCTGCGCCATGGCGCCGATCGAGCCCATGCCGCGGTAGGCCTTGTAGGAGCGGCCCTGATACAGCTCCACCTCGCCCGGCGCCTCGTCGGTGCCGGCCAGCATGCCGCCGACCATGATGGAGTACGCGCCGGCCGCTAGCGCCTTGGCGATGTCGCCGGAGAAGCGGATGCCGCCGTCGGCGATGATCGGCAGGCCGGTGCCTTCCAGGGCCTTGGCGACGTTGGCGATGGCGCTGATCTGGGGCACGCCGACGCCGGCGACCACGCGCGTGGTGCAGATCGAGCCGGGGCCGATGCCCACCTTGACCGCGTCCACGCCGGCCTCCAGCAGCGCCAGAGCCGCCTCGCCGGTGGCGATGTTGCCGCCGATCACCTGCAGGTCCGGGTAGTGCTGCTTGATCCAGCGCACCCGGTCGAGCACGCCCTGGGAGTGGCCGTGTGCGGTATCGACCACGATCACGTCGACGCCGGCCGCCACCAGCGCGGCCACCCGCTCCTCGGTGCCGACGCCGGTGCCAACCGCGGCGCCGACCCGCAGACGGGCGTGCTCGTCCTTACAGGCGTTGGGGTATTCCTTGGACTTCTGAATGTCCTTGGCGGTGATCATGCCGCGCAGCTGGAACTTGTCGTTGACTACCAGCACCTTCTCGATGCGGTGGCGATGCAGCTGCTCCAGCACTTCCTCGCGGTCGGCGCCCTCGCGCACGGTCACCAGTCGCTCCTTCGGCGTCATGGCCACCGAAACCGGCGCGTTCAGCCGCGTTTCGAAGCGCAGGTCGCGGCTGGTGACGATGCCCACCAGGTTTTCGCCCTCGACCACCGGCACCCCGGAGATGCCGTGGGCGCGGGTGAGTTCCATCACCTCGGCGATGGTCGTGTCGGGCGAAACGGTGATCGGGTCTTTGATCACCCCGCTCTCGAACTTCTTGACCTTGCGCACCTCGGCGGCCTGCTGCTCGACCGTGAGGTTCTTGTGGATGATGCCGATACCACCCTGCTCCGCCAGCGCGATGGCCAGGCGGGCTTCGGTGACGGTATCCATGGCGGCGGACACCAGCGGGATGTTGAGCTTGATCTCGCGAGTCAACTGCGTGCTGAGATCAACGTCACGAGGCAGGAACGTGGTATGGGCAGGGAGTAGAAGAACGTCGTCGAATGTCAGCGCGTCCTGGACGATCCGCATATTGGCACCTTAGTGGCGGACCCTTGGCGGGCGGGAAAGAAGCCAGACATTATAAAAACCCGCGGCTCGTGCGTAAACCGCTGAACCGTAATCGGGCATCGACGCCGCGGCGTTGCTATGATCGCGGCCTATGGAAAGCGCCGCACCCGTCGACTCTCGCATCGTCTATTCGGTCTCCCGCCTCAACCAGGAGGTCCGGCAGCTGTTGGAAGGTTCTTTCCCCCTACTGTGGATCGAAGGGGAGATTTCCAATTTCGCCCGCCCAGCCTCCGGCCACTGCTACTTCACGCTCAAGGACGCCGAGGCCCAGGTGCGCTGCGCCATGTTCCGCCAGCGGACGCTGCAGCTGCGCTTCACGCCCAAGAACGGCGACCAGGTGCTGGTGCGGGCGCAGCTGAGCCTGTACACGCCGCGCGGCGACTACCAGCTGATCGTCGAGCACATGGAGGAAGCCGGCGACGGGGCGCTCAGGCGCGCGTTCGAGCTGCTCAAGGCCAAGCTGCAGCGCGAGGGGCTGTTCGATCCGGCGCGCAAGCGGCCGCTGCCGGCGCTGCCGCGCCGGCTGGGCGTGATCACCTCGCCCACGGGGGCGGCGATCCGCGACGTGCTCACTGTCCTGCGCCGGCGCTTCCCGGCCCTGCCGGTGCTGATCTATCCGGTGCCGGTACAGGGCGCCGACGCGCCCGAGAAGATCGCCGCCGCGATCCGTCTGGCCAGCGAGCGCGCCGAGGTCGACTGCCTGCTGCTGACCCGCGGCGGCGGCTCGCTGGAGGATCTCTGGGCCTTCAACGAGGAGGTGGTGGCGCGGGCCATCGCCGACTGCCGGATTCCGGTGGTATCGGCGGTCGGGCATGAGATCGACTTCACCATCGCCGACTTCGTCGCCGACCGGCGCGCGCCGACGCCGTCCGCCGCCGCCGAGCTGCTCAGCCCCGACGGCCAGGCCTGGCTGGCGCAGTTCCAAGCGGTCGAGCAGCGTCTGGAACGGCTGCTGCGGCAGCGGCTGGAGCGGCTGCGCGAGCGGGTCGGCTGGCTGCGCCGGCACCTGGAGCAGCACCATCCGCAGCGGCGCCTGCAGGACGCCGGCCAGCGCCTGGACGAGCTGGAGCAGCGCCTGATCGGCGCGCTGCGGCGGCGGCTGCGCGAACTGGATCAGCGGCGGCAGCATCTGCACCGCCGCCTGCTCGGCTGCGGCCCGCAGCAGACGCTACAGCTCGGCCGGCAGCGCTGCGCCGACCTCGAGGCGCGGCTGCGCAGCGGCATGCTGCATCAGCTTCGCGAGAAGCAGGCGGCGCTGGCGGCCCTGGCCCGCCAGCTGGACGCGGTCAGCCCGCTGGGCACGCTCAACCGCGGCTTCGCGCTGGTGCGTCGCGAAGAGGACGGCGCCATCGTCCGTCATGTCGACTCGGTCGCGGTGGGCGAGCGCGTAACCGCTACGCTTGCCGATGGCACCCTGCGGTGCCGGGTAGAAGCAAAGGAACCCTCTCGATGACGCGAATCCGCTCCTCCGTGCGCCGGCTGCTGGCCGGTGCCGCCCTCGGCTGGTGTGCGCTCGGCTCGGCCCAGCCCCTGCCCAAGGCCAGCCCCGTGCCGGGCGGCGTGGCCGTGATACCGGTGGCCGCCGCCGACGCCCCGGCGCCGACGGTCACCTACCAGGGCAAGCCAGTGCTGGTGGTGAACGACGGCGGCTGGAAAGCCGTGGTCGGCATTCCGCTCGACGCCAAGCCGGGCACCCACCTGCTGCGCATCGGCGATCATCAGCAGGCGTTCGAGGTCAAGCCCAAGGCGTACGCCGAGCAGCGGCTGCGCATCAAGGAGCGACGCTATGTCGAGCCCAGCGCGGAGGAGCTGGCGCGAATCCGCGACGAGCAGGTCCGGCTGCGGGCGGCCCTGGATACCTTCACGCCGGGCCTGCCGAGCGCGCTGCGGCTGACGCTGCCGGTGAACGGCCCGCGCACCAGCCCGTTCGGCCTGCGGCGTTTCTTCAACGACCAGCCGCGCAAGCCGCACAGCGGCCTGGACGTGGCGGCGCCGACCGGCACGCCGATCAAGGCGCCCGCCCCCGGTCGGGTGATCGACGCCGGCAACTTCTTCTTCAACGGCAACACCGTGCTGCTCGACCACGGCGGCGGCCTGGTGACCCTCTACTGCCATCTCGACAGCATCGCGGTGACGCCGGACCAGCGCGTCGAGGCCGGCACCGTCATCGGCACGGTCGGCGCCACCGGCCGGGTCACCGGCCCGCATCTGCATTGGGGCGTCGCCTTGAACGGCGCGCTGGTGGATCCGACGCTGTTCCTGACCGGCGACGACACGGAGTAGTCGCCACGGCCGTGGCGACCCGTTCCACCGAAGCGGAAAAATTTTGTTCTAGCTTTCCGAAAAAAACGGTATATAGCGTCTCGTGATGGTTCGACGCTGCTGACGGCCCTGGTGGCCGGTGTTTTCAGGAGGCAACGTAAATGGCGAGCGACGTGGACTATCAGGACATCCTGGACGATGCTGACGTCGATATCGATAGCGGCTTGCTGGATGAGTTTCCGCGGACCAAGCCCTCGAACGGTGGTCGCGACTATCGGCGCGCCATCGAGGAGCTGCGCGAGGAGCGTCGCCTGCGCAAGCTGCTGGCCGATTACGACCTCGACGACGATCTCTAAGATGACCTGACCCGCTGCCGGCCCAAGCCGGTAGCGGCTCGCACGCGAACGAAGAAGGCGACGCCCGCGACGGGCGTCGCCTTCTTTTTGGGCCGATCAAAAAGCGTAGCGCAGCCCCAGCGACACCACCGGCCAGTAGCGAAAGCTGTCGAGGTCGTCCTGCAAATCCCGCCGCTCCGCCGCCAGGCTCTGCTGGAAGCCGGGATCGTCGGCGGCCGGCCCACGCGCCCGCAGCGACACCCGCGGCTTGCCGTGCACCAGCACGCCGGCGTCGAACACCGCGCCCCAGCGCCGCTCGGGCCCGAAGCCGCGGCTGTAGCCGAAGCCGACGTAGGGCGCGAGCGAACGGAACCGCACCCGGCCGGAGAGCTCGTCCAGCTGATCGGCCGGATAGGCGACGCCGCCCACCTCGAACTGGCCATCGCGCGCCAGCGCCCTGCCCTCGATGCGGTTCTTGTTGAGCGCCAATCCGGCGCTGACCCGGAAGCCGCTACCCCCCGGATACCAGTCCAGCAACGCCAAACCGCTGCGCGGCTTGAAATCGGCGCGGTAATCGACGCCGCTCAGCTCGACGTGCCGGTCGTAGTTGAACGCGTTCACGCCGACGCGGGCGCTGAGCGTGGCCGACAGCGGCACGCTCAGCGACAGCCCGGCGCCCGGCGTACCGAACGACAGATTGAGCGCAGCGTCCTCGGCCAGGCTCGCCGGCGACAGAGCGAGCGCGAGCCAGGCGATGGCGGCCATGCGGCGAGCGGTCGGCATGCGAAATCCCCCCGGCGGGATGGCTGTTGTTCCTTGAGTGCGATGGCTCCCCCGACGATGGGGACAGCCCGCCGGGGCCTCAAGCCCGGCCGTCGCCTAGGCGACCACCCAGGCGGGCCGGCTTGATCCGCTCCGCGTTCAACCCAATCTCGTTACGCCAAGGGCTCCGTGGGGCACGCCGCGTGCCGAGCGGGCCGGACCGGAACCGATAACCCAATTACGAATCTAGGTTTCCACGGGCAATCCTCGCTCCTGCGTCGGCCCCCGGATCGCGCCGTTTGGCGGAGCGGGCTGCGGCGCCTGAGTCCGGTTGCCGCCACCTGAATCGATGCCGTCAAGGACCGATGAAGCCCGATGCCAGATCTGACGCAACGCTCGCCGGGATCGGACGATAGCCACGACAGCTGCGTGCTGCTGATTGAGGACAACCGCGCCGACGCACTGCTGATCGAAGCGATGCTGGCCGAGGCCAGCGACATCGACCTGCCGCTGTGCCACGAGACGCGGCTGGAGGACGGCCTGGCGTTCCTGGCCCGGGCTCGCGCCGCCGTGGTGCTGGTCGATCTGTCGCTGCCCGACAGCATGGGACTGGAAACCTTCCAGACCTTGCATCGACACGCGCCCAACC
This sequence comes from uncultured Alkalilimnicola sp., assembly GCA_937951875.1. Lineage (GTDB taxonomy): Bacteria > Pseudomonadota > Gammaproteobacteria > Nitrococcales > AK92 > JAAYIK01. The sequence goes on along the minus strand of CALGAN010000045.1, from coordinate 32,497 downwards.
TGCCCATCATCGTGCTCACCGGCTCCAAGGACCGCAGCCTGGCGCTGCGCGCCATCCAGGAAGGCGCCCAGGACTATCTGGTCAAGGACGAGGTCAGCGGGCCGGCGCTGAGCCGGGCGATCCGCTACGCCATCGAGCGCAAGCAGACCGAGGTGCGGCTGCGGGAGAGCGAGAACCGCTACAAGGCGCTGGTCAACGCCGTGCCGGACGCCATCCTGCTGTTCCGCGACGGCCTCATCGCCGATTGCAACGCCAACGCCGGCAAGCTGTTCGGCCGCGACCGCAACGACCTGCTGGGCCTGACGCCGGGCACGCTGTCGCCATCGCGCCAGCCGGACGGCTCGGTGTCGGCGGAAGTGTTCCGCGACCGGGTCTTGGCGGTGCGCGACAACGGACCGCAGTGGTTCGAGTGGGAGTTCCTGCGCGGCGACAACCGCACGGTGTCGACCGAGGTGATCCTCGACATCATCGAGCTCGGCGGCAAACCGCACCTGCTAGCGGTGGTGCGCGACCTCACCGAGCGCAAGCAGGCGGCCGAGCGCATCCGCTTCCAGGCCTCGCTGCTCAATCAGGTGCACAACGCGGTCATGGCCACCGATCCGCACGACCGCATCACCTACTGGAACCGCCACGCCACCACCCTGTTCCAGTGGGACGCGCAGGAAGTGCTCGACCGCCCCCTCAACGAGCTGATCGCGCCCGGCATGAGCCGGCCGCTGCTGAAGGAGATCCGCAGCGTGCTGGCCGAGGAGCAGACCTGGGAAGGGGAGCTGGAGCTGCAACGGCGCGACGGCAGCACCTTCCCCGCGCTGGTGACGCTGTCCACCCTCCACGACGAGAACGACAACATCAGCGGTATGGTCGGTGTGGTCAGCGATATCTCCGAGCGCAAGGAGGTGGAGAGGAAGCTCGAACACAGCGCCTTCCACGACACCCTCACCGGCCTGCCCAACCGGGCGCTGTTCACCGACCGGCTGGCGCGCGCCATCGCCCGCGGCAGCCGCGAGGCCGGGCGCTACGCGGTCATGATGATGGACCTCGACCGCTTCAAGGTGATCAACGACAGCCTCGGCCACATGGTGGGCGACGAACTGCTGATCCAGTTCTCGCGCCGGGTGGAGTCCTGCCTGCGGCCGGGCGATACCCTGGCGCGCCTGGGCGGCGACGAGTTCACCGTGCTGCTCGAGGACATCCAGCACCACGCCGACGCCATCCGCGTGGCCGAGCGCATCCACGATCAGATGACCAAGCCGTTCCTGCTGGACGACAACGAAGTCTACACCAGCACCAGCATCGGCATCACCTTCAGCACCGCCAACTACAAGGAGCCGTCGCAGGCCCTGCGCGACGCCGACATCGCCATGTACCGCGCCAAGGCGCTAGGCAAGGGCTGCCACGTGGTGTTCGAAGCCGGCATGTACGACCGCGCCGTCACCCAGCTCAAGCGCGAAACACGTATGCGTCGGGCGCTGGAGCGCGGCGAGTTCACCGTCCACTACCAGCCCATCGTCGATCTGCAGACCGAGCTTTGCATCGGCTGCGAAGCGCTGGTGCGCTGGAACAGCGCCGGCGAACGCCGGCCGCCGCCCCAGGAGTGGCTCGGGGTGGCCGAGGAGACCGGGCTGATCATCCCCATCGGCCAGCAGGTGCTCAACGAGGCCTGCCGTCATCTGGAGCAATGGCGGCGCGAGCTGGGGCTAGCCGAGGGGTTCACCATGCACGTCAACCTCTCCACCAAGCAGTTCTGCCACCGCGGGCTGATCACCCAACTCGACGAGGCGCTGTCGCGCCATCGGCTCGACGGCCGCTGCCTGGCGCTGGAGATCCCCGAGAACGTGCTGATGCAGCATCCGGTGCTGGCGGCGGCCATGCTGGGCGATCTACGCGAGCTGGACGTGCACGTGTGCGTCGACGACTTCGGCACCGGCTACGCCAGCCTGAGCTATCTGCACCAGTTCTCGGTGGACGGCATCAAGATCGACCGCTCGTTCACCCAGGGCCTGGGCAGCAACGTCACCAGCGGCGCCATCGTCCAGGCCATCATCGGGCTGGGCCGCGCGCTCGGCATGCAGACCATCGCCGAGGGCGTGGAAAACGAGCGCCACCGCCAGCGGCTCCTGGAGCTCGGCTGCCGTTACGCCCAGGGCTACCTGTTCCATCCGCCGCTGGAGCCGGAGGCCATGACCGAATACCTGCGACGGGCGCCGCGGGCACAGCCGCATTGACCGCTCAGCGCGAGCGCGCGTCGCGGCGCTCCAGGTGGCGCGCCAGCAGCTCCATGTTGCGGCGGTTGGCCTTGAAGCCGAAGTCGAACAGATCGCCCACCAGCGGGATGGTCCCCACCACCAGGTCCAGCGCCACGTTGCCGAGCATGCGGCTCTGCAGCCAGCGCGAGGCGCCATGGCGGCGCGCCTGGTGGACGATGTAGAGCGACACCACGGCGCCGGCCACGTCGCCCACGCCGGGGACCAGTCCGAGAAAACTGTCGAGGCCGATCCGGTAATTGGTGCCCGGCACCCGGAAGCGATCGTCCATCAGCCGGGCCAGCCGCTCCAAGGCGCGCAGGCGGGGATCGACCTCCGCCATCGCCGCTAATCGGCGACCGGCTGCAGCACCGGGCTCAGGGCCTCGCGCAGCGCGGCGAGCCGCTCCTCGAGCAACCGCGGCGGATACGGCCGCGCCGGCAGCTTGCCCCAGACCGGCGACGGCCAGGCCGGGTCGGTGCGGTAGCGCACCACGTGATGGATATGCAGCTGCGGCACCAGATTGCCGATGGCGGCGACGTTGAGCTTGTCGCCGCGGAAGCATTCCATCATGCGCTCGCCCAACCAGGCCGAGTCGTCGCTCAGACGCCGCCGGTCCTCGGCGCTGAGCTGGTAGATCTCGGTCACCCCCGCGCGCTCCGGCACCAGGATGCACCACGGATAATGGGCATCGTTCATCAACAACAACCGCGACAGCCCAATCCGCCCCAGTTCGATGCCATCGGCTCGCAGACGCGGGTGCAGGGCAAAAGCGCCAGTCATTCGTCGTTCCCCCCTTGGCGGCACGCTACTCTCAAACCCGAAACGACTTTAGCTTACCGCGTCCGCGCCTCAACCTCGCGGCTCCGCCGTCGGTTCCTCCGTGGCGGTGGCGAGGATTTCGGTCAGGCGCTCGTTCTTCTCCGCCAGCTGGTTCATCAGCTGCTCGGTCGCCGGATCCTGCTTCTGCATCGCCACCAGCAAGTTGTCGAGAAACTGCTGCCGCGCCTGCTGCACCTTCGGATTGGCCAGCGCCGTCTGCTCCGCCTCCATCAGCAACCGCTGCTCTTCTTGGATCTCGGCGATCAGACCGGCCTGCTCCTGCTCGTTGAGATTCTTGTTCTGCAGCTGGCTTTCGATGAGTGCGATGTGATCGAGGCTGCGCATCGGGTCAAACCCCTGCTCGCGCATCGCCCCCACCATGACGTCCTGGAACTGCTGCGCCTGTTGCCGCAGCTCGGGCTGGCTCTCCAGCGCCGAGCGCTGGATCTCAGTCAAACGCTCCTGGATCTGGCTCATCTCCAGCAACAGCGCGCGGGCCTGCTGCGCCTCGGGCGAACTGTCGATCGCCGCATCGCCGGCCGGCCCCTGCTCTGCCCGGGGCGATTGCTGCGCCTGAGCCGCGCCCATCGCCGCCGCCATGGCAACGACCAACGCCCCCAGTCGTAAGGCCAGTCCATGCATCGTCATGGTTCGTACTCCATTAAGTTTGGGCGCGGCATCACCCTGCCGGCCCCGGTTATCGCAAACCTGCCTTGCCCGCGCCCGACCGCGCGCACGTTCCATGTATCTGTGGCCGCCCCGCCCAACATCAAATTCGAATGTAGTTGTTTTTACTTGTCGCACGGCGGCTATCTGACGCGGGGCGCTTCGACTCGGGCGGGTTAGCGCATGCACACCTCAACCGAGCGCGTAACCAGTGCCCGGCCAGCGTTTTTCCCAGCGCGGTAACCAAGACATGGTAGGACGGCAATCCGTGCGTTCCCTCCCCCCTCGCGGGGGAGAGCGCAGCGAGGGGTGCCGCCAAGGAGAGGGGTACAAACAAAACTGCGAAGCACAGCTTCCTGACTGCCGAGAAGCTTCGTATCACAGGACAGCTTCTGCACGTGCAAAGCCGTGGACAGCGCTGGCGTCCACTCGTGAGGTTGTGGATGCCCGCTTTCGCGGGCATGACGATTCCAGAACCCCGTCAGAGATGTGCGCATACGCTAACCCCTCGCGGGCGAAAGCGCAGCGAGAGCACCGCGCCGGCACATCAGTTTTTCTTGAGCACCATCCGCAACCGGGTTTCGTGCGGCTGTTCGTGAGCATGGTCCGGCGACTCCGCGCCACCGCCTTCCGCCTGCGGGGGCTGGGCCGGCGACTGCTGCGCCTTGGATTCGCCGACGCGCGCCGGTGCCGACGACGCTTCGGCCAGCAGCCGGCAGTGCCGTTCGATCTCACCGATCGTCCGCTGCGCCAGCAGGCGGTAGTCGGTTTCGTCGATCGCCACGCCGAGCTCGGCGCGCAACGCCAGGAAGGCCGGCACCGACAGCTTGGCGAGCTTCAGCGCCTGCTGTGCCGCTTCCAGCGCGTAGGCGCGCTGCGCGGCGGTCAGGGCGCTCACCTTTTCACCGCGGCGCTTCATCAGGTTGCCGATCTCCCGGTGCAGCTTGTCGAAGCGCATGTTCATCTCGCCCCACAGCGCCGCGTGCTGCGCCACGCCATCGCCGGCCAGGCGGGTGATCGAGGACATCAGCTGGTCGCGTTCATAGGACAGGTGACGCACCTTGATGTCGATGCCGTCGATCTCGTTCTGCAGCTCGACCACCGGGCGCCGCTGCGCCGCCAGCGCCAGAAACGCCGCGTCGAATGCGGCCGTCACCGCTGTGGTGGCGCGCAGCGTCTCCTCCGAGCCGACCAAGTGCACGCGCCCCAGCGCCTCGACCACCTGGTCGATCACGCCCTGCACGGTGTCCCGGCTCAGATCCAGACCAGGCAGTTTGGCGATCAGCTCCTGCGCGCGCGCCAGCGCCCCGGCCGCCGCCGGGTAGATTTCGCGCCGCAGCGACTGCAGCCGCTCCGCGGCTTGGCGCTGGTACTCCAGCTCCAGCCGCCAGCGGGCGCTGCGGTCGGCACGTGCGCTCAGCCACGCGGCCAGCGCGATCACCACCGCTGCCAGCGCGAGCAGGTACAGATACCACGGCACCCCGAGCAGCCACTGCCAGACGGAATGCTGTTCGCCGAGCGCCACGCTGGGTACGCCGAGCCAGATCGCATCATCCATTGTCGTTCCCTGTTATCGGTACGGCGGGCCACAATCGGTCCGCTGTGAATTGGGGACGGCCCAGGAGCGGCGCAAGATGGAAAGGCCCGGCCGTCGCGGCCGGGCCGGGTTGTCGGCCGAAGCTACATTCGGGCAGAGTAGTCTTGCTGGTCGGGATGCTGTTCCAAGTCGCAGACTTTGCAGTTGAGACGCCGGCCAATGTGGCGCTGACGCCCCTCCTCGCTTACCACCCAGGGGCGGTTGATCCACGGTGGACGGTGGCGGACGTGCTGGTGGTGGCCACAATCCAACTCCGCTACCCAATGGCCCTGTTCGTCTCGATGAAAGGCCAGAATCTTTCGTTGCATGATGCTGTGCTGTCCGTCCCGCTGCCTGTATTGGCTGCTACGCGTATCGGGGCCGGGCGGATGGCGCCGGCCGCCGGTATCTGCTAGGAATTGGGGCCATGGCGAGACGCGCCAAGGCTTTGGACGATAAAAAGCATTCCCCGTGACGCTTACCGCGGGCCGGACCGCTAGCCGCCGGGTAACGCCTGATCGGGGGGAGGCCAAAGGAATGGCTCTGTCGCAGACTCTCCGCCGACTTCCGTTCGCTTTACTCTGCCTGTTCGCGGCGCCGTCGGCGTCGACGGCCGAGCCGGAGACCCTGGCGCCGATCGTGGTGAGCGCACCGCGCTGGCAGGCCCAGTGGCTGGAAACGCCGGCCGCGATCACCGCCATCGACGCCGACGAGGTACAGCGCGGCACCCAGAACCTGGCGCTGGACGAGCCGCTCAACCGCCTGCCCGGCGTCTACGTGCAGAACCGCTACAACCCGGCGCAAGGTGAGCGGCTGTCGATTCGCGGCTTCGGCGCCCGCGCCAACTTCGGTATTCGCGGCGTGCGGGTGCTGGTCGACGACCTGCCGCTGACGCTGCCCGACGGCCAGACCGCGCTGGAAGGGCTGGACCTGGCGTTGGCCGAGCGCATCGAGGTCATCCGCGGACCGGCCTCGGCGCTCTACGGCAACGCCGCCGGCGGCGTGGTGCGGATCGACACCCGCGAGCCCGGCGCCAACGCGCTCGCGATCGGCGCGAGCGCGGGCAGCGACGCCTTCCGCGAGCTGCGGCTCGACGGCGAGCGCGCGCGCACCGACTGGAGCGGGCTGGCCGCGCTGGCACTGCAGCGGCACGACGGCTACCGCGATCACAGCGAAGCGCGCAAGCGCATGTTCTACGGCAAGTTGCGGCGCGCTTTCGGCGCCGCCGAGCTCACCGGGATCGTCAACATCGTCGACACCGAGTTTCAGGATCCGGGCGGCCTCACCGCTGCGGAAGTGCGCGACCGCCGTCGCCAGGCCGCGCCGCGCAACCTGAGCTTCGACGCCGGCGAGGAAACCACGCAGGGCAGATTCGGCCTGATCTGGAGCCAGTCCTACGGCGAAGACCGCGAGCTGCGGCTGCGCCTGTTCGCCGGCCGGCGCGAGTTCACCAACCGCCTGCCGTTCCAGGACGGCGGCCAGGTCGAGCTGGACCGGCGCTTCGGCGGCCTCGGCGGCCAGTATCTGCACGACGCGCGGCTGTGGGGTCGGCCGCTGCGCCTGACCCTGGGTGCCGACCTGGAGCTGCAGCGCGACGACCGGCGCAACTACGACAACCTCGACGGCCGCCGCGGCGCTCTGGCGCTGGACCAGAACGAAAACGTTGATGCCTTGGGCGTGTTCGGGCAGGTCGAATGGCAGGCCGCCGAGCGCTGGGCGATCACGCTGGGAACGCGTTGGGACCGCAATCGCATCGAGGTGGAGGACCGCTTCCGCGCCGACGGCGACGACTCCGGGCGCCGCACCCTCGACGATCTCAGCTATCAGGCCGGCGCCACGTACGCCTTGAGCGCCCGCCAGCGGCTGTACGCCAGCCTCGGCACGGCCTTCGAGACTCCCACCACGACCGAGCTGGCCAATCCGAACGGCGGCGGCTTCAACCCGACGCTGAATTCGCAGCGGGCGCGCAACCTCGAGCTCGGACTCAAGGGTGAGTGGCCGCGGCTGCGCTACGAGCTGAGCGCGTTCCGCACCGAGGTCGACGACGAACTGGTGCCCTACCAGCTGGAAGGTCAGGCGGGCCGCAACTACTACCGCAACGCCGGCCGCTCCCGCCGCCAGGGCGTGGAGCTGAGCGCGGACTGGCGCTTCGCCCCCGACTGGCGGCTGAGCGCCGCGTATACCGAAGCCGACTACCGTTTCCGCGACTACGTGGTGGACGGAGTCGACCTCGGCGGCAAGCGCCTGCCGGGCATCCCGCGCCGGCAACTGTTCGTCGAGCTGGGCTACGACACCGAGCGCCGCTACGCCGCGCTTAACCTGCTGGCCACCGATGACCTGTACGCCGACGACGCCAACACCGTGGCGGTAGACGGCTATCTGCTGGCCAATCTGCGCCTGGGACTGCGCCGCTCCTTGGGCGCGCTGCGCGCGGAGCTCTACGCCGGCGTCAACAACCTGCTGGACGAGGACTACATCGCCAACGTCCGCATCAACGCCACCGGCAACCGCTACTTCGAACCGGCTCCCGGCCGCAACTACTACGCCGGCGTGCGGCTGGGTTACTGAACGCGCACGGGCCGTAACGGACTCACCACCCGACCGCCACGGTCACGCAACTGACGTTGTCCGGCCCGCCCCGAACGAGGGCGGCGTCGACCAGCCGGCGGCACGCGTGCTGCGGCGCCGTGCTATCGAGCAGGCCGGCGATAGTGACATCGTCGACCACCTTGGTCAGGCCATCGGTGCACAACAGCAGCACGTCCCGCTCGTACAGATAGCCGGTCCGGTAGGCCGGCTCCAGATCGGGCTCCACGCCCACCGCGCGGGTGAGCGCGTCCGGCCACGCCGTGCCGGGCCCGGCGACGTGGTCCTCGGTCAACTGCCGCAAGCCGCGGTCGCGCCACAGGTAGATCCGGCTGTCGCCGGCCCAGAAGCAGTGGTAGTTCTCGTCCTCCAACACCAGCACCGCCACCGTGCTGCCGACCACGCGGCCGGCGCCGTAGCGGATCAGCTCGCGGTTGGCCGCCTGCAGCGCCTCGGGAACGCGCTCCACCAAGACCCGGCCGCGATGCCGGCCGGCGCAGACCGCCAGCGTCTCCACCACCACCCGGCTGGCGACGTCGCCGTCGGCGTGACCGCCCATGCCGTCCGCCACCGCCCACAGGCCGGCGTCGGGCAAGGCCAGGACCGCGTCCTCGTTGCGTCGGCGCACATGGCCGCGGTCGCTGAGGCAGCAGCTCAGCACCCCATTCCGGCGCTCCCATTCGCTCATCCGTCTCCTGCCTCTCCGGCCTCGACCGGCCGTTGCACGGCCCAGTTCCAGCGTTGCCAATCGCCATCGAGCATGGCCGCCACCCGGCCGGCATCCGGCAGGCCCGCGCAGATCAGCATACAGGGCTCGACCCGCTCGGAGCCTTCGGTCCACCACAGGCTATAACCACCCGGCCAGCGCTCGTGGCTTTGCGCGATCAGCCCGGGCAGCAGACGTTCGGCCGGGACCGGCGGCTGCGGCACGGCCCAGGCGCCCTTGCCGCCGTCCGCCGGCGCCTGCAGCCGATACGCCGGCCAGCCGGGGAACTGCGGCGGCGGCAAGGCATCGAGGCCATCGATCAGCTCGGCGTAGCCCGTGTCCTCGTCCAAGGCGCGCAGCACCAGCCGCTCCGCCTGGTCGTACCAGCGCGCGCCGCCGAGATAGGCCTCCCATGGCCGGTGCCGTCCCCGGTGCGCCACGGTCAGCGGGAAATAGCGGCCGACCTCGTCGACGCTGGGAATGAGTACGCCGACCACGGCCAGCTCGCCGCAGACGCCGGGGCTCAGCGCAAAGCGCCAGATGGGCGCGTTCAGATAGAGCTTCAACCAGTCGTCGCCGAGCTGCTCGCGGCCGACGTTCAGGCCGTCCTGCAGCCAGGCGTGCCAGCGTTCCGTGAACTCCGGCGCCAGATGGCGGCAGACGAAGTCTCCCTGGTGCGGCACCTTGCCGAACAACCCGCAGTTCTCTTGCACCGATCTCACAGTTTGCTAGGTAACGTGAAGCCGCGAATGTCGTGATAGGTGAATGGATTGACCACCCGCTGCGGTCTCAGCTCGTACTGACTCGGTATGCCCTGCACCTCGAAGGTGATCAGCAACGAGTTGCCGGCCGGCCGCGGCTCGCTGCGACCGTATTTGTCGAGCAGCCGGAACCAAGCCCACTCCCCCTCCTCGCGCACGCTCACCGGCGTGCCGCGGCTGGCGAGAAAGCACACCAAGCGAGCCACGTCACCGCCCTCGCTCGGCCACTGCAGCAGCTTGCTGTCCGCCGGCCCATGCTGGTAGCTCAAGCTGAGCCCGCCGAGTTCCAGCAGCGTGCGGGTAACGGTCCTGTGCGCCGAATACGGCTTGAGCGTGAAACCGACCTGCGGCCGACCCGGCCCCCTGAAATAGGCCTCCTGAATCCGCTTGGCGCGCTGGAACAGCGCCGGCGTGTCCGGCGACATCGCCACCCGCCGGCGCCAGACCCAACGACTGCGGCCGGTATCGATGAACGGCTTGAGGTAGTTGTCGAAGTAACGGTCCAGGATGCCACCCGGGCCGAAGAAAGCCGCGAAGTCCTCGATGCGCACCTCCTCGGTGGCGTTCGGGTCGAGCGGGTAGCGCCCCTTGATGGCCTTGTCGAAGAACGACAGCACCTCGGCGCGCCAGACGTCGTTGAGGTGTGCGCCGGCCGCCGCCGCGGTCACTCGGTCGCTGTTGACGGTGAGCGAGCCGAACCAGCGCTGTATCACCGGCGGCGCCGCCGACAGGGCGACGGCAACGTTGCGGATGGCCGCGCCGCCCTGCTCCGGGTCGCGGCTGGCCTCGAAGGCGGCCCGTTCCTGGTTGTCGGCGTAGGCCAACGTATCGAAATAGTCGTTGAGCCGTGCCAGCGCCTCCAGCAAGCGGTGCAGAGGCAGCCCTTCCTCCTCGTTGACGTAGTCGTTGAAGGCGCGAAAGGCGTCGCTGACCTCCTGGCCGGGCAGCGCCACGCCGACCGGGCTCAGCTCGGCCGGCAGCAGACGCTCGAGCCGGCGCCGCTCGTTGGCGAACTTCTCGTCGGCCACGGCGCCGGCTGCCTGGGCGACCGTCTTGGTCACCTCCGGCAGCTCGCTGAGCGCGGTGTGGCGACGAATCTCCTTGAGCAGCTTGAGCAGCGGCTGATCGCTGGCAGTGAGCAACTGCACCACGGTGCGGCCGCTGGCGGCGTTGTCGAACGGCTTGATCGCCAGGTCGCTCAGCAGCGCCTGCCAATGGCCGATGTACTCCTTCAGATAGAGATCCTCGACCTGTTTAGCGAACGCCTCCATATCGTCGTCGCCGAAGCTGTCCTGCAAGGCGTCGCCGTAGATCCAGCGCTCGTCGGCCAGACGCTTGGCCAGCTGACGGGCGCGCACGCCGACGTAGGTGTGGAATTGGCTGTACGTGAACAGGCCTGGGATACCGTCGGCCAGCGAAGCGCCGCTGCGCCGGTAGAAAAGCGCCTCGGCCTTCTTGCCCAGCACCCCTTCCACGCTGAAGCGGCCGCCGTGCTCGCGCAGATGCTCCTGCTTGAGACGCCGGTAGACGCGGCGCTCCAGTGGCGTGCGCGCCAGCAGCTCGCGCGCCCTGGCGACCGGTTCGCGCGCCAGCGGCGGCGGCGAGACGCCCTCGGTCAGCGCGGCGTCCAGATGGATCAGCGACGCCGCCCGAGTCGCTTCGTGCCGCGGCTCCGGCAGCAGCCGCTGCCAGGCGATGTCGGCCCAGGCCTTGAAGCCGTCGCGATCGAGCTTGTCCGGGTTGTAGAGCATCAGATAGAAACGCAGGGCTTCGTACAGATAGTCCTCATCCTCCTCGCCGGCCGCGTCGATCTGACGCAGCAGCAGCTCGGCGAAGGCTGGCATGAAGAAGCGCTCCAACGCCTTGAGATAGGCCTGGCGGGCCTGAGCGCCGACCTTCTCGCCCTGATACAGGCCGAAACCCATCTCGATGGACGGCCGTTCGGCGCCGGTCGCGTAGCCGGAGGGCAACTCGCGCAACCGGTCCAAGCCGGCGGCCAGCACGCTCCAGTCGCGCTGCCGCGGCGTCAGCCCGCCGCCGGTTTGGTCCCTATAGACGTCCAGCTCGACGCCGACCCGTTCGAGATAGTCAACATTGGCGCGATGGCTGACGTACCAGAGGGCGCCGCTGCCGACGAACGCCAGCACCAGCCCGGCCAGCGCGCCGCCGTAGATCCAGCGGAAGCGGCGGCGGGCCCGGCTGTTGGCCGAGGCCAGATCGGCTTCGGCGAAGATCACCGCGGGCAGGAGCTTCTGGATGAAATAGGCGCCGCGCGTCTCGGCCGCGGCCGTGGGCCGGGCCGGCTCGACCAGCTCGGGCGAGAGCACGCCGCTCGCCCAATGCACCGTGCCGCCGCCCTGGGTACCGCTGGTGAAGTACACCCCGCGCAGCAGCGCCGGCTGCTCGAACTGATTGGGTAGAAACACCGCGCGCAGGAAAGCGTCGAGCCCATCCAACAGCCCCATCATCTGCTGCGGGAAGGCGAAGATCAGCGCCCGGCGGCGCGGGTCGGTCTCGTTACGCAGCCGGGCCGGCACCCGGTCGCCGATCCGGGCGATCAGCTCGCGATAGCGCTCCGGGAAATCGGTCACGGGCTGCTCCGGTTTACCTTCGCGCGGCAGCGGGAAGGTCACGCCCCACACCTGTTCGCGCTGCTCGCGCTCGAGGTCGGCGAAGAACTCGCCGAAGCCGGCGATCAGATCGCATTTGGTGAGCAGGACGTATACCGGCAGATCCATGCCGAGGTGGCTGTTGAGCTCCTGGATGCGGCGCTTGATGGCCGCCGCCTGCATGGCCTGCTGGGTGGGCGTCTTGGTGAGGATGTCGAGCACGCTCACGGCGACGATGATGCCGTTCAACGGCCGGCGCGGGCGGCTCTTGCGCAGCAGTGCCAGAAAGCCTAGCCAGGCCCTTGCGGTCTGGTCGGCGGGATCGGCCTGCACGGTGTAGCGGCCGGCGGTGTCGAGCAGCACCGCCTGGTCGGTGAACCACCAGTCGCAGTAACGGGTGCCGCCGGCGCCCTGCACCGGGTTGTCGCCGATCTGGCTCTGCAAGGGGAAACGCAGCCCCGAATGCTTGAGCGCGGTGGTCTTGCCCGAGCCGGGCGCGCCGATGACCACGTACCACGGCAGCTGGTAGAGCCGGCGCCCCTTGCCCAGACGCGCCTTCTGGAGCGTGGCCAGGGCTTCCCTGAGCTTGCGCCCGAGTACCGCCTCCTCGGCGTCCGGCGCCTCGCCGGGGCGCTCGGACGACGGCCGAACGGCGTCGGTCATCAGCTCCTGGACGAAGCGGCTGCTCTCGTTGCGCCGCGCCGACTGTTGGCGCAGGTTATCGACGCCCCAGGCCAGAACGATGAGCAGGATGGTCAGCCAGCGCGCGGTCGGCGACGCCAGCGGCGTGTGGCCAGCCACGGCGATCAGCGGACCGACGAACCAGACCAGTAGCGACAACGCCGCCGCCCCGATCAGGGCCAGCAGCCAGCGCTTGCGCAACGGGACGATCAATTTGGAGAGCAGCGTTCTCAAAGCGTTCCGTCCTTGGCTCGGGTCGCGGCTACTCGCTGGCGTTGAATACGTCGATGGTCACGCGGCGGTTTCGAGCGCGCCCCTCGGGCGTGGCGTTGTCGGCGACCGGCTCGGTGTCGGCCTTGCCCTCGGGCAGCATGCGGCCGGACAGATTCGCGACCGACGACATGTACTTCACCACCGCGCTGGCCCGCGCCAGCGACAAGTGCCAGTTGGAAGGGAAACGCGGCGATCGGATCGCCTGGCTGTCGGTATGGCCGGCCACCACCACGCGCCCGGGGATGGCTTCCAGCGCCTTGGCGATCTTGTCGAGCACCGGATAGAAAGACTCGTCGATGGCGACACTGCCGGAGCCGAACAGCTCCTCGGCCTGCAGCACCACCGACACCCGGGTCTCGTAGTCGGTGACGCTCAGCACGCCGCGTTCGATCTCGGGCGCCAGCAGCTCCCGCAGCCGGGCAACCTCCGGCCGCAGCCGGGCCGGCGGGTTGCGGACGGCGGGCGGCGCCGGCACCAACGCCGCCAGCTCGGCCTGCAAGCGGTCGCTGCGCTCGTTGAGGTCGATCAGCAAATAGCTGTACACACCGAACGCGGCCAAACCGAGTATCGCCGCCAGCACCCAGACCAGCAGGAAGCTGTGCAGCGGCCGCCCCATCCGGCCTGTTGCCGGCGGCGGCGATGACAGCGGCTGGGACAGCCGCTCACGCGCCGGCCCAAGGTTGTCGTAAAGGTCGCCGCGCACCCGCTCCAGCTCCAGCTTGCCGCCGCGGTCGACACGATACCGGCCCTGGAACCCCAGACTCAGGCACAGATAGGCCAATTCGAGGAACGCGTAATCCTTGCGGCTCTCGGCCAGGGCGGCGTCGATCAGCTCGAACACCCGCTCGCCGCCGTACGTCTCGCGATGGAAGATGCGCAGCAGGCTCTTCTGGCTCCAGGCGCTGTGCTCCCCCCAGGAAGTGTTGAGCACGGTCTCGTCGATCAACGAGCAAAGCAGATAGGAGGCCTTGCGCACCGTCTCGGGCGGGACGCCGGCCGCTTCGGCGGCGTGCTGGAAGGCGCGCACACGCTCGACCACCTGGCCGTGCAGGGCCTCCACGTCGACCTCCGCCCGCAGCCAGCGCAGCTGGGTGGTCAACGCCAGCAACGTGGCGGCGGCATCCACCAGCGGATCGCGGCGCAGACCCGACACTTCGTTTAGCCGCAAGGGACCGCGCGCCGCTGCCTGCCGCGGCCGCACCACCGTGGCGTCGTCGGCCGCCGACGCCGGTCGGCCGCCGGGCCGCGGACGGATCACGGTCGCGTCGCCAGCCTCGGCCGGCGGCCGCCCCGGCCGCGGACGGATGATGGTCTTATCGCTGTCAGTCATGACCGCCCCGCACCGGCGCCGGCGTCAGTGCCGGATAGCCCATAGTTCCAGCTCCAGTCCGGGCAGCTCGGCGGCGACATGGAAGGCGAAGCCGCCGGCGCTCTTCAGCTGCTGCCAGTGCTCGGAGCGGGAATCCAGCTCGAAGTAGACGAAGCCGGCGTGGTACGGGATCTCGCGCGGCGCTACCGGCAGCGCCGTCAGACCGATGCCGGGCAGATGGTTGTTCACCAGATTACGGATGGTCTCTACCGCGCCGACCTTGATCAGCGATGCCAGCTGCTCGCGCAGCGCCTCGGTCGGCAGATCAGCCTTGGCGGCGAGCACGAACCGCGCCTGCTTGAGCAGCGAGCGGTCGCCGATGGCGGCGACGTAGATGCCGTATTGCCGGGCCTCGACCGGCATGGCGATCGCGGTCTGCTCCAGCACCGCGCTGAGCTGCCGGCTGAGCGCATCCATCACCGGCCGGAAGCAGGCATAGAGATCGTCGTGGCGATACGGCGGCAGCCGCGGCGTGCGCTTGGCCTCGGTGGTAAAGGTCGCCAGCTCGCCGGCCAGCTCCAGCAGCTGCGCGTACAGGCGCTCGGGATGCAGCTGCCGCAGGCCGGCGAGATGGCGCAATCGCGCCTCGTGGCGGTTGATGAGCTGCAACAGCAGGAAATCGGCGATGGCGGAGGCGCCGCCGGCCTTGCCGGCCTGATTGAAACGCATCGCCAAGGCCTCGCCGCGCTGATGCAGCAGGCCGATGACGTCGCTCAAGCAGTTGCTGAGCGGCGTGCTGCGCTGCACATCGAAGGTGGTGGCGATGTAGGCGCTCTCCAGCACCACCGCGCCTTCCGGGGTCACCTCCCGCACCTGCGCCAGCGGCAGCGTGGTATAGCCGCCCAGCTCGGCGCTCTCCAGGTGCAGCGAACAGTTCAGCACCGCCGTTTCCACCGGCTCCGGCCGCGACACCTGGCCGCTGTAGTCGAACACCTCGACCACCTGTAGCCGGTAGCGGGCTACCCGGTTGCTGTCGCCGCTCTGCTGGACGTCGACGTAGCAGGCGCCCGGCTGGTACAGCGGCAGCGCCAGCACCACGCGCTGATCACGGGTACCCGGCGGGATGCGCAGCGGCGGCGGCAAGGGCGAGCCGCCCGGCAGATCGAACGGCGTGCCATCCGGCATGATGCCGCGGGCGGCGGTCAGCGCGACCCGTCCCTCGGCCAGCGCCGCGGTGTCGATGGCGATTTCGTGGAACCCCCAAACATACGGGCTGATCGCCGCGCAACGTTGCTCGATCCGCCCCTCCAGATAACGCTCCTGCTGCTGGAAATGGTGCGGAAATAGATACTGGCTCTCCAGCCAGACGGTTTTATTATTCAACATTAGAGTACGCCGTTGATTATTTTTCCCCGATCTCTCCCAGCACCACACCATCGCTGGTGAACGTCAGCGTGTGGCTGTAGTACCAATCGCCGTTGACCGGATAGACCAGCTTCCATTTCGCCCGATCGATATCCCTATAGGCAGCGACGACGGCGATATATCTCGCGTTCCTATTCAGGTTCACTCGGTGCCTGGCCGTCTCGCCCGGCAGGAGAACACGCTCGGCCGACGACAGCAGTTCATCGCTCAGGAATGTGCCGGCGTTGTTGAACGCGGCGTTGAAATCGAGGTTGTCGAAGGTGGTTCGGGAAGACAGCTCGTAGACGCGAACGGTAATGGGCGAGGCGCGCCCATGGTGATCGGGGTTGACGTCATTGGTCGCGTTCAGCGTCAGTTTGTCGTAGGGACTGACGACATAACGATTAACAGCGCAAGCGGAAAGCGCGAGCGCGGCAAATACCAGCAGCGCCAAACGACGACACATGCGTTGCAACATCCTGTTATCGTTTTTTTCTTCCTTGATGAACCGGACCTTTTATCGCTCCGTTTCCATGGATTCCCTCAATGGACGATCAGCGAGGTCGCGGAGGCGCTCAGCATAGAGCGCGGACATCCTTTTTTCAAACAACTGGTGCACCGCCGAGAACACCGATTTCCGCTGGGTCTCGTACCAGTTCTTATAAAACTGCCAATGCACGGCGTCCTTGCTGACACGGTACTTGAGCCGGCGCAGCCTTTCCCCTTTGCCCCTGCCGGAAAGCTGCCGCTGCAGGCGTTTCTCGAACTTGTCCGGCGCGAACTGCTCGAGGATGGTGTTGACCGATTGCTCGAAGCAGCCGGCGATCAGCGCGTGCCGGCCCCGCAGCCGCGCCACCGTCGCGCCCAGCGCCGCCACCTGCCTGTTCCGTTCATCGTCGTCCTGCTCGCCGAGCAGTGCCCGGCAAAACCGCTCGACGTCGGCGGCCGGCAAGGAACCGCCGTCCGCCGCCTTGCGGTTGGCCAGCCGCCGTTCCACCGCGTCGAACTCGCCGCTCAGCGCGAAAATGCCCTCCAGACACAAGCGCAGGCTCCTGGCCAAGGCGCGGGCGGCCTCGGGCGTCAGTTCGAAATCGTCGCTAGGATCGGCGTCCGACAGCAGCTCCTGGCGCAGCGCCCGGGACGCCGCCGGTTCCAGGGCGTCGAACTGCCGGTTGATGGCGCTGGCCGGCGCCGCCTCCGGCGTCAGGCGCGGCGACAGATCCACGTCCGCGGGAATGGTCACGCGCGGCGGGTGGAAGGCGTCGCTGAACGCGGCGGACAGCACCGCCCGCGTGACCCTAACCGCGTCCGCCCCAGCCTGAACCTCCGCTAACGGCCCTGGCTCCGCCGCCGCTGACGCGGGCTCGGCGGCGGCCTCGGCCAAGAGCCGCGCCCGGATCAGTAGGTTGCCCATCCGCAGGCTATCGCCGTCGGCGAGTTCGACCCGGCCGCCGGGCCCTATCGGGGTCGCGGCCTCATTGTGAAAAACGCCGTTGGCGCTGGCGTCGTAGAGATAGAAACGTCCGTCCTCGAACGCGACGACGGCGTGCCGACGCGACAGCAGCTTGTCCGGGCACTCCAGCACCCAATCGCAGTCGTTGCCGCGGCCGATCACCCCGCCGCGCTGGTCGAAAACGTGCTCGGCACGCCCGGGCGGCTGCGCCGCTCCCCCCTCAACGCTCAATCTCAAACGCATCGCAAATCCCTTGCTCACCGCTGCCGAAAACCGGTCGGAAGACGGTTTCGACGACGCGGATCGGCGCGCCATCCGGTGCCTGCGAACAGCACGGGTAGCGGCGACCGTTCGTCCTGCATACCCTTTTTTTCGCCGCCTATCCTAAGCGGGCGGCCATGTTATCACGGCAGATAACTATCCTATAAACGTAAGGATCGCAACTGGTGACCCATTCATTAATTTCTAATAAAAATAAAAACGCCTCTGCTTGTCTTATTCCTTCGCCCATAGCCGGCGCCATTCCACCCGGCGCGGTATTGAATGGCCGCTACGAGATTGTGGAACTCCTAGCGATCGGCGGCACCAGCAATATCTATCTGGCGCACGATCGATTGATCGAATCGGCCGAGGTCGGCGAGAGGGACGTCGTGATCAAGGTGCCGCGCCCGCGGGACGTAGGCGGTGTGGCGATCGCGCGCGAGATGGCTCGGTCGGAAGCGCTGTCGACCCGCCGCATCGGCCACGACAATATCGTCCGCATCCACGACTTCGGCATCGATGGCCAGATAGCGTTCGTCGTCATGGAGTACCTGCGCGGCGAGCCGCTCGCCGCCCGCCTGGCACGCAGTCCGGGACATCGGATTCCTCAGGCCCAAGCCATGGCGCTGATCCGCGAGGTCGGAGCGGCGCTGGCGGCCGCGCACGCCAAGGGCGTGGTGCATTCCGACCTCAAGCCCGGCAACATTTTCATCACCGAAAGCGGCGAGGTGCGCCTGATCGACTTCGGCACCGCGCGCCAGGCCCGCGCCGACGCCGAGTCCGCCTACCTCGGCTACTCGCCCGCCTACTCCAGCGCCGAGCTGCTCGACGGCCAACCGCCCTGCCCCAGCGATGACATCTACTCCCTGGCCTGCATCGCCTACGAAATGCTCAGCGGCGCCCGCCCCTGGGACTCGCCTCCGGCGGGCGGCCGGCGCCGGCCGCCGCTGCGGCGCCCGCCTGGCTTGCGCTTTGGGCGCTGGCGAGCGCTGCGCCAGGCGCTGTTGTACGAGCGAGGACGGCGGCCGCGCGATGTCCGGCGCTTCGTCGACCGACTGACCGGCACCGGCCGCGGCCGGCGCACGCTCGGTATCGCTCTACCGCTGGGAGCGCTGGCCGCGGCTCTGGCGACAGCCGTGTACGTCGGCTGGACCGATGCCGCCGACCGCCTGGCGCTGGCCCGGCTCGAACGGGCGCTGACGCCGATCCGGGAGGCCGCGCAAGATCAGCGCGAGACCGCCTTGGCCGCACTGAACGACCTGCCGCCAGCGCTACGCAGCGCGGCGCTGGCGGCGCTCGACCGCGACATGATCGAACCGTTGCTGGAGCGCGTCAGCCGTAGCGCGGTGCACGACGACGCCGATCTCATCGGGCTGCGCCGCGAAGCGGCCGCGCTGGCCGAGTTCTACCCCGACTCGGCCCGCCTGCGCTCTGCCGCCGACCGGATCGAGCGAACCATCAAAGAGCGCGCCGGTGCGCTTACCCTGGAGTTGCGCGGCATCTGGCATGCCGGCGACTTCAGCGCGGACAGCGCGCGGCGAGTGGCGGCGCTGATCGCCCGGCTGGATGCGCTCGGGCTGCCGGGCATCGAACTGGCAGCGGCCGACGTCGGTCGGTTCGAGCGGGCCCTGCGCGAATCGGTGCGCAACCGCGACTTCCTGCAACTGGCGCGCATGGCTGAGTTCCAGGAACAGCTGCCGCAGCTCGCGCCTCTGCGGGCCGTCACCATCGATCCGGCCCTGTGGGCCGCCGCTCGCGAACTCGCTCGCTACCACCTGACGGACGGCGACCGGCGCGGCGACTACCCCACCGAAGCGGCCGATCTGTTCTGGAAGCCATGGCTCGCCGAGTTCGCCGAGCGCAGCAAGCGGGTATGGCGCCGTTCCGAGATAAGCCAGGCGGTGGCGGAAATCGCAGCGCTGCGCGGCTTTATCCCGCCGACTTATCCGCCTTATGCCGCGGCACGTGAAACTCTGGCCAAAAACCTTCTCACCAAGGCCGCTTACCATCAAATGCGAGGTGAATATTACCAAGCGAGACAGTTGCGCACCCAGGCTCGCGAACTGATTGACAAAGGGTGATACCCTTGGCGAAACTTTTGACACCTAACAGACGCAAAAACATCAAAGATATTCTAATAATGAATACTTGAATTAAAGATCAGCAATAAATCATTTATATTGAACAGAACTTCAAACACTCCCCATAGAGGATTACCAGAAAGTCGATCAATAAAATAATCATCTTGCGATAACAGGGAAGAATAACGAACGCAAGGAACGCCGGCCGAAGCACGCCACACTCGACGCCTTCCTCCCCCGCGACCATGCGCTAACCGGAGGCGGGCTTGGTGCGTGACCGTATCCCGGCCTTGGCAACGGATGCCAGATCATGAGCACGCTGGAACTCGCCGCCATACCGGACATTCCGGTTTTCGACCCATTGCTCGATATCGAATCGCTGCTCGCGCCGATTCCCGGCGCCGACCCCACCGGCGGCGATCTGCGGCAGACCGCCGCCTCCAGCTACCACGCACTGCGGGACGCGCGCACCGCCGCCCGCAACCGCGAGCGCAACGCGCTCGCGCAGGGCGACGCCGAATACATCGACCCGGCTGACTGGCAGCCGGTGCTGCGCGAGACCTGCGCTCTGTTGCAGCAACGCAGCAAGGATCTGGAGCTGACCGCCTGGCTGATCGAAGCGCTGACCCGCTGTCATGGCTTCGCCGGCATCCGTGCCGGTTTCACCTTGGCCGCGGCGTTGATCGCGCGCTACGGCGAGGCATTGCACCCACGACCGGACGAGGAAGGCAAAGCCGCCCAGCTGGCGGCGCTGATCGGCCTCAACGGCTTCGGCAGCGAGGGCGCGCTGATCGCGCCCATCAAGTCGATCCCCATCACCGCCGGCTCGCCGCCCGGACCGTTCTCCACCTGGCAATGCGAACAGGCTTTCGAGACCGAGCGGGTGAGCAACCCCGCCCGGCGCGAAGCGCGTAGCAAACGCGGCTACGCCAGCCACGCCGAGATCGACCAAGCGGTGCTGGAGACACCGGCACGATTCTTCGTCGCGCTGCAGCGCGACCTGCTCGACGCCATCGCCGCCTACGAGCGCTACCAGCGGGTGATCGACCACTACTGCGCCGACGACCCGCAGCCGACCGCACGCATCCGGGAAACCCTCGGGAGCTGCCTGCAGACCTTGCGCCACATCGCCGGCAACCGGCTGGAGACGGAAGCGGCGCCCACCGAGGCAAGTGAGACGGTCGCGCCTGACGAGCGCACGCAGTCACCGGCGCCGGCGGCGCTGATGCTCGACCGCGAAGGCGCGCTGCGCCAGCTGCGCGAGATCGCCGCCTTCTTCCGCCGCACCGAGCCGCATTCGCCGATTTCCTACGCCATCGAGCAAGCGGTGTATTGGAGCCAGCTGTCGCTGCCGGAGCTGATCAGCGAGCTCATCCCCGATGAGAACGCGCGCCAGAAGTATCGGACGCTCACTGGAATCCGAGTTGTCGAGAAGTAAGGGCGGGATCGCCGATGCAACCATAACTATTTAAATTTACAAGGAAAGTTAAATGCCGAGCATCCACGACAAACTCAACCGGGTCCGCAAGCCCAGGGTGCACATCAGCTACGAGGTGGAAACCGAAGGCGCGGTCGTCAAACGCGAGCTGCCCTTCGTGGTTGGCGTGATGGGCGATTTCTCCGGCGACCCCACCACTCCACTGAAGCCGCTCAAGGACCGGCGCTTCGTGCAGATCGACCGCGACAACTTCAACCAGGTCCTGGCCAGCATGACGCCGGGACTGCGGTTCAAGGTGAAGAACACCCTCCAGGACGACGGCAGCGAATTCGAGGTCAATCTCCGCTTCCAATCGCTGGAGGACTTCGAACCGGCCGCGGTGGTCGCCCAAGTCGAGCCCCTGCGCAAGCTGCTGGAGACGCGCAACCGCCTGCGCGATCTGTCCACCAAGGCCGACCGCTCCGAGGAACTGGAGGCCATCATCGAGCGAGTGCTGACCAACCAGGCCGATCTCAACGAACTGGCCGCGGCGATCGCCGGCGACAAGGAGAATGGCAATGACTGAGGCACTGGAAGCTCAAAGCCCGGCGACCGCCGAGGCGGCGCCGCTCAGCCTGCTCGAGCAGGCGATTCGCGCCACCAAGCAGACCGAGGCCGAGGAGGCCGAGCTCCTGCTGCGCACGCTCACCGAGGAAGCGCTCAGGGGCACGGTGACCTGGCAAAAGAACCTGACCATGACCTTCCGCAAGGCGATCGAGGCCATCGACGCGGCCATCAGCCGCCAGCTGCGGGAGATCATGCACCACGAGAAATTCCAGAAGCTGGAGGGCAGCTGGCGCGGGGTGCATTACCTGGTCACGAATACCGAGACCAGCTCCTCGCTCAAGCTCAAGCTGTTCAATGCCAGCAAGAAGGAGCTCGCCAAGGATCTGGCCAAGGCGGTGGAATTCGACCAGAGCCAGACCTTCAAGAAGATCTACGAAAGCGAGTTCGGCTCGCCCGGCGGCGAACCGTTCGGCGCGATCATCGGCGACTACGAGTTCAGCAACCATCCGGACGACATCGAGTTCCTCGGCAACATGTCGAATGTCGCCGCGGCCGCGTTCTGCCCGTTCCTCACCTCCGCCGATCCGGGCCTGTTCGGCTTCACCAGCTGGACCGAGCTGTCCAAGCCGCGCGACCTGTCCAAGATCTTCGACTCGGCCGAGTACGTGAAGTGGCGGGCGTTCCGCGATTCGGAGGACTCGCGCTTCGTCTGCCTAACCCTGCCGCGCGTGCTATCGCGCCTGCCCTACGGCGCCAGCACCAAGCCGATCGAGGAATTCGGCTTCGAGGAGCTGGCGCCGGGCCAGCAGCCGGAGAACCGCGATTACACGTGGATGAACGCCGCCTACGTGCTCGGCACCCGTCTCACCAACGCCTTCGCCCAGTACGGTTGGTGCACCGCCATCCGCGGCGCCGAGGGCGGCGGCCGGGTCGACGGCCTGCCGGTACACGTCACCACCACCGACGACGGCGACACCGACATGCAGTGCCCCACCGAGATCGCCATCACCGATCGCCGCGAGGCGGAACTGAGCAGCCTCGGCTTCATGCCGCTGTCGCACTACAAGAACACCGACTATGCGGTGTTCTTCGGCGGTCAGACCGCGCAGCGGCCGCAGCGCTTCGACCGGCCCGACGCCACCGCCAACGCCGCCATCTCTGCGCGCCTGCCGTACGTCATGGCCACCTCGCGCATCGCCCACTACCTCAAGGTGATGGCGCGCGACAAGATCGGCAGCTTCATGGAAGCCGAAGACATGGAAAACTGGCTCAACCGCTGGATCAACGGCTACGTCAACGCCAGCGAGGAAAGCGGTCAGGAGATGCGCGCCAAGTACCCGCTGCGCGAGGCCAAGGTGCAGGTCACGCCGGTGCCGGGCAAGCCCGGCGCCTACAACGCCGTCGCGTGGCTGCGGCCTTGGCTGCAGATGGAGGAGCTCACCACGTCGCTGCGCATGGTCGCCCGCATCCCGCAGCTCGGCGGTTAATGCGGAAGACCGCCGGGGCGCACCGGGCCGTCCCCCTGCCCGATGCGCCCCGGCGGGCGCGGGCGGGCAATCACCGTCACACGCATCGTCGCCGCGTCCGGCCCGCACCGGCCGCGGCGATCGGCACAGGACGCGCTGCAAGAGCATGGAGAGCTGTCTGGATCAAGTCGCGCTCGCGGCGGAGCCGCTGTCGGCCTCGTTCCCGCTGGCTTCGAGCGAACCATCCGTCACCACGGACGCCGATCGGCGCGCATGCGCGCGCGCGGCCGTGGAGCGGCTGATCGTCGCCATCGACCGCATGCTGAGCCGGCAGCTGGACGAGATCCTCCACCACCCACGCTTCCAGCGCCTGGAAGCCTCCTGGCGCGGCCTGCGCTACCTGACCGAGGTCGAGGCGGAATACGACGAAGACCTCAACGTCAAGATCAAGGTGCTCAACGTGAGCTGGGCGGAGCTGGTCAAGGATCTGACCCGCGCCCTCGAATTCGACCAGAGTCATCTGTTCCAGCGGATCTACAGCGACGAGTTCGACATGCCTGGCGGCGAGCCGCTCGGCGTGCTGCTGTGCGACTACGAGGTGTCGCACCGGCCGCGGCCGAACCAGCCCGCCGGCGATATCGACGCGCTGACCGAACTGGCGAGGATCGGCGCCGCGGCGCTCTGCCCGGTCATCGTCAACGCCAGCAGCGAGCTGTTCGGCTTGGACAGCTTCGCCGAGCTAGCGCGTCTGAGTGATCCGCACGCGATATTCCAGCAGCGCGAGTACGCGCGCTGGCGGCAATTGCGCCGCGACGAGCACGCCCGCTTCCTGGGGCTGACCATGCCGCGCATCCTCATGCGCGAGCCCTACCGCGACGACGGCAGCCGCCGCCAGCGCTTCGTCTACGAGGAACGCATCGACCAGTCGCCCGCTCATTACCTGTGGGGTGGCGCCAACTACGCGTTCGGCAGCGTGCTGATCCGCGCCTTCGCCAACACCGGCTGGTTCGCCGACATTCGCGGCGGCGTCCACGAGTTCGGCGAGGGCGGCGTGGTCCGCCACCTGGTCTATCCCCGCTTCGCCGACGATCGGCGCCGGGTCGCGCCACGCTGCGCCACCGAGGTGCAGATTAGCGATCACACCGAACGGGAGCTGAGCGAGCTGGGCTTCATCCCGTTGTGCAGCTATCACGGCGTCGAGCATTCGGTGTTCTACAGCAACGCCTCGCTGCACGAACCACTGGGGTACGAGTCGGAAATCGCCAACGCCAACGCCCGGTTGTCGGCGATGACGCAGTACATGCTGTGCGTGTCGCGCTTCGGCCACTACATCAAGCTCATCGGCCGGGACAAGATCGGCAGCTTCACCAACGCCGGCGACTGCCAGCGCATTCTGCAGAACTGGCTCAACCACTACACCACCGCCAGCGACGGCGCCTCGGCCGAGCTCAAGGCGCGCTATCCGCTCGCCGCCAGCAGCGTCGAGCTGGAGGAACAGCCGCGGCGGCCGGGCTACTTCACCTGCACCATCCATCTGCAGCCGCACTTCCAGCTCGACCAGCTCACCTCCAGCATCCGGCTCGTCACCGAGCTGGCGGTCGGCACGGTCGGCGTCGGCGGCTAGCCAGCCACGTTGTCACTGGGAGGGATCGAACAGGCATGAGCTCCGCACAGGACCACTATCGCAACGGCGACCTGGGGGCGGCGGTAAGCGCGCTCAGCGAAGAGCTGCGGGCCGCACCCGGGCACGTCGGCAAGCGCGCCTTCCTCACCGAGCTGCTGTGCGCGCTCGGCGACTTCGAGCGCGCCGACCGTCAGCTCGAAGCCATGCTGGCGCTCGATCCGGACACGCTGCTGACCGTCGCCACCTGGCGCCAGCTGCTCCGCGCCGCCCAGGCCCGCCGCGAGGTGTTTTCCGCCGGTCGCGCGCCCGAGGTGGTGGATACCCCGACCGATCGCATCAAGACGCTGCTGACGATCAACCTGGCGATACGCGAGGGACGCCTGGCCGAGGCCGCCGCCGCGGCGCAGGCGCTGGAAGCCGCCCGCCGCCCTTGCCCCGCCGTGGTCGATGGCCAGCAGGTCGAGGACGTGCGCGATCTCGACGACCTCTGTGCCGGCATCCTGGAAGTGCTGGCCAGCAACGGCAAGTACTTCTGGGTGGATCTGGAGCAGGTGGCGTCGCTGCGGCTGGAACCGCCGCGGCGGCCGCTCGACCTGCTCTGGCGCAAGGCCCGCCTGGTCCTGCGTAACGGCAGCGACAGCGAGGTGTTCATTCCGGCCATCTATCCCACGGTCACCGACGATCCGGCCGCCTTGCTCGGCCGGCGCACCGATTGGCTGGACGACGGCGGCCTGGTCCGCGGCACCGGCTTGCGCACCTGGCTGATCGGCGACGACGCCCGCCCGCTGACCGAACTCGACAGCATCGAATTCACGGCATGACGGCATTCGCTATCGGAACGGACAAAGCGATGGTGGTCAGCAAGCAGCATCCGTCGATCGTTCCTTCCCTGCTGGATCGGCTGATCGACGAAGATCCCGGCCAGGCGTTGGAGATCGTCCCGCTCCCCGCCGTGCGGCTGGAGCAGGTCAAGGCCGCGGTGCGTCGCGACCTGGAGAATCTGCTCAACACCCGGCTCTACCGCCGGGTCCCGCTCGACGCCTACCCGGAGCTAGCGCGCTCGGTGGTGAATTACGGCCTGCCGGACTTCAGCACGGTGCTGCTGGGCTCGGCCGAGCACCGGGAGCATTTCCGCCGTACCGTCCAGGCCACCATCGAGCGGTTTGAGACACGGCTGCGGCGGGTGCAGGTGACGCTGGCGCCGGCCGCGGAGGAATACCAGCGCAGCCTGCATCTCAAGATCTCGGCGCTGCTGATGATCGAGCCGGCGCCGGTGCCGCTCCTGTTCGACTCCCGCGTCCGCGCCCACGACCGGGAGGTCAAGCTGCGGGAGCTGCGCCATGGATGACGTGCTGCTGTCCTACTACAACCGCGAGCTAGCCTACCTGCGCAAGCTCGGCGCCGAGTTCGCCGAACGCCATCCCAAGATCGCCGGGCGGCTGCGCCTGGACAAGGACATGGTGGAAGACCCGCACGTGGCGCGGCTGATCGAGGCCGTCGCCTTCCTCACCGCCCGCATCCGCCACAAGCTCGACGACGGCTTTCCGGAGCTAACTGAAGCGCTGATGGGCGTGCTTTACCCGGATTACCACGCCCCCATCCCCTCGCTGAGCATCGTCCGCATCCAGACCATCCCGGAGCGGCCGGAGCCGCGCAGCGTGCCGCGCGGCACCCTGCTGCTGACCCAGTCCAACCCGCTGGGCACCTGCTACTACCGCACCTGCTACGACACCGAGGTCTATCCGCTCACGGTGGCCTCGTCCGAGTTCTCGGCCCTGCCGTTCAAGGCGCCGGAGGTGCCCCGGCAGCACGGCGTCAACCAGGCGGTGCTGCGAATCCGCCTGCGCTGCGAACCGGGCATCCGCCTGGCGGAGCTGGCGCCAGCGCAGCTGCGGTTCTTCCTCAACGGCCAGCCCCAGCTCAGCTTCCGGCTGTATGAATTTCTGCTGCAGCACGCCACCGCCATCGCCATCGCCGATCCCGCGCACGAGCGGCCGACCGTGTTTCTGCCGCCCCAGCGGCTGCGCCCGTGCGGCATGGACGAGTCGGAGGCGGCGCTGCCGGGCGACGGCCGCACCTCGTCGGCGCACCGCCTGCTCACCGAATACTTCGCGTTCCCGGAGAAGTTCCTGTTCGTGCGCCTGGAGGGGCTGACCGACGTCTGGCATGGCGCCGGTGAGCAGGCCGAGATCTACATCTACTTCAACCGCAGCCACCCGGAGCTGGTGCAAGGCATCTCCGGCGACACCTTGCTGCTCGGCTGCACGCCCGTCATCAATCTGTTCGAGCAGCGGCTGGAGTACATCGCCGCCGCCGACCTGGGCTACGAAACCAAGCTGCGCGTCGACGCCACCCAGACCCGCTACGCCGAGATCCATACCCTGCTACGGGTCCACGCCCGCGACTCGGCGGGCCGGCGCATCGAGCTACAGCCGTTCTATGGCTCGCATCGCGCCGCTCAGGGCGAGAGCGACTCGCCACTGTACTGGCATGCCCGGCGGGAAGCGAGCGAGTGGTACGACGGCCGCGCCAGCCGCGGCTCGGAGCTGTGGCTGTCGCTGGTGGACCGCGACTTCCGGATCACCGCGCCGGACAGCGACTGGATCATCGGCGGTGACGCGCTGTGCACCAATCGCGACCTGCCCGACAAGCTGCCGTTCGGCCCCGGCGAGCCGCGGCTGCGCTTCGAGCAAGGCGGCGCCGGCCTGCAGGCGAGCTGCGTCACCGCGCCGACGCCGACCGTGCGCCCGCGGCTGGGCGACGCCACCCGCTGGCAACTGATCACCCAGCTGTCGCTGCAGCATTTCTCCGGCGCCGACGGCCTGGCGGTGCTGAAGGAAACGCTGGGCTTGTACGACTTCCGCCAGCAGCCGGAAACCCGCGCCATCATCGAGGGCATCGTCGATCTCAAGACCAGCCTGGCCACCGCCCGCGTCGCCCGCGACGGCCGGGCGTCGATCTGCCAGGGCACGCGCCTGGAGCTGGAACTGGACGAGCTCTACTACAGCGGTGCCGGCCTGTACCTGTTCAGCGCGGTGCTCAGCGAGTTCTTCGCGCACCACTGCACGGTCAACACCTTCGTTCAACTCGACGTACGGGTCCGGCAGCGTCCGGGCAGCGTGATCTCATGGCCACCACGCGGCGGGACACAACCCTTGATCTAGCCGAACGCGCGCTGGCGGGGCCGCGGGCGCGGGACGACTTCTTCGCGGCGGTCCGCCTGCTGGAGCGCTATCTGCGAACCGTGCCGGTCGGCGGCGATGGGCCGCCGGCGCTCGAACCAGTGCGCTTTCGCACCGTCCAGAGCCTGGCCTTCCCAGGCAGAGCGTTGGAGCGGGTCCAGCGACGCGAGCCGGGAGGCGCGCGCACCGCTCCCGCCTTCCAGATGGAGGTCGCCTTCATGGGGCTGACCGGTCCCAGCGGCGTGCTGCCACAGCACTACACCACCCTGGTGCAGGAGCGGCTCAAGCAGCGCGACCGCGCGCTGGCCGATTTTCTGGACCTGTTCAACCATCGGCTGATCGCCCTGTACTACCGCGCCTGCGGCAAATACCGACTGGTGCCGCAGTTCGAACGGCACGATCCCGCCACGCTGAGCGATCCGTTCAGCCGTGCCCTGCAGGCGCTGGCCGGTCAGATCCGCCAGCGGCCGTATCAGCCGCAGCTGTTCTACGCCGGCCATTTCTCCCGGGGCACCCGCTCGAGCAGCGCGCTGGCGCGACTGCTGAGCGATTTCCTCGGCCACCCGGTGCGCGTCGAGTGTTTCGTCGGCCAGTGGCTGTACCTCGCCGAGCAGGATCGCCTGCGCATCGGCAGCGGCGGCAACGGCCGCAACCATCGGCTCGGGAACGGTGTGCTGCTCGGTCGCCGGGCCTGGGACGCGCAGAGCCTGTTCCGCATCGAGATCGGCCCGCTGACCCACGCCGAGCACGAGCGCTTGCTGCCACACACGCCGCGCGCGCAGGAGCTGCGCCGGCTGATCGATGCCTACACCCCGAGCCATCTGAACGTGGAGCTGCGCTTCGTCATCGAGGACGATGCCCACCGCCGTCGCCGGCTCGGCGACGGCCTGCGGCTGGGCTGGAACGCCTGGCTGCAAAGCCGCCCGCTGCGGCGCAGGACGGCCACGCTGCCGCTGCGAAGCGTCCCGCCCGCCGCCTAACCCTCAAAGGACACCCAGCAACTCAGGCAAAGCCATGGAATTCGACCAACTCATCAAGCACATGTCCCCGAGCTGCCGGGAGCAGTTCGAAAAGGCGGTCGCCAACGCCTCTAGCCGCAGTCATTACGCCGTCGACATCGAGCACTGGCTGGCGGAGGCGGTGAATCAGCCCGATCCCGAACTGATAGCGGTGCTGAGCCGGTTCAAGGTCGACGGGGAGCGGCTGAGCGTGGACCTGCAAGCGGCGCTGGAGCGGTTGAAGAGCGGCAACGGCGGCTTTCCCAAGATCGCCACGGACGTCAGGCGCTTGCTGTACGAAGCCTGGATACTCGCTTCCTCGCAATTCTGCTCGCTGGAGCTGCGCCCCGCCCATCTGCTGCTGGCGCTGACGGAGAGCGGCGCGCTGCGGCTGCGCGCGCTGAAGATCTCGCCGGAGTTCGAGAAACTGCGCGGCGAGGACATCCGCGCCGAGTGCGAGACGCTACTGCGCGCGGCGCCGACGGACGGCGACGCCGGCGAGCCGCGCCGGCCGGCCAGCGCCTCGGCGCTCGATCGGTACACCATCGATCTCACCGCGCAAGCGCGGGCCGGGGCGATCGATCCGGTGCTCGGCCGCGACCCCGAGATCCGGCAGATGATCGACATCCTGTGCCGGCGGCGCCAAAACAACCCCATCCTCACCGGCGAAGCCGGGGTGGGCAAGACCGCCGTGGTCGAAGGACTGGCGCGCCGCATCGCCGAGGACGACGTGCCGGAGTCGCTGCGCGGCGTGTCGCTGCGCAGTCTGGACCTGGGCCTGCTGCAGGCGGGCGCCGGCGTCAAGGGCGAGTTCGAGAGCCGCCTGAAGAGCGTCATCAAGGAAATCCAACGCTCGCCGCAGCCGATCATCCTGTTCATCGACGAGGCCCACACCCTGATCGGCGCTGGCAACGCGGCGGGCGCCGGCGACGCCGCCAACCTGCTCAAGCCGGCGCTGGCCCGCGGCGAGCTGCGCACCATCGCCGCCACCACCTGGGCGGAGTACAAAAAGTACTTCGAGTCGGACGCCGCGCTCAGCCGCCGCTTCCAGGTGGTGAAGGTCGACGAGCCGAGCGAGGAACAGGCGATCGTCATGCTGCGCGGCCTGGTGCCATCGCTGGAGCGCCATCACCAGGTGGTGATCCTGGAGGAAGCCGTCAGCAGCGCGGTCCGGCTGTCGCACCGCTACGTCAGCGGCCGCCAGCTGCCCGACAAGTGCGTGAGCCTGCTCGACACAGCCTGCGCCCGCGTCAACCTGAGCCTGCGCACCATGCCGCCCGCGCTGGAGCGCTGCCAACGCGCCCTGGACGCGGTCGCCGCCGAGCAGGCCCGCCTGCGGCGCGAGCGGACCTACGGCCAGGATCACAGCGCGACCCTGGCCGAGCTGGCCGCGCGCCAGGCGGCGCTGGAAGCCGAGCGCGATGCCCTGATCGAGCGCTGGGCGCAGGCCAAGGCCCTGGTCGCCGAAATCGCTGAGCTGCGGCGGCGCCTCGAGCAAGACGCCGACGAGAGCACGGTCGGCGAGCTGCGCCGACGGCTCGCCGAAGCGCGCCAGCGGCTGGCCCGCTGCCAGGGCGACACACCGCTGCTGCACGACTGCGTCGACGCGCAGGTCGTGGCCAGCGTCGTCGCCGACTGGACCGGCATACCGGTCGGACGGATGCAGGCCGACGACATCCGCAACGTGCTGGGGCTGGAGCAGGCCTTGAGCCGACGGGTGATCGGCCAGCCGCACGCGCTGGCGCTGATCGCCAAGAGCATGCTCACCGCCCGCGCCAAGCTGGCCGACCCCCGCCGGCCGCTGGGCGTGTTCATGCTGGTGGGGCCGAGCGGCGTGGGCAAGACGGAGACGGCACTGGCGCTGGCCGAGCAACTGTACGGCTCGGAACGCGCCATCACCGTGATCAACATGTCCGAGTTCAAGGAGGAGCACAAAGTCTCGCTGCTGATGGGCTCGCCGCCCGGCTACGTCGGCTACGGCGAAGGCGGCCTGCTGACCGAGGCGGTGCGACGCAAGCCCTACAGCGTGGTGCTGCTCGACGAAATCGAGAAAGCCCACCCGGGCGTGCAGGACGTGTTCTATCAGGTGTTCGACAAAGGCACGCTGCGCGACGGTCAGGGTCGCGACATCGACTTCCGCAACACGGTCATCATCCTCACCAGCAATACCGCCAGCGAGCAGATCGAGCGGCTATGCCTGGATCCGGAGACCCGGCCCGCGCCCGAGGCGCTGTTGGCGGCGATCAGCCCTATCCTGCGGCAGACCTACAAGCCGGCGTTTCTCGGGCGCATCAACGTCATTCCCTACTACCCGCTCGACGCCGACGCGCTGGCCGCCATCGCCCGGTTGCAGCTGGACGCGATCCGCCAGCGCTTCGAGGCCCAGTACCGAGTACCGCTGCGCTTCGGGGACACCCTGGTCACGCACGTGATCGCCCAGTGCCAGAGCAGCGACTGCGGCGCCCGCCAGATCAGCACCCTGCTCGCCAACACGCTGCTGCCGTTCATGGCCGAACGGCTACTGGCGGCGCTGATGCGGGACGAGCCACTGCCGGGCGTGTTCGTGGACGTCGACGACGGCGGGTTCCGGCTCGAGTTCCGCGCGCCAGCGGTCGCGCATGGCATGGAAGCGGTCGGTCCGGCTTAAGGCCTGGCCTAATCCGATCGGGCCTGACACCGCGACAAAACCACGTGCAAAACGCGCTAAAAAACAAAACAAAAATTTATTATTGATTGATAAAAACCAATCGAGATCTAGGTTTACTTAGCGAAAATCATTCCATACAATTCCAGCGGGCGACTCGCCCAAAAAAGGACCAACAACCAATAATACAGGAAGAACCGTCATGTCCATTTTCATGAACTATGAAGGCATCAAGGGGGAGTCCTCGGACAAGAACCACAAGCAGTGGATGGACATCGAAAGCATCCAGTGGGGCGTGACGCGGCGCATCACGTCGGCCACCTCCACCCAGAACGATCGCGAATCCTCCAATGCCGAAGTCAGCGATCTGGTGGTGACCCGCCGCATGGACAGCGCCACCCCGAACCTGTTCATCGAGTCCTGCTGCGGCACCGGCAAGACGGTGGTCATCCACCTGACCAAGACCGGTACCGGCACTGGCGCCGACGTGTATATGGAATACACGCTGAAGAACGCGCTGATCAGCAGCTACCAGGTCACCGCCAATGCCCAGGACACCTACCGGCCGCTGGAAGTGATCACCATCAGCTTCGTCGACCTGGAGGTGAAGTACACCCCGTACGACGAAGACGGCAACGCCCTGGCGGCGATCGCGGTCGGCTTCGACACCGCCACCAACACCAAGCGCTGATCGCGGCGCGGCTCTCCTTGCAACGCTACATTTTTTCCGCATCAGCGGCGTTTCGTGGAGCCCCTGCGCAGGGCTCCACGACTTCAGTAATTTACAAGCAAAGCCCTGACAATCTTCAAAGACAAGATCGCAGAACCAAAAAAATACCAAGAAAGACTTATAGTTTATTACAAAAATAATAATCACCGATTCGGATTGTCACGACTACTTCCTAACCACATTTCGAGTCGGCGCAGTTCAGGCAGGTCAAGCACCCGTCGAGCGCGATCATGGCTTTGCTGCGGCAGCTCGGGCAGAGCATGGCATCGGCGGGAAACGACGCGTTCGAGCCTTGGTCCGGCGGTACCGGCCGCTCGGGCGACGACGGCTGCTTCGGCGCCGCACCGCTTTCCTGGAGCACGCCGATCTTGCGCAGGTGGGTTTCGAGCACGTCACCGATCTCGGCCACGAGCGAGGGCATGAACTTGCCGCCCTTCT
>CALGAN010000044.1 GCA_937951875.1 uncultured Alkalilimnicola sp. | reverse complement strand
AAATCCTTGATGGGATCGAACGGCAGCGAAGCGGCCGTGGCCGGCAGCGTGCCGTGCGTAATGGAGTTGGCGTAGAGCAAGGTGTAGCCGTCCGGTGCGGCGCGCGCGGCCTCGGCGGCCCCGATGCGCGTGCCGCCACCTCCCTTGTTCTCGACATAAACGGTCTGCCCCAACAACTCGCCCAGCTTCTGCGCGACCAGCCGCGCCGACACGTCGGTCACGCCGCCCGGCGCATACGGCACGATCAGCCGGACGGGCTTGGACGGATACGTCCCCTGCGCAGCCCCCCCGGCGCCGAACCCGAGCAGCAGGGCGGCCACCGCCGCGATGCTCCGTCGCCGCGCGCCCAAGGCGCGCCCTGATTGTTTGCCCTTGCGCTCCATCTTTGCTCCTCCTTGTCGTGCAGGCCCCTCTGCGGAGGCTATGCGCCACGCACGCGGCCGCATGGGATGCGCGGCATTCAGGCCCGCTGCGCATCGAACGTGATGTTCACCTTGCGGAACGCCTCGACCACCTCAGGCCCGAACCGTTTCCGGACTTCCTCGCCTACGTCCGGCGCGTACACCACGGTGTCGCTCATCCGCTCTTGCCCCTGGATGATGACGAATAGCCGCGCCGTCTCCTTGCCGGTATTGCGGAATGCGCGCATCACGCCGGCCGGCACGCCCACGAGGTCAAAGGCGCGCAGCGGGATGCGGAACGCGTCGTCGAAACCCCAGCTGACGTCCCACTCGCCATCCAGCACAAAGAAAGACTCCTGGGTATCGAAATGCGCATGCGGCAAAGGTCCGTCGCCCGGCACGCACTCGGCAATCGCTACGTACAGGCCGGGCAGCCCTTTGACCGGAGCGTTTTGCGAGCGGCCGACATGGCCTTCCGGGATCAACAGCGGGAACACGGAACTTGCGGTCAACCACTCGGTCGCGGCCGCCGGAATCGCGCTTTGGGCGTCGAGCGCGCGCTTGTACGGCACCAGCGACGCATAGCGCGTCACGCGCTGCTCCAGCGCCTTGCCGTCTACCTCCCGGCCCACCCCCGGATCGAAGCGCGCATTCAGCGCCTCGATGGCCTCCGCTTCCAGTCCGGCCGGGGCCTGCCCGCAGAACACGGCGGGATAGGCGCAATCCGGCGCGCCATTGAGCACCATCAAGGCCTTCGCACCGCCAGCCCCGCAAGCGATCTCATGCAGCACGTCGACCGGGATGGACAGCATGTCGAACCGGCCCAGGCGGATTTCGTGCGCCAGGTCCGGCCCGAGGCGGACCAGCAACTCGCCTTCCAGGCACAGCAGATTCTCGATCGCATCCGGATTGCGGTAGGGCAGCGACCGGCCGCCCGCACCCCATGCGGCATATCCCGTGCATGCGCGCGGCAGGCTAGGCACGGGAGGGTCCGAAAATCGACCCTTCGTATTTCGCGTGCCCATCAGGGATACGAGCTGCCCGCCCCACAGGGCCCGCACGGCGACCGCGCGCGGGCCGGCGGTTTGCGCGTGCGCATACTCCTCGAAACGCGCGGTGCGCGTATGCATGACTTCGGGCGAAATATCCAAGGTTTTCATCGACGCTCCATTGATCAAGAGTGGCTGGCACCGGGCCCGTTGGCCGCACGCAGTCGCCGGGCGAGAAATTCGGCGGCATCGTCCAGGCGCTCTCCCGACAACTCCAGGTGCGGCCCCGGATACGCCACGAGGCGCTTGTCATCGCTGCCTATGGCGTCGAACAGCTCGGCAACGCCCGCGCGATCGAATATCTCGTCGTCCCACTGCTGGTCGGCGATGGCGGACAGCGTCGACCGGTACTGGTGGCGGAGGAACTCCAGGAACTCCGACTCGAAGCGCCGGATCTCGCCGACCGGGATGTCGTCGAGCTTGCCCTCGGTGCCGGCCCAGATCGAGACCACCTGCTCCTCGACCGGGTACGGCGAGTAGTTCGGCTGCTTGAGCAGCTCGACCAGGCGGGCGCCACGCTCGAGCTGCGCCCGGGAGGCCTTGTCCAGGTCGGAGGCGAAGGCGGCAAACGCCTCCAGCTCGCGGTACTGGGCCAGGTCCAGCCGCAGCCGACCGGCGACCTTCTTCATCGGCTTGACCTGCGCCGCACCACCGACCCGGGACACCGAGGTGCCGACGTTGATGGCCGGCCGCACACCCTGGTTGAACAGGTCGGTCTCCAGGAAGATCTGGCCGTCGGTGATGGAGATGACGTTGGTCGGGATGTAGGCCGAGATGTCGTTGGCCTTGGTCTCGATGATCGGCAGACCGGTCAGCGAGCCGCCACCCATGTCGTCGGACAGCTTCGCGCACCGCTCCAGCAGACGCGAGTGCAGGTAGAACACGTCACCCGGGTAGGCCTCGCGGCCCGGCGGGCGGCGCAGCAGCAGCGAGATCGCGCGGTACGCCTCGGCCTGCTTGGTCAGGTCGTCGAAGACGATCAGCACGTGCTTGCCGTCGTACATCCAGTGCTGGCCGATGGCCGATCCGGTGTACGGGGCGATCCACTTGAAGCCGGCCGAGTCCGAGGCGGTGGCCGCGACGATGGTGGTGTACTCCATCGCGCCGCCCTCTTCCAGCGCCCGGTGCACCGCGGCGACCGTGGAGCCCTTCTGGCCGATGGCGACGTAGATGCAGCGCACCTGCTTCTTGGGGTCGCCGGTCTCCCAGTTGGCCCGCTGGTTGAGGATGGTGTCGACGCAGACCGCGGTCTTGCCGGTCTTGCGGTCGCCGATGATCAGCTGACGCTGGCCGCGACCGATCGGGGTCATCGAGTCGATGGCCTTGATACCGGTCTGCAGCGGCTCGCTCACGCTCTGCCGCTGAACCACGGACGGGGCCTGGATCTCCAGCGCGCGGCGGGTGTCGGCCTTGATGTCGCCCTTGCCGTCGATCGGCTGGCCGAGCGGGTTGACCACCCGGCCGAGGTAGGCGTCGCCGACCGGAACCGACAGCACCTCACCGGTGCGCTTGACCTGCTGGCCCTCTTCGATCTTCTCGAAGTCACCCAGGATCACCGCACCGACGCTGTGCTCGTCGAGGTTCAGCGCCACCCCGAGGATGCCGCCCGGGAACTCGAGCAGCTCCTGGGTCATGACCGAGGGCAGGCCCTCGACGTGGGCGATACCGTCACCGGCGTCGATGACGGTACCGATCTCCTCGCGCGCGGTCTCGGCGCTGAATCCGGATACGTAGTCTTCGATCGCACCCTGGATGTCGTCAGCCGAGATAGTCAAATCTGCCATGGCTTTTCGTCTTCCTGCTCTTGCTTAAGGTCTTCGGGTCTTCAGTTGTCAGTCCGGCAACTTGGTCTCGGCCGCGGCCAGCTTCGACGCCAGCGTCCCGTCGATCACCTCGTCGCCGACGGTGATGGTCAGCCCGCCCATCAGTTCGGGGTCGATCTGCAGCTGCACCGACACCGGGTGGCCGTAGATGCGGGTCAGCACCTTGGTCAGCCGGGTGCGCTGCGCGTCGCTCAGCTCGGCGGCCGCGCCGACGTGCGCCACCACCTCGCCGCGCCGGGCCACGGCGAGCTCGGCGAGACCCAACACCGCCTCATCGGCGCGCTCACCACGCAGCAGCTCGACAGTCTGCGCCAACAGGTCGGCCGCGACGGGGTTGGTTCCCGAGGCACGGCTCAACACGTTGCGCAGCAGCGTGACCCGGCCCTCGGCGGGCGCGGTGTGGTCGCTCAGCAGCGAGCCCAGGTGCGGGTTCGAATCCAGGACGCGGCTGAACCGGAACAGCTGCTCCTCGACCTCGGCGGCCACACCGTCGCGCTCGGCCCGCACCAGCAGCGCCAACCGCGCGATGTGCTCGATGACGTCGACGAGGTCGGAGTCGGTCGACCACCGGCCCGACGCCGCGGCCTTGAGCAGCTCGAGCGCCGGATCGCTCACCTTGCCGGCGAACAGCCGGTCGACCAGACCGGCCTTCGGCGCCGCCTCGTCGGTCGACTCGGCGAGGTGGCGGGTCAGCACCGGTTCCCGCCCGAGCAGCTTGACGACCGCGGTCAGGTCGCCGGCCAGCGTGGACAGCGCATCGGGGTTGAGACCGGCCGCGATCTGGTCGAACTTGGCGACCAGGGCGGCCAGCGAGTCACGGCTCGCCGAACGCAGCCGTGCCGACAACCGGTCCTCGACCACGACCTCCGAGGGCGCCATGGCGTCCAGTTCGTCGAGGAACCGGTCGACGGTCGCCGCCCGCTCCTGCGGGTCGGAGACCACCTCGCGGACGATCTGGCCGGCCCGGAGCACCGACTCGCGTCCGAGTTCGGCACGCAGTTGGCGGATCAGCTGGGCCCGCTGCAGCTGCACCTGTGCGGCGCCCTGCTGCTTGATCCGCTCCACCTCCGCATCGGCCTGGGCGCGGATCTGTTCGAGGATGCGCTCGGAATCGGTCTTGGCCTCTTCGATGACCTGTGCAGCCTCGGCCTTGGCCCGCTCGACCGCCTGTTGGTGCGCCGTCTGCGCCTCCTGCAGCCGCTTCTTGGCCTCGGCGCTTTCGTTGAGCTGATTGCGGACCGTCTCCTGCTGGGCCCGCATCAACGCTCGCACCGGCGGTACCACGAACCGCACGACCAGGAACGCCACGACGGCGAACCCGATGAGCTGACCGATGAAAGTCGACACTGAACCTATCGCTCCTGCCCTGTTGATACGGGTGTCGTCCGAGTGGTCACATCGACACCGAGCACCCGGCTGGCGAGCGTCCGCGACAGCGAGTCCACCGACGCCCGCAGGTCCGCCGCGATGGCGTCGGCCTGCTGTTTGAGTTGTTCCTCGGCCTGCGCCACCACGGCTGCCGCCTCCTCGGAGGCGCGACCACGCATGTCTTCCAGGATCTTCCGGCCCTCCGCCCGGGCGTCATCGCGGTAGCGAGACGCCTCGGCGCGGGCCTTGGCCATCTCTGCGTCGTAGTCGGCTTCGGCCGCCTGGAACTGTTCTGCCGCTTTCCGGCTGTCCTCCACCGTCTGCTTGATCATGGCTTCGCGCTCGGCGAGCACCGCCGAGATGGGTGGCACCACCCACTTGGCGATCACGCCGAGCACGATCAGGAAGAGCAGCAGGATGAAGATGAACGTGCCGTTGGGGATGAGGAAGTTGCCTCCCTCAGCCGCC
This sequence comes from uncultured Alkalilimnicola sp., assembly GCA_937951875.1. Classification (GTDB taxonomy): domain Bacteria; phylum Pseudomonadota; class Gammaproteobacteria; order Nitrococcales; family AK92; genus JAAYIK01. The sequence goes on along the minus strand of CALGAN010000044.1, from coordinate 19 downwards.
AACAGAACGACGCTCGAGT
>CALGAN010000043.1 GCA_937951875.1 uncultured Alkalilimnicola sp. | reverse complement strand
ACGCCCGAGTAGTAGTCGGTGTCCTTGTTGTAGTCCATCGGATTGTCGGCCACCACTTCGCCACCCGCCGCGGTCCACACCGGCACGAAAGCCTTGGTCCAAGCCTTGGCGTAGTCGTGGGTGGCGTTGGCGATGGCCACGCGCTTGCCGAAGCGCTCCATGGACACCTTGGTGAACGGCTCCATGTAACCCATGAACGACGGCGGGATGCGCACGGTCAGCTTATTGCCGCGCTCGGTGACGGTCGGCACGCTGGTGTAGGCCGCGACCAGGAAGTTATCGCGCTCGTTGAAGGCTTGCAGCGCGAACACGCCGCCGGAGTGCGGGGTGAACACCACCGGGGTCTTGTGCTCCTGGACCAGACGGCGAGCGTTGGTGCCAGCCTCGCTGGGCGAGTACTTGTCGTCCAGCGCCACCACTTCGAGCTTGTACTTCTTGCCGTTGACCTCGAAGCCGCCGGCGGCGTTGATCTCCTCCTCGGCCATCTGCATGCCGCTGAGGCAGTTCTTGCCGTACAGGGCGGCACCGCCGCTCAGGGGGCCGGTATAGCCGATCTTGACGACATCCTGAGCGGCGGCGGTGCCAGCCGCGGAGAAAGCGACGACGGCGCTCAGCGCCGATGCGCGAGCAATGCGCTTGAACAGGTTCATCACTGTTTCCCTCTTTATCCACTCGTCGAGCGAGTGTTTGTTGATCGTTCCATGGCCGCTTGCGCGACCACCTCCTCCTGCGAAACAGTCTTCAACTAAGCGAGATTCTCCTCCTCCAACAGAACAATGAAGGCGATTGGCGGCCTTAGCCGCCAATGTACGCCTTGCGGATACGCTCGTCGCCCAGCAGCGTGTCGCGGTCGCCTTCCATCACGATTCGTCCGCTCTCGATGACGTAGGCGCGGTTGGCGATCTTCAGCGCCGCGTATGCGTTCTGCTCAGCCAGCAGCACCGTGGTGCCGCTTTGGTTGATGCGCTGGATCACCTCGAACATCTGCTTGACCACCAGCGGGGCCAGGCCCAGGGACGGCTCGTCCAGCATCAGCAGCTTCGGACGGCCCATCAGGGCGCGGCCGATCGCCACCATCTGCTGTTGACCGCCCGACAGCGAACCGGCGGGCTGATCCTTCTTCTCCCGCAGGATCGGGAACATGTCGAGCACTTCCTCAAGCGAGCGCTGCACGCCGGCCTTGTCCTTACGGTGCACGTAAGCGCCCAGGATCAGGTTCTTGAGCACCGACATGCCCGGAAACAGCTTGCGTCCCTCCGGGCAGTGCACGATACCGGCCTCCACGATCTGCGACGGCTTCATGCCGAGCAGCTCCTGGCCGCGGAACTTGATGCTGCCGCTGACCGACTTGTTGAGACCGCTGATGGTCAGGAAGATCGAGCTCTTGCCCGCACCGTTGGCGCCCAACAGCACCACCAACTCGCCTTCATCGGCGTGGATGTTGATGTCGTGCAGCGCTCGGAAGCTGCCGTAGTTCAGGTTGACGTTCTTAAGCTGCAGCATGTTCGCTCCCGAGATAAGCCTCGATAACGACCGGATTGCGCTGGATCTCAGCGGGCGTGCCCTCGGCGATCTTCTCGCCGTGGTCGAGCACCATGATCTTGTCGGCCATGCCCATGATCATGTCCATCTTGTGCTCGATCAGGCACACGGTCAGACCGTGCCGGACCATCTTCTTGATCAGCTCGGCCAACCCCACGGTCTCCTCGGGGTTGACGCCGCCGGCCGGCTCGTCGAGCAGGACGAGATCCGGCTCGGTGGCCAGCGCCAGAGCGAACGCGACGCGCTTGCGCTCCTCCTGGGAGATGTCGCCGGCCAGGCGGTACGCCGCATGGTTAAGGCCAACGAACTCAAGCACTTCCTCGGCTTTCTTGCGGCAGGCCTTCTCTTCCTCGCGCAAGCGCTTGGTATTGAATACCACGTCCCAGAAGCCCGACTTGGTGCGCAGGCGGTGACCGACGATCAGGTTGTCGAACACCGTGGCGTTGTCGAACAGGTGCGTGGTCTGGAAAGTGCGGGCCACGCCCAGCCGCGCCACCTGATCGGCGCGCATGCGGGTGACGTCCACGCCCTTGAAGATGATCCGCCCCGACGTCGGCTGATGCATGCCGCTGATCAGGTTGAAGAACGTGGTCTTGCCAGCGCCGTTGGGGCCGATGATCGCGTTGATCTTGCCCTTCTCGAAGGTCACGCTGACATCGCGAACCGCAGTCAGGCCGCCGAACTGCTTGGTGAGGTTCTCGATCTTAAGCATTGGTACCGGCCTCCTTCTTGACCGCCTGGGCGCGGCTGGCTTCGGCCGCCCGCTTCTTCATCTCACGCTCCATCCGCTTCTTGTAGTAGAAGCCGACGATGCCGTGCGGGAAGAAGATGACCAGCAGTACCAGCAGCGGACCGAACACCACCATGCGATAGTCCTGCAGGAACTGCAGCGACTGCGTGACCCAGGCCACCAGCAGCGAGCCGGCCACCGGCCCCATCAGGGTGCCGATGCCACCCACCAGCAGGTAGGTGATCATGTCGAACGTGTAGTGGGTACCGGCCAGGTCCGGACCAAGGAAGCGCACGTACCCCGCGTACAGGCCACCGGCGATACCGGCGTAGAAGGTCGACAGCACGAACGACAGGGTCTTGTTGCGCATCAGGTTGATGCCGAGCGCCTGCGCCAGATCGTCGCTGTTGCGGATCGCGATGAAGGTGCGGCCGAGCAGCGAGTTCACGATCCGGTGCATCAGCCACAGGCTCACCACCAGGAAGAACACCACGAGATAGTACTGGGAGATCGCGCTATCGAAGGTGATCGGACCGATCGGCGCCGGACCCGGAATGCCGATGATGCCGACCGTACCGCCGGTAACGGAATCCCATTTCTCAATAATGAGATAGATGATGAAGCCCACGCACAGCGTGAAGATCGCGAAGAAATGCTCCTTCAGCCGCAGCGAGACCACGCCGACGAAGAAGCCGATCACGCCGGCGACCACGCCGGACATGGCGAAGGCCCCCCAGAACGGCCATTCGTAGGTGACGGTCAGAATGCCCACGGTGTACGCGCCGATCGCCATGAACCCGGCGTGGCCGAGGTTCAGCTGACCGGTGTAACCGGTGATCAGGTTCAAGCCCGCGGTCGAAATGGCGAAGATGAACGCCAGCGACATCACGTACAGCTGGTAGTTGTTTCCGGCCACGAGCGGGAACAGGAGGGCCAGGGCGATCAGAATGGCCCAGCCAGCTTTTCCTTGAAGGTACTTCATGACGCTTACCGCACTCCCTTCGTGAACAGGCCCTCAGGCCGGACGGAAAGGATGACCACCAGCAACAGGAAGGCGACCAGATCCTTGTAATGGGTGGAGATGTAGAAACCGGCGAAGCTCTCGGCGAAACCGATGATCAGGCCGCCGATAATGGCGCCGGGAATACTGCCCATACCGCCAAGCACGATGATCACGAAGGCCTTCATGATCACCAGGTGACCCATGGCCGGGTACACCAGGTTGATCGGCGCGAACAGACCGGCGGCAACCGCGGCCAAAGCGCCGGAAATGAAGAAGGTGAGCAGCGACACTTTGGTGGCGTTGATGCCGACCAGGGCCGCGCCTTCGCGGTTCTGCGCCATCGCGATGATGGTCGAGCCGAGAATGGTCTTCTTCAGGAACAGGTGCAGCGCCACCACCAGCACGAAGGCGCCGGCGATGATGAGCAGACGCTGCGCCGGGGCGGTGAGCCCGAAGATGTCGACGATGCCGGAATACGGCGTGGGCATGCGGCGGAAATCCGCGCCCCAGATCGCCATGACGCCGGCTTCCAGGAACAGCAGGATGCCGATGGCGGCGATCTTGTCGTGGATCGGCGGCGCGTCGCGCAGCGGATGGAACACCAGCCGCTCCGACAGCATGGCGAGCACACCGACGACAACGGCCGCGCCAGCGATGGCGACCCAGTAATTGACGCCATAATTGCTCATCAGGATGAACGCAACGTAAGCGCCGACCATGTACAGCGCGCCGTGCGAGAAGTTCGGCACATGCAGGATGCCGTAGACCAGGGTCAGCCCAAGAGCGACCAGGCCGTACACGCTTCCAAGCGTCAGGCCGTTAAGAACGAGTTGGAAAAACAGCTCCAAGGTCACTCCTCCTCTGGCCGGGTGACAATCCGGCAGGTTTCAGCGCGACCCTGCGGACCTTTCAAAGCAGTGGTTTTGGCGACGGCTGTCGCCGACGAGGCGTTACAACGCCGGAACGCGAGGAACATAGGTCCTCTCCTCCTCCGTCTGTCCCACGGAAGGCGCCTGGGGCACCTACATCATCTTTCGCTTGCGTCTCTACGACGCAGCTATATGTGTTTTTGTTTGAGCTAGTGAATCTGTCATGGGCCGCTCTCGGCGTCAACCGTTACGGAATGCCTTTCCACTCTGCGGAACGCGCTCCTTATGGGCGCCAAACCCGCACCTTCGAAAGGCGATCGACGCGGTGCCCCCAACCTCCTATTTTCCTGGCGTTGATAGGTTGCGGCGACCGCGCTATTGGCCGCTGCGAAGGCGGAATGTGCCTTCGCCCATCGCCAATAGCCGGCCTTCGGAATCGAAAATCTCGCCGCTGCTATTGAATATTCTGGTGCCACGGGAACGCAGTTTGCCGATCGCGCGAATGCGCCCCTGGCTGGCCTGCCCGGTAAAGGTGGTGGTCAGCGACAAGGTGATGGCCTTGCGAATCTTCCCTGGTTCCGGGGTGTAGGTGCCGGCCTGCGCGCACACCACATCCAGCAGTGAGCACAGCACGCCGCCGTGCACCACGCCGCCGAGATTGAGATGGTGCGGCTGCAAATCGAGCTCCAGCACCGCCAACCCGTCGCTCCACTCCACCGGCCGGTAGCCCAGCACCGCGTGGAAACCGGCGCGGGCGATCACGGCGCGGACGTCTTCCGCGAAGTCTTTATCCATATCCGAAGCCTTCTGTCCGCGGGGCCCGCCGCATGGCGGCGGGCCGGGCCGATGCTCAGGCGTTACCCAGGACGCGCGCCCGCTCCTGCTCCTGCAGCTGGCGCCACATGAGCTTGCCGGTGGGCGACTTGGGCAGTTCGTCGACGAACTCGACCGCGGTCGGGCACTTGTAGGCCGCCATGTTGGCCTTGCACCAAGCGATGATGTCCGCTTCGGTCACCTTGCCCTGCTGCTCGGCGCGCAGCACCACCAGCGCCTTGACGGTCTCGCCGCGGCGCGGATCCGGGCTGGCGATCACGCACACTTCCTTGATCGCCGGGTGACCATACATCAGCGCCTCGACCTCGGTCGGCCAGACCTTGAAGCCGGAGGCGTTGATCATGCGCTTGACCCGGTCGACCAGGAAGAAATAGCCGTCCTCGTCGTAGTAGCCCAGGTCGCCGGTGCGGAAGAAACGCTTGCCGTCCAGCTCGATGAAGGCTTCGGCGGTGTCCTGCGGCCGGTTCCAGTAGCCCTGGAACACCTGCGGGCCGTGGATGATGATCTCGCCGACCTCGCCCGGCTGCAGCTCTTCGAGGGTGTCCAGGTCGATCACCCGCGAGTCCACGTCCATCACCGGCACGCCCAGGCACTGGGCCTTCGGCGCCTGCGGCGGATTGGCGTGGGTGGTGGAGATGGTCTCCGACAGGCCGTAGCCCTCGATGTAGCGCAGGCCGGTCAGCTCGAACAGCTTGGCCTCCACCGCCTTCGGCATGGCCGCGCCGCCGCCGCCGATGCGCTTGAGGCTGGAGAGGTCATACTTGCCGAGATCCGGATCGGCCAGCATGTCGATGACCATCGTGGAGATGTTGCGCCAGTTGGTCACCTTGTGCCGCTGGATCAGCTCGAGCGCCACGCGCCGGTCCCAACGGGTGGTTACCACCATGGTGCAGCCGGAGTAGATCGAGTTGTTCATGCACAGCTGCATGCCGGTGACGTGGAACATCGGCACGGTGATCAGCTGCACCGCATCGGGCGGCACCAGCGTCCAGATCGCGCCGATCACGGTGGTGGCCATGGCCGAGCGGTGCGTGTGCACGCAGCCCTTGGGATTGCCGGTGGTGCCGGAGCTGTACGGGAACACGCACCAGTCGTCGGGACCGGCGGTGTGCGGGCCCGGCACCTTGCCGGCGGCCAGCGCCTCGCTCCACAGCGTCACCTTCGGATGCTCGATGGCCTGCCGCGGCTGGC
>CALGAN010000042.1 GCA_937951875.1 uncultured Alkalilimnicola sp. | reverse complement strand
CGCTCACCCAGGGACTTCGCTACGCGCCCCGGGCTCCGGTCCTCCTACACCACCTCCTGGGACGCGACCGAGGCCGACTGCACCGCCACCCAACAGCCAGGTTTTTCGAGGTGTCCAGATGCCTGCTACGTCAACTTTAAGTACCTATCGAAAGCATCACTGGAAGGATACAATCCAGGCCTACCAATGCGGTGTCATGCAGCCCCCGTCCGATGACGCTCGATCACTTGGTCAAAGCAGGCGATATAGGCGGTGGCAACCGCCTCCATGTTGAACTGCTGGCCGAGCGCAGCGGCATCCCGAGCACAGGCCGCACGGGTAGCAGAATCCTCCAGCACCAGCATGGCTTGCGCCACGCTTTCGGCGAAGGCTGTATCATCCGGGATAGGCGGCACGACAAGGCCAGCGCGTCTGCCGTCGCGGCTGAGCATGCTGGCGATCTCGCCTACATCCGTGGCGATGACTGGCGTCCCAACCTGCATCGCCTGGATCAGGGTTAGCGGGAAGGATTCGCCCTGGAAACGCGTTGGCAAGATGGCGCAATCGGCGAGGCGGTACAGGCCATGCACTCGCTCCTGGAAGCCGAGGAATTTCACCGCCGGCTGGTCTGCGTACAGGCTGGCTAGGCGGTCGGCCTCGGGGCCCGCGCCGCACAGCAGCAGCACAAGGCGGCGCTGCGTTCGCGCCTGTGCAAGCGCTAGTGCCTGGATCGCCACCTCCCAGCCCTTCTCCGGAATCGCGCGCGACACCAGGGCGAAGACGAGATCGTCGTTGCCAATGCCGAGCTCGGCACGGGTCGCGTTGAACGGTCGGGGGTCCAGCGGCATCCCATTCGGGATGCGGGACGTCGAGATTCGGCTGCGCTCGGCAGGGGTCAGGAGCTGGAGGTGATCCAGGTTCTTCGGAGTCAGATAGACCCAATGATCTACATACTGGGCTATCCGCCGGATAAAGTCCGGTCTAGAACCGATGACCTCATAGGAGCCATGCAGCGTGACCACGTAGGGAATGTCCGGCGCCGGCTGTGTCTCGCTGAAGAACACGTTTTCGGCTCCGACGAAGTGCGAATGGACCAGATCGATCCCGGCCTCCGCCAGGAACCGCGCCGGGCCAATCCGCTGCATCATGTTCGCTGAGTAGACGGCGATGCGGCGGTCGAGTTGCGCGCGGATCCGGGCATCCCAATCATGCGTCTGCAGTGTCATGACCGAAATGATATAGCCACGCCGTACCAGCTCGTTAGCCAGATGGATCGGGAACAGCTCCCCTCCACCGAGATAGAAACCAAGGATCACTATCAGGATGTGACGGGCACTGCGCTGGACGGCCAGCACCTTGTCCAGATCGAACACCGCAGCCAGGGAACCGAGCGCCGGAGCGGCTTTCGCCCAGTCGAATTGGGCCTGCAGCCGCGCATGGAAGCGGGCCACGGTAGCTGGCGGTACGCCCCAACGCTGACGCAACAGCCGGAGCAGGCGCTCGTGCTCGGTGTAATAGGCCACACCAGTGAAGCCGGACACCGAGGTATTGCTGCCGTGCTGCCGGAAGTAGGCAACCGCCTTCGGCATGAAGGCAATCCGCCCGCCGCGAGCCAGCATTGCATACAGGTACCAGTCGCCGAGAATTCGGTAGTTCGCGGCCTCCTCCCAGACCTCCGGCTCGATCGGCTGGCGCCGGATCAGGCAGCCGCCGACATTAGGGATGACGTTGGCCACGCCGAATGCCGTGTCGAACCAAGCCTTGGCGGGGCGGATATTCGGCGCGGACCAAATTCCCCGCTGGGCACGTTCCCGATAGGCATCGAGACCGGCATAGGGCCGACCCGCGCGGTTGGCGAACTGAATCCGGCCGAAACCGAGCATGACGCTGTCGTCGGCAAAGGCCGGCACCAGGTTGGCGAGGAATGTCAGCTCGGCGAAGTCGTCGCTTTCGCAGATCCAGATCAACTCGCCGGACGCTGCCTCAACGCCCTTGCGCCACTGACGGAAAACGTTGCCGGAGTTGCGCTCGTTCCGGAGCACCCGCACCCGGTCCGGGAAGGCCAACTGATAGCGCTCGATCACGGCCACGCTGTCATCCGTCGAGGCGTCGTCCAGGATCAGCACTTCCAGGTTCGGGTAGGTCTGCTGCAGGATGCTGTCGAGCCGCTGCGGCAGGAAGCGGGCGTGGTTGAAATTTGGCACGATGGCAGTGACCAATGGCCGGTAGGCTGCAGCCCGCTGTGCCTCCGCCCGGCGGCTCAGCCAAGCCCGGCGCTGGCGGGCCGCGACGCCAAGAGCCTGGCGGCCCAAGCGCCGCAGTCGTGGGAAGGGATCGAGGAACCGGCGCAGCGGCGCTGTTGTCCGCCAGACCGTGCTGGCCTCGATAACGCTAGCCCGCTGCCGTTCTATCGCCAGTTGCGCGGTCGCCACGGCGGCGCGCTGCGTCTGCTCGGCCAGGGCGCGCTCTAGCACGGCCGTCCTGGCATCGCTCGCCGGCCGCGCCGCTGGGGCGGCGCGGCCAGCGTCGCCAGGCACGTCAAGGTCGAGGCAGAGGCTATTGAACAGCGGTGGCAACGGGGCATCGCTGGCCAGAGCCAAGTGATCGCACCGCGCCGCGCCGCACTCCACGGGCGCCCCGTCCGGCGTGAATACCCGGGTCCCCGCGACCGGGCCAGCGAACACAAGGCCAGGTCCGAAGCGCGGCGACTGTCCAGCCAGGGCGACATACGGGAAACGGTTTTGTAGCAGGTTGGAAAAGGCGTTGTCCAGGCGCTCCGCCGGTTGGGACGCCGAACCGTCAGGACCGGCCAGGATGAGCAGGCCGCCGGGGCGCAGCACCCGCTGCATCTCCAGCAACGCCACGGCATACCGCTCTAGAGGGCCCAGGGTCTCAAGGCTGACCACAGCATCGACGCAATGGTCGGCCAAGGGAATAGCGCTGCAGTCGCCCCGCACGACGATAACCGCGGAGTGCCCGGACAGATTGCCCGTGCGCGACCATACCCTGGCCGCGCCAGTCAGGCGCAGGTCGACGACCTGCGCTGCCACTTCGGCCACCAGCGTGGCGCCGGCCGCTTCGCTGCGGCTAACGATTAATACCCGGCGGCCCGAAACAAATTCGCATACCAACCGATATCGCAGCAGTTGCTCCGCGGTCATTCCCACCACACCGTCGTCGGGTCGGTCGCCGAGACCTGACATCGGCCTCACAGGCGGGCCTCAATTTTGCATGCCGTCGCGCGGAACCGCAGCGCCGGCCGGCGCGGGCCTGATCCTGGCAACCGTAGCGCAGCGTGCGCCAGGGTGACGACCACAGCTTGGCGGCGTCGGGCGCCGTCCGCCGGTTGCCTTCGGCCGCAGCGGGCGATCGGAGCGACAGCGCAAAAAAGGCAACAGCGAGGCATATACGTGAACCTTATTGATATCATTTTCGGGTTGCAATTCAACAATTAGTTGATAGTTTACCGGAAACTTGGTCGGGCGGCAGCCTGGTACGCCAACGGCACGTGGTGGGCCAGGGCACCCGCACCGCACTGATGACAGCCAGAGGCCAAGCACAGTGCCATCTGACCCTGCTCCGTGCCGGGTGTATCCATGAGCCTGCAACCCGTCACCATTCTGCTGGCGACGTTTAATGGTGACCGTTTTCTACCGGCGCAGCTGGCTTCCATTGCGGCGCAGGTGGAGGTGGATTGGCAGCTGTTGTGGCGCGACGACGGCAGCACCGATTCCACGGTTGCCGTGCTGGAGGCGTTTGCCGCGCGGCATCCGGGCCGGGTGCAGCGTCTGGACACCGGCCCCCGGCAGCTTGGTATCGGTGGGAGCTTCCAGCAACTGCTCGCCGCGGCTTCCGGGCTGCAGCCAGTTGCCTTCTGCGACCAGGACGACGTCTGGCTGCCCGACAAGCTGGCCCGCGCTCTCGCCGCCCTTGGCAGCAGCCCCGACCGGCCTGCGCTCTACTGCGCCCGCCAGCGGCTTGTGGACGCGCAGCTGCAGCCGCTGACCCTGTCACCAGGCCTGCGGCGCCGGCCGGGCTTCGGGAATGCCCTGGTCCAGAACATCGCCACTGGCTGCACCTTGGTGCTGAACCCTGCGGCGCGGCAGGTCGCGCTGTCGCTGCCCATGCCGACCGAGTCACTGCATGACTGGTGGAGTTATCTAACCGTCACCGCCGTGGGTGGTACGGTGATCCATGATCCGGAACCGGCCGTTCTGTATCGCCAGCATGGCCGCAATGCGGTGGGCGCCAAGGGTAACCCACTGTCCCGTGCTGCGGCAGCTTGGCAGCGCGGCACGGCGCTGTTCCTGCGGCGAGTGGCGGCGCATGCAGCGGCGCTGCGCGGCTTGCCGGGGCTCCGCCCCGATGCGGCCCGGCAGCTGAACGCGTTGCTGGGCTGGGCGGATCCACGACCACAGGTCCGGCTGACGGCCATGCGCCGCGCCGGTTTGTACCGTCAGACGCCGGTTGGGGATCTGGCCCTGGCAGCGCTCTGCGTGACGCATCGCCTCCCCGCTTGACCACCCGCGGCCCTTGCAGGAGGTGCGCTGTGAGAGGGCCCCAGATTTCGGACAGGTGGATAAGCTCGTCCGACCTGCGAGGAGGATGGACCCGGATGGCGGGCAAGCGGAAGCGGTGTGCAGCGAAATTCAAGTCCAGGGTGGCAGTGAGGGTGCTGTGGGGTGAACTGCACCATGACGCGACCAGCCGCGAGGAGAGTGTAACGCCCGCTTCCTGGCCTTTTTGCTACCGATGGGGGATGCTGATCGCGCCCCTGAGCGCCGTTTAAGGCACGCATCAAGGGCAAGAACGAGAGTGGCGTCGGTCACCACTTCGGTTCTTGCGCGGAGATGGGGGTGCATGTGGCGCGCTGGGCCCGCAAGGTCACCGAGGCCCGCATTCACTGCACCACCGGCACCCCGCCGATCAAGCGGTTCCGGCAAACGAGGCCGTGACGCTGGGGCTGCTGAACGGCCGTCCGCCTTGCCGGCCGGTTCGCGAACTGGTGCCGGCGGTGCACCCGGACCGCTGAGTCGAACTCCAGCCCAACCGCTACAGCGTACCCTGGCGGCCAACCAGTGCCTCGGTGACGCTCCGCGTCTCCGAGGGCGAGACCGCGGAGATCCCAACCACCTATAGCTTCGTGACCAAGCGCGGCACCGTCCCCTGACCTTGGTGGTACTCGGCCAGCACGCAGCACCGGAGTTCCGGCCCGAAGTGGCCATCCACCCCGCCCGGCAGCGGCGCCACGATCAGTTGCCCCTCCGGTGTCCGCCAGCGCTCGCGCCGGTAGCGCACCGCCTCGGTCCGCAGCACAGGATCCTAGACCAGGAAATCTTGGTAGCCCTGGAACCGCGAGCCAAGCGGTACCGTGGCCAGCAGCACCCGCTTCTCCACCGCCAGCCGCGCTATGACCTTGCCACGGCCGCGGCGGTGGCGCGATGGCTTCGGCTCGGTCGCCTGCCCCATGCCGCTCGGCTTGATCGCTGGTCGATCCTTCAGCCCCTTGAGGCAGGCAATCTCCTCGCGCTGGGCGACAACCATCCGCTCAAGGTCCGCCACCTTGCCCAGAGCGCGCTGACCAGCGCCTTCAACTCGGCCGGCGACAGCGCGCCAGGGTCGGCGGGAGGAACCATGCCCAAAGGGAATCAGGCCAGCCAGGCCGAGGGAAGTGAAAACCGCGACACCGCCACAAGTTTTGCCCCCTCTTATCCCGTGCGTCCGTAACTTCTTGGAAAGGAACGCCTTCCGAAGGCCGAGCTTGGACGGCCGGCTTCTGAAAGGCGGCTTCCCTTGTTGCCATTTTGCCACCCAGATTGGCTCAAACAAAAGCTCGCGATCAGGGAACCGTTGCGTAAGTCACAGAAAAATGAGAGAACACTTTCGGTTGATCAAAAATCGCCCCCCTCCCGCCGGGAGGGTGGACGCTTTTCGGGGGGCGCCGCGCGGGCCCCGCCACCTCTAGAGGGATGACGCGTCGAAATGGCTACTGGTGCCAGCTACGAGTTCGCTTGCGGCGCGTCCATTTTAGGTAGATTTCCTGAAAGGTAGTTCGCAGACTAGGCAATAAAGAGGCATTCCGAGCCGCGGCCAAGCGGAAAGTTGCACTTTTGATGCCGGCCCGCGGCGGCTCGGGCTCGACCCAGCGCAGATCAAGCTGATCGTGGTCAGCGATAGCCATCGCTACCATTACTGCGGCGCTAGATACCTCACCCGCCGCTATGACGCTCGCCTCGCGATGAGCCAGGCCGACTGATGGTGTCCCATCGCGTGGTGTAGGAGCGCGATGATCCTCGGCGGGTTGGTCTGCCGGGTCAGGCTGGCACGGCCG
>CALGAN010000041.1 GCA_937951875.1 uncultured Alkalilimnicola sp. | reverse complement strand
AACCTGCGGCGGCTGGCCGCCCCAGCGTGGGTCCGGGGTCATCATCCACTGCGCCAGCCGCCGCTCGATCTGGCCTTCGTGGCAGCGCGACAGCCGCTGCTCGCGGATCAGCAGGGTGCGGGCCGCCAGTTCCATGCCGTGACGGACGCAGCGGGTCGCCCAGTCGTCGCCGAAACGGCGTAGGGTCGCGCCGTTGCCGCAGATCTCGCAGTGCGTGGCGGAGCGCTGCTCGGCCTCCTTGACCGCCTGGACCACCTCGGGATTGAGCTCGCCGGCGAAGTAGCAGCGCATGGCGCCGAAGCGGGCGCTCACCGCCAGCCAGGAGAACGTCAGCCGCTCCACCGGCGACAGGATTCGGTGCACGTCCTCGCACAGCTCGGCGAACAGGCCATGCCAGCCGGGCCGTTGATCGAGCGCCAGGCCGTCGCGGATCGGCGACCACTGTTGGAACTGATAGGGGAAGCGGGTCTGCAGGTCGGCCAGAGCGGCAGGAAGCGAGGATCGGCAGCGTCGGGTCATCGCGGGTACCAGCGTTGGGGACGACTGGCGGCGAGGATGCCAGACCCCTGACCGGGCCGACGTGACTGACAGCCAATTTCGGCAGATCGTCCACGCCCCCCGCCGAGCACGGCGCTTTCCTAACTCCGCGTGCCGAATGAGGAATGTTGAAAAGTGTGAACCACTTCGCAATTTTTGCGCTGCACCATATTGCGCACTGCAACATGAGTGGAGATAATGAAGTCCTCCTCCTTAGATATCTCTTCCAAGATATCCTTAACCCGCCGCCCGGCGGGTTTTTTTTGCCCGGCTGACGGTCCCTGGACAGGTTCCCGGCGTCCTTCGCCCATGCCGGCGGCGCGGCGGTGAGCGTAATATGCCGAGGCCGACGCGGCCGGAGCCGGTCGGCTTCATTTGACGGGAGATCTCATGCTCCATCTGCCTACGTCCTTCGTCCTGGCGTACGACGTGCGGCCGCGCGCCGTCGGCGACATCTGGTTCGCGTTCCGCCGCCATGAGCTGCTGGTCGGCGCCGATTTCCTGCCGCCGCGCGGCGTCTCGCTGGCCGAACTGGGGCTAGAGCCGATCCGCGTGCAATGGCTGGGAGAATGGAACGGTCTCGGCTGCTGCTCGGCGGAGTTGCCGCCCGGCGTCGAGGCGCCGCCCGGCATGCAGTTCCGCGATCTGCGGTCGCTGTTCGGACGCCTGCCCGAGGAGCTGATGGGCCTGGCGGCGCACGCCATCCAGATCAAAGAGTGGGATCGGACCCACCAGTTCTGCGGCGCCTGCGGCTCCCCGACCGACTATCACCCCACCCAGCGTGCCCGCGTCTGCACCGACCCGGCCTGCGGGCTGAGCTTCTACCCGCGCCTGGCGCCGGCCATGATCGTCGCCGTGGAGCGCGGGCCGGAGATCTTGCTGGCGCGCTCGCCGCACTTCCCGCCCGGGATCTACAGCGTGCTGGCCGGCTTCGTCGAGCCCGGCGAGAGCGTCGAGGGCGCGGTGTATCGCGAGGTGCTGGAGGAAACCGGCATCCGTGTCAAGAACATACGTTACTTCGGCAGCCAGCCCTGGCCGTTCCCGCACTCGCTGATGCTCGGTTTCCAGGCCGAGTACGAGGGCGGCGAGGTCCGGCCGCAGCCCGGCGAGATCGAGGACGCGGCATTCTTCCACGTCGACGCCCTGCCCAAGACCTTCCCGGGGCGGGTCAGCATCTCCCAGTGGCTGCTGCACGATTTTCTGCGCCGCCACGGCCGCGCCCCCTGACCGACCTTGCCGGACGAGACGGAACCGCCGACCATTGGGGGCTTTCGTTTCACCGACGGGGCTCCGGTCGTCGGCCGGGGCTCGTCCACAATTCGAGTTTCGATCCATGCATCCAGCAGATTTCGACATTCCCGGCGATTTTCGCCATTGGCCGGGTGACGCCGCCGAGGACCACATCGGTCCGTTCTTCTTCCGTCCCACCGAGTTCGGCTGCGAGACCGCCTTCCGGGTGCGTCCGCACAACCTCAACGGCGGCGGCCGCGTCCACGGCGGCGTGCTGATGGCGTTCGCCGACTACACCGTCTGTCTGGCGGCCACCGCCGGTACCGACGAACATGTCGTCACCGTGAGCTTCAACAGCGAGTTCGTCGCCGCGGTGCAGGCGGGCGACCTGGTGCTGGGGCGGGGCGAGCTGGTGCGGCGCGCCACCAGCCTGGCCTTCACTCGCTGTACGCTAACGGTGGACGACAAGCCCGTGCTGGTCGCCAGCGCGGTGGTGAAGCGCGTGCGCCGCTGACCGCGTCGATAACGAAACCCGCCAGGAGAGAAGCATGATCTACAGCCTCGAAGAACGCCGCGTGCAACTGCTCGACGGGCCGCATTTCATCGCCCCCAACGCCACGCTGATCGGCTCGGTGACGCTGCACCGCAACGCCAGCGTCTGGTTCAACGTGGTGATCCGCGCCGACAACGATCCGGTGGTGATCGGCGAGGACAGCAACATCCAGGACGGCACGGTGATCCACACCGACACCGGCTATCCGCTCACCATCGGCCGCGGCGTCACGGTCGGCCACAAGGCCATGCTGCACGGCTGCACCATCGGCGACTACAGCCTGATCGGCATCAACGCCGTGGTGCTCAACGGCGCCAAGATCGGCAAGTACTGCCTGATCGGCGCCAACGCTCTGATCCCGGAAGGGGTGGAGATTCCCGACGGCTCGCTGGTGATTGGCTCGCCGGGGCGGGTCAAGCGCACCCTGAGCGAGGCCGAGCGCAAGATGCTGGAAGCCAGCGCCCGGCACTACGTGGAAAACGGCCGGCGCTATCTGCTGTCGCTGCGCGCGCAGGATTGACCGTCGATCTCGCCAGCCGCGCCGCCGCTTCGCGAGCTCGGCGCGTTCAGTTGTCGGAACGGGGGGCCGTGTCGGTGAGTCGCGTGAACAGCGCGTCCGCCGCCGGCTCGCCGCGCAGCGCGGTCAAGGCCAGCTGCGCGGCGCGGGCCCGTTCCCCTGCCGCGACCAACCGTTCCAGGGTCGGCGCCAGTACGCCCAGATAGCGGCGGCGGCTGCGCTCGCGCTCGGCCTCGATCCAAGCATCCTCGAAACCGGCCAGTAGCGGTCTGCGGTAGCTGTCGATCAGCCGTTCCAAGGCCGCTTGCCAGAGGGCCGGCGGCCGCTCCTCGATGAGGGCCGCGGACAGTGTCGCCAGGTCCCGTTCGATCCAGTGGGTGTCCCAGCTGCACACGGCCGGGTTGAGCGCCACCGTGCCGTCCTGCAGCAGGATCGCCTCGTCGCGGCCGAGCAGGCGGCGCAGCCGGTGCAGGGTGGTGTTGAGGCTGGCGGCGGCGGCATCGCCGTCGGCTTCCGGCCACAGCCGGTCCATGACCTGCTCGCGGCCGAGCCAGCCCTCCGGCCGGGCGGCCAGCAGCCGCAGCAGTTCCAGCGGCTTCTGCTGCGCCTTTCGGCCGGCGGCCGGCGGATGGCCGTCGACTTCGACGTGGAAGCCGTCGTGGCAGACGATGCGTACCGGGTAAGGCCAGTCGCGTCCGGCGTCGGCCGGCGGCGCGAGCCGGCGGGTGCGGATCACCGCGCGCACGAAATCGGTTTCGATCCCCGCCGCCAGCGCTTCGGCGCATAGCGCCGCCAGTCCCTCCGGCTGCCACCAGACCGCGGTCTGCAGCCCCCAGCGCCGGCCGAGTGCGAACGCTGCGTGCAGCTCGCGCAGCGCCGCGGGGCGGTCGCCTTCGGCCAGCGCCAGGGCGGCCAGATCGAGGCGGGCGACGTACTGCATGTTGTAGCTGGGCATGCGCTCGGCGAAGGCCAGCGCGCTTTCGGTCTGCGTCCGGGCCTCGTCCAGGCGACCGGCGGCGTACAGGGTGTGGCCGTAGATCAGCTGCGCCAGCGCCAGCGGGAACGGCGTGCCGGCGGCTTCGGCCAGCTCCACGGCCGAGCGGCCATGGGCCAGCGCCTTGGCCGGTTCGCCGCGCTGGGCGGCGGCCCAGGCCGCCAGGCCGTCGAAGTGAGAGCTGTCGAGCAGCCGCTCGGGCCGCAGCAGCGGCCGCATGAGCTCGATGTAACGGGCGGCGGCGGCTCTGTCTCCCGCGCCCAGGGCGCCGTACGCGCCTTGCGCCAACAGCGGCAGGTTGAGCATGCGGATGCCGCTGCGTTCGGCCACCGCCAGCCCGCGCTCGACCGCCTGGTCGATGCCTTCCTCGGGATGGGTGAACCAGAGATAGAAGGCCTCGACGTGATGCCAGCTCAGCGCCGCCAGCGGCGAGACCTCGCGTTGCGCGCCGCGCCGCAGCCGCTCGATCACCACGGTGGCGTCGGCGAACTCGCCCTTCCACAGGTAGTAGCGCAGCAGCGGGATCGCCGCCCGCAGGCGCATTTCGTAGTCGAATGGCAGCGCCAGCAGGTTGCGCAGTTGGCCGGCCAACGCCGGCAGGCGCGGATCGGTCGGGCGGCAGAACAGCAGCCCGGCCAGCAGCAGCACCTGCGCCCGGATGCGCCAGCGCAGCAGGCGCGGGTTCAAGCCGACGTCGGCGGCGCCGTTGTCAATGTCCAGCCAGGGCAGCAGCGTGTGGAAGGTATCCCAGGCGTGCAGATGGCCCTCGACCACCCCGCACCAGGCGCGCAGCCGGCCCAGCGCTTCGCCGGCGCGGTCGAAGCCCTGCCAGGCCAGCTCGAACCAGCGCCGCGCCTGCGCGGGCTGGAACGGCAGCAGGCTCTGGCCTTGCCAGTACGCCAGCCACGGGTCGGTGCGTCGCTGCTCCTCGGGCAGCAGGGCCAGCCAGTGCTGCAAGGGGCGGTGCAGCTGGTTCCGCAGCAGGTCGTCGGCGTGCTGGCGGATGGTGCGCGCCAGCGCGTCGTGATCGTCCAGCTCGTGGTACAGCGCCATGGCCCGGTCCAGCTCGCCCTGGCGCTCGAGCAGCGGTGCCGCCTGCCGCAGCAGCGCTTGCAGGCGCTCGGCCGGCAGCGTCCGCCGCGCCTGCCATTCGAGGAAGCGCTGGAACAGCGGGTGCAGGCGCCAGGCATCGCCGGGCCGGAGACAGTCGACGAAGAAGCAGCGCCGGTGCAGCTCGTCCAGCACCAGCGCGACCTGGAGGTCGCCGGCCAGGGCCTCGGCGGCGCGCCGCTCGATCACCGGCAGCAGGGCCAGGCACAGCAGCAGCCGCTGCACGCGCGGCTCGAAGTCGGCGAACACCTGGGTCATGAAGTAGTCGAACAGCAGCTCGCCGCTGGCGACGCCGGCTTCGCCGCCGGCGCTGTCGGCGCGCAGCAGCAGAATGGCGCCGGCCATCCAGCCGTCGCTAGCGGCGATCAGCGCCGCCAGCCGCTCCGGTGTTGGCACCTCCAGCCCGGAAGCCTGGGCGATGGCTGCCAGTTCCGTCGCCGAGACTTTCAGCTCGGCGCCGCTGATCACGGTCAGCTCACCGTGCACTTGGGCGCGAGCGCAGGCGCTGGGCGGCGGTTCGCGGCTGATCAGGAACAGCCGGCCGGCGGCGGGTGTCGCTATCAGCGCGGCCAGCGCCTCGGCCATGCCCTCGGTCCGAGTCAGGTGATGGACGTCGTCGAGCACGACGGCGGTGCCGACGGGTAGGAACGACAGCAGCCCGGCGAAGAACTCGCGGGCGAACGTCGCCACGTCCAGTTCCTGATCGGCGTGGTAGGCCGGCAGCTTCGGCCGGCGCCGGCCGGTGCACGCGGCGGCAGCCTGGGTCAGGCCGGCGAAGAAGCGCGCCGGCTCCTGGTCCTCGGCGCCCAGCCGGTACCAGAGAAAGGGCTGGCGCTGGCTGGCGACGGTCATGCCGATCAGTACCGACTTGCCGGAGCCGGGCGCGCCGTGCAGCCAGAGCGCGCGCGTCGGCAGCGCGGCCAACCGCCGCTGCAGGGACTCGCGGGCGATGGCGCGCGGCAACTGCGGCGGGGTGGTTTTTGCCAGAGCGGTGTAATGCGCAGTCATGAACGGGCACACGGCTGGTCGATGAACCAGCCCACTATACCTGCCTTCGTCGGGTCATGACGGCGCACCGGCGCGACTGGCGCGCCGGGATCGGTGCATCCGATCCGACCGTCGATGCTGGAAGCTGGAAGATGGCGACCCGCAGGGGACTTGAACCCCTGGCCTCTTGCGTGACAGGCAAGCGCTCTAACCGACTGAGCTAGCGGGCCGTGTCTGCGACTGCTCGTTTCACCAGTGGCCTTGCGGCGGCCGAGGTGCGAGAATCCGGCGGCTTGCGCGCTTTGCAGCGCGAAGTGGCGCGCATATTAGCCGCTCTTTTCGTCGTACGCAAATCCCGCGTGATGATTTCCTGGCGGCGGCGCCGCCGGCGTCGCTCAGGGCCGGCTCAGAGCCGGCGAAAAATCGAGGAGTTTCAGTGAGAACCGCCAAGTTCGTAAGCGGCTCGACCCTGCGCCACATGCTGGTCATGACCGGCACTTCCACGATCGGCCTGCTGGCGGTGTTCGGGGCGGACCTGATCAACATCTTCTTCCTCAGCCTGCTGGATGCGGTGGAGCCACCGTCGGCGGTGGGCTACGCCAGCGCCATCACCTTCTTCACCATCTCGGTCTGCATCGGCTTGTCCATTGCCGCCAGCGCCCTGGTGGCGCAGGCGCTGGGGGCCGGCGGCGCGGCGCGGGCGCGCCGCTATGTGGTCAACGTCGGCGCGCTGACGCTGTTGATCACCGTGCCCTTGTCCCTGGCGGTGACACTCGGCGGGCCGGTGCTGCTGCGGCTGCTGGGGGCCGAGGGTCGGACCTTCGAGCTGGCGCTGGGCTATCTGAACATCCTGGTGCCGAGCACGCCGCTGCTGGCGCTGGCGCTGGTGGCCGGCGGCGTGCTGCGGGCGCTGGGCGACGCGCGCCGCGGCATGTACGCCACGCTGTTCGGCGCGGTGGTGAACGCCGCCCTGGACCCGCTGCTGATCTTCGTGCTGGACATGGGCGTGAACGGCGCGGCCGTGGCCGCCGTGTTCAGCCGGGTGGCGATGCTGGCTTACGGTGGCTATGTGGTGATCCGGGGGCATCGCCTGATCGGCCGCTTCCAGCGGGAGCGGTTCGCCGCGGACTTGCGGCCCATGCTCGCCATCGCGCTGCCAGCGATTTTCACCAACATCGCCACTCCCATCGGCCAGGCGTACGTGACCGGCGCCATGGCGCGTTTCGGCGACGAGGCGGTGGCGGGACTGGCGGTGATCAGCCGGCTGGTGCCGGTGGCGTTCGCCGGTTTGTTCGCGATGTCCGGGGCGGTGGGGCCGATCATCGGCCAGAACTTCGGGGCCGGCCGTATCGATCGGGTGCGCGGTACCTTGCACGATGCCTTGCTGGTGGCGGCCGGCTACACGCTGCTGGTGAGTCTGCTGCTGCTGGTCGGGCAGGATCTGATCGCCGACCTGTTCCAGGCCCGCGGCGGCGGGGCGGAGCTGTTGTCCTTCTATTGCACCTGGATTGCCGTATCCTTCTTCTTCGTCGGCGCCACTTTCGTCACCAACGCCGCCTTCAACAACCTCGGTTACGCCTACCTCGCCACCGGCTTCAATTTTGGCAAGGCCACGATCGGTACCGTTCCCTTCGTCGCCGCCGGCGCGGCGTGGTACGGCGCGCCCGGCGTGCTGATCGGGCAGGCGGTCGGTGGGGTGGTGTTCGGTGTGGGCGGAATCGCTGCGGCCTTCTGGCTGATCGGCAGACTGGCGCGCAAGCAGCCGCTGGCCGTGGCCGCCGCGACCGGTTCGTAGAGTCAGCGAGAGGTACAAGTCGATGGCGACGATTTATCTGGTGCGTCATGGCCGCGCGGCCGCCGGTTGGGATGCCGATCCGGATCCGGGATTGCACGACGAAGGGCATGAGCAGGCCCGGGCCATGGCCGCGAAGCTGGCGCCGAAGGGGCCGTTGGCGCTGCTGTCCAGCCCGATGCAGCGGGCGCGCGAGACGGCCGCGCCGCTGGCGGTCGCCTGGGATCTGGCGCCGCTGATCGAGCCGCGGGTGACCGAGATTCCGTCGCCGACCCCGGACCTGGCCGAGCGCGGCCGCTGGCTGCGGGAGATCGCCACTCGCCGTTGGAGCGAGCTGGACGGACCGGTGCTGCGCTGGCGCGACCAACTGCTGGCGGCCTTGGCCGAGATCGAGCGCGATAGCGTGGTGGTGAGCCATTTCATGGTGATCAACGCCGCCGCCGGCGTCGCTATCGGCGATGACCGGGTGGTGCACTTCCGGCCCGATTACTGCTCGGTCACCGTGCTGCGTAACGATGGCGGCCGGCTGCAGCTGGTGGAGCTGGGCAGCGAGGCGCAGACGCGAGTGCTGTAGCGGTTGACCGGGCCATGGCCGTGGCTACCCGCTTGGCCGCTTCCGTGCCGGCCCGCCCCCGCGGGGCGTGGTAGTTAGCAAGCTATCGGTAACCGCGCTAGAGTACGGCCTCTTTGTCCTCGCAACCGGCCGAGGAGAGTTTGAAGGGGGAGAGCGGCCATGGCCGAAACGGTACAACATCTATTGCAACTGCTGGACCTGGAGCGTATCGACGACAACCTGTTCCGGGCCGACAACGAGGATCCCGCCCGGCGGCGCGTGTTCGGCGGCCAGGTGCTGGCCCAGGCGCTGATCGCCGCCGCGCGCACGGTGGAAGGCCGCGCCGCCCACTCGCTGCACGCCTACTTCCTGCGGCCGGGGGATCCGAGCGCCAAGATCGTCTACGACGTCGAGCGCATTCGCGACGGCGGCAGCTTCACCACCCGGCGGGTGGTCGCCCGTCAGCACGGCCAGCCGATCTTTTCGATGTCGGCGTCGTTCCAGATCGAGGAGTCCGGCTTCGAGCATTCCGATCCGATGCCCGCGGTGCCGGCGCCGGAGGCGCTGGAGTCGGAGCTCGACTATCACCGGCGGCTCGCGCCCCGCCTGCCCGAGAAGATCCGCGGCGCCTTCACCCGGGAGCGGCCGATCGAGATCCGCCCGGTGCAGCCGCTGGACCTGCTGGCGCCCGAGGTGGGGCCGGCCCAGCGCGATTTCTGGATCCGCACCGGCGTCGAGCTGCCGGACGATCCGCTGATCCACCAGGCGCTGTTCGCCTACGCTTCGGACATGCATCTGCTGGTCACGGCGCTGCTGCCGCACGGGGTGACCTATCTCAACCGCAATCTGCAGCTGGCCAGCATCGACCACGCCATGTGGTTCCACCGGCCGTTCCGGATGGACGACTGGCTGCTGTACGCCACGGATTCGCCCAGCGCCAGCGGGGCCCGCGGCTTCACCCGCGGCGCGCTGTTCGACCGCAACGGCGTGCGGGTGGCGTCGACCACGCAGGAAGGGCTGACCCGGATGCGCCAGCCGGCACCGAAGCCGCAAGCGTAGGCGCTCAAGTTTTCCGGGCCGCTGCCGACATCCGCAGCGTTGCCCTTATCGAGGCCGCCATGCATCAAGAATCCAATCCGTTTCTAACCAGCCCGATCGACAGCGATTGGTTCCTTCGCAGCCTGGTGCAGGCTGTCAATCGCCACGATCTGATGCTGGGCATCACCCTCACGGTCGGCGGGACGCTCATTACCGGCACGCTGGTGCCCGGGCACGAGTACTTCCGCGATCTGGCCGAGCAGGTGGCGGCCTCGGCCGACGACGACGAGGAGGCGGCGCAGCAGCTGCGCGACACCTTCGCCAGTCTGGGCGCCATCTACGCGCGGGGCGGGAAAGACGGTGACCAGTTGCCGTCCTACATCCACCTGCGCGACGTGCGCTTCTTCAGCCCGGGCGGCGGCTCGCTGCCGGATCACGACGGCGTGTGGTGGCGCGGTCGCATCGACCAGGTGCAGGGCTTCGTGCTGGGCAACGTGGTGGCCTGAGCGGGCGTCGAACGAGAGCGGCCCCTCCGCCCGCGTGGCGGGGGAGGGGCTTGCGGGCCGGCCATCCGGCAAAGGCGCGCTTACTGCGCCGGCTTGCGGGGCCGGTCCTCGCCGCGCTTGCCGTCCCGCTTGGCGGGGCGGTCGTCCTTCGACAGCACGCCGTCGTCGTTGCGGTCGGCCTTGTCGAAGTGGGCGGTGGCGATGGCGGTGAACTCGTCGGCGGAGACCACACCGTCGCCGTCCCGGTCCATCATCTTCAGGCGGCGCTCGGCCTGTTCGCGGCGCAGCCCCTGGTCCAGCTCCTCGGCGCTGAGCACGCCGTCACCGTTGCTGTCGAAGCGGGCGAAGCGCGCTTGCTGGGCTTGGACCACTTCCCCCCGGGTGATCTGACCGTCCTTGTTGGCATCCAGCTGGGCGAACCACGGCCCGTGGCCGTGCGGACCCCGGTGCGGTCCACCTTGACCCGCCACCGCGGCGGTGCCGGCGAGGGAGAGAATCAGAGCGGTCGCTACGATTTGCTTTTTCATGGTCGCTTCTCCTGCGGTTTCTGTCTGTCGGCCCCTTCGGCCTACGGTTCCTAAGCTACGTCCGGAGTCGCCAGCAAATGTGGCCGGATCTTGAAGAAACCATGGAGACGCGGTTGCGCGCCGGGGCGGCGCCGACGGTGGGCGGACCGCCCATGCCGGGCGCGATACCTTTGCCTTACGCGCTGTTGCGGTAGGTCGCCACCAGCACGTCCCGGTAGGCGGGCTGGGTCGGATCGAGGGGTTCGATCGGCGTCACTCCGTGCATCACCTTGCGGTCGTTGACCAGGGCGGTGTCGAGCGGGTCGGTGAGCGTGAAGCTGTCGAGCCGCCGCTGCGCCAGATCGAAGATCTCGGTGGTGCCGCTGGCGATGTTGACCCGCCGCACCATCATCACCAGCACGAAATCGGTGCCGTCGCGGTGTGCGCCTTCCGGCGTGGGCAAGCCGGGCGTGGCTGGGCCGGCCTCGATGCGGAACTGGTGCACTTCCACGTGCGCCCGCCCCCGCGGGAACAGGTGGCGGAACAGTCCCAAGCCGATTTCCAGCACCGTCTGCATGCTCGGGCCGGTGAGGATTTCGGGAGCGATCGGTTCGAAGTAGCGGGGGATGCCGCCGTTGAGGCGGTTGTATTCGAGCGACTGATAGTGCGGCTGATGCGGCTCGCGCACCAGCCGGTCGCTGTCGGCCGCGGCGCTGAGCACGGCGTAGCGGCGCCGCCGGTAGCGGCCGCCGTCGGCCATGTAGGTATCGAGCGGCATGTCGTTCCAACTAGCGGCGAACGCCGCCCAGTCGGCCAGCGCGTCCGCCCGCCGCAGCTGCAGGCAGTCGCGCGTCTCGGCGCCGGGCAGGAAGTGGAAGTCGGCGGCGCGTATACGGTCGGCGAGTTGCGCGAGGCGTTGATCGTAGGCGCTGGGGTCGGAAAGCGGAGCGGAGCGGTCGGGGACTTGCATGGAAGGTGTAGGCGAACCTCTCGGCGCGGAAGCGGGCGTTCGGGCCCAATGAGTCAGGCGTCAGAGTGTCGCGCCGTTTGCCGCTCCGTGCCAAGAGTCGATCGCGTTTTCCGGCTTTTCAGCCGGCTTGGGGCGCCGCCGCGCTGGGCTGGCGGGCGGCGGCCCGCAGCTGCGCCAGCAGCTCCGGTCCGGACCAGGGCCGCCGCTGGCCGTTCTCGGCCTCGCGGATCAGCGCCACCAGCCGGGCGTTGACCGGCGCCGCGCGGCCGAGCCGCTGCGCCAGGCGCACGATCTCGCCGTTGATCCAGTCGATCTCGGTCTTGCGGCCGGCCTGCAAGTCTTCCCAGGTCGAAGAGCGCGCCAGCGGGTCGATGGCGAGCATGCGCCGGGCCAGCCGCTGAAACAGACCGTCCGGCAGGCTCAGCACCAGCGGCAGCAGGCGCGGCGGCAGCGGCGTGATGCGGGCCGGGCGGATGCCGGCGGCGGCGTACAGCCGCAGCGCCTCGCCCTGGGCCAGCGCCAGGCAGCGGCGGTAGGCGCGTTGCGACAGCTCGGTCTTGAGCGGCAGGTCGGACAGGGCGTTGATGGCGTTGTTGAGGTTGAGCAGCAGCTTGGCCCACTGCACCTCGACGATGTCGGCGCGCTCGTGCAGCGGCAGTCCGGCGCGCTCGAAGGCGGCGCGGAAGGGCGCCAGCCGAGCGTGCGGTTGCGCCATCAGATCGCCGCCCGAGCCTTGATGGAAACGCCCCTCGCCGCGCTGGACTACGTTGAACGGCACCATGCCGGTCAGCACCGTCTGCGCCGGCAGATGCCGGCGCAACAGCTCGGCGTTGCCGACGCCATTCTGGAAGCTCACCACTAGCGCCGAGGGCTTGAGCACCGGCGCCAGCTCACGCGCCGCCTGTTCGGTCGCGGCCGACTTGACCGTGACCAGCACCAGATCGGCCCCGGTCGCGTCGGCGGGGTCGGTGCTGTAGCGGATTCGCTCGGGTGGCAGTTGGAAGTCGGCGCCCCGATAGTCGCTCAGGCGCAGGCCGTGGCGGGCGATCTCGGCCGCCAGCCGCGGCCGACCGATCAGCCGGACCCGGTAGCCTGCGGCCTGCAGGCGGCCGCCCAGGTAACAGCCGATGCTGCCGGCGCCGAAAACGCAGATTTCGTTATCGAACGTCATTTTTCTCCCCCCCGGGCCCGAACACGGGCTCGGGGGACATTGTTCACGGCGCCGACCGTGGATGCCAGAGCGCGGCTACAGCGACAGCGCCTCGCGGCACTCGGGGATGCTCAGCGACATCGCCACCAGGCTGGGGATGGAGTCGGCGTGCATCTTGCGCATCAGGTTGGAGCGGTGCAGCTCCACCGTCTTGGGGCTGATCGACAACTCCGAGGCCATTTCGCGGTTGGTCTTGCCCTTGATCACCAGATGCAGCACCTCGCGCTCGCGCGGTGTGAGCACGGCGTAGCGCGCGCGCAGCACGTCGTTCTGACGGCGGCGGCGGCGCTGCTGCACGCTCAGCTCCAGCGCCGCTCGCACCCGCTCCAGCAGCAGATGCTCGGAACACGGCTTGGTGAGGAACTCCAGCGCCCCCGCCTGCATGGCCCGCACCGCAGTGGGCACGTCGCCGTGGCCGGACAGGAAGATGATGGGAATGCTGTGGCCTTCGCGGTTCAGCCGCTCCTGCAGCTCCAGGCCGTTGAGCCCTGGCATGCGCAGATCGAGCAGCAGGCAACCGGGTTTGGCGGGATCCCAGGCGGCGAGGAATTCGTCGGCATCGGCGAAGGCGCGCGCCTCCAACGACACCGAGGACAGCAGCCAGCACAGCGAATCGCGCATGGCCGCATCGTCGTCCACCACATAAACGATCGGCTGCCGGTCCAGGACGGAGCGGGTAGCCGAAACATCCGCGGATGAAAGCATCATGCGTCGATACCCCCGAGCAAAGGCCGCCGACTGACGCCGCGGCGCGTTCTTCCGGTTATTTCCATGGCGTTGCGCCTTTAAGTGTTGTACCGGCAAGTGTAATCGTGCCCGCGTCTTTCCGGGGGAGAAGGCATCTAGGTATTTCCCCTTGGGGGGAGGGTCAGGCGGTCAGGAACGTGTTCAAGATGGCGGCGACGCGCGCGGGTTGCTCCTCCTGGAGAAAATGGCCGGCCTCGATCCGCTCGATCCGGATGTCGGCGAAGCACTGTTCGAGATGGTTCAGATACTCGGGGACGATGACGGCGTCCTTGTCGCCGTAGACGTAGAGCGCCGGCATCGGCCAGACGTGATCGGTCAGCCCGGCCCAGCGGGCGGCGTCGTCGCGCATGGTGCGGTAGTAGTTGGCGCCGGTGCCGGGAGTGCCGGGAATCCGGTAGCAGCGGACGTACTCCTGAACGGCGTCTTCGGGGAACGGCTGACCGTTCCAGCAGCGCAGGAACTGGCGCAGCCAGATTTCCTCGTTGCCGGGGATCATCGCCTCGGCCAGGCCGTGCTGCTGCTGGAAATACTGGTACCAGTGGTGGCGGCGGCCGCGGGCGTTGAGCGCGTCGACGGCTTCCCGGTTGCCGCGGGCGTTGTTGATTACCAGGATGTTCATGAGCGCCAGCCGCAGAACCCGCTCGGGGATGGCCAGCGCCACCTCCTGGGCCACCACGCCGCCCCAATCGTGCCCGACCAATTGGAAGCGGTCGATGCCGAGGGCGTCGAGCACCGCCACCATGTCCTGCGCCAGCGCCTGCTTGCGGTAGGCGTCGCGCTCCGGCTCGCGATTGCTGTCGCCGAGCCCGCGCAGATCCGGCGCGATGATCCGCAGCCCCGGCTTGAGATACGCGGCGACCGAAATCCAGCAGTAGGAGCTCTCCGGCCAGCCATGCAGCAGCACCAGCGGCGCGCCGCCGGGATCGCCGCCCTCACGGTAGGCGAAGCGGCCACGGGCGGTGTCCAGGAACTGGGGCTGCGACAGGGACATGGGGCTCCTCCGGTAGTTGGTCGTTATGGTCGTCGCCGCGGTGGCGCGGTGCGCGAGATCGCTACACCAAGAGCCTATAGCAGGCCCGGACTCAGGGCCATGTCCGCCGCCGGCCGTCGATTAGCCAATCGTGATTTTTTCGCCGAGGGGGGCTTCCATCCGCCGCGCTCTGCTGGTAGAGTACGCGCCACCTGACGCGTTGAGGCGGAAACGCCGCGACGCCAGATGCAAAGCGGGAATAGCTCAGTTGGTAGAGCGCAACCTTGCCAAGGTTGAGGTCGCGAGTTCGAGCCTCGTTTCCCGCTCCAGATCCCCTTGGTGTCCGCATACCACCCCGTACCGGGGCCGCTTCGGTGCGGAAACCGCAGGGCGGGGCCAGCACTGGCCCCGCCGTTTTTTTATCCCCCGATAATTTTCCCGCGACAGCCGCCGGGCGCAGCGCCTTTCGGCGCCCGCGCTCTTGAAGAGCCCGCGCCGGCCCCGCAACTAGCATTCAGCGCATTCGTCGCGCCGGCCTCGGGCCCGCGCCGCTGCCATCCCATCTCAACGGGGGCCGCGCACCTATGAACGTCCATCGGCTTGTCTGCGGTCACGTCCCATGAACGGAGACCGCGACTTCGATCGTGGCTTGGAAAGCCTGGAACGCACCCTCGGCCGGCTGCGGCGGGAGCGGCGCCTGGCGGCCGAGCAGGGGGCGTGGGCGGCGCTGGCCGGCGCGCTCGGTGATCGGCATCGGCGCCAGAGCGAGCGCCTGTGGTCCTGGCTGCGGTCAGGACTCGAACCGCGGCCGAGCATGATGGCGGAGGCCGCGGGCGACGATGCGGCGACCGCGCGCGTGCTGGCGCTCAGGTGGGTGAGTCCGGAGCTGGTGGTGCTGCGGACCAGCCGCCCGCTTCGGCTGAGCTATGCCGCCGGGCAACACGTCAAGCTGCAGGTGGGGGAGGTGACCCGCACCTATTCGCTGGCGTCGGCGCCGCACGAGCCGCATCTGGAGTTTTTCATCGAGCTGCATCCGGGCGGGGCGATGAGCGAGGTGCTGCGCACCCTGCGTCCGGGACGGACGGTGCGGGTTTTCTCACCCGGCGGCGATTTCCGCCTGAGCCGGAGCAAGCGCCGGCATGTCATGGTGGCGACGGTCACCGGCATCGCGCCGTTCGTCAGCCTGCTGCGCGACGCGTTGCGCGCCGAGGCCGGCGGCGCGGCGGTGTTCCATGTGCTGCACGGCGCCAGCTATCAGGATCAGTTCGGCTACCGCGACGAGCTAACGGCGCTGGCCGCGCGATTTCCGGGGCGGCTGTTTTATCTGCCGGCGGTCAGCCGCGCCGGGGAGCCGCGCAACGCCGGCTGGCGCGGTGCCACGGGACGCGTGATCGATCTGGTGGAGCTTTACCTGCGGCAACACGGGCTCGGCGCCGCCGACACCGCGCTCTACGCTTGCGGCCACCCCGACATGGTCGGCGGTGTGCGCAAGCGCTTCCGGCCGCTCGGCTTCGAGCTGCGGGTCGAGTCGTACTGAGCGCTCGCCAGCGGTCCAGGTTTCGTTCGCGCTCCGTCTGGGCGAGGATAGGGGGCCGCGGCGGCCCGTCGTCGCGAAGCAGCCAGAGGAGAGAAATAACGATGTATTACGAGAGTTTGCGCGGAAAGCGGGTGGTGATCACGCAGGCGCGGGACTTCATGGGGCCCGCGTTGTGCGAGGTATTCGGCGAACTCGGCGCCGAGGTGATCGCCGACGACGGGCCGATGACCGATCCGCAGCGCCCACGCCAGTTGATCGAACAGGCCGGACGGGTCGACGTGCTGATCGCCAATCTGGCGATACCGGCGCCGCGCTCCTGGGCCCACCAGGTCGAGGACGAGGAATGGCGCGAGGTGTTCGCGCACCTGGTCGATCCGCTGCCGCTGCTGTGCCGGGCGGTGCTGCCGCAGATGATCGAACGCCGCGCCGGCAAGATCGTGGTCATGGGCAGCGCCTCGGCGCTGCGCGGGATGAAGCGCACCTCCACCTACAGCGCCGCGCGCGGCGCGCAGCTGGCCTACGTGCAGGCGGTGGGCGTGGAGGTGGCGCCGCATAACGTGCAGGTCAACGCCATCGCCCAGAATTTCGTCGACAACCCGACCTATTTCCCGCCGGAGATCCAAGCCAATCCGGCGTTCCAGCAGCGCCTGGCCAGCGAGGTGCCGGTGGGGCGGCTGGGAACGCCGCGCGAGGACGCGCTGTTCGCCGCCTTCCTCGCCAGCGACGCGGTCAACTTCATGGTCGGGCAGGCGTTCCCGTTCTGCGGCGGCTGGGTGACGCGCTGACATGGCGGGGCCGCTCAGCCGCAGCATCGGCGTCAAGGCCCGCATCGCCTCGGTCGAGGCGATGCTGCCGCGGGTGGCGGCCCTGGCCGACGGCCCGCCCGAGCGGATCGAGCAGGACGACACCTTCTTCTGCTGCCCCAATGGGCGGCTGACGCTGCGGGCCTTCGCCGGCGGTGGCGGAGAGCTCCTCTTTTATCGAAGGCCCGCCGGCGCCGGGCCGCGGGAGTCCTGGTGCCGGCGAGTGCCGGCCAGCGAGCCGGACGCCCTGCGCGTGCTGCTGAGCGAAGCCCTGGGCGAGATCGGGCGGGTACGCAAGCGGCGCCTGGTGTTTATGATCGGCGCGATCCGCGCGCATCTGGACCAGGTGTCCGGCCTGGGCGATTTTCTCGAATTGGAGGCGGCGCTGGCGCCGGGGCAGGATGCCGAAGCGGGGAGGGCGCCGATCCTGGATCTGCTCGATCGCCTGGACATTACCCCCGTCCAGTTGATCGAGGGCGCCTACATCGAGTTGCTCGGGGGCGGCCACTGAGCGGTATCGGCGATTTCCGCTATTCGCGGCCGGCTTCCAGGCGCTATTGTCGGGAACGGATACACAGGGAGCGTGTTGTCATGGCCAGCAAGGCGAGCATGCGCAAGCTCAGCGCAGGCGATAGGACGTCTTTCACCAATCACACCGGCACGGCGGTCCAGTTCATGCTGCGCACCGACAGCGGCAGCATGGTGCGCACCACGGTGCCGATCGGTGCCACCGTCGACGTCGTCATGGGGCGGGAGAACGGCGTTCTGTACATCCTCGAACCGGAACAGGCGGCGGGGCGGCTGCGGATGGTGGCCTCGCGCACCAAGTCCTGAAGCCCCGCCGCGGGAGCGCGACGGGGCCGACGGCGGCGCTCAGCGCTCGGCGCTTCGCGCCGTCGGTTCTTCCGCTTGGGGGAGATAGGCGGCGCAAACCTGCGCCAGTTCCCGCGCCGAGGCCTCGTTGGTCGACCCCGGGTGGTTCTGGTGCAACTGCATCCAGCAGAAAACGCTGTATTGGTCGCGATCCGATGGCATGTTCTTGCTTCTCCGTGTCCGTTGGCTGGATACAGCGTAGGCCGCGCATGTCTGGTTGGGAAATCGATTGAAATGTTCTCTTCGATAGCCACCATAAATGAGTTGGCTATCTATCCTGGAGTTGCGCTATAACCGGCGGGCTGCACAGCCAGGAGAGAGCAAAAATGACGTTCAAAGCCGTGTTCTGGGATTTCGGTGGCGTCATGACCACCAGCCCCTTCGAAGCGTTCCGTCGCTTCGAGCGCGAAAACGGGCTGCCGCAGGATTTTCTGCGCGGCATCAACGCCACCAATCCGGATAACAACGCCTGGGCCCGGTTCGAGCGCAGCGAAATCGACCTCGATGCTTTCGACCGCGAGTTCGAGGCCGAGAGCCGCGCGGCCGGCTATCCGGTACCGGGCCGCAAGGTGATCGAACTGCTCGGCGGCGACCTGCGGCCGGAAATGGTGGCGGCGCTCAAGCGGATCCGCGAGCGCTACCGGGTGGCCTGCATCACCAACAACGTGCGTGCCGGCCAGGGGCCGAGCATGCATACCAGCGCCGCTCGCGCCCAGGAGATCGCGGCGGTGATGGCGCTGTTCGAGCACGTGGTGGAATCGTCCAAGCTGGGTATGCGCAAGCCCGATCCGCGCATCTACCTCCACGCCTGCGAGCTGGTGGGCGTGGCGCCGCAGGAGGTGGTGTACCTCGACGATCTGGGCATCAACCTGAAGCCGGCCAAGGAGCTGGGCATGGCCACCGTGAAGGTGGTCGAGCCGCGCGCGGCGCTGCAGCAGCTCGGTGAGCTGCTGGGCATGAACCTGATCGAGGAGACGGTGGCGGGCTGATGACGGCCCGCTTTGGCGATCGCGCCGCTACGCATCGGCCGCGTCCGTCGCGGGCGCGGCCTCCGGTTCCGACAGGTCGGCCAGGATCGTCATACCGCGTGCCGCCGCCCGCGTCCGGTTCGCGGCAGACGTTGCGGGCGGCGGTTGCGAGGGGGCGCTAGGGTGTCGCCGACGGTTGGTCGCCGATCTCCGCGCGCAGCAGGGTTTCGAACTCCGCCCGCAGCAGCGCCTCGAACTGCGGCGCCGGCACGGGGCGGCTGAACAGATAGCCTTGCAGCTCGTCGCAGCCGAACCGCTGCAGCTGCTCGCGCTGATTGTTCTCCTCGACGCCTTCGCCGACCACCTTGGCGCCGAGGGTGTGGGCCATGCCGATG
Source organism: uncultured Alkalilimnicola sp. (assembly GCA_937951875.1). Lineage (GTDB taxonomy): Bacteria > Pseudomonadota > Gammaproteobacteria > Nitrococcales > AK92 > JAAYIK01. The sequence continues at coordinate 20,216 of CALGAN010000041.1, read as the reverse complement.
ATGGCCGCGGCGATCACCGCGTCGTTGACATCCTGGCTGATGTCGCGCACGAAGCTGCGGTCGATCTTCACCTTGTCGAAGCGGAACAGCTTGAGCTGGCCGAGGCTGGAGTAGCCGACGCCGAAATCGTCGATCACCAGCCGCACGCCCAGGGCGCGGATGCGGTCCAGCAGCCCCTTGGCGTATTCCGGTGCCGCCATCAGGCAGCTCTCGGTCAGCTCCAACTCCAGGCACTCCGGGTGCAGGCCCGATTGCTCCAGGGCCCGGACCACCGCCTGGTACAGTTCTTCGCTGCGGCACTGCTTGGCCGAGACGTTGACCGCGACGCTGCGCAGCGGCAGGCCGGCCTCGCGCCAGCGCTGCGCCTGGCGGCAGGCCTGCTCCAGGACCCAGGCGCCGATCTGCAGGATCTGGCCGGTTTCCTCGGCGACGTCGATGAAGCCGGCCGGGTTGAGCAGGCCGTGCTCGGGATGGTGCCAGCGCAGCAGCGCTTCGGCGCCGCTGATGCGGCCGCTGTCGGCGTCGACGATCGGCTGGTAGTACAGCGCCAGCTGGCCGTGCTGCAGCGCGCGCCGCAGGCCGTTCTCGATTTCCAGGCGCTGCGCCGCTTCGCGGTTCATGTCGGCGGTGTAGAAGCAGTAGCGGTTGCGGCCTTCGGCCTTGGCGCGGTAGAGCGCCGCGTCGGCGTTCATCATCAGGTCGGCGGCGTTGACCGCGTCGTGCGGATACAGGCTGATGCCGATGCTGGTGGTGATCACCAGGCTCTGGCCTTCGAGCACGACCGGGCGGCTGATCGCCTCGATCAGCGCGCGCACCACGCGGACGGCGTCCTCGGCCTGCGCTAGATCGTCCAGCACCACCGCGAACTCATCACCGCCGTGGCGCGCCACGGTATCGCCTTCGCGCACCGCCTCGCTCATGCGCCGGGCGATGGTGCGCAGCAGCCGGTCGCCGACGGCATGGCCGAGGCTGTCGTTGACCAGCTTGAAGTTGTCCAGGTCCACGAACAGCACCGCCACCAGACGCTGGTGGCGATGAGCGTGATAGATGGCCTGTTCGAGCCGGTCCTGGAACAGCATGCGATTGGCCAGGCCGGTGAGCTGGTCGTGGGTGGCCTGGTGCTGGAGTTCGGCTTCGTAGCGTTTGCGCTCGGTGATGTCGCGGCCGATGCAGGAGACGTACTCCAGCTCGCCTTGGTCGTTGTGGTGCGCGATCAGCGCCAGCGACAGCGGGATCTCGCCGCCGTTGCTGCCGTGCAGCGCCAGCTCGCCACGCCACAGCCCTTCCGCAATCAGTAGCGGCCAGGCCTCGTTGAGGAACACCTGCTGCGCCCAGGGCGGCATCTTCTCCAGCCAGTCGTGCTCGCCGAGCGGGCCAAGCGGCGGCAGTCCGAGCAGGCGGCGGCCGGCCGGATTGAGGTACCAGATGGTGCGGCTGGGCGTGAGCACCGCGATGAGGTCGGTGGCGGCGTCCAGCACCGCGGTCAACCGCGCTTGTGTGGCCTCCGCCTGCTTGCGCTCGCTGATGTCGCGCATCACCGCGATCACCAGCTTCTCGTCCCCCACCTGGCTGGGACTGAGGCTGATCTCCACCGGGATCTCGACGCCGTCCTTGCGCTGCGCGCGCACCACCAGACCGCTGCCCATCGGCCGCGGCTCGGGGGCGGCGACGTACTCCTTGCGCAGGCCGCGGTGGCGGTCGCGATAGGCGTTCGGCATCAGCAGTTCGACCGGCATGCCGATCAACTCATCGCGGTGATAGCCGAGCAGCGTCTCGGCGTGGCGGTTGACCTGCTGGATGCGGCCTGCGGTGTCGGTGATGACGATGGCGTCGGCGGCCGACTCGAGCAGCGTGCGATGGCGCAGCTCGGCGCGGCGCAGAGCGTTGGACTCGTTCTCCAGGCTGCGGATCAGCTGCTCGGTATAGGCGTTGCCCAGGTTGAGCGCGCGCGCCAGATCGCCGAGCTCGTCGTTGGCGTCGAAGCGGATCCGGCCAGAGTGGTCGCCCGCGGCGCTACGGCGGGCCAACGCCGCCATCGCCCGCAGCGGCTCGATGATACGGCGGTGCACCAGCGCGCCGACGCCCAGCATCAGCACGAAGCTGATCAGGGACAGACCATTGCGCAGCGAGTCCAGGTGCCGTTGGGCCCGCACCTGGGCATCGACGGTCAGCCTCACCAACGCCTCGGCGCTCGCCAGCATGTGGTTGGCGCTAGCGGCGACGCTGTGCTGGATGGCGTGCAGCTTCTCCAGGCTGAGTGTGGGCGGCAGCACTTCCTCCACCGTGCTGCGGTACGCGTGCCACGCGGAGGTCAGCGAGCCGATCGCGCGGCGCAGCGCGTCGCGGTCCGTTTCGAGCAGGGTGGCCACCGAGCTCGACTCGATGCGAGCGAGCGTTTCCTGGTACGCCTCCATGGCTTCGCGCAGAGCCTCGCGATCGACCTGCTGGGGATCCGAGGCCTGGCTCACCAGATAGGCGATGCGCTGACTGAGCATACGCAGCCGGCCGCTGTCGTCGACGCGCTGGGTGGTCTGCTGAATATCGAGCTTGGTGAGGTGACCGATACTGAAATGACCGGCCCACGTGAGCAGGAACAGAGCCATCACCAGAGCGAATTTCAGTCCAATGCCGAAGCGCCGGCGTCGCCGCGTTGTCGAGCCTGGACCCGATCCCCCCGTGACGAGGGGATGGAACGCCATGGGATCGGTCATCGTAGTTTGAGTTATTCGTATCGCCGCTGGTGTGCGGGCGTTGTCCGCCAAACCCGCTATCGCGGGGTCTCGCTCCGTGCCACTGTTCTTCGGATATGCTCGGCTCAAGCACGTCGGAAGAAAGTGACTTATTAAATTACGATATCAGGATATGTGATATGGGGTATTCCCGAGATAACGCCGGCCGAGCGCGCTAGATAACGGAAAGCGCGCCGCGATGCGGAGGTCTAACTCGGAAGGAAACCCGGGGGAGCGTGCGCCCCGAGCGGGGTAGGACGCGGCGGCGGGAAGTGTCCGGCCGACGCAGCGTCGGCCGGACCGTAGGCAAGGTCAGACCTTCATGCCGGGCATGTTCAGCGACGCGGTGTTGCCGCCGTCCACCGGCAGCGCCTGGCCGGTGATGTAGCTGGCATCGTCGCTGGCGAGGAAGGCGATGGCGGCGGCGACCTCTTCGGGGCGGCCGTAGCGGCGCAGCTCGCAGCGCGACCCGAGCTTGCTCTCCTTGTTGTTGGCGCGGGCGTAGTCGAACACCGGCTTGGTCATGCCGGTCTCGATCAGGCCCGGGCAGACGGCGTTGACGCGGATGTTCCACTGGCCCAGGTCGCAGGCGCTGGTCTGGGTGAAGTTGATCACGCCGGCCTTGGAGGCGCTATAGGCGTTGCCGCCGGCGCCGGAGCGGATGCCGGCCACGGAGGCGGTGTTGACGATGGCGCCGCCGCCCTGGGTCTGCATCTGCCGGGCGACGTACTTGGTGAAGAACATCGGCCCGAGCAGGTTCACGGCGAGCACCTTGCGCCAGACCTCGGCGTCCTGCTCGGTGGCGATGACATAGCTGTTCGGGCCGCCGGTGATGCCGGCGTTGTTGACCAGCACATCGATCCGGCCGAAATGCGCGATCACGTCGGCGACGCAGCGCTCCACCGCCGATTCGTCGGAGACGTCGAGCTTGCGGGTCCACGACTCCGTGCCCGCGGGCAGCAAGCTCACCGTCTCGGCCAGTCCTTCCTCGTTCCAGTCGACCAGCGCGAGTTTGGCGCCTTCGTCGGCCAGCCGCCGGGCGGTGGCGCGGCCGATGCCGCTGCCGGCACCGGTGATCAGAGCGACGCGATTTTCGAAGCGCTTCATATGAGTCTTGCTCCTCCAGGTTATGGCCCGCGACTGGCGGCGGGCGGCTCTTGGTGGTGCGACTGTGGCAGGGCGTCGGGCGGCGGTCAAGAATCACGGAACCAAGTTCCGTTAGGCGAAACAGGGGGCGGCGGCCGATTTGGCCACGGTGGGGGAGGTTGTGCGAGGATAGGCGCGGTTTCACCCCTGCGTACCTATGCGATACGAAAACCTGGTGCTTATCGGTATGCCGGCGGCGGGCAAGACCACCGTCGGTCGATTGTTGGCTCAAGCGCTCGGGCTGGAGTTCCTCGACACCGATGAACTGATCGAGCGCGTCAATGGCAAGAAGCTGCATGAGATTATCGCCGAGCGCGGGCTCGCCGGCTTCCGCGCCACCGAGGAGGCGGCGCTGCTCGGGCTCGATGTGAAGCGCACCTTGATCGCCACCGGCGGCTCGGTGATCTACAGCGAACCCGGCATGCGGGCGCTGCGCCGGCTGGGTCCGGTGGCTTTCCTCAACTGCCCGCTGCCGGTGCTCTCGCGCCGGGTCGGCGACCCGACCGCGCGCGGCATGGTGATCGCCCCCGGGCAGTCGTTCGCCGAGCTGTACGAGGAACGCCTGCCGTTGTATCGGCGCTATGCCGATGTCGAGATCGACTGCGACGAGTTGCCGCCGGAGGTGGTGGCCCGGCGGGTGCGCGCCGCGCTGGCGTTGTAACCCTTAGCCGGATGCCGAGCGCCGCGCGGCTCGGCTTGATCTCGGGCAAGCATCGCCCCATCGAAGCCTTGCACCATAAGGGCAGCAAGCCTTGCTTGCGCGATAGGGGAACGCCGTCGATGCAGTACAAGGACTACTACAAGACGCTGGGCGTGGCGCGCGATGCCAGCCAGGACGACATCAAGCGCGCCTACCGCAAGCTAGCCCGCAAGTATCACCCGGACGTCAGCAAGGAGCCCGATGCCGAGGCCCGCTTCAAGGAGGTGAACGAGGCCTACGAGGTGCTCAAGGATCCGGAGAAGCGCCGGGCCTACGATCAGTTCGGCGCCAACTGGAAGGAAGGCCAGGAGTTCCGGCCGCCGCCCGGCTGGGAACGGGGGTTCGACTTCGCCGGGGGCGGCTATACCGGCCACGGCGATTTCAGCGATTTCTTCGAGACCTTGTTCGGTCGCGCCGGCCGCGGCGCGGGGGTGCGGCTGCGCGGCGAGGATCAGGTGGCGCGAATCAGCATCCCGCTGGAGGCGGCCTATCGCGGCGACACCCAGAGCATCACCCTGTCCATGCCCGAGGTCGGGCCGGACGGGTATATCACCCGTACCACCCGCACCATCAATCTGCGCATCCCGCCCGGCATCACCGAAGGCCAGCGTATCCGCCTGGCGGGTCAGGGCGGTCCGGGGCTGGGGGGCGGCCCGGCCGGCGATCTGTATCTGGAAGTCAGCTTCCAGCCGCACCCGTATTTCCATGTCGACAAGCGGGACATTTTCCTGGACCTGCCGATCACGCCTTGGGAGGCGGCGCTCGGCCACACCGTGACCGTGCCCACCTTGGGCGGCAGCGTGGAGCTGAAGATTCCCGCCGGCTCCCAGACCGGGCGCAAGCTGCGGCTCAAGGGCCGCGGCTTGCCCGGCGATCCGCCCGGCGACCAGTACGTGGTGCTGAAGATCGTCACGCCGCCGGCGCATACCGAGGCGGCGAAGGCTTTCTACGAGCGCATGGCGCGGGAGCTGCCGATGAATCCTCGCGCCGGCTTGGGGGTGTGAGCGTATGGCCAAGCGGGTGAGCGTAGTCAGCGGCGTGGTGCTGGACGAGGCGATGAGCCTCAGCCTCGGCGAGCTGTGCCGGCAATGCGGCATCAGCGCCGAAGCGGTGCTGGAGATGGTGGATGAAGGACTGCTGGAGCCGATCGGCGGCGAACCGGGCAACTGGCGCTTCGCCGGAACGGCGCTGTGGCGGGCGCAGATGGCGCTGCGCCTGACCCGGGATCTGCGGGTCAATCTCGCGGGGGCGGCGTTGGCGCTGGATCTGATGGACGAGCTGGCGGAATTGCGCCAGCGGGTACGGCTGCTGGAGCGGCAATTCCGGACCGACGATCTCGAAGGCTAATCGGGGGATGGGGCTTGAGAGGGCCCTAAGGGCCGGCGCGCCCGACCTGAGCCCCACGGCGCAGGCGCTGGCCGATCAGATGGTGCAGACCTGGGCCAGCGTCGCGCGCACCGGCGTGCCCAAGGCCAAGGGGCTGCCGGAGTGGGAGTGCTTCAACGCCACCGGCAAGGCCATGCGTTTGGAGCCGGGCAAGAGCGCGATGTTCGATGCTTGGGCGGAGTATCAGCGCAGCTTCTGGAAGGGCTGTATCCGAGCAAGTTCGGCGCTCAGTCAGGCCGCTCGCGGAGCCGGACCTGCCGGGCGGCAGGCCCGGCCTCGCGTGATCGCCGTAGCGGTCGGCGCCTATTCGCCGGCGGCTACGGCGCCCCACACCGACCTTCCCTAGACTTCGCCGTTGACGAATCGATCCGTCGCGGGGCTGCATTAAGGCGAATCGCCGCCAGATTCTTCCCGTTGCGCCGGTGCGCGCCCATCCCCATGGGCCAGCTTCCAGCCCGCGCATGGCATCATCCCTGGACCGAGGCGATTGACCAAGGCGACGCCCATGGTTGTGGTGGAAGTCCTGATCATCCTGCTGCTGATCCTCCTCAACGGCTTCTTCGCCATGTCGGAGCTGGCGGTGGTCTCGGTGCGCCGGGCGCGGCTGCAGGCCATGGCCGAGCAGGGCCGGCGCGGCGCCCGCGCCGCGCTGGCGCTGGCCGATGAGCCCGGGCGTTTCCTATCGACGGTGCAGATCGGCATCACTCTGATCGGCATTCTCGCCGGCGCCTTCGGCGGCGCCCGCCTGGCCGAGCCGCTGGCGCGTTGGCTGGCGCAGTGGCCCGCGCTGGCGCCGTGGAGCGGCCAGATCGGCCTGGCGCTGGTGGTCGGCGCCATCACCTACGTCTCGCTCGTGGTGGGCGAGTTGGTCCCCAAGCAGTTGGCGCTGCGCAACGCCGAGCGCATCGCCTGCTGGGCCGCCTACCCGATGGGGCTGCTCACCAAGGGCGCGTCGCCGCTGGTGAGCTTGCTCGATTTCTCCACGCGCGCGGGGCTGCGCCTGTTCGGCGCCGCCGGCGGCGCCCGGATGCCGATCACCGACGAGGAGATCCGCACCATGCTGCGCGAGGCCACCCAGGCCGGCGTGGTGGAAGAGGTCGAGCAGGAGCTGATCACCGGGGTGATGCGCCTGGCTGATCGGCCGGTGGCGGGCATCATGACGCCGCGTCCGGACATCGAATGGCTCGACATCAATGCCGATCCGGCCGAGTGCAGCCGGCGGCTGCGCCGCAGCAGCTACTCGCGGCTGCTGGTGTGCGATGGCAGCATCGACGAGGTCCTGGGCGTGGTGCAGGCCAAGGACCTGCTCGACCGCGGCCTGCAAGGGCTGCCGCTGGATCTGCGCGCCTCGCTGCGCGAGGCGCCCGCCGTTCCCGAGACCATGAGCGCGCTGCGGGTGCTGGACCTGCTCAAGCGCGCGCCGGTGCACATGGCGCTGGTGGTGGACGAGTACGGCAGCGTGATGGGGATCGTCACCCCCGCCGACGTGCTCAAGGTCATCGTCGGCGGTCTCGCCGAGCACGGCGAACTGCCCGAGCGGCGGGCGGTGCGGCGGTCGGACGGCTCCTGGCTGCTGGACGGCGGCATGGCGGTGGACGAAGTCGCCGAACTGCTGAAGCTGCCCGGCCTGCGCGCCAGCGACGACTACCACACCCTGGCGGGCTGGGTGCTGACCCGCTTCGATCGCGTGCCGCAGACCGGCGAGTACATCGACTGGAACGGCTGGCGCTTCGAGGTGGTGGACATGGACGGGCACCGCATCGACAAGCTGCTGGCGGCGCCGCTGCCGGCGCCGACGACCGAGGACTGACGGCAACTCCGCCAGAGAAGGCGGCCGGGCCGTCGCGGCCCGGCCGAAATTCCGGCCAGGGGAGGGCGGGGACCGAAAGGCGCGGTCCGGGCCGGAAGCGCTACATCCTGCCGCTCAGCGCCTTGTCGTCGAGCTCCGACTGCGGCCACAGCTGGATCGACACTCGCCGGTCCAGCGCCAGACCGTCCGGATCGTTACGGTCGGCGCGGGCCCGCTCCGCGCCCAGCGCGACGGTCTCGATGCGATCGGCCGCCACGCCGGCGTCGATCAGAATCCGGCGGATGGTTTCGGCGCGCGCCGCCGCCAGCTTGAGGTTATCCTCGGCCGCGCCGCGGCGGTCGGCATGCCCTTCCAGGCGGACCCGCACGTTCGGGAACTCCCGCAGCGTCTCGCCCAGCTGGGCGATCTGCGCGCGGGCGTCCTCGGTCAGGGACGGCGAGTTGGTGCGGAACAGCACGTCCATGGCCAGCCGGGTCTCCAGCGCCGCCCGCTGGCCCAGCCGCGCCAGCTGGCGGCTGAGACGCTCGCGCTCGCGCGCCAGGGCGGCGTTCTCGTCCCGGGCCGCGGTCAGCTCGCTGTCCAGCGTCTTCACCTGTACCTGGTATTCGGTCAGCTGCGCGGTCAGCTCGCGCCGTTCGGCGTATCCTTCGGCGAGCAGGGCACCGGCGGCGGCGCCGGCGACCAGGCCGAACGGCCCGCCGAGCAGAGCGCCGGCGGCGGCGCCGGAGAGGAAGCCGATCGCGCCTTCGCTGTGATCGAGCTCGGGGCCTGCGGCCTGGGCGACGTTCAGGCCGACAGTGCTGACGATCAAGGCGGTGGCGATGGTTTGCTTGAACATGGTCGTTCTCCTGTCGGTTGCTGCGAGAATGCGTTGATTGGCTCGACAGGAGTCATTTCAGCGCCGCCGCGGGGCAGCGCCGGGGACGGTCTCGGGCAAGGTCGGGATCAATTGTGGCCAAATCATGGCGGCGCGGCCGGCGCTCTCGCCGCGCCGGCCGGGGGAGGACGCATCATGGGGTCGTTGTTTCTGCACGCGCTCGGCGTGGCGCTGGTGGTGGCGTCGCTGGCCTACGCCGCCTACCTGCTGGGCGTGAGTCCGCACTGGATCGGCGTGGTGGTGACCTTCGCGCTCGGCCTGGGGCTGATCGGCATCGCCAAAAGCCGCCGATCCTGACGGCGCGGCGATGGCATGGCGCCGGTCGCTGTGGCAGAGTCTTTCGCCGGGAGAGGACCAATGGCCAGACAGATCGCCATCGTCGAGGACGAGCGCGCCATCCGCGACAACTATATCGAGGCCCTGACCCGCTACGGCTACCAGGTGCGCGGTTACGGTTCGCGCCGCGAGGCGCTCGAGGCGTTCGGCCGCCGGTTGCCGGATCTGGTGATCATCGACGTCGGTCTCGGCGATGAGCCGGAGGGCGGCTTCGATCTCTGCCGCGAGCTGCGGGCCAGATCGGCCACCCTGCCCATCATCTTCCTCACCGCCCGCGACAGCGACCTGGACGTGATCTCCGGCCTGCGGCTGGGCGCCGATGACTATCTCAGCAAGGACGTGAGCCTGCCGCACCTGCAGGCGCGCATCGCCACCCTGTTCCGCCGGCTCGACGCGTTGCTGGCGCCGCCGGCGCAGGAAACCGTGCTGCGCCACGGCGCGCTGGAAGTGGAGACCGAGCGGCTGATCGTGCGCTGGCGCGGGCAAGTGGTGCCCCTGACCGTGACCGAGTTCTGGCTGGTGCGGGCCCTGGCCCGCTATCCCGGGCACGTCAAGAGCCGCGACCAGCTCATGGACGAGGCGCAGGTGGTGGTGGACGGGCCGACCATCACCTCGCACATCAAGCGCATCCGCAAGAAATTCCTGGCGCTGGATCCGCAGTTCGATCGGATCGATACCGTTTACGGGCTCGGCTACCGCTGGCGGCCGGACTGACATGCGCCTGCGCGGCAAGCTGATCCTGGTCGCGCTGGTCATCCTGGTGCTGCCCTGGAGCGCCTGGCGCTATCTGCGCGAAACCGAGGGCTTTCTGCGCGAAGGCCAGGGACGGGCACTGGAGGCCACCGCCACGGTGGTCGCCCGGGTCCTCGAACAGCACTACCGGCTCCAGCCGTGGCGCGACGGCGGTTTGTACCTGCGCGCCGCCGCGCATCCGCCGCTGATCGATGGCTACGCCGACGACTGGGAGCCGTGGCTGCCGTTCGCGCACAGGCTGGCGGACTGGGCCGAGCTGGCCCTGGCGGAGGACGACGCCGCGCTCTATCTGCTGCTGCGGGTGCAGGATTTCGGCATCGTCTATGCCCGCGGCGAGGGGGCGCCGGCGGAGCGCGGCGATCACGTGCTGCTCAGCCTGGGCGATGGCGCCAGCGAGCAGCTGTACCTGATCGGCACCGAAGCGCCGGGCTGGGTGCGGGCCGAGCCGCTGGGCGGACTGGCGGCGCCGGCGATCCAGGGCGAGTGGCAGGAGGGCCCCAACGGCTACCTCCTGGAGCTGCGCATTCCCAAGACCACCGACTGGCAGACCCTGGGGCTGACGGTGGTGGACGCGCGCCCCGACCCGGCACAATCGCGCCAGGCCGGCACCGGGGGCGTGATACCGGCGGTGGCGCTGCCGCTGGTGCGCCCGCAGCAGACGGCGCTGCTCGAAGGGCTGGCGCCGGCCGACGGCCGGCTCTGGCTGGTGGACGCCGAAGGCTGGGTGCTGGGGCGCAGCGGCACGCTGGCGGCCGAGCGGCCGAGCGAGAGCCGCTGGCTGCACGATCTGAGCTATCGCCTACTGGTGGCGCCGCCGCTGGACGAGCCTTACCGTCGCACGGCCGAGGACTTGCGGCTGGACGGCGTCGAGGTCAGGACCGCGCTCGCCGGTATGGCCGCCAGCCGCTGGCAGCCAGCGGAAGCGACGGTGGTGGCGACCGCCGCGGTGCCGGTGCGGGTGGACGGCAAGGTGGTGGGCGCGGTCGTCGCCGAGCAGGCCAGCGATGCGCTGCAGCTGCTCACCCACCAAGCGGCGTTGCGGCTGCTGGGCGGCACCAGCCTGGCCTTCGCGGGGGCGCTGGCGGTGCTGCTGCTGTTCGCCTCGCGGCTGTCGCTGCGCATTCGCCGGCTGCGGGACGCCGCCGCGGCGGCGGTCGCGCCCGAGGGTGATGGCGGCGAGTTCCCGCTGCGCCGCGACGCCGACGAGCTGGGCGATCTGGCCCGCGCCTTCGAGGGAACCCTGGCTACGCTGCGCGGCTATACCGACTATCTGCGCACGTTGGCGGCCAAGCTCTCGCACGAGCTGCGCACGCCGCTGGCGGTGGTCAGCTCGTCGCTGGACAATCTCGGCCAGACGCCGCTGCCGACGGAGGCCGCACCGTACCTGGAGCGCGCCCGTCAGGGCGCCGAGCGCCTGAGCCGCCTGCTGCGCGCCATGAGCGAGGCGGACCGGCTGGAGCGCGCCATCGAGCGCGAGGAAGGCGAGTGGCTGGATCTGCGCGAATTGGTCGAGGCGTTGCTGGAGCCGTATCGGGAGCTGGCGGCCGGGCGCGCGCTGAGTCTGGACGTCGAGCCGGCCGTTTATCGGCTGTACGGTTCGCCGGATCTGATCGTGCAGCTGCTGGACAAGCTTATCGACAACGCCATCGGCTTCACGCCGGCCGGCGGCTGGATCCGCCTGCGGCTGCGGCGGCGCGGCGACGCGCTGGAGCTGGCCATGGCCAACCAAGGGCCGCCGCTGCCGGCGCAGATGCGCGAGCGGCTGTTCGATTCGCTGGTATCGGTGCGCGCCGAGCGTGATCAGCAGCCCCACCTGGGGCTGGGGCTATACATCGTGCGGCTTATCGCCGAGCTGCATCGCGGCTATGCCCGGGCGGCCGATCTGCCGCACGGGGAGGGGGTGGAGTTCACCGTCGGCCTACGCGGCATGCCCTTGCCGGCGTCGTCGCGCTGAGTCAGCTGCGCACCGGCGCGCCCAGGTACTGGCTCACCACCTGCAGGATCTCGTCGACGTCGGCCGGCTTGCGCAGATAGCCATCGGCATGCTGTTTGACCAGGTGGTCGGCGGGGCGGCCGTCGGCCGACATGATCACCACCGGGATGTGCTTCAGACGCGGATCGGCCAGCTGGGCTTCGCGGAATTCCTTGCCGCTCATGCCGCGCATCATCAGATCGAGCAGGATCAGGCTGGGTAGCTCGTGGCACTGGCGCAGCAGATCCAGGGCCTCCTGGCCATCGAACGCCCCCCGCGCGGCGTAACCTTCCAATTCCAGCAAGTCGAGCAACGACTCCTGAATGTCCTTGTCGTCCTCAACCAGCAGCACCCACTTGCTCATACGGCTCCACGTCGATGTGGTGGCGACCAATACCTCGAGTTCCGTTCCCTGGGCCTGAGGTACGGCCGTCCGGTACTGGAAACCCGGACGAGTATAGAAAGTGCGCGGCCGTACTTTAGAGCACCTGCAATTTGATTTGTGACGACCTGCTCAATTCGCCTCGGCTCCTCGCCGTCGGCGCTTGCTCGGTGGTGGGTCGTTTCCCGCGGACCGCGCAACCGATGGGTCGTATGGACAACTGTAGTGGCGCCGCCGACCGCGTGCAACGCGCCCGCCGCGAAAGTCGTCGCTCAGTCGCGGGCGAGCGCGAAGATCCGTTCGAAAGTCCGTTCCATGGCGGTCAAGTCCATGGGCTTGAGATAGAAATCGTCGAAGCCGGCCTCGCGCGCCTCGCGCCGGAAGTCCTCGCCGTCGAAGCCGGTGAACGCCACCAGCCGAGGCCTGGGCGCCAGGTTCCGGGCGCGCAGGGCGCGGGCCAGATCGAAGCCGTGCATGTCCGGCAGCCCCAGATCGATGAGTATCAGCTCCGGCGCCAACTGCGCCGCCAGCTCCAGGGCGCGCTGACCATTCTCCGCGAACGCGATCTGGTGCGGATACTCCTCCAGCACGATGCCAAGAATCTCTCGAAGCGCGCGATCGTCCTCGACGATGACGACCTTGAGGTTGGTGGCGGAGGTATCGAGGTCCATGCCGTGCCCTACGCGCTGGGTCAGGACTGGGATCGGATTCCACAGCGTAGGGAGGGTACCGGTAAAAGGCAAGCATAGCAGCGGTATGTCCTTAAGGAGCCTGGGGAAAGCCCCGGTTCAGCGATGCCGAGGGCCACGAGTACCATCCAGTCCTTCGGCCGAATCCGCCCGCGTGTTTCGACCTCGGCGAGGCGCATCAAGCCCGTCTCGCCTTATGGCCGTCGTGCACATGACCCCGCTTGCCGCGCTTGTCGCGGAAAGACCGACAGGACCATCCGCGCCGCACCGCAGTGGACCCTGCTCCGGACCCTGGTCGTGACGCCGTCCGTTCCCGGTCGATGCCATGTGCGGTGTGCCGCCCCCTGTCGCGGAGCCAAAATGCGAGAAGAAGACGATGAGCCAGATTCTGGTGGTTGACGATGAAGCCGATATCTCGGAGGCCCTGCGCGCGCTGCTGGAGCTGGAGGGCTATCAGGTGGACGTGGCGGCCGACGGTGGCGAGTGCCTGCGCTACCTGCGCGCCCGGCGCCCGGACTTGATCATGCTCGATCTGATGATGCCGGTGCTGAACGGCTTCCAGGTCCTGGAGGCCATGCAGGCCGACGGCTGGCGGGAGCTGCCGGTGATCGTGATGAGCGCGGCCCGGCCGCCGCAGCCGTTCACGCACGGCAACGTCCGCGCGTTCCTGACCAAGCCTTTCGATCTGCAGAGCCTGCTCGACAGCGTCGAGCAGGCTCTGCGGTCATTGCCCGCGGCCTCGCGGGGATGCGGGATCGCCTAGCGGCGGTCGCCGCCAGGCGGTGGCGGCTTAGCGCAGCTTCAGCTCGGTCCAGAGCTTGTTGAAGTCGCGCCGGTCCTTGGCGGTCGGGAATTCCTCGAGAACCTGCAGCCGCTTCTGCAGCTCGGGGCTCGGGAACAGCGCCTCGATCTCCAGCAGCTCCGGACGGATGTAGGGGCGGGCGGCGCGGTTGGGGTTGCCGTTGCCGATCATGTTGGTCAGCTCGGAGGCGTTGCGGCCGTCCATCATGAAGTTGATGAACTTGTGCGCCAGATCCGGCCGCGGCGCGTGGGCGCTGATCGCCATGTGATCCATGCCGATGTTGGCGCCTTCCTTGGGCAGCACGAAGCCGATGGAGAAGTCGCGGCCGGCCTGCTCGGCGTCGACGCGGGCCTGGTAGAGGTCCATCGAGTAGCCGTGGGCGACCCAGATGCTGCCGGTAGCCAGCTCCTTGATGTAGCTGGAGGCGTTGAACGCCGCCCAGTAGGGCTTGGCGCGCGCGATCAGCGCCGCGGCCTGCTTCCATTGCTCGCGGTCGGTGGTGTTGACCGAATAGCCGAGGTAGATCAGCGCCGCGCCGATCAGCTCGCGCGGGCTGTCCAGCACCGTGACCTTACCCTTGATCTTGGCCAGGATCTCCGGCTCGAAGATCAGCGCCCAGGAATCGGCGGTGATGCCCAGCTCCTTGAGCTTCTGTTCGTTGTAGCCGATCAGGGTGGTGCCGATGGCGTACGGTACGGTGTAGCGGTTGCCCGGATCTTCCGGGATGTTCATGTAGGCCGGGTCCATGTTGACGATGTTGGGTAGCTGGTTCTTGTCCAGCGGCATCAACGCGCCCTGCTTGATCAGCGCGCCCAGGATCTCGGTGCTGGGCACCATGACGTCGTAGCCTTTGGCGCCGGCGGCCAGCTTGGCCAGCATCTCCTCGGCGTCGGAGAAGTAGCTCTGATTCACCTTGCAGCCGCACTCGCGCTCGAAGCGCTCGATGGTCTCGGGCGCGATGTAGTCGTTCCAGTTATACAGATGCAGCACGTCCGCGGCTTGGGCGGGCAGTGACAGCAGCAGCGCGAGCGGCAGAAGCCATTTCTTCATCGTAGGGTCTCCAGGGTTGCTATCAGCGGGCGCGCAACGCACCGGGTGAGAGCCGGTGCGCAAGAAGAATCAGGCTCAGGGTGAGTAGCATCAGCAGCGTCGAGATGGCGTTCACCTTCGGCGTGACGCTGGTCTTGAGCATGGCGTAGATCTGCAGCGGCAGGGTGGGCGAATCGACGCCGGCGGTGAAGAAGGTCACCACGAAGTCGTCGATCGACAGCGTGAAGGCCATCAGCGCGCCGGCCACCACGCCCGGCAGGATCAGGGGCAGGGTGACGCGGCGGAAGGCCTGCCAGGGGGTAGCGCCCAGATCCCGGGCCGCCTCCAGCAGCGCCGGGTCCAGTCCGGCCAGCCGCGCCTGCACCGCCACCATCACGAAGCCGATCGAGAACACCGTGTGCGCCAGGGTGATCGACAGCATGCCCAGGCTCAGATTGAGCAGCACGAACAGCATCAGCAGGCTCACGCCCAGCAGGATGTCGGGCACCGCCACCGGCGCCAACGTCAGGAACTTGAGCAGGGGCTGGCGCCGCCGTTGCGCCAGCGCCAGCGCCGCCAGCGTCCCGAGCAGCGTCGCCAGCGCGCTGCTGGCCAGGGCGATGAACAGGGAGTTGGCGGCGGCGGTGAGCATGCTGGCGTCGGTCAGCAACTGCTCGTACCACTTCAGGGTGAAGCCCACCCACTCGGCGTTGACCCGCGAGTCGTTGAACGAGTACGCCACCACCACCACCAGCGGCGCGTAGAGGAAGGCGTACAGGGCCACACCCAGGGCGATCAGTAGTCTAGGCATGCCGCACTCCCCGCCGCGCCGCGGCCGCCGCCAGGGCCGCCAGCGCCAGCACCACCAGGGTCACCGTGATCGACAGGGCGCTGCCGAACGGCCAGTCGCGCGCTTCCAGGAACTGCTGCTTGATGACGTTGCCGATCATGATGCCGCCGGTGCCGCCCACTAGGTCCGGGATGGCGAACATGCTGAACGACGGAATGAACACCAGCGCCGAACCGGCCAGGACGCCTGGCAGCGACAGCGGCGCGGTGATGCGCCAGAACCGCTGCCAGGCGCTCGCGCCCAGGTCGCGGGCCGCTTCCAGCAGCGCCGGGTCGTGCTTCTCCAGGTTGGCGTAGAGCGGCAGCACCATGAACGGCAGGTGCACGTAGACCAGGCAGATGATCACCGCCGTCGGCGAGAACATGAGCTGCACCGGTCCCAGGCCCAGCATCTCTAGCAGAGCGTTGAGGCCGCGGCTAAGGGCGCCGACCGGGCTGAGGATGATCATCCAGGCGTAGATCCGGATCAGGAAGTTGCTCCAGAACGGCAGGATCACCAGCAGCAGCAACAGATCGCGCCAGCGGCGGCGGCTGCGGGCGATCATCCAGGCCAGCGGATAGCCCAGCACCAGGCAGAGCGCGGTGGTCAGCAGGGCGTAGAGCAGCGAGCTCGCCAGCAGCTTCAGGTAGATGTCGTCCTCGACCAGCCGGGTGAAGTTCTCCAGCGTGAGGTTGACGGTCAGCGCGCCGTCCTCATCGCTCCACAGCGGCATCAGACCGCCGTAGTCGCCGGGGAGGCGAAACGCCACCAGCAGCATCAGCAGGCCGGGCAGGGCGAACAGCGCCAGCAGATAGAGCAGCGGTGGGACGGATAGCAGCCAGGAGGGCGGAGGCTTACGCATCGGCCGCTACTCCGGCAGGAAGCGGCCGGCCTCGCGCGGCCAGCTCACCCGCACCGCAGCACCCCTGTCCAGTCCCTGGTGCAGGCCCGGCGCGCCGTTGGCGCGCTGCACTTCCAGCCGCGCGCCGCTGGCGGTGGCGATCTGATAGGAGGTGATGTGACCGAGGTAGAGATGGCCGTCGACCAGGCCGTCGAGCGCCACGTCACCGGGCGCCGGCTCGCCCGGCAGCGACAGCCGCAGCTGCTCCGGGCGCAGCGCCAGCGCGCCCCGCTGGCCCACCCAGGCCTCGCAGTCGCGGGGCACGAGCAGCTCGCCGATGCCGTCGACCGCCAGCAGCAAGTCGTTGCCCCGTATCGCCCGCACCTCGGCGTCGAGCAGGTTGCAGCTGCCGATGAAATCAGCGACGAAGCGGTTGCGCGGCAGCGCGTACAGCCGCCGCGGCGGATCGAGCTGCTCGATGCGGCCGCGGTTCATCACCGCCACTCGCTGCGACAGCGCCAGCGCTTCGCTCTGATCGTGGGTCACGTAGACGAAGGCGATGCCCACCTCGCGCTGCAGCCGCACTAGCTCCAGCTGCATCTGCTCGCGCAGCTTCAGGTCCAGCGCCGCCAGCGGCTCGTCCAGCAACAGAATGCGGGGCCGGTTGATGAGCGCCCGCGCCACCGCCACCCGCTGGCGCTGGCCGCCGGACAGCTCGGAGGGATAGCGCTTGTCCAGGCCGCTCAGATGCACCGCTTCCAGCTGCTCGGCGACCCGGCGGCGGATTTCCGCTTTCGGCACGCCGGCCATGCGCAGGGCGAAACCGACGTTGTCGGCCACCGTCAGGTGCGGGAACAGGGCGTAGCTTTGAAAGATGGTGTGGATCGGCCTTCGTTCGGGCGGCACGGACGTCAGATCCTGTCCATCGAGCAGAATCTGACCGGCGTCAGGTTGTTCGAAACCGGCCAGCATGCGCAGTAGCGTCGTCTTGCCGCATCCGGACGGGCCGAGCAGAGTGAAGAACTCGCCGGCCTGTACGGTCAGGCTTAACTGATCTACTGCCACAAACTCGCCGAAACGGCGGGTGACACCTTTGATTTCGAGCACTTTGACTCCGCGGGCTGGCGAGCGGGACGACCAAGAGAGGGGGAATGATATTCAAATATGACCGGGATGCTAGGGTCCTGTGTTCACATCTAGGCAAAGTCGGGCCTCGGGCCGGCCCGATGGCGTAGGGATCGGGGCGGCACGGGGCGCGTAGCCGGTCCGTAGGCCCCGTTTTCGGCGTTTTTGCCCGGCTTGTATGTAAGGTTACGGCAAGCCCCACCAGCGCCGGATCCAATGCCGCTGCAGTCCGAGCATGGCCCGCCATAGATCGGTGGTGGAGAGGTGGCTGGCGAAGGCGCGCGACAGCGGCGGCGCGAAGCCGCGCCAGGGCAGCTCCGGCAAGACCGCGGCGGCCGCGCCGCGCAGTAGCGCGTCGTCCAGGCTCTCCGGCGCGCCCAGGCTGGCGCAGACGCCGCGCAGGGTGTGCACGGCCTTGCGGAACAGCGTCAGCTCCTCGGGGAAGGCGGGCCGGGCGGTTTGCGCCACCCGGTCCAGCAAGGCCAGCAGACCGTCCATGTCGGGCAGCCGTCGCGTCCGGCGCCATTGCGCCAGCCACTCCTCCACCGCCGCGCGCAACGGCTGTTCCGCCGGCGGCTGGCCGGCCAGCGCGGCGATGGCGCGGCAGACCGCCGCGGCGTCCTCGGTGAGCGCGGCCAGCGCCAGCTGCACCATCTGTTCGCGCTGTTCCTTGCTCAGCCGGGTGATCAGGCTCCAGTCCAGCACGCCGATGCGGCCGTCCGGCAGCGCCAGCAGGTTGCCGGCATGCGGGTCGGCGTGGAAGAGCGCCTCGCGCGCACTCCAGAACGGCCGCGCTAGCAGCTCCCGGCACAGCGCCGCCGCCGCGGCCCGAGCGCGCGCCGGCGCTAGCCGCGCTCGGGCGAGGGTGGGGCCGGGCAGGTACTCCATGGCAGTCACCCGCTCGCCGCAGAACGGCAGTAGGCGCGGCACCGTGAGATCGGCGGCGTGTGCCGAGGCCTCGGCGAAAGCGCGCAGGTTACGGCGCTCGCCGCGCAGGTCGAGCTCCTGCCGCAGTTGCCGGGCCACGCCGTCGAGGGTATCGCGATAATCCAGCGGCGGTAGGTCGAGTTCGGCGCCGCGCTGCTCCAGGAACGCCGCCAGCTCGGACCAAGCGCGCAGATCCTCGGTGAGCCGTTGCTCGATGCCGGGTTTCAGCAGCTTCAGCACCCCTTGTTCGGGCAGATCGCCGCTCGCCGGCCAGCGAAAGCGGATCACCACCGCCACGCTGGCTTCCGCCAGCGGCTTGCGGTCGAGACGCAGTTCGGGCACGGCGCCGAGCTGACGCGCCAGTTCGCGCCGAATCGCCGGCATCGGTACTTGCGGCGGCAACGACTCCAGCGGCACCAGCTGCGCCCGCAGCGCCGCCGGCAGGCGCGTGTCGCGCGCCAGCACCTGGCCGAGCTTGTGCAGGGTGGGGCTTTGCCGCAGCACCGCCGCCAGCCGTCGCTCGGGCGAGGCGGCCGGCGGCAGCGTCGCTTGCGCGGCCAGGATTTCCCGTTGGCGCCGCCGCGGCAGGCGCAGCAGGAAATGCAGCATCCCGTCGCGCAGCAGCGGCGCGTAGGGGGCGGCCGCTGGCGGCAGCCAGCGCGACGGATCCAGGCCGGCGGCGAGCGCGGCCAGCAGCGGGGCGGTGTCGGGCACGAGGGTATCGTCCCAGTGGCTAGCGTCCGACTCGATACGCCATCATATCCGGCTTCGTCGTTTCCGGATCCGCCAACGTGACCGTCTCTTCAAGCACCAGCGCCGTTTACTCCACCCGTACCGCCTGGATCCTGCTGCTCATCGTCATTCTGCTGTGGGGCATCAACTGGCCGGTCATGAAATACGGCCTGGCCTATATCCCGCCGTTCACCTTCGTGGCCGCGCGCATGGTGATGGGCGCGGCGGTGATGTTCGTGGTGGCGGCGGCGCTGGGCGAGCTGCGCTGGCCCGATCGCCGCGACTGGCCGGTGGTGCTCAGCGTGGGACTGATCCAGATGGCCGGCTTCATGTCCCTGATCACGCTGGCGCTGCAGTTCGTGCCGGCGGGGCGCTCGGCGATCCTGGCCTACACCACGCCGCTGTGGGTCATCCCGATCGCCGTGTTGACGCTCGGCGAGCGCCTCGATCGGCTGAAGCTAGCGGGCTTCCTGCTTGGCTTGACCGGGGTGGCAGTGATGTTCAATCCCCTGGGTTTCGACTGGCGCGACGGCAATGTGCTGCTGGGCAACGGCCTACTGCTGCTCGCCGCGCTGCTGTGGGCGGTGCTGATCGTGCAGATTCGCGGCCACCGCTGGCACGGTTCGCCGCTGTCGCTGGGGCCGTGGCAGTTCGCCGTGGGCGCCATGCTCGCGGTGCCGTTGGCCTGGCTGATGGACGGCGGGCAGCCGATCCGCTGGAGCGGGCAGACCGTGGCGGTGCTGATCTACAACGGGCCGTTGGCCACGGCGTTCTGCTTCTGGGCCATGGTGTCGGTGAACCGCGCGCTGCCGGCCATCACCACCTCGCTCGGCACGCTGGGCGTGCCGGCGGTGGGGGTGCTGACCGCGGTGCTCTGGCTGGGCGAGCCGCTGAGCTGGTCCGACGGCTTGGGGCTGGTGCTGATCGTCAGCGGTCTGGCCTGCGTCAGCTGGGCCGATCGGCCGCGGCCGACCGCCGCCGGCAAGCCTTGAGGGCGGCGCCTTATCGGTTGCCGTCGGACAGGGGTTCGGCCGCCTCCACGCGCTTGTTTCGCCGCAACGCCTGCTCCAGCCACAGCGGCAGGAACACCAGCAGATCGTACAGGCGGGTCAGCAGCGGGCCGGTGCGGGCTACGGCGACGCTCGCGAGCC
>CALGAN010000040.1 GCA_937951875.1 uncultured Alkalilimnicola sp. | reverse complement strand
GCGGTGCGAAAGTAGGTCATCGCCAGGCGCTTATCACCCCAAAACCCCCGCTCCCCCCTCAGGGCGCGGGGGTTTTTTCGTTCAAGGGCAACGCGAGGAGCACGAGCATGAGCGCGCGGCAACACGCCGAAGGGCTGATTCGCTTCATCCAGGACTCGCCGAGTCCGTGGCAGGCTGCCGAGCAGGTGCGCCGGGCCTTGGAGGCCGCTGGCTACACCCCGCTACGCGAGGACGAGGCTTGGGCGCTGCGCAGCGGCGGCCGCTATTACGTGCTGCGCGACGGCAGCTCGATCATCGCGTTTCAAATCGGCGCCAAGGCGGCGGAAGTCGGACTGCGGGTAGTCGGCGCCCATACCGACTCGCCCGGTCTGCGCGTCAAACCGCGCGGCGGCAGCATGCGGGCTGGCGTGATGACCGTTGGTGTCGAGATTTACGGCGGCCCGATTCTGGCGACCTTCGCCGACCGTGACCTGACCCTCGCGGGGCGTTTGCTGGTGAAAGGAGCGGACGGAGCCCTCGAACAGCGGCTGGTCGCCTTCACCCGACCTCTGCTCAGGCTTTCCACGCCAGCCATTCACCTAAATCGCGAGGTGAACGAACAGGGGTTGCGTTTCGCCGCTCAGGAGGAGCTGCCACTGATCCTGGCGGTGCTCGACGAGCAGATTCCGCCCGACCAGCGTTTTCGCGATCTGCTCGCGGCGCGGGCGGGTGTCGCCAGCGAGCGGATCGTCAGCTGGGAGCTGGCGGCGGTCGATACCCAGCCGGGGGCGTTGATCGGCGCCAACGAGGAGTTCATCGCCAGCGCGCGCCTGGACAATCTCGCGTCCTGCCATGCCGCGCTGACTGCGCTGCTGGCGGCTCCCGCGGCGGAAGGCATCGCCATGTGCGCGCTGTTCGATCACGAGGAAGTGGGCAGCGAGAGCTACAAGGGCGCGGCAGGAACTTTCCTCGGCGCGACCGTCGAGCGTCTGCTCGAAGGCATCGGCTTGACCACGGCCCAGGACCGCCAGCGCTTGCTGGCGCGCAGCGTGTTGCTGAGCGCCGACATGGCGCACGCGCTGCACCCGAATTACGCCCGCTACTACGACCAGCCGCACGCGCCCATCATCAACGCCGGGCCGGTGATCAAGCTCAACGCCAAGCAGCGCTATGCCACCGATGCCGGCGGCGAAGCTTACTTCGCCGCGCTCTGCGAGCAGGCGGGCGTCGCCTGCCAGCGTTACGTGCATCGCAATGACATGCCGTGCGGCAGTACCATTGGACCCATCGTGGCGGCGCGCATGGGTATTCGCACCGTGGACGTTGGCAATCCGATGTGGTCCATGCACAGCATTCGTGAGTGCGCTGGTGTCGCCGATCACGACGCGATGATCCGGGTCCTGACCCGTTTTTACACAGATACCGCGGGACTGGCGCTGTGACCACGACGGAACAGACTGCACAAGCGACGCAATTGTTGGAACTGCTGGCGGACGGCCGCTTCCATTCGGGCAGCGAGCTGGCCGAGGCCTTCGGCTGGACCCGGGCTGGCCTGTGGAAGTTGGTCGAGCGCTTGCGCGCGCAAGGGGTGCCGGTCGAAGCCGTCAAAGGAAAAGGCTACCGCCTGCCGGAGCCGGTCGAACTGCTCGACGCCGCGACGATAAGCGAGCTGCTGGGGCCGGTTCATCGCATTCCCGTCCGTACCGAGCTGGTGTCCACCTCCACCAACAGCGCGTTGCTGGCGCTGGCGCGCGCCGGCCACACCGAGCCGCAAGCGTTGCTTGCCGAGATCCAGAACGCCGGCCGCGGCCGCTGGGGGCGGCCTTGGTTCGCCGAGTTCGGGGCGGGGCTGTGCGTTTCCGTGCTCTGGAATTTCTCGCTGTTGCCCGCCGGGTTGGCGGGGCTGAGCCTGGCCTGCGCGGTCGAACTGGCGGCCGCCTTGCGGGGGCTGGGGGCGCCGGTGGAATTGAAGTGGCCGAACGATCTGATCAGCGCGCGCGGCAAGCTCGGCGGCCTGCTGATCGAGCTGGTCGGCGAACCGGCCGGCCCGTGCACCGTGGTGATCGGCTTGGGGTTGAATCTGCGGCTGCCGCAGGCGCTGCGCGCCGCCGTTGATCAACCCGTGGCTTGTTTGGCCGATCTGGCGCCGCAGCTCGCCGGCCAGCGTAATCTGATCGCGGCCAGCGTCATCCGCGCGCTAGTGACGGCCTGCGTCAACTTCGTCGAGCGCGGTTTCGCGCCTTATCAAGCGCGCTGGAGCGAGTTCGACGCCTACCAAGGCAAGCAGGTGGTGATGCTGCTGCCGGATCGGCAGGTGGAAGGCGTGGTCACCGGCGTCGATGGGCAAGGCGCGCTGTGCCTCGAGTCCGCCGACGGGGTCCGGCAGTTCTTCAGCGGCGACTTGCGCTTGAAGCTGCGCCGGGAAGGCGTCTGAGCCGCAGAACGAAAAAGGCCGCGATTCCGCGGCCTTTTTCGTTGGCTGATCGAATATGGAGCTGGCGACAGGAGTCGAACCCGCGACCGGCTGATTACAAATCAGCTGCTCTACCAACTGAGCTACGCCAGCATGTTCCGCTCCCCCTCAGAGGTGGGACAGCTGAAAATACGATGGTAGGTCAGTAGACACCACCTTGGCAATCGACCGGTTGCCACGTGTAGCCATCGATCGCCTCGGGTTCGGCATCCTTCGCGCGGACGAAGAAAGACACCAGCAGGCGGCGCTCGTAACGCTGCTCCAGCAGCGGCTGAAAGCCGAGCACGCGCAATTCGTTGATGCGCCGCTCGGCCTCGTAGCGCTCGGTGTACAGCCCCAGGGAGATGGCGTTGGCTTTCTCCGCGCCGGCCACCAGCACGTGATCGGTCACGCCTCGCTCGGTAAGCCGTATGCTCAACATTTGCGCTTCTTGCAGCGAGGCGGCCGGCGGCAGGTATACCCACCAACCGAGCGGCTGCAGCTGCTCCTGGCGCGAAACCTGAACGGCGTGGCCGCGCGCTTCGAGCTGCGCTTGCAAGGCCTGCGCGGTCCCCTGTTGCAGAGCCAAGGGCCCGAGCCGGTAGCAGGACGCCATCCGCCGCTCCGTGCGCGGCGCCGGCAGCGGCGTCAGCGCCTGCGGTTCCATCTCGCTCAGTAGCCGAATGCGCTTGCCGCCTTCGCGCGGCACCGCCGCGTTGCTAGGCGCCGGCGGGGCCAGCAGCTGCCAGCCGGCCAGGGCCAAGTTGGCCACGAGCAAAAGGAAGAACAGAACTCTCAACGACCGACCTCTCAAGATTATCTGCTCAAGCTGCGCGCCCGTATCCGGCGAGCTGGGGCAGAAAGATACCAGCATTATCGAATTACAGCGTGATTCAAAGCATTGAAATACTAAGTTTCCAGTCGCCCGCCTCACGCCAAAGGCGTGTCATCACCCTTCTCGCAAGCTGACACGTTCTAAGGGAAACGCCTTAAGCGTCGCTCCCGTACTACATCCGTAGTCGCTTGATTATTTGAATCCTAACCTTCACCTACTGCTTGCCGATGTCGCCCCCCAACGCGCACCCCGGGTCGTGCAGCGGCGGTGCTCAGGGGGCGCCGACGTCGGTGACCGTCCCGGCAAGAACCGCGTCGAACGCGGCGATGCCGGAAGGGACGGCTATACACGCCTTTTGCCAGCAGGTTCGGTACGGGTTTGCGGAGCCACGTAGCGGATCGCTCGTTTGCGTGCGGGATAGCCCGAATCGGATCGCGCCTCGATCAGGCCGGCGTGATCCGCCCCGCTTTGGCGGCGGTATTACGGGTAGGGAGGGAGCATGGGAACGATTCGCCTGTTCAATCATCCGGTCAACAGCCTGTATCTGTGCCTAATCCTGGTCGATGCCTGCTTGTTGGTGGCCGCCGTCTACTTGGGCGTTTACCTGCGCTTTGCCGGCGCCTCGGCCGATGAGGCCGGGTTGACGCCGATACTGCCGCGCGCCCTCGCTTTTGCCGCAGTGATGATGCTCGCCATGGTGGCGACCGGCCTTTATAACCGCCGCCTGCGCGATGGCCTGGAGGGCATCCTGGTGCGGTTGTCGCTGAGCTTCGTCATCGGCATCGTGCTCATGAGCCTGCTGTTCTACGTCGTACCGCAGCTGATCGTCGGCCGCGGCGCGTTCGCCATCTCCTTGGCGAGCGCCTTCCTTCTGCTGCTGCTCGCCCGGATTCTGTTCCTGCGGCTGCTGGCGCAGCAGAACATCAAACGGCGCGCGTTGGTGCTCGGCGCCGGGCGGCGGGCGAAGCCGCTGATGATGCTGCGCCGCCGCTCGGACTTGATTGGCATCTCCATCGTCGGCTATCTGCCGGCGCCCGGCGATACCGTGATGATCGACGAGGCGAAGCTGATCCGAACGTCGCTGCCGCTGTCGGAGTTGGTGGTGCGCGAAAAGATCGACGAGATCATCGTCGCGGTCGACGACCGCCGCGCCGGCCTGCCCATGGAAGAGCTGCTCAACTGCCGGACTCGGGGCGTGCACGTGGTCGATCTGCTGACCTTCCTGGAGAACGAGACCGGCAAGATCAAGCTGGACCTGATGTACCCGAGCTGGTTGGCCTTTTCCGCGGGCTTCAAGAAGGGGCTGTTGCGTGCCGCGATCAAGCGCGGCTTCGACATCGTCGTTAGTTTGACGCTGCTGGTCGTGACGTTGCCTCTGATGCTGGCGGCGGCGCTGGCGATCTGGCTGGAGGCCGGCTGTCGCGGGCCGGTGCTGTACCGCCAGACCCGGGTAGGAGAAGCCGGGCGGGAGTTCCAGGTGCTGAAGTTCCGCAGCATGCGTCCGGACGCCGAGGGCGACGGCAAGGCGCAATGGGCCAGCGAGCACGATCCGCGCGTGACCCGGGTCGGCGCGGTGCTGCGCAAATACCGCATCGACGAGCTGCCGCAGCTGATCAATGTGCTGCGCGGCGAGATGAGTTTCGTCGGTCCGCGGCCGGAGCGGCCGGAGTTCGTGCGCGGCCTGCAGCTCAAGCTGCCGTACTACGCCGCGCGCCACCAGGTGAAGCCCGGGCTGACCGGCTGGGCGCAGATCAGCTACCCGTACGGCGCTTCGGAAGAGGACGCCTTCGAGAAGCTGCAGTACGACCTGTACTACGTGAAGAACCACAGCTTGTTCCTCGATCTGACCATCATGCTGCAGACCGCGGAGGTGGTGCTGTGGGGCAAGGGGGCGCGTTAGCGTGTCTGGACCGGTGGGGACTGTCGCCGCATCCAGATATGTGACGTTGTACTTATCAGCGCCAGTCCCCAAATCCGGAGTCGGCGCGGAGCGAGCTCAACGCTCGCCGAACCGTTCGCCGGGATAACAGCAAGCAATAGGAGCCGAACGCTCCAGCTCGACCGTATCAGGTCGTACGACGTGACCAAGTTGCAATAAAAGAGTCTCTTGCCCGCGCGCTGCGCGCGACCTGGAACGGGTTGCCTCGTCAGCCGCGGTGGCCGCCGCGGATGGCGGGCGCAGGCTGAACTGCTGGAGGCAGACAGAATGAGAAAAGGACTGCTGGTATCGTTGCTCGCTCTGACGCTGTCGGCGTTCGGCTGCGCGGCGGGGCCGGGACGGGAGCAAGCGGCGCAAGGTCCGGGCGAGGTGGTGCCGGCGCAGGCCGAATACCGCATCGGGGTGGACGATCTGCTCCGGGTGAGCGTCTGGCGCAACGAGGATTTGTCGGTGACCGTGCCGGTACGGCCGGACGGCATGATCTCGGTGCCGTTGATCGGCGACGTTCCCGCCGGCGGCCACACCCCGGTCGAGGTGGCGGCGACGATCCGGGAGCGGCTCAAGCACTATATCCGCGAGCCGCAGGTGACGGTGATCGTCACCGAGCTGCGCAGCCACGAGTTCATCTCCCGGGTGCGTATCACCGGCGCTGTGGAGCGGCCTCTCTCCCTGCCTTATCGCCAGGGCATGACGGTGCTGGACGCCGTGCTCGAGGCGGGTGGTCTCACCGAATTCGCCTCGCCCAGCCGGGCCAAGCTCTACCGCCGCACCAGCGACAAAGCCGAGGTGTATGACGTGCGGCTAGACAGCATCCTGTCGCGCGGCGAGCTGCGTACGAATTACTACTTGATGCCGGGCGACATCATCTCGGTCCCGGAACGACTGTTCTAATAACGGCGGTGCCAGGGAAGGAACACCATGCAGTCGGAGACGGAACAGAGGCTACGCGTTCTCTACCGGGAAGCCTTCGCCCACCGCAGGCTCATCGTCGCCACCTTCGTCGCCGTGGTCGCGGTGATGACGGCGATCGGCGTGACCTGGCCGAAGTCCTATCGGTCCTCCACCACGATCTTCGTCGAAAGCCGCGGCATTCTCGACCCGCTGATGCAGGGCGCGGCGGTGCGCGGCGATATCGGCGACCAGGCGCGCAATGCCCGCGAGATCATCTACGGGCGGTCGATGATGCTGAAGGTGGCCGAACGCGCCGGCTGGCTGCCGGAGAACGCCGAGCCGGCGCAGGTCGAGGCCATGCTGGAGGATCTGCAGCGGCGCACGTCGATCTCCAACGTCGGCCATAACCTGATCCGGATCGAGTTCCGCGGCAGCGATCCCGATCGAGTCTACGACACCACCGAGAAGCTGGCGGCGATCTTCATCGAGGAGATGCTGGCCAGCCGCGCCAAGGAGAGCGATGCCGCCTATCGCTTCATCGACGAGCAGGTCAAGAAGTACGAGGCCGAGCTGGTCGCCGCCGAGGAGCGTCTGAAGAGCCTGCGTGCCGCCAACGCCGAGGCACGTCCCGGGGCGGACGGCGATTCGGCGGCCCGGGTGGCGGCCTTGCGCACCCGCATCGATCAGCTCGAATTCGAGCTGCGCGGCGCGCAAGTGCGGGCGGCCTCGCTGCAGAACCAGCTTTCCGGCGAGGCGGAGACCGCGGCGGTGGTGTCGCGCGCCCAGGAGTACCGCACGCGCATCGCCGAGCTGCGCAATCAGCTCGAAAATCTGCGCCTGACCTACCACGACACCTATCCGGACATCGTGATCCTCAAGGAGCAGATCCGCGACCTGGAGCAGAAGGCGGTCGCCGAGGAGCAGCGCGTATCGCGCGAGCGCAGCGAGGCGGCGCGTTCAGGGCGGGCGTACATCGACGAGGCGCTGCGTTCCAACCCGGTTTATCAGCGGCTGCAGAGCGAGCTGTACCAGGTTCGCACCGAGATCCACACCCTGGAAGCCCGGCTGGCCGACGCCAAGGCCAAGCTCGAACAGGAGCTGAGTCGCGGCCAGCGCATCCAGGAGGTGGAGAGCCAGCTCGCTCAGCTGACCCGCGATTACGAAGTCAATCAGGCTATCTATCAGGATCTGCTGCGGCGCCGCGAGAACGCGCGGGTGTCGATGAGCCTGAACACCGAGCAGCAGGGGCTGACCCTGCGCATCGTCGAGCCGGCCTACTACTCGCACCGGCCGAGCGGGCCGCGGCTCATGCACTTCGCGCTCGGCGGCCTGGCGCTCGGCGCGGTGCTGCCGCTGGGCATTCTGTTCGGTTTCCTCACGATCGACCCGCGGGTGCGCACCGGCGCCGCCATCAGCGACACGCTGGGCTTGCCGCTGCTGGAGACAGTGCCGCGCCTGCATACCCCGGCCGAGGCCGCGGCCGAGCGGCGTGGCGTGTGGTTGGCAGGTCTGGTCGTGCTATTGACGGTGGCCGCGGTGGTGGCCGTACTTGTTCTGCGCGTGCAGGGGATCATTTAAATGAGCAAGATCGAAGAAGCCTTGCGAAGGGCGCGCGGTGAGCGGGCCGATGACCACTCGCCGGAACCGGCTCCGATGCACGAGCGTGAGGTGGAGCCGCGTCCGCGCCGCGAGGCGTCGAGGGGCGGGCAGCTGGTCGGAATCAGCGCCGCCGAGCAGATCGCGCGCATGCGCGAGGAATCGGTGCGCGATCGCGACGAGCTGGCGGCGCGCCGGATCATCACCAAGGACATGGACGACGCCCAGGTGGCCGACGCTTTCCGCCATCTACGTACCAACCTGTTCCAGCGGACCGAGTCCAGGAACATCGTGGTGATGGTCAGCGCGGTCACGGCCGACGGCGGCGCCAGCTTCGTGTCGCTCAATCTGGCCGCCGCCATCGCGTTCGACGAGAGCGCCACCGCGCTGCTGGTCAACTGCAACCTGCACGATCCGACGCTGGACGAGCTGGTCCAAGCGAGGCAGGCGCCGGCGCCCGGTCTGACCGATCTCCTGACCGGCGAGGAGCAGCAGGTGGAGCGCATCATCCACCCGATCGGCATACCGCGGGTGCGGTTGATCCCGGCCGGCAGCAAGAGCCCGTCGGCGATGGAGTACTTCACGATGCCGCGTTTGCGCCATCTGCTGCACGAGCTGCGCAAGCGCTACCGCGAGCGCACCGTGATCCTGGATGCTCCGCCGATCACGGAGGCGGCCGACGCGCGCATCCTGTCGCAGCTATGCGATTACGTGCTGCTGGTGGTGCCGTACGGTCGGGTCACCAATGTGCAGGTGGCCGCGGCGGCCCAAGCCGTCGGCAAGGACAAGCTCAT
This sequence comes from uncultured Alkalilimnicola sp., assembly GCA_937951875.1. GTDB lineage: Bacteria > Pseudomonadota > Gammaproteobacteria > Nitrococcales > AK92 > JAAYIK01. The sequence goes on along the minus strand of CALGAN010000040.1, from coordinate 29,711 downwards.
AGGCTGCGTACTCAACAACGAACGGCGTATGCCGATGCTGTCGCCCAGGCCGCGCGCCGCCGGCTGGGCGTAGCGCAGCACCCGACGACCGCAGGAGCGCGGTGGTCGGCCTGTTACTGGGGAAGGGAATGTCCTGGCAAGTAATTACAAAAACAGGCCTGCTCAGTACGCCGATGCTATTGGCGGTATTTCTGGCGCCGACGGGGGCGGCGCAGGCGCTGCGCCTGCAATACAGCGCCGGCCTCGACGCCGAGTACAGCACCAACGTGCTGCGGCGCGAGCAGCGCGAGGCCGATCTGGGCTTGACCGCCTGGGCCGGCGCCATGGTCGATCATGACTCCCCCCGATTCGGCCTGGAGGCGGCCGGCGTGGCCGAGCGCGTCGAATACCTGGACGACACGCTGGCCCCCGAGAACCTGCTGGCGTTGGCGGCCCGTGCCGACTGGCGCATCGTTCCCAACCGCCTGGTCTGGCGTCTGGAGAACTATCTGCAACAGGTGCCTATCGACACCACGCAGTCGTTCGGACCGGGCAACCGCCAGGAAAGCAACGTGCTGTGGACCGGGCCGGACCTGAGCTTCCGCGTCGCCCGGCTCTATCCGGTCGAGCTGGGCGTGCGCTACGGCAATTACCGCTACGAGGAAACCGACGGCGACCACGACCGCGTGGCCGGCCGGTTGCGCATCGGCCGGCAGCTCTCCAGGCAGCGGCAGATCTTCGTCGGTGGCCAGACCATGCGGGTGTGGTACGACCACGAAGGCCGCCCGGGAGAGGCCGGTACCGTGATCGGTGATTTCGATCAGCGCGACATCTTCGTCGGCTTCGAGCACGAGAGCGCGGTTACCGCCTTCAGCGTGGCGATCGGCCGCACGTATATCGACCGCGACTGCTTCACCCCGACGTGCCGCGAGGACGTCGACGGCTTCATGGGCACGCTGTCGCTGCGTCGGCAGGCGGCGCACGACACCGTGGTACGGGTGCTGCTGCGCTCGCGGCTCACCGACAGCGCCACAGATCTACTCACCAGCGAGGGACATCGCCTGGAGGCCGATCGCGGCAGCGACACCGTGGTGCAGGACATCATGCGCGATCGCTACGCCGAGCTCGGCTACATCACCGGCCGGTTCGGCGTCGATCTGGGCGTGCATCTATTCGTCCGCGACGAGGACTACGAGGTCGCGAACCGCGACCGCAAGGGCTACGGCGTCCGCGTCGACGTCGCCCAGCCGCTAGCGCCGGCCTGGCGCGGGCTGTGGTACGCCGATTACGTCCACAGCGATTACGACCTGCTCGGCTACAAGGACAACGATTGGGTGCTGGGCGTGAGCCTGGAATACCAGGTCACCCGGCAGGTTTTTTTCTCCACCGGTATACGGGCGAATTTTCGTCACAGCAGTGGCCCCGGAAGGGACTTCAACGAATACGTCGGACTGCTCGCCCTGCGTTACGGCGCGCGTCCCGATTGGGTGGAACGATAGCCATGTACCTCGAGTTCTTCGGACTTAGGGAGCATCCATTTCGGCTGACGCCGGATGCGGATTTCCTGTTCATGAGCCGCGCCCATGCCCGGGCCAAGGCCTACATGGACTACACGGTGTTGAGCCGGGACGGTTTCGTGGTGGTCACCGGTGACATCGGCTCTGGCAAGACGACGCTGCTGAACAAGCTGCTGGATGAGCTGCCGGACGACGTGGTGGTGGCCAAGATCTTCCAGACCCAGCTCAACGAGATCGAATTCCTGCAGGCGGTGCTGGCCGAATTCGGCGAGCCGGCCAACACCACCAGCAAGGTGGAGCTGCTCAACACCCTCAACGATTTCCTGATCGACTGCTACCGCCGCAACGAGCGGGCGCTGCTGATCGTCGACGAGGCGCAGAACCTGAGCGAGAAGGTGCTGGAGGAGATACGTCTGCTGTCCGGGTTGGAAACCAACAAGGACAAGCTGATCAGCATCATCCTCAGCGGCCAGCCGGAACTGGCCGAGCTGGTGGACGCGCCGCACATGGAGCAGCTGGCGCAGCGGGTGCGGCTGCGCTTCCACCTCACCGCGCTGTCCGAGGACGAGACGCGCGACTACATCCGCCACCGCCTGGATGTCGCCGGCTACAGCGGCGAGGATCTGTTCGACGAGGAAGCCTACGCGATCATCTACGAGTACAGCGGCGGCGTGCCGCGCCTGATCAACTCGGTGTGCGACATGGCGCTGCTGAGCGCCTACGTGGACGAAAGTCCGACGGTGACGCCGCGGATCGTCCGTAGCGCCATCGAGGAACTGGGCTGGGTGCCGTTCCACGAGCGGCCCACCCAGGTGCCCAAGACCAAGAAGACCGCTGTCGCCATGCCGCTGCTGCCGGTCGCCGGCGAGGACGGCGGCGCGCCGGCGCTGGCGGCCGCCAGCGCCCTGACCGCCGAGATCAGCGAGAAGGTCACCCGGCTGCACGACTTCGTGCCGCGCATGTCCGCCGGTCTGATGGGCAAGATGCGGCTGATCGAGGAACAGCTGAAGGATCTCACCCGCGAGCTCAAGAGCCGCGAGTTCAAGGACTAGGACCCGACCGCCGCGGCGGTCGCCGAGGTGTGAGCATGCGCAACGCCATGACCGTGGACGTCGAGGACTGGTTCCATGTGGCGGCGCTGGCCCCGTACGTGCCGCGCGCCAAATGGGACCGCTGCGAGTGCCGGGTGGAGCGCAACACGCGCCGCCTGCTGGCGCTGTTCGAGCTGCACCGGCTGCGGGCCACGTTCTTCGTGCTGGGCTGGGTGGCCGAGCGCTATCCGGCGCTGGTGCGGGAGATCGCTGCGCACGGCCACGAGGTGGCCTGCCACGGCCAGAGCCATCAGCTGGTGTATTGCCAGACGCCGGACGAGTTCAGGGAAGAGACGCGCCGCGCCAAACGCACGCTGGAGGACATCGTGCAACAGCCGGTGACCGGCTACCGGGCGGCGAGCTACTCCATCACCCGCCGCTCGCTGTGGGCGCTGGACGTGCTCACCGAGGAAGGCTTCCTGTGGGATTCGAGTATCTTCCCCATTTACCACGACCGCTACGGCATGCCCGACGCGCCGCGCTGGCCATACCGGCTGACCGCGCCCAACGGCGCCGAGCTGGCGGAGTTCCCGCTGACCACCGTGCAGCTCGGTCGCTACCGGCTGCCGATCGCCGGCGGCGGGTACTTCCGCATCTTTCCGTATCGCCTCACGCAGTGGGGGCTGCGGCGGGTGAATCGGGTGGAACAGCGGCCCTTCATCTTCTATCTGCATCCCTGGGAGATCGATCCGGGGCAGCCGCGGGTCAAGGCGAGCATGGCGGCCCGCTTTCGCCACTACACGCATCTGGACCGTTGCGAGCGCCGTCTGGAACGGCTGCTAGGGAACTTCCGCTTCACCGCCGCCGGCGATGTGCTGGCCGAGCTCGGGCTGTTGGCGCAGCCGCAGGACGCGGCGCCGGCGCGCGCCATGGTTGGAGACTAGGATGCAAGGGAATGGATTCGCGCTCAGGGACGAGCGCGCCGCACCGCCTGCGCTAGCGCGCATCGAACCGCTCGGCACCGCCGATCTGGCCGCCTGGGACCGGTTCGTCGAGGCGCAGGAGCGGGCTTCACTCTACCACCTCAGCCGCTGGCGCACGGTGATCGCCGAAGCCTTCGGCCATACGCTGGAAGCGCTCGGCGCCTGGAGCGGCGACGGCCGGCTGCTCGGGCTGTTGCCGCTGGTGCGCCTGCGCAGCCGTTTGTTCGGCGACTACCAGGTCTCGCTGCCGTATTTCAATTACGGCGGTGCCGTCGCCGTGTCCGCCGAGATCGAGGAAGCGCTGATGCGCCATGCCGGCGAGGCGGCTGCGGCGCGCGGCTGCTCCCATGTCGAGTTCCGCGACAGCCAGGTCCGGCCGGGCTGGCCGGCTCGCACCGACAAGGTGGCGATGGAGCTGTCCCTACCGGACGACCCGGAGCTGCTGTGGAAGGCGTTCGGCGGCAAGCTCAGGGCGCAGATCCGTCGGCCGTTCAAGGAGAGCGGCATGACCGTGGCCCGCGGCGGCGAGGAGCTGCTCGACGAGTTCTACCTAGTGTTCGCGCGCAACATGCGCGACCTGGGCACGCCGGTGTACCCGCGCCGGCTGTTCGCCGCCATCCTGGCCACCTTTCCAGAGCGCGCCCGCATCGTCGTGGTGCGTCACCGCGGTCGCCCGGTCGCCGCCGCCTTCCTCATCGACTATCGGCGGCGCATGGAGATCCCCTGGGCCTCGTCGGTGCGCGACTACAACCGCTTCGGCGTGGTCATGGCGCTGTACTGGGAGGCGCTGCAGCTGGCCATCGAGCGCGGCAACCAGGTGTTCGATTTCGGTCGCTCCAGCGTCGACGCCGGCACCTACCGGTTCAAGAAGCAGTGGGGGGCGCAGCCGCGCCAGCTGTACTGGCACTACTGGCTCGCGGCCGGTCGCGAGTTGCCCCGCCTCAGTCCCGACAACCCCAAGTACCGGCTGGCGATCCGCGCCTGGCAGCGTCTGCCGCTGCCGCTGGCGAACCGGCTCGGGCCGCTGATCGTCAAGCATCTGCCATAGGAGGCCGTCATGTGTGGCATCGCGGGCATCGTAGACCTCGGCGGCGGAAGACCGGCGCAGCGCTGGGAGCTGGAAAGCATGGTCGCCCGGCTGCGCAACCGCGGTCCGGACGGCGTCGGCTACTACCTGGGCGACGGCGTAGGTCTGGGGCACGCCCGGCTTAGCATCGTCGACCTGGAGAGCGGTCAGCAGCCGATCCGCAACGAGGACCATTCGGTCTGGTGCGTGTTCAACGGCGAGATCTTCAACTACGTGGAGCTGCGCGCCGAGCTGATCGAGCGCGGTCACCGCTTCTACACCCGCAGCGACACCGAAGTGATCGTGCACCTCTACGAGGAGTACGGCGAGGAGTTCGTGCACCGGCTGAACGGCCAGTTCGCCATCGCCCTATGGGACGCGGCGGAGCGCAAGCTGCTGCTGCTGCGCGACCGCCCGGGCATCCTGCCGCTGTACTTCACCCGCGACGGCGGCCGTCTGCTGTTCGCCTCCGAGGTCAAGGCGCTGTTGCCGTTGCTGGAGACGCCGCCCGAGCTCGATCTCGGCGCGCTCGATCAGATCTTCACCTTCTGGGCGCCGCTCAGCCCGAACACAGTGTTCCGCGGCGTGCAGGAGGTCGGCCCCGGCGAGATGGTGCGGGTGGCGCAGGGGCGGGTGATACGCCGCCGCTACTGGGATTGGGATTTCCCCGTGGAGCCGGCCGAGTACTGGCAGGAGTCGGAGCAGACGCTGGCCGAGCGGCTGCGTGAGCTGCTGGCGGATGCCACCCGCTTGCGGCTGCGCGCCGACGTACCGGTCGGCGCCTACCTGTCGGGCGGGCTCGATTCCTCATCGCTCACCGCGCTCGCCTGCCGCCAGGTCGAGACGCCGCTGCTCACCTTCTCGATCGGCTTCGAGGAGCGGGCGTTGGACGAGGCCGACTTTCAGCGCGCCATGAGCGCGCATCTCGGCACGGCGCACACCAGCGTCCACTGCCGCAACGAGGACGTCGGCGCCGCCTTCCTGGAGACCATCGCGCGCACCGAGACGCCGATCCTGCGCACCGCGCCGGTGCCGATGGCGCTGCTGTCGGCGCGGGTGCGGGCCCAGGGCTGCAAGGTGGTGCTGACCGGCGAGGGGGCGGACGAGGTGCTGGGCGGCTACGACCTGTTCAAGGAAGGGAAGATCCGCCAGTTCTGGGCGCGCCGGCCCGACTCGCGCTGGCGGCCGCTGCTGCTCAAGCGACTCTATCCCTATCTCGACATCAGCCGCCAGGGCGTGGTGTACCTGCGCCAGTTCTTCGGCCGGGGGCTGGAGCAGCACGACGCGCCTTGGTTCGCCCACATTCCGCGCTGGAGCACCACGTCCCTGTGCAAGGAGTTCTTCGCGCCGGATCTGGCGGCGCAGCTCAGGCACCGCGATCCGCTGGCGGAGCTGGAGGCGGCGCTGCCGCCGTCGATCCGGCGCTGGCATCCGTTCAATCAGAGCCAGTACATCGAGGCCAAGCTGCTCATGGCCGGCTATCTGCTGTGCTCGCAGGGCGACCGGATGCTGATGGCCCACTCGGTGGAGGGCCGCTTCCCGTTCCTGGACCACCGCCTGATCGAGTTCGCCAACCGGCTGCCGCCGCGCCTGAAGATGCGGGGCCTGTGCGAGAAGTACCTGCTCAAGCGGGCGATGGCGCCCTATCTGCCGACGGCGATCGTCGAGCGGCACAAGCAGCCGTACCGCGCCCCGGACATCGCCGCCTTCTTCGGCGCCGCCGCTCCGCCGGACTACGTCGACGAGCTGATGGGGCGCGCGGCGATCGCGCGCTACGGCTACTTCGATCCGGACCGCGTGGAGCGCCTGCTCGCCAAGATCCGGCGCGGGCGAGCGGTCGGCTACAAGGACAACATGGCTTTCGTCGGCATCCTCTCGACCCAGGCCTGGCACCGCATCTTCGTCGAGGGGTTCCGCAGCACGTTCAAGAGCGGCCACGGACAACCGGCCATCGCCCAATCATCCGCGCTAGGAGGCTGAAATGAGCACAGTGGACATCATTCGCAACTACATATTGGAAAACTACTTATTCACCAGCGACCAGTCGGCGCTGGCGAACGACACCTCGTTCCTGAAGTCCGGCATCATCGACTCCACCGGCATCCTGGAGGTGATCTCCTTCCTCGAGAGCGAGTTCGGCATCACCGTCGAGGACGAGGAAATGATCCCGGAGAACCTCGATTCGGTGGATAACCTGGTCGCCTTCGTGGCGCGCAAGAAGCGCGCCGCCTGATCTCGGACTGCGCAAGGAAGCGGACATGGTCCATAAACCCGATCGCCTTCTGCACGATGCCTTCCTGCGTCACGCCGCGCGTATCCCCGACAAGACCGCGCTGGTGGCGGACGGGCGCCGCTACAGCTATGGCGAAACCGCCGCCGCCGCCCGGCGCCTGGCCGCCGCCTTGCAGGCAGCGGGGGTGGTGCGCGGCGATCGGGTGGCGGTGTACATGGAGAACTCCTGGTGGTCGGCGGTCGGCATTTACGCCGCCTGGCTAGCCGGCGCCGTGCTGGTGGTGGTGAACCCGCAGACCAAGGCCGACAAGCTCGCGTTCATCCTGCGCGACAGCGGCGCCGCCGCGCTGCTCACCGAGGCCGGCTTGGCACCATGCTGGCTGCCGGCCAGCGCCGACCAGGCTTCGCTGCGGTTGATCGCCTATCACGGCCGTCTCGCCGGCGAGGACGCCGCCGCGGCGCGCGCAGCGCAGCCCTTGGCCGATGTGATGGCCGCGGCGCCGCCGCTGCGGCCGGTGGCGGTGATTCCGCTCGACCTGGCGGCGCTGATCTACACCTCCGGTAGCACCGGCAGTCCCAAGGGGGTGATGCAGACCCACCAAGCCATGGTGTTCACCCTCGGCAGTTTGATCGAGTACCTGCGCCTGGACGGCGACGACCGCATCCTCTGCGCCCTGCCGCTGGCCTTCGACTACGGGCTGTACCAGCTGCTGATGGCCATGAGCCTGGGCGCCACGCTGGTGCTGGAGCGCTCCTTCGCCTACGCCGGCCAGGTGTTCGGCCGCATGGCCGCGCAGGAGATCACGGTGTTCCCCGGCGTGCCGACCATGTTCGCGATGCTGATCGGCGCGCACCGGCGCAGCCGGCTGCGCTTCGAGCACGTACGCCGGGTCACCAACACCGCGGCGGCGCTGCCTACCGATTACCTGCCGGCCCTGCGGGAGATCTTCCCCAACGCGCTGATCTACCGCATGTACGGTCTGACCGAGTGCAAGCGGGTCAGCTATCTCGAACCCGAGCTCATCGACCTCAAGCCGGGGTCGGTGGGCAAGGCCATTCCCGGCACCGAGGTGTTCCTGCTCTCGCCCGACGGCGAGCCGGTGCCGCCGGGCGAGCTGGGCATCCTGCACGTGCGCGGCCCGCACGTCATGGCCGGCTACTGGAACCAGCCCGAGCTGACGGCGCGCATGCTCAAGCCGGGCCCGGTGCCGGGCGAGCGCGTCCTCTGCACCCATGACTGGTTCCGCATGGACGAGGAGGGCTTTTTGTACTTCGTCGGCCGCAGCGACGACATCATCAAGACCCGCGGCGAGAAGGTCAGCCCCGCCGAGGTGGAGAACGTGCTCTACGGCGTGCCGGGGGTACGCGAGGCGGCGGTAGTCGGCGTGCCCGATCCGCTGCTGGGCGAGGCGGTGGTCGCCTACGTCGCGCTCGAGCCGGATTCTGGGCTCGACGCCGCCGCGCTCAAGCGCATCTGCGCCGCGAAGCTCGAGAATTTCATGGTGCCGAAGCGGATCGTTATCGTGCCGGAGCTGCCGAAGACCGACACCGGCAAGATCAGCAAGAAACAGCTCGTTTCGGCCGACGCCGCCCATATATGAGGGGCTCTCGGCTGCCGCTCCGGCTGGCAAGGAACTCGATAACTAGCACAGGGAGTGAACCATGAGCGCACCGGTTTCAGTGCCGTTTTCCGCCGCCGTCCTCGATTTGGATCTGCCGGCCGAGGTCGAGCGTATCGTCGCCGGCTTGCGCCAGGCGTTGCGCGACCGGCTGCGCCGGCGCGGCTTGGTGGTGGCCGTGTCCGGCGGCATAGACAGCTCGACCTGCGCAGCGCTGGCGGTGCGCGCGGTCGGCAGGGAGCGGGTGTTCGCGCTGCTGCTGCCGGAGCACGACTCGTCGGCCGATAGCGTGCGCCTGGGGCGGCGGGTGTGCGAGCACCTTGGTATCGACTACACGATCGAGGATATCGGCCCGGCGCTGACCGCGATCGGCTGCTACCGCTGGCGCGACGAGGCGATCCGCCGGGTGTTCCCCGACTACGGTGACCGGCCGGGCTGGAAGTGCAAGATCGTCATCGCCGGCGGCACCCAGGGGCTCATCAACCACTTCAAGCTGATCGTTGCCAGCCCGGAAGGCGAGCTGCGGGAGCAGCGGCTGGGGCTGAGGGACTATCTGCAGATCGTGGCGGCCACCAACTTCAAGCAGCGCATCCGCAAGACCATGGAGTACTTCCACGCCGACCGGCTCAACTACGCGGTGCTGGGCACCCCCAACCGGCTGGAGTACGACCAGGGGTTCTTCGTCAAGAACGGCGACGGCTCGGCCGACGTCAAGCCGATAGCCCATCTCTACAAGACCCAGGTGTACGCCATGGCGCGCTACCTCGGCTTGCCCGAAGAGGTCTGCAATGCCCGGCCGACCACCGATACCTACAGCCTGCCTCAGGGGCAGGACGAGTTCTATTTCGCGCTGCCCTATGAGCAGATGGATCTGGCGCTGTGGGCCTACGAGCACGGCGTGCCGGCCGAGCAGCTGGCGGCGGTGCTGGGGACCGATGTGGCGACGGCGCGCTACGTGTACCAGGACATCGAGGCCAAGCGCCGCGCGGCCAGCTATCTGCACATGGCGCCGCTGCTGATCGGGGAGGCGGCGCCGCCGCTGGCGGCAGCGCTCGCCTGATCGGCGTTTCCCGTGCTTCGGCGGGCCGGCGTTCGCGCCGGCCGCCACGGACTCCAGGCCTTTCCAAACACGACGACCGCCGCATGGACGCAAGCGCGATCAGAAAAGGAATACGGGCGGGCTTCGCCTGGCAGGGGATGACCAAGATCGTCGTGCAGGTGGCGTCCTGGGGTTCGACGCTGTTCGTGGCGCGGCTGATCGAGCCGGCCGACTACGGCATCGTCGCCGCGGCGGCCGTCTTCACCGAGCTGTTGGTCATCCTGACCGACATGGGTCTGGCTCACGGGCTGATCCAGCGTCCCGACATCACCATCCAGCAACTGGACGGCATCTTCTACCTCACGCTGATCATCGGGCTAGGCGCTTACGGGCTGCTGTATCTGCTGGCGCCGGTGATCGCCGATTTCTACGACATGGAGATCCTGACCGGCGTCATCCAGCTGGCCGGCGTCGGCGTGATTCTCGGCAGCCTGAAGACGGTGCCGCTGGCGATCGCCATGCGCCGCATGGATTTCCGCTACCGATCATTGGTCGAAATGGTTTCGACCCTGGTTCAGAGCGTTACGGTGGTGGTGCTGGCCTTGCTCGGCTACCGCGTGTGGAGCTTGGTGTGGGGGCCGATCATCGGCAATCTGGCCATGGTGTGCGCCTACCTGCCGCTGTTGGGGCGAATTCCCCGGTTCGGTTTCCGCCGAGCCGACGTGCTGGAGCCGGTGCGGTTCGGGCTGAAAGTGACCTGGACCAATCTGCTCTACTACATCTGGAGCCGCGCCGATACCGCCATCATCGGCAAGGTGCTCGGCGATCGGCTGCTCGGCATGTATTCCATGGCCTTTCAGCTCGCCATTCTGCCGCTCGATAAGATCGGCGCGATCTTCAATCACGTATTGTTCCCGGCGTTGTCGCGGTTGCAGCACGATTTGCGCGCCTCGCAGGAAGTGTTCGTGCAGCAGCACCGCAATCTGCTGCTGATCAGCTACCCCGTGCTGTTCGGTCTTGCCGCCGTTGCCGAGGAGGCGGTAGCGGTGCTCTTGACTGCGAAATGGTTGCCCATAGTTCCTTATTTACAAGGACTTTGTTTGGTGAGCGCGCTGCGCGTGAGCGGCATGATGATGCCGCCCGTGCTTTACGCGCGCGGCAAGCCGGAACTGGTCGTTAACTATAGTTTCTGGGCAATAGCCATATTGCCCGCAGCGTTTTTGATCGGTGTCCAATTCGGCCTCAAAGGCGTGGTGGCGGGCTGGGCTTTGTCGTACCCGGTTTTGTACTACGTGATCGCCAGGCACTGCCTGCGCGAACTGCGGATCGGTTGGTTCGAGTTGTTCCGGCCGACTCTGCCGGTGCTGTTGGCGACGGCGTTGATGGTCGGGGCGGTATTGGCGCTCAAGGCGGCGCTACCGCACATGCCCATGCTGCCGAAGCTGGCCGCAGCGGTGGTGACGGGGGCTGTGGTTTACGGAGTCGTTATCGCCTTCTCGTACCGAACAAAGCTGGCGGATGCGTGGGGGCGATTTCTGGTGACGCGGCGCGGCCACACGCCGGAAGAATCGTAATGAAGCGCCCGACAGGGAAGACCAAATCAGGGGTTGTCATGATGACCAGGCAGGTTCTCGTCGCGTCCGATGTTCTGCCCGAGGTTTCCCAAGAAACGGCGGCGCCGGCGTATGGATTGTCTTTCGAGTGGTTCGACATCGATCGGCGGCCGAGCGAATGGGACGCGCAGGTCCGAGCCGTCGATCAAGGCCTCTTCCACCTAAGCCACATGCTGTCCGCCCACGCCTTCGGTCGAGCGCGGCGGCGCGGCATCGTCGTCCGCTGCGGCGGCGGGGTGGCGGCGGTACTGGGCGGGCTATGGTACCGGGACGCGCACGGCGAACACTTCCAGACCTTGTCTTTCCCGGCTCCGACCGGCGAGCGGCTGGCGCGGCTGCTGCCGGAACTGCTCGATTGGCTGCGCCAGCAGGGCGTGGTCGGCATCCGCATCGGCTCGTTCGAGAGCGGGGTGGAGAACTATCCGCTCGGCGACGGCGCCTGGTCGATCGAGGAGCGGCTGGAATTCCCCTGGCGGCTCGACCAGGACGAGAGCGAGCGCATGCGCGCGCTGCGCAGCAACCACAAGAGAAAGCTCAAGAGCTTGCTCAAGCGGGAGCTGCGCGTTCGGGAGATACAGCGCTTCCAGGCCGAGCACATGACCTGGCTGCGGCTGCGCTGGGCGCATCGGCGCGGCCGCCGGCTGGGTTTGCGCGAGTTGTTCGGCCTGTACCGCTACTACAGCATGCTGCAGACCAACCTGACCCGACCGGGTCTGGCCAAGCTCTACGGCCTGTACGACCAGGAGAACTGCCTGCTGACGATGGCGTACATGCTGGAGTCCGGCTCGGCCGCTTTCTACATGATCGGCGCCAGCTCCATGGCCGGCTACCGGATCGGCGCCTCGGTGCGGTTGTTCTGGGACTTGGCCGGCATGTATGCCGAGCGCGGCCTGGGCGTGCTGAATCTTGGCGGCGTGCCGAAAGCGGCGCTGGACGAGTCGCACGACGAACACGGCACGTTCCGCTTCAAGGCCGATTTCGGCATCGAACCGGTGCGGCGGGCCACCCTGGTGTACCACAAGCCGCGCGAGCAGATACAGGAGGCCGGACGCGCCAGCACCGCGGCGCTGGCGCTGCGTGTCTGACCCGGTTCGAGGGACGGGCCGAGCCCACGGATCTGCGCAGGGAGGCGCGAGGCGGGCGTGAAAATCCTACTGGTTTCCTTCCATTTCTATCCCGACGCGGCGATTGGCGCCCGCCGCATTTCCGAGCTCGCGGCTTATCTGCATGCACGCGGCCATGAGGTGGTGGCGGTCTGCGGTACTGGCGCGCCGATTCAGGCGGAGCCGGCGCTCACCGAACGGGTGCACGGCATCCGCGTGGAGCGTATCGCCGTGCCCGGCAAGCTCACGCCGCGTCTGCTCGCATGGCTGCCGCGGCGTCGCGCCGCCGCCCCGCAGGCGTCGGCCGCCGCCGCGAACGACGAGGGTGGTCCGGCGACGGAAAGCCGCTTGGCGCGCCTGAAGCGCTATTACCATTCCTTCGAGTGGCTGGTGGACGACCGCAAGCTCTGGTCGCTGCTGGCCGCGCTGCGGCTGGCGCGCCTTGCGCTGCGCGAGCGCTTCGACCTGGTGATCTCCTCCGGTCCGCCGATGTCGCCGCATCTAGCGGTGCTCGCCGCGCGGCGGCTGCTGCGCTGCCGCTGGATCATGGATCTGCGCGATCCGTGGACCGACGATCAGGACTGGCTGCGGCACGTCCGCTCCCCGCTCAGCGACCGCATCAACGCTTTCCTCGAGCGGCGCTGCGTGCTCGGCGCCGATGCCGTCACCACCACCACGCCCAGCCTGGCGCGTCTGCTCAGGAGGCGCTACCCGAGCCAGGAAGAGGCGATCCACACCATCTACAACGGCTACGACGGCGCACCGCAGGAGACACCGGCGCCGGTCGGGGCGTTGCGGCTGCTCTACGCCGGCTCGATCTACTACAACCGCGATCCGTTCCCGCTGCTGGAAGCCTTCGCCGCGCTGCTCAACCAGCCCGAGGTGGACCGGCGCAAGGTATCGCTGCGCCTGGTCGGCAACTGCCAAGCCTGGCGCGGCCGTTCGCTGGCGCAGTGGATCGACGAGCGCGGCCTGGGCGACCGCATCGAGCTACGGCCGCCGGTGCCGCCGGGGGAGGTGGCGCGTTTGCTGGCCGAAGCCAATGTGCTGGTCAACTTTGCCCAGGGCCAGCCCCACCAGATTCCGGCCAAGATGTTCGAATACATCGCCGCTGGCCGCGAAATGCTGCTGATCGCCGAGCGCGACAGCGATTCGGCCGCGCTGCTGCGCGCCGCCGGCGGCGGCCGCGTCTGCGACCCGCGCGAGCCGCTGACGCTGCTGCCGACCCTGAGCGCGCTGTATCGGCACTACGTCATCGAGGCGCGCGGCTTCGACGCCGATCCGACGCGGCTTGCCCGCTTCGCGCGCAGCGGCCAGAACCGCCGTTTCCTGGAACTCGTCACCACCGCTCCCCTGACCGTTTCGGAGACTGCGACATGAGCGTGGTCGAACGCATTCGCCGGCGCGAGACACCGTTCTGGGACTTGCTCTACCGCGTGGCCACGGCCGTGCGCCGCTTCACCCTGCCGCGGCTGCGTCCGCTCGGCGCGCTGCTGTACGCCGAGCGGCGCTTGCGCCATGCGCTGTGGGAGTGGCTGTGCAACCAGTACTGCGCGCAGATCATGGGCTACCGCTGCCAGCGGCTCGGCCGCGGCGTGCGCTGGCAGGGCGAGGTGCCGCTGGTGCTGGGCGACGGCGAGATCGAGATCGGCGACGGCGCGGTCATCGGCGGCCAACAGACTTGGGTGGTGGGATTGAAGGTCTACGACCGGGCGCGGCTGGTGATCGGCCCCAACACCCATGTCAATTATCGCACCTTGATCAGCGTCGCCCGCGAGGTGCGGATCGGCGCCAACTGCCTGATCGCCGGCGGGGTGCAGATCTTCGACAACAACAGCCATCCCACCGACCCGCTGGCGCGTCGCGGCAACGGCCCGATGACCGCCGCCGACGTGGCGCCGGTGATCATCGGCGACGACGTTTGGATCGGCACCGGCTCCATCATCCTCAAGGGTGTGCACATCGGTGACGGCGCCATCGTCGCCGCCGGCTCGGTGGTGGTACGCGACGTGCCGCCGTACACCGTGGTCGGAGGCAATCCGGCGCGCGTCATCAAGCGCCTGCCGGGCGCCGAGGCGCGGCCCGGCGCGGAGGCAGCGCGATGAGCGGCGTCGTCCAAGCCGACCGCACCAAGCTAGGGCTGGGGTTCGTGCTGCTGTGCCTGTACTTCTTCATGGAGTACGTGCGGCCGCAGGATTTGTTCGCGCCGCTGGCCGCGCTGCGCCTGCCCATGCTGCTGCAGATCGTCATCCCACTGGTGTGGCTGCGCTACAGCGGCGGACGCCTGCCGGCCGACCCACTGATCAAGTGGTACCTGGCGTTCGTCCTGATCACCGCCGCCAGCGTGGTGTTCTCGGTCAATCAGTACTGGGTGCTGGAGAGCACCAAGTTCTCGCTCTACTACCTGCTGGCGGCGATCCTGCCGGCCACCGTGTTCCTGGCCAAGCCGGAGGCGCTGGCGAGGTTCTTCCGCTACTGGCTGCTGTTGCAGACGCTGGTGGCGGTTTACGCGCTCAGCCACCAGGGGGTGGGCACCGGCAGCTTCCTCAGCGACGAGAACGATCTGGCCCTGGCCATGGGCATGGCCATTCCGTTCGCTTACTTCCTGATGCAGTCCCCGCGCGCCGGCGCGCTGGGCAGGGCTGCCTGCGCGCTGGCGCTGGTCCTGATGGTCGGCGCCATCGTGGTGTCGGGCTCGCGCGGCGGTTTCCTGGGCATGGTGGCGGTGGCGATGGGCATCGTCTACTTCTCGCGCAACCGGCTGCGCAACTTCATCTTGGTGGCGCTCATGGCCGGGCTGGCGCTGCTGGTGGTGCCGGCCGGCTACAAGGAGGAGGTGCGCAGCATCCACGACGTCCAGGACGCCACCCGCAACGAGCGCCTCTACTCCTGGGGGCTGGCCTGGTCGATGTTCCTCGACAATCCGTTGGGCGTGGGCGCCGGCAACTTCCCGTTCCGGGTCGGTGAGTACGAGGCGCGGGCCAACAGCGGCTACGACCCGGTGCGGATGCGCTCGGTTTCCGGCCGAGCCGCCCACTCGCTCTATTTCACCTTGATTCCGGAGCTAGGCATCCCCGGTATCGTCGTCTTCACCGTCATGGCGGTGGGGCTTGCCAGGCGCGCGCGCGAAGCCACACGCACCATTGAGGCCAAGCCGCAGCCGACACCACTGGAGCTGGAAATGGCACTGCTCGGGCGGGCGATGCGCGTGTCGCTGGTTGGCTTTCTAGTCAGCGGCGCTTTCGTCACGGTGCTGTACTACCCGCACTTCTGGTATCTGCTGGGGTTCGCCGTGGCGTTGCGGATGGCGGTGGTGGGGCAGCACTACGCCAAGAAGACGATGCCCGTGTTCGATCAGCCCATTGCCGTCGCCAATTCCGCAGTTTCTTCGCCGCCAGCGCGGCGGCGCGACGAACGCAGGCGGCCTTGGCGTCGCTAATTGGCGACGTATTTTTTGGGCGATACTGTGCGGAAGTTCTCAATATTAGCCGCTGATAAATCTTTGCGGGTCGGGATGTGACGAGCGTCATTTTTGGTGCTCGACCGGGGGCTACACTCCGAATCCAGTCATAGCCGGGCGGGTTCTCGGCCGGGCATGCGCCACGGTCGAGCGGCGGGACCACGGCCGCCCCGCCCGCGCCGGATACATCCCGACGCAAAAGCAAAATTCTGGTGGTGACTTCATGAAGAGAACGACGGTCTCCGCGCTGCTGCTGGCGCTGCTCACGGCGCCCGCCTATGCCCAGACCTTGCTGGAGGAGCACTTCGACGACGCCGCCTTGGCTTCCCGGGGCTGGTACGACAACACCAAGGTGGAGATCTCCACCGCCGAGAAGTACAAGGGCGCGGGTTCCGCGCAGTACACCTTCAACGCCGGCGCCACCACGCCGACCAGCGGCGGCGCGATCCGCCATAAGATTCCCGAAACGGAATCGGTTTATATCCGCTATTACATTAAATACAGCAGCAATTGGGTGGGGTCCGGAAAATCCTACCATCCGCACCAGTTCTATTTCATGACCAATAAGGACAGTGAATGGAGCGGTTTGGCGGAAACCTATCTGACCGCTTATCTGGAGGATAACGGCGGCCAGCTGCAATTCGTCATCCAGGACACCAAGAATATCGACAACAGCCGTATCAACGTCGACCTGACCACGGTCACCGAGGCGCGCGCGGTGGCCGGCTGCAACGGCGGCGACGACGGCTATTCCACCGTTACCTGCTACCGCTCCGGCTCCACCTACCGCAACGGCCGCACCTGGAAGACCGGCGTCAAGAGTTTCTCCGACGCCCAGGGGCCGAATTACAAGGGCGACTGGCACCTGGTGGAGGCTTATTTCAAGCTCAACAGCATCGCCGGCGGCAAGGGCCAGCCGGACGGCGTGATCCGCATCTGGGTCGACGGCCAGAAGATCCTGGACCGTTCCAACATCATGATGCGTACCGCCAAGAACGCCGACATGCGCATCAATCAGGTGGCCATCGGTCCGTACATCGGCGACGGTTCGCCGGTGCGCCAGAGCTTCTGGGTCGATGAGCTGCTGGTCGCCACCGAGCGGCCGCAGAGCGACGTGGCTCCGCCGTCGGCGCCGCACAACCTGCGCGTCGCCATGCCCTGAGCTCAACCCCACCGCGCCACGGGCCGCGGCGGCATCCGCCGCGGCCCCGCTCCCTTCCAATAACCAGGCAAGAACACGATATGCAGCGCACATCCTCCATGATCGGCAAGCGCCTGATCATCGCCGGCCTGTTGCTCGCCGGCAGCCCGGTCTGGGCTGCCAACTATTACGTCGATCAGCAGAATCCCGCCGCCTCCGACAACAACCCCGGCAGCGAAAGCCTGCCCTGGCGCACCTTGCAGCGTGCCGCCAAGGCCTCGCTGCAGCCGGGCGACACCGTCTACGTCAAGGCCGGTACCTATGACGTGCGCAGTGGCGGCGCCTGGAACCGCCCGGCCATCGTCCCACCGCGCTCGGGTGAGCCGGGCAAGCCCATCACCTTCAAATCGCTGCCCCGGCACGCGGCGGTGCTGCAGGCGTCGGCCACCAATCCGGCGATCGGCGTGGCCGGCCAGAGCCATGTGGTGATCGACGGCTTCGTGGTGCCCAATCCTGGTCCCAAGGGCATGGCGGTGTTCGACGCCAAGGACGTGGTGATCCAGAACAATGTCATCTACGGCGCCTACGTCAACAGCAGCGACAATACCGAGGCGATCCGTCTCGAACGGGCCAGCAACGTGCTGGTGCGCAACAACAAGCTCTACAACGTCCACAACAGCGGCAACAGCTCGAACGCGTCGGCGGTGAAGACCTACGACACCCGCGACGTCACCATCGAGCACAACGTCATGTACGACGTCACCGCCGGCGTGAAGGAGAAATACCGCAGCACCGGCCTGACCGTGCGCTACAACCACATCTACAACTGCGGTTACGGCCTGGTGGTCAACACCCAGGTCGACGGCGTCACCGAGAACGTGCGCTATTACCAGAACGTGGTGGAATGCAGCAGCGGCTTCGAGTCGGACACCCAGAGCTCGACCGTGCTGCGCGAGGTGTACATCTACAACAACACCTTCGCCGGCTACACCTCCAAGGCCGTGCACGGCACCGCCCACGGCCAGAGCATGTACATCTACAACAACATCTTCTATCGGACCGCGCCGTCCATCTCGATGGCGGATTTCTTCACCCGCACGCCCAACACCAACGAGATCAAGGTGCTGGACTACAACCTGCTGTACCGCGAGCCGAAGGTGGTCATCGGCCTGTACAGCACCAACACCACCTTCACGTCGCTGCAGAGCTGGCAGAACAGCGGCTTCGGGCTGTCGGCGCACGACCGGCTGGGCGATCCGAAGTTCGTCAACGCCGCCGCCCGCGACTACCGGCTGGCGGCCGGCTCTCCCGCCATCGGCCTGGGCCGGGTCGGCGGTCGTAGCAGCGGGGCCGTGGTCAATGCCGGCGCCTACATCACCGGCAACGAGACGATCGGTCTGCTGCCGGACGACGACGGCGCCGACGAGGACGTCAAGCTGGCGCCGCCCAGCCCGCCGCGTTTGATCCTCGCGCAGTGACGAGCGACCGCGCGGCTATTTCGGCCGCGCGGTTGCGCCCCCACATTGAAAAAGGCGTTCCCGCGCGGGAGCGCCTTTATGCGTGTGCAACACAAGAGCGAAGCGGCGCTGGAAGCCGCCATGGCGCGGGGGCCGCGCTCTCCAAGCGATCACCGCAGATAGCTACAACATCGGCCACGGGACGCGCCGGGCGAATCGCCTTGGCCCGGGGGACAGGAGCGCAGGGATGTGCGGAATAGCCGGAGTGCTGGAAGCCGAGCCGAGCGGCGAGCGGGTGCGGCTGCTGGGATTGCTCGAAGCCATGGCCGCGGCGCTGGCCCACCGCGGGCCGGATGCCGCCGGCGTCTGGGTGGAGCCGCAGTCCGGCGTCGGGCTGGCGCACCGCCGCCTCGCCGTCGTCGATCTCTCCGCCGCCGGCGCCCAGCCCATGCGTTCGGCCAGCGGTCGCTATCACATCGTCTTCAACGGCGAGATCTACAATTTCCGCGAGCTGGCGGCGACGCTGCGCAGCGGTGGCGCGACGTTCCGCGGCCACTCCGACACCGAGGTGCTGCTGGCCGCGGTGGAGCGCTGGGGTCTGGTCGGCGCGCTGCCGCGGCTGAGCGGCATGTTCGCGTTCGCTTTGTGGGACAGTGCCGAGCGCACCCTGCACCTTGTGCGCGACCGTCTGGGCGAGAAGCCGCTGTACTACGGCGTACTCGGCTCCACGCTGGTGTTCGGCTCCGAGCTCAAGGCGCTGCGCGTGCACCCGCAGTGGCGCGGCGAGGTGGACCGCGCGGCGTTGCTGCTCTTGCTGCGCTACGGCTACGTGCCGGCGCCGTACTCGATCCATCGGGGCATATACAAGCTGCCGCCGGGGACGGTGCTGTCGATCCCGGCCGCGCGTCTGGCGCGCCTGAACGGCGATGAACTGCGGCCGGTGCCGTATTGGTCGGCCAGGCAGGTGGCGGAGCAGGGGCTGGCGCAACCGCTGACCGAGGATCCGCAGGCCGCGGCGGACGCGCTGGATGGCTTGCTGCGCACGGTGGTGGCGCAGCAGATGATCAGCGACGTGCCGCTCGGCGCGTTCCTGTCCGGCGGCATCGACTCGTCCACGGTGGTCGCGGTGATGCAGGCCCAGAGCGCGCGCCCGATCCGTACCTTCACCATCGGCTTCCACCAGCGCGACTACGACGAGGCGGCCCATGCCCGGGCGGTGGCCCGTCATCTAGGAACCGACCATAGCGAGCTCTACGTCTCCCCGGAGCAGGCGCTGGCGCTGATCCCGGAGCTGCCGACGCTGTACGACGAGCCGTTCGCCGATCCCTCGCAGATTCCCACCGCCCTGGTCGCGCGCCTGGCGCGGAGCCACGTGACGGTGGCCTTGTCGGGTGACGGCGGCGACGAGCTGTTCGCCGGCTACAACCGCTACCTCTGGACCGAGCGGCTGTGGAACCGCCGGGACCGGCTGCCGCGGCCAGTGCGGACGCTGCTGGCCGGTGGCCTCACCGCGCTGTCGGCGCGCCAATGGGAGCGGCTGGCCGGACTGCTGCGCGGCGGATTGCCGTTCGTCACGCCGCTGCGCCAGGCCAACCTCGGCGGCAAGCTGCACAAGCTGGCGCTGGCGCTGCGCGCCGACGATCCCACCGCGCTGTACCGCCGTCTGGTGTCGTACTGGGCCGATCCGGCCGCCGTGCTGCCCGGCATCGCCGAGCCGCCCGGGCCCATCCGCGGCGACAATCGGCTGGCCGGCGCCGGCGGACTGAGCGACCACTTCATGTACTGGGACCAGATCTCCTATCTGCCCGGCGACAATCTGGTGAAGGTCGACCGGGCCAGCATGGCGGTCGGCTTGGAGGTGCGGCTGCCGCTGCTCGATCACCGCCTGGTCGAGTTCGCCTGGCGCATCCCGCTGACGCTGAAGATCAACGCCGGACGCGGCAAATGGCTGCTGCGCCAGGTGCTGTACCGCTACGTCCCGGCCGCGCTGATCGAGCGGCCCAAGATGGGCTTCTCGGTCCCGGTGGCCGCCTGGCTGCGTGGACCGCTGCGCGCGTGGGGCGAGGATCTGCTCGCCGAGTCCCGGCTGCGCGCCGACGGCCTGCTCGATCCGGCGCAGGTGCGCGCCTGCTGGCGGGCGCACCAGGCGGGTGCCGACATGAGCCTGCCGCTGTGGGCGGTGCTGATGTTCCAGGCGTGGCGCGAGCAGTACCGCGCTGGCGCTGCGGGCTTCGCCAAGGTGGCCTGAATGCGGCGCACCGACGATTCACTACCGTTGCTGTCGTTCGTGCTGCCGGCCTACAACGAGGCGGCCAACATCGGTCGCACGCTGGCCAGCATCCGGCGGTTCGCGCCGCCGTACCGCTACGAGATCATCGTGGTCGACAACGGCTCCAGCGACGACACCGCGGCGCTGGCCCAGCGCGGCGGCGCCCGGGTGCTGTCCTGCCCGGACGGCACCATCGCCGCGGTGCGCAACCTCGGCGCCGCCCAGGCGCGTGGACATGTGCTGGTGTTCCTGGACGCGGACGTGACCCTCACCGCCGACTGGCAGGCGCACTTGCCGGCGGCGCTGCAGCTGCTGGCCGGGGAGCGGCCGGCGATCACCGGCAGCCATTGCGGACCGCCGGACGACGGCGGCTGGATCGAGCGCCACTGGTTCCGCGAGTTCGCGCGCGAGACCGAATCCACCCACCTTGGCAGCGGCCACTTGCTGATCGCGCGCGAGCTGTTCGAGCGCCTCGGCGGCTTCGACCAAGCCCTGGAGACGGGCGAGGACTACGAGTTCTGCCAGCGCGCCAGACAGGCCGGCGCGATCATCGTCAACGATCCGGCGCTGCGGGTGGTGCATCACGATTTCCCCAAGACCCTGGGGGCGTTCGTGCGCCGCGAGGCTTGGCACGGCCGCGGCGATCTGCGCTCGTGGCGCTCGTTCCTGCGCTCGAAGGTGGCGGTGGGGGCGGCGCTGTTCGTTCTCGCCCACCTGCTGCTGCTGCTCGGCGTCGTGCTGTCCGGCGGCGGCTACGTCGGCGCCGGCCTGCTGCTGCTGATCGCCCTGCTGCTGGCCTCGACCTGGCGCAAGTACCGCCATGCGCCGTGGCTGGCGCGGGCGGTGAACACCGGCCTGTTCTATTTCTACTACCTCGGCCGCAGCCTGTCGTTTCTCACTCTGCTGCAGCGGCGCGCCGGCCGGCGCGCCGCTTAACGCCGCAGTGCTAATGCGATATCGGCTGCGCCGACGGCGCCATCGTCGCCGCGGCCGGGCCATGGCGGTCGGGCAGCGACGAGTGCACGTAGACGCAGCAGCCGCGCAGCAGTGGCAGGTCGAAGCGGTAGCGGCGGATGGTGCCGTAGGCGCTCCAGCCGGTGCGCATGGCCCAGCGATGGGCGGGGGTGTTGTGCTCGTGGACGTGCGTGACCAGCTGCTCTAGTCCCAGCGCCCGCGCCCGTGCGTACACGGCGTAGGCGAACACCGTGGCCGCGCTGCCGGGGCGGCGCAACCCCTTGGGCAGCACCAGCAGGTTCTCCACCTGGCCGCAGCCGGGCGGCAGCGGCGGATACATGCCGGCCCATTCCGGCAGGCGGCGCAGACGTGGGTTGTCTTCCGGGGTGAACAGCCACTGCAGGCACAGCGGCTCGCCCCGCTCACGCCAAATCAGGCCGCCGCGCAGGCCGTGGCGCCACAGCCGCTGGGCGCTGCGCAGCTGCGGCAGATCGCGCCAGGGATGCTCGGCCAGCGCGGCGATGATGGCGTCGTCGATAGGGGTCAAGACCACTTCGCCGCTGTCCGGTTCGGCCTCGGTCCGCTCCAGGCGGCGGCGATAGCGGATCCAGGTTTCGTGCGGCACGCGTCCGCCGAGCAGCCGGTCGAGCGCGTCGAGCCATCGCGTCAGCAACAGCGCCGCCCAGTCCGGCAACGGCAGCCTCAGACGATTAGTGCACAGCCACTGGCGCGCATGCTCTGCCATGAGTCCCTCCGCCCATGTCACTCATGAACCCGATCGGTCCGGCTGGCTGGCGGCCGCCGCGGGGGCGCGTCGGCGCCGACCGCCGGCGGTCGATGTCAGTTCGGTGTACAGCGCCAGGTAGGCGCGCAGCATGGCGTCCGCCGAAAAACGCGACTCGGCGCGCGCGCGGGCCTGAGCACCCATCGCCGCGCGCAGCGCCGGGTCGTCGAGCAGCGTCTGCAGTCGTTCGCCGAGGGCGGCGACATCGCCGGTGGGCACCAGGAACCCGGTTTCGCCGTCGCTCACCAGCTCCGGGTTGCCGCCCACCCGGGTGACCACCGCCGGCAGGCCGGCGGCCATCGCCTCCAGCAAGCTGCGGGATAGGCCCTCGGTTTCCGAGGCCAGCACGAACAGGTCGCTGGCGGCGAGCAGGGCGGGAATGTCGTCGCGGTTGCCGAGGAAGCGCACGCGCTCACTCAGCTCCAAGGCGGCGGCGGTCTGTTGCAGCTGCGGGCGCAGCGGCCCGTCGCCGGCCAGCAGCAGGGTCGCCGCGGCGGGCGGCCGCAGCAGGGCGAACGCGCGCAGCAAATCCTCGTGGCGCTTGAGCGGTACCAGGCGGGCCACGCAGATCGCCGCCAGCTCCTCCTCGCCCAAGCCGAGCGCGGCGCGTAGCTGCCGGTCGCGCGGTGGGCTGGTCAGCGCCACGCCGTTGTGGATGGTGCGCAGGCGGCCGGGCGCGAACCAGGTCCGACGCCGGTAGAACTCGGCCATGTGCTCGGACACCGCCACCAACCGGGTGCCGAGCAGCGTCGCCAGCTGCAGCAGCCGGGCGCGCAACGGTCGCTCGGCGACCACATGCACGTCGTGCAGGGTGCCGACGTGCGGAACGCCGGCCAGCAGCGCCGCCGGCGCGGCGGCGACGATCGGTCCGAACAGGTGCGAGTGCAGCAGCTGCACGCCCTGATCGCGCAGCACGTCGCGCAGCAGCGGAGCGAAGCGCGGCAGGGTGCGGAAGGACTTGTACAGCGCGTGGCCGGGCAGCACCTGCTGGCACAGGCCGTGGCGGCGGCAGAGGGCGTTCAGATGGGGATTGCCGAAGTGCAGCAGCACGCTGTCGTGACCGCGCTCGTTCAGCAGCCGACATAGATCGACCGCCAGGGTCTCGGCGCCGCCCAGGGTGTCAGTGTCGATGAAATGGGCGATGCGCACCCTAAGCCTCCTGGCCGCGCGCGGCGGGCAAGGGGCGCAGCAGGCGCTCGTAGAGCTGGCAGTACTGCCGGGCCATCTCGCGGGCCGAGTAGTGGGTCTCGACGCGGCGGCGGGCGGCCGCGCCCATGGCCGGCAGGCGTTCCGGCTGGGTCAGCAGACGGCGCAGCGCCTCGGTCAGGGCGTCGGCGTCCCCGGCCGGCACCAGGCTGCCGCTGACGCCGTCCTCGACCACCTCGGGCACGTCACCGACCGCGCTGGCTACCACCGGCAGCGCCGACGCCATGGCTTCGAGCAGGGCGATCGGCAGCCCTTCACTCAGCGACGGCAGCAGGAATAGGTCGAAGGTGCGCAGCACCGCGGGGATATCGGCATGGCGGCCGCAGAAGCTGATGCGATCGCGCAACTCCAGCGCTTCCGCCATCGCTTGGAGCGCGGCGCGCTCCGGCCCATCGCCCACCACCGCCAGGTACAGCGACGGCAGCTCCGAGGCCAGCCGGGCCAGGGCCTGCAGGGCGTAGCGGTGGCCTTTCTCCATCGTCAGGCTGCTGACCATGCCGACGATCAGCGCCTGGCGCGGCAGCCCCAGCCGGGCGCGCGCCTTGTCCCGGGGGATTTCGTCGGCGGCGCGGAACGGCGTGGTGTCGATGCCGTTGGCGATGCGGGCGAGCTTGTGCGGGGGCACGCCGACGTCCAGCAGCTCTCGGTGAATCGGCCCGGACACCGCGATCACCTGGTCGAAGTAGCGCAGCAGCCGGCCGTCCAGCCAGCAGTACAGGCGCAGCGCCGGCGTGGTGCGCTTCCACAAGTGGTTGTTGGCGACTACCGGGATGCCGGGGGCGCTGAGCAGGCCGTAGAAGTCCTCCTTGTAGCCGTGGCAGTGCAGCAGGTCGATCCGCTCGCTGCGCAGGAAGCGGCGGAGGTGGCGGAACAGCGCCGGGTCGAAGCGGCCGCGGCAGGGCAGCACCTCGGCGCGAATGCCGGCGGCGCGCGCCCGCTCCACCAACTCCGGTGTGGGCGCGCCGACCTCGTGCGGCGCCACGATGACCGACTCGACGCCGAAGTGGCGGCTCTCGCGCGCCAGCTCCAGCACTACCCGTTCCGCCCCGAGCATGGCGTCCGAGCCTCTCAGTTGCACCACCCGCATCGGCATGTCGCTTCCTGCGCTGCTGGCCGGCCGAAAGGCAGCGATCGGGGCCGGCATGAGTTTGTTACCGACTACCTATAGGTGCGCCGTCGTCACCTTACTAGGGGGGATAGGCTCGGACTTCGCCCAGGGATTGGGCGCGGGGCGGTGCGCCCCCATGATCGGCCAACGGCCGGATCAAGAGGTGCATAACAATATGGTGATCGTTTTCTGGCTGGCGCTGTTTGGCGCGCTCTACAGCTATTTCCTGTATCCGCTGTTGCTCGGTCTGCTGCCGCGCCGCCGTCCGCGCCCGTGTCCGGCGTCGGCGGAGCTGCCGTTCCTGACCGTGATAATCACCGTCCACAATGAGCTGGAGCGGATCGTCGACAAGTTGCAGAACACCCTAGCGCTCGACTACCCGCGCGAGCGCTGGGAGCTGATCGTCGCCTCGGACGCTTCCGACGACGGCACCGACGAGGTGGTGAAGGCCTACGCCGAGCAGGGCGTGCGGCTGGTGCGGTCGCCCCGGCGGGAGGGCAAGGAAGCGGCGCAGCGGCTGGCCATCGCCGCCGCGCGCGGCGAGATCCTGGTGTTTTCGGACGCCTCGACCCGGTTGCCGCCGCACAGCCTGCGGCGCATCGCCGAGGACTTCCGCGACCCCGCCGTGGGCGCGGTGTCGAGCGAGGACCGGTTCCTCACGCCGGACGGCAAGACGGTCGGCGAGGGGCTGTACGTGCGCTACGAAATGTGGCTGCGGCGGCTGGAAGCGCAGCGCGCCGGCCTGGTGGGGCTGAGCGGCTCGTTCTTCGCCGCACGCCGCGAGGTCTGCCAGGACTGGGATGTGCTCGCGCCCAGCGACTTCAACACCGCGCTCAACTGCGCGCGCAAGGGCTATATCGCCATCGCCGATCCCGAGCTGCTCGGCTACTACCCGGCGCTGCAGGACGAGGACCGCGAGTACCAGCGCAAGCTGCGTACCGTCATCCGAGGCATCACCGGACTGATGCGGCGGCCGCAGGTGCTCGATCCGACCCGCTACGGTTTGTTCGCGCTGCAGGTCTGGAGCCACAAGGTCATGCGCTGGCTGGTGCCGTGGTTCCTGCTGCTGTTGCTGCTGAGCTCGTGCTATCTGGCCGACGCCGGCTGGTTCTACTCCGTGGCGCTGGCCGCCCAGCTCGCCTTCTACCTGCTGGTGGTCGGCGGGTTGGTATCGCGGCGGTTGCGCCGCCATACCCTGATCAGGATTCCGTTCTTCTTCGCCCAGGCCAACCTGGCGATCGCTCACGCCTCGTTGGCGTTCCTGGCCGGCAAGCGGGTGACGGTATGGCAGCCGTCCAAGCGCTGATCCCGCAGTCGCTGCCGCCGGCCGGCGATCCGGTGGTGCTGCGCGCGCCCCGGCCGGCGCCGCCGGCGGAGGCATACTGGCCCGGCTATCGTGCCGCGTTCTACGCCAGCGGTACGGCGGCGCTGGCGGCGGCGGTGCTGGCGGCGGTGCGGGTGACCGGCAAGGCCAGACCCGAGGTGCTGCTGCCGGGGTACGGCTGCCCCGACCTGGTCAGTGCTGTGCTCTACGCCGGGGCCAGACCTGTGCTGGTCGATGTCGAGCCGGAGAAGCCGCAGCTAGCCCTGGCGGCGCTGAGCGCGGCGCTGAGCGCCGACACCGCCGCCGTGGTGGCAGTGCACCTGTTCGGCCTGCGCGAGCGGCTCGAACCGCTGCGCGCCGCGGCGGAATCGGTTGGCGCGGTGCTGATCGAGGACAGCGCTCAGGCGTTCGATCCGGCGCTATGGAATTCCGAGCTGGTAGTGCTGAGCTTCGGTCGGGGCAAGCCGGTCAGCCTGCTCGGCGGCGGCGCCGTGCTGTGGCGGCAGGCGGAGCTGGGCGCGGCGTTGCCGCAGCCGCCGGCCGGCGACGGCCGTGGCTTCGCGCTCCGCGCGTTGACCTACAATTTGTTGAGACGCCCGTCGCTATACTGGTTGCCGCGATCGCTGCCGGGGCTGGGGTTGGGGCAGACCCGCTTCCGGCCGTTGACGGCGATCGAGGGTATGGACAGGCGCCGTCGGATGCTGCTGCCGCTGGCGCTGGCGCGCTACCTGCAGCGCGGGCGCTGCGCGCAATGGGCCGTGCGCGCCATGCTGGCCGAGGTCGGCGATGGATTTGTCGATCTGGCCGAGCGCTGCGGCGAGCCGCCGACCCGGCGCCTGCTGCGCTATCCGGTGCTGGCGGCGTCGGCCGAGCTGCGCCAACGGGCGCTGGCCGAGCTGACTCGGCAGGGGCTTGGCGCGTCCGCCATGTACGGCGCGGCCTTGGTTGATATCCCCGGCGTGGCCGAGGCGTGCGGCGCCGCCGTGACGCCGGCGGCAGCGGATCTCGCCCGGCGCCTACTGACCTTGCCGGTGCACGCCGATGTCCGGCCCGGTCATGTGCGGCGCATGCGCCAGGTGCTGCTGGCCTGCGCGCAGCAAGCTTAGCGGATGGGGCGGAGGAGGGATTCCTCCGCCGGCGGGAGTCGCCGAATGGGTCGGCCTCCCAATAACAATGAGAGGTCAGGGAAGATGAAAATCATGCACGTGGTCGGCGCCCGGCCGAACTTCATGAAAGTGGCGCCCATCATCGACGCGTTCGCCGCCCGTGAGCGCGCCGGCGAAGGCGAGCCGTCGGTCACCCAGGTGCTGGTGCACACCGGGCAGCACTACGACCACGCCATGTCCGAGCTGTTCTTCGAGGAGCTCGGCCTGCCCAAGCCCGACATCAATCTCTGCGTCGGCTCCGGTTCGCACGGCCAGCAGACCGGGCGGATCATGGAGGCGTTCGAGCAAGTGCTGCTCGAGCAGCGGCCCGATCTGGTGCTGGTGGTGGGTGACGTCAATTCCACCATGGCCTGCGCCATCGACGCCAAGAAGCTGGGCATCCCGGTGGCGCACGTCGAGGCCGGGCTGCGCAGCGGCGACATGAGCATGCCCGAGGAGATCAACCGCAAGGTCACCGACGCGATCTCCGACCTGCTGTTCACCACCGACCGCATCGCCGACCAGGCGCTGCTGCGCGAAGGGGTGCCGCCCGAGCGCATCCACTTCGTCGGCAACGTCATGATCGACACGCTGCTCAAGCACCGGGACAAGGCCCTGGCCAGGCCCACCCTGCGGCAGCTGGGGCTGACGGCGGCGGACGGGGCCAAGCGCGAGTACGCGGTGCTCACCCTGCATCGTCCCGGCAATGTCGACGATCCGGACGTGCTGCGGGACATCGGCGAGGCGGTGGCGGAGATCGGCAAGGTCATGCCGGTGGCCTTTCCGATCCATCCGCGCTCGCGTAGCCGGCTCGAGCGCTTCGGGCTGGCCTCGCTGTTCGCCGAACGCAACGGCATCAAGCTGCTCGAGCCGCTGGGCTATCTCGATTTCGTCAATCTCATGGCCAACAGCGCGCTGATCCTCACCGACAGCGGCGGCATCCAGGAGGAAAGCACGATCCTGGGCGTGCCGTGCCTAACGCTGCGCCCCAACACCGAGCGGCCAATCACCATCGAGCAGGGCACCAATCGCCTGGTCGGCAATCGCCGCGCCGATATCGTCCGCGCCTTCGAGCAGCTGCGGGCCACGCCGCCGGCGGGGGCGCGACGGCCCGAGCTGTGGGATGGGCGGGCGGCGCAGCGGATCGTGCGAATCCTCGTCGACTGGTATCGACGACATCCCGAGGAGGCCGCCGAGCAAAGGCGAATCGCGCTGTAAGGACACGGAAATCAGGTCCTCAAACCTAAGAGCACAAGGAGGTCGCTTTGAACAAACCCGCCGTGTTGGTAACGGGCGGCGCCGGCTACATCGGCAGCCATGTGGTGAAACAGCTGGGCGCGCGCGGCGAGCGGCTGGTGGTGCTGGACAACCTCAGTACCGGCTTCGCCGAGTCGGTGCTGTACGGCGATCTGATCATCGGCGACACCGGCGATCGCGAGCTGGTCACCCGGTTGCTGCGGGAGTACAGGGTCAACGCCGTCATGCACTTCGCCGCTCACACCGTGGTGCCGGAGTCCGTGGTCAATCCACTCAAGTACTACCTCAACAACACCAGCCATTCGCGCGTGCTGCTGGAGTGCTGCCAGGCGGCGGGCGTCGAGCACTTCATCTTCTCGTCCACCGCCGCGGTGTATGGCATCCCGGAGGGCGGCATCGCCACCGAAGACTCGCCCACCCTGCCGATCAACCCCTACGGCACCTCCAAGCTGATGACGGAGTGGATGCTGCGCGACCTGGCCAAGGCCAGCTCGCTGCGCTATGTGATCCTGCGCTACTTCAACGTCGCCGGCTGCGATCCCGAAGGGCTGATCGGCCAGTCCACGCCGAAGGCTACGCTGCTGGTGAAGGTGGCCTGCGAAGCGGCGGTGGGCGTGCGGCCGTACGTGTCCATCTACGGCACGGACTATCCGACGCCGGACGGCACCGGCGTGCGCGACTACATCCACGTCGAGGATTTGGCAGACGCACATCTGCGCGCGCTCGACTACCTGCGCGACGGCGGCGCGTCGACCGTGCTCAACTGCGGCTACGGCCACGGCTTCAGCGTGCGCGAGGTGCTGAGCATGGTCGAGCGGGTGAACGGGGGGCCGCTGCCGATTCGGGAGGAGCCGCGCCGCCTCGGCGACCCGCCGGCGCTGGTGGCCGACGTGCGCCGCATCCGCCAGGTGCTGGGCTGGCAGCCGCGCTTCGACGATTTGCGGGAGATCGTCCGCACCGCTCTCGGCTGGGAGCGCAAACTGGCATCGGCCCGAGCCGTGGCCAGCGCCTGACGGCCCGGGAACGCCCGGCGGCGGGGCGGCCGCCGCGGCCGCTACCCGGGCAGGCGAAAACACGCAAAAAAACTTTCGCGCGGGGGGCTCCCCAAAGCTTTAAAGAGTCTTTATACTTGCGCTCCGCTGTCGGCCCGGAGCGCGACTGTAAAGTGCGGAAGGTTGACACGGCCGGTTTCTGTGTTGAAACTACGCCGTTCATGCGTCAGGAGGGGTTCCCGAGCGGCCAAAGGGGGCAGACTGTAAATCTGCTGGCTCAGCCTTCGGAGGTTCGAATCCTCCCCCCTCCACCAAATTTGAAGCGCCCACGTGGGGCGGCCAGGCGTCAGGATGCGCGGGTGTAGTTCAATGGTAGAACCTCAGCCTTCCAAGCTGATGGTGTGGGTTCGATTCCCATCACCCGCTCCATTG
>CALGAN010000039.1 GCA_937951875.1 uncultured Alkalilimnicola sp. | reverse complement strand
CCAGGCCATGAAACAATGGCAGCGATCACACCCCGAACTGTTCAACAGACGTGTTACCAATCAGCCGGGACACGACACCAAGTTGCTTCATATGCCCCCCTTCAAGCTAACGTGAAAAGCTCAGCCGCGCCGCATACGCGGCGTCGGCTGCAGCGCCGGGTTAGGTGCTTTTACACAATGGTATGCGCTCATCAGTTGGCACGAGGCAGACTATACCCAACGCCGGTACATCCCTACCTCTGTGGTAGTACAGGGGCCAGCGGGAATTAATGACAGTGGACTGTCCCGGTACGGTTATCCATATGACAGCACTGGCCGGGAGGGGAGCTCTTACGGCACCCACCACCGTGAGCCAACACTGTGCTTGTGACAAGGAGCAGGGATAAAGCAACGAGCAAAGTTTTCATGTTATTTTTCTCTACGCCCTATGGATTGACCTATTAGGTAATGGCGAACTGATCACCTAACAGCTTACATCCGACCATAAAAGTAGCCTACCAAGCGCATAAGTTTTCCACTGTAACCGCGTCGCTTTTGAGGGTCGCCTGGAACGATGGTTATGGCTTCTTTCCGCTGACAGCCCGTGACCGCCTACGCATTAGAATTATCGCTGATGCGAACGACAATAAAGCAAGCAGCAGCGGGAAGCTGAAGCCCCAATGGTTCCCTTCCAAAATAAAGCTTCCCCATGAATACGTGATCGTGAACGATGGGTCGGCCAGGGCTCTATTAATAGCGTGCGGATCCATCATATCGACCTCACCTGATGACGTGAAGATTCGAACCGACGCCACGCCGATCAGATATATCCCAATCACCCAGGCAAGAACAGCAGATCCCAATGCGATTAGCGCATTTTTCGTGCTTCTTCGCATTTATTAATTATCCTTAAAAGCGTGTCATCAAGAAGTCCTAACGATTTGCGTGAGCCGCGCGCTTTGGCGCGTCGGCTCCACGCGCTGGTTGGGCGGCTTACCCGATACCACCGGCATCCTGGCACCGGACCTGAATCATCTCTTCTCGAGCGGTTCGCTTGACGATCCCTACGGCGGATGCTCGTCACCACATAGCGTAGCGCACTGGGTATGCCCGTACCTACGACTTTCCGGAGGCCGCATCTAAAGGAGGATCCATCGCCGCATTACAGAAATTGCATCACACGTATTGACGCCGCCTTGTGATGTAACTAACATAGCATCAACATCTACTTGTGGGGGGCTTCCGGTGACCAAAGACTACTCGCTCGAAGCGCTGAATCGCTTCCTCGACTACGCGGCGGAGAAAGGGCTGCTCAAGCGAAACACCGCCGTCAGCCGCAAGCAGGCATCGAATAAGATTCTCAGTGTCCTGGAGCCAGACGAGGCTCGTGATCTGCGTACCGTTGACGTGGATCAAGCGTTCGAGAGATTCGCCAACCTCCAGGGTACGGCCTTCAAGCCGGACAGCTTGCGCGTGTACCAGAGCCGCTTGCGCTCTTCGCTCAGTGATTTCTTCTCCTGGGTTGAGAACCCAGCTGGATTCAAGCCATCGGGTAATCAGCGGAATGGTGCTAGCGGCAAGCGCCAAGTAAAGAAGGCGGAGCGGCCGGACACGCCCGCTTCGGGACCGTACTCTACCGACGCAAGGCCTACACCCGTACAAAGCTTAGATGCGCATCAACAGTCCGATGGGATAGCGATACCCGTGCCATTACGGGCGGGCTTGACGGTACAGATACTGAACGTCCCAGCGGATCTGACCGCGACCGAGGCCGAAAAGCTCGCCGCCATCATCAAGGCCTACGCCATGCCGGGGTCATAAACAGAAAGAGGGCCGGTCTCCCGGCCCTCCGGATGTAGGGGAATGGTGAAGCCCACTCCGCCCACGGTTGGCACCTTCAGCGTAGTGGATTCCCCAAATCAGTGCAATGCCGCGCGTCGCTTCCCCGCGCGGTGGGAGAATCCTATGAGTGTAAATCTAAGACGGCCGGCGCCTGCTGGCTTCCGGTGGGTCTGCTGCCGTTACAGGCGCGTTCGGAACAGTGATCGCCTGCTTGACGCGCACGAGTACGGCTATGAAGCTTGGTGCTTTCTAGTAAGGGCATCAGGGTAGGGTAACAGGGGCGGCTTCGGCCGCCCCCCCCTTCGTCTACATGTAGCCCAACGCCTGAATTAAGCCGCGCTGCGAAGCGGCGTCGGCTTGAATGAACTGTTATGTCTCACGCCGTTGATCTGCGCGCCCTGTAATCGTTGATCTTCTTTGGCAGCGAGTACGAGTACTCCAAGAAGAAGTCTAAGAACTGAACGATGTCGCGAGCATCTTGAGGATCCGTTGGCCCTTGGCTTGGGGCGGGATGCGCAGAGTCATTGCCCAGGGCCCGAACCTCATGTGCCCAGTCGCGCATGAGAGCAGGAAGCACGCCCTTATTGGCAAGATCATCGATCTCTTCCTGGAGTGTCCGTCCGACGGCGCCTTGGTCACGCAAAGACAGCTGGAGAGCACTCCTTGCCATTACAGCCGCAGCGTCCCAGTTGTCGTCTCTTATATTTCTTTTGGCTTGAAGCCAGTAGCGGCCGATAGCCTCTGGCCAGTGTTCTGGGGCCTTACTTACTTTGAGAGGCCACGGTTGAACCCGGAAATCATGAAGCCCGGAGCCGGCTGACCAAAAAGCCTGAACAAAGGATGCGCATGACCCACATTTGAGGGTGTCGTAGTGCAGTACCTTGTGCCCATTGGGTTGCTTCTTTTGGGCCGAAAATTCAACAGACCAGTTGCCCCGCTCGCCACAGAATGGACAAACGATTTCGTTGGTTGCGAGTTCCGAGCCACGAAAGCCAGACCAGTCACCAAGGCTCCACCAGCTATCCATGATCTCCCCTGTGAGACATAACTACAATTAGACACCAGAAGTGGCGTAATTTTTTACACCACTTCTGGTGTATAACATCCCACACCCGCCGCTAACCTGTTGAACAGCAAGCCCACCTCCGGTAATTATACACCATCGGCCAACAATACAAAGGGTGCATGTTGCCATGGAAGACCAGCCCCGGCTTCTCGATGTCGTGCGCGAGCGGATCCGACTCAAGCGCTACAGCATTCGCACCGAGAACGCATACATCCACTGGATCCGACGTTTCATTCTCTTCCACGGCAAGCGCCACCCCCGCGAAATGGGCGCACCGGAGGTGGAAGCGTTTCTGAGCGATCTGGCCGTACAACGCAATGTTGCAGCGTCGACGCAGAATCAGGCGCTGGCGGCAATTCTGTTCTTGTATCGGGATGTGCTGAGCATCGAGCTGCCGTGGCTGCAGGACGTTGTGCGGGCAAAGCGGCCGGCACGGCTGCCGGTAGTATTGACGCGCCGCGAGGTGGAGGCGGTGCTCGCGCGGCTCGATGGCCGCGACTGGTTGATGGCGAGCCTGCTGTACGGCGCAGGCTTGCGGTTGATGGAGTGCGTGCGGCTGCGCGTGAAGGATATCGACTTCGCCATGCGGCAGATCGTGGTCCGCGACGGCAAGGGCGCCAAAGACCGGGTAACTATGCTGCCCGAGAAACTGCTCTCCCCTCTCCACTTGCAGCTGGAGAAAGCGAAAGCTGTGCATGAGGCCGATTTGGCCGCGGGCTTTGGCGAGGTGTATTTGCCGTACGCGCTGGCGCAGAAGTACCCAAATGCGCCGCGGGAATGGGGCTGGCAGTATGTTTTCCCGGCGAGCCGGCGTTCCATCGATCCGCGCTCAGGCGTCGAGCGCCGTCATCATCGCGATCCGAAAACGCTGCAGCGTTCAGTGCGCAACGCCGTGCGTGCAGCAGGACTCACCAAGTCGGCATCATGCCATACCTTCCGCCACTCGTTCGCGACCCATCTGCTGGAAGCCGGCTACGACATCCGCACGGTGCAGGAGCTGCTCGGCCATGCCGACGTCAAGACCACGATGATCTATACACACGTGCTGAGCCGCGGCGGCCGCGGTGTTCGTAGTCCGCTCGATGCGGTAGACGCTTAGAGCCTATTTCAGTTGGCCATATGGGTCGCGCTGCGTCTGCGCTGGAAAGCGGCATGCCGTTTTGACGGCATTGCGGACGTTGGCGAAGCAATCTCGTGACGATGAAGAACCTACCGTCGATGCTACACACCTCGAGATTGCTTCGTCGCTATCGCTCCTCGCAATGACGGGTTTGGGGATGACGGGTAGGGTCTTGTGCGTCATCGCGGGGCTGCGCAGCGGCCGCGGTGAACCGACCCGACTTTCCCGGAGGCTCCAACTCTTGAGAGGATGGAGCGATGAAGACATCAGCGAAATATTCCCCTGAGGTTCGTGAGCGAGCGGTTCGGATGGTGCGTGAGCACCAGGGCGAGCATAGCTCGCAGTGGGCGGCGATCTGCTCGATCGCAGCCAAGATCGGCTGCACAGCGGAGACGCTGCGCCGCTGGGTGCGCCAAGCGGAGACTGACACCGGTGAGCGCGCGGGTGTGACCAGCGCGGAGCGCGAGCACATCAAGGCGCTGGAGCGCGAAATCAAGGAGCTGCGCCAAGCCAACGAGATCCTGCGCAAGGCCTCGGCCTATTTTGCCCAGGCGGAGCTCGACCGCCGCTCGAAGTAATCAAGACCTTTATCGATGAGCATCGGCACGTCTACGGGGTCGAGCCGATCTAGCCGTGTGCTGCGGATCGCTCCGTCGACGTACTACCAACATGCGGCTCGCCGTGCCGGACGCTGTCGGCTACCGGCACGGGTCGAGCGTGATGCGCGCTTGTGCGAGGAGATCCGTCGGGTCTGGGAGGAGAACTTCCGGGTCTATGGCGTGCGCAAGGTCTGGCTCCAGCTCAATCGCGAGGGCTTTGAGGTGGCGCGCTGTACGGTGGCGCGGCTGATGCGCCGGCTGGGGCTTCAGGGCGTGGTGCGCGGCAAGCCGGTGACGACCACGGTGAGCGATAAAGCGGTGCCGTGCCCGCTGGATCGGGTCAACCGCCAATTCCGGGCCGAGCGACCGAACGCGTTGTGGGTCTCCGACTTCACGTACGTCTCGACGTGGCAAGGTTTTGTGTACGTGGCCTTCGTCATCGATGTCTTCGCCCGGCGAATCGTCGGTTGGAAGGTCTCCAGCTCGGCGCGAACCGACTTTGTGCTGGATGCCCTGGAGCAGGCCTTGCACACGCGCCGACCGACCGAAGGTGGTCTGATCCATCATAGCGACCGGGGCGTGCAGTACGTCTCGATTCGCTACACAGAGCGCTTGGCCGAGGCAGGCATCGAGCCCTCGGTAGGCAGTGTCGGTGACTCCTACGACAATGCGCTGGCGGAAACCATCAACGGCCTGTACAAGGCTGAAGTCATCCACCGCCAGTCGTGGAAGAGCCGGGAAGCGGTGGAGCTGGCAACGCTGACGTGGGTGGACTGGTTTAATCACCGGCGCCTGCTGGGGCCAATCGGCAACGTGCCGCCCGCTGAAGCCGAGGCAGCTTACTATCAGCAACTTGACGAGTCCGCCAAGGCGGCGTGACTCACACCAACGGGCCTCCGTGAAACCCGGAGCGGTTCATGTCCGTGCTGGCGACGGCTCTGGTGTTGTTGCCGTTCTATCGATCGAATCCGGCGTGGTGGCGGAGGGTTGAACGCGTGGGTAACACTAATCGGCTGGGCATAGAACGGGTTCTATGGCAGGCTCGGGTCGTCGAAAAATAACAATGCATAGGAACCGTCATGCGTTTTCTGCCTGCAGTAGCAGCTCTATTGGCTCTTTCGGGGTGTTCGATCTCACAAACGGTTACGCCGGTGCCTGAGCGGGAAGTCGCTGAGATCTGCATAAAGCAGAACAGCGCCGTTCTGATGAACGGCTTTCTGCCCACCATGCAGCGGCTGATCGAGGACCGCGGGATTCCGACCTTTGTGTATATCCAGAGTCCGCCCGAGCGCTGCCAGCACACCATGGACTACAACGCGCGTTGGCGTTGGGATTTGGCCATGTACCTGTACCATGCGGAGTTCCGGCTGCTCGAAAACAACAACGTGATCGGCCGGGCCGAGTACGATGCGCGTTTCGGCGGAGCCCGTCTCGATAAATTTGGTACCACCGAGGAGAAAATCAGCCCGTTGATCGACCAGCTGCTGGCAAACGTTCGCTATAAGCCGCGTCCGGTTACGCAGCCGGTCGTGGCGGAGGGCGGGCTAGCGGCGGGCGACGACATCGAGGCCAAGCTGCGGCGGCTGAAGTGGCTTCGGGACGAGCACCTGATTAGCGATGACGAGTACACAGCCAAACGCCAGCAGATCCTGGAGGGGCTTTGAAGGTCGAGTGACCTGGGTCGGTCGGCCGGCGAGCTTGGTCCGATAAGGCGTGGTGGGATTTGTCGGCGGGCACGGTCACGCGCCAAGTCCGGTGAAAGGGCTCTCTCCTGTATTAGGTTGACGGCCCATAGGTTCTGTTTTAGAACGATTGCCTGCATCGGCGCGTCGCAGGCGTGCCGTGGTCCAGTCAGCAGGAGGATTGCCGATGAACGCTCGCACGGACACCCTGCATCCGCTCGACGCCGCCGTGGCGCTTGCCGCGCGCGGCGAAGGCCGTTATCGGGGCGCCACCAGCGCGGCCTACCAGAACATGGTCGGGCCGTTCGGTGGCGTGATCGGCGCGGTGCTGCTCAACGCCATCGTCGGCGATCCGCAACGGCTGGGCGAGCCGGTGTCGCTGACGGTGCATTACGCCGCGCCGATCGCCGACGGCGAGTTCGAGGTGCAGGTGCGGGCGGTGCGCACCAACCGCAGCACGCAGCATTGGTATGTGGAGCTGACCCAAGAAGGACAGGTGGCGGCTTTCGCCACGGCGGTGACGGGGCTGCGCCGGGAAACCTGGAGCGCCACCGATGCCGTCTTCCCGCAGGTGCCGCCGGCCACCGAGCTGCAGCCGATGGCGCCGCTGCCGATCGCCGCTTGGACGGCGCGCTACGAGATGCGCTTCGTCGATGGTGCGCTCGGCACCGAGCCGGATCCGGAACAGCCGTCGCGCTCGCGGCTGTGGATTCGCGACGAGCCGCCGCGTCCACTCGACTTCATCGGCCTGGCGGCGATCTGCGATGCTTTCTTCCCGCGCCTGTACGTGCGCCGGCCGAAGATGGTGCCGGCCGGAACGGTGGCGCTGACCACGTACTTCCACGCCGACGGCGAGCAGCTGCGCGCCGTCGGCAGCGAGCCGGTGCTGGGCGTGGCGCGCGGTTTGCGGTTCGGCAAGGGGTTCTTCGATCAGAGCGCGGAGATCTGGAGCCCGAGCGGGGAGCTGCTGGCGACCAGCCATCAGGTGGTTTACTTCAAGGAATAGCTTGAGGGCGCGTTCCGGCTTGCTTTTGGGCAGAGCCCAGCGTTATCGCGCCAACAGCGAGCGCCGGAGAGTCGTGCGCCGTGGTTCGCGTAAGAGGTGAGGGCTCTGCGGCTGTCTCTCTGCCGTTGTTAAAAAACGGCCAGAAGATCGGGCTATATCCCTCACTGGCGCTAGCGGTTATTCCTTTCGGTGTTCGTCTTGTGTGTCGCAGCGTTAGTGACAGGCACGACGACAATCCGACCCTAGCGGCCGATTGCAGCGGTGTGATCTCCTTCCGCCTGACCGTCACCGGCCTGGGTGTGAGTCAGCTCTTCTCCTATTAGCACTAGGTCGCGGTCGTCCGCACGGAGTCCCCGAGGACGAGGTGTCGAAGTACTCGATCGGCTACAGCCCGTTGGGCGCGCTCAGGTCGGGCACCTACTTCGCCCAGCAACCTGTTACTACATAGCCTGACTCGCCAGCGAGCAGTGCGGCGCCATGTGCGTTTCCATGAGTCTGCGGCTGCGTGAGGGGGCGCTTCCGTTGAAGATCGCCGGGGAACGGATCACCTATCGCTGCAACTTGATCTACCGGGCGGTGAGCTCGCGTGTCGCTACCGTGATCCCGCCCCCTTCGGTGGGAAGGGGGCGAGCTTGGTGATTGGTTGCGCGTTTACCATCCGCATGTGGCGCAGTCAGCGATCGACGCGCAGGCCAGCTAGGCCGGCGAAAGCGGGGAGACGCTCCATGCTGATGGCTGCGCCTATCTCCGCCATCGCCCCGCTTGCAGCCATGCGGGCGGGACGATGGCAAAGGTAGAACTCTCCAGAGCGGGGCGCACTTCTTACCGCGATGCGCGCTTTTTTCCACGCCGCCGGGTCATCCTGCCGACAGCGTCCCGCGACGGAACTATGCGCGATCGCATCCTTCAATTCCATCGCTCTGAACCGCAAAGCTTTTTTTCTCCTTGCGAAGTCGTCGCGGCTGCCAAGCGCGGCAGTGCCTGTTGGAGTCGAATTTGGATATAAGAATCTGTTAACGGAAATAATCCGCTTCAGAATGTTTGTGGAGCAATGCTACTCTTTGGGTTGAGGTTTGTTTATAAGAGGGTGAAATTTTAAGAATTGATATGTGCAGCGGAGGCGCCTGTGCGTGAGTTGCTCGGCAATAAGGGATTGATTTATTCAGATTTAGAGGTCGAGCCCGATATTTTGGGGCGCAGCATCACAAGGCTGTTCAGGGCGGTTGATGCTGAGCCCGCCATTGCTGGCGCTGGTGTCGTATACATAGACGCAGAAAATAGGGTCTACCTTCTTCGCGGGTTTTCTGCGGCATGTGGTTCCAATCCGGTGATGGTGATCCTCAAGGAAGCTCCCACAGGCGTTACACCGGAGTCATTTGCCCAGGAGCTAAGGTCTAGTCCCCGGCAAAGCCGGATGATCGGGGAGCTGCTGGGGGCAGGCTTGTCTTGCTCGGGAGCATTGCTGGCGTGGCTCGCGATCAAAAGTGGCGCCATCTTGCTGCCTTTTACTGGTGGACTTAGCACATCGCTCACGGTGATAGGCGTTGCGGCAGCTACAGCAAGCGCTCTTCAATGCGCTAATGGCGCAGGGCGTGTTGTAGCAGAAATTGCTGTGCCCGAGTTCAAGGACTGGATTGATAGCCGTGAATGGTATGCAACGACCAGTGCTGCCTTGGATGCAATTTCTCTCACAGGAGCTGCCACGGCAGGGTTTAGCACTATTCGAATGGTGTTAACGCTGCGCGCGGTGACTGGTAAGTCCACATGGGAAGTGTTGCAAGGGTTGAATCGGCAAGAAAGGGCCCGGCTTACTAAGGAGCTGGTCAGAATAAACTATCCTGGAATATCCAATAGAGTGATAAAGAGGATACAGCGCAGTGGCCAGCTTCCGAAGAGGTATGCGAACGAAGGTATTAAGAAGGAAGTGATCGCGCAGATAATGGATGCGGCTAGTGGAGTGATCGGGCTTGTCGGTAGTGGAGCGTCAGGAGTAGTTCGCACTATAGCTATCGGAGTTTATGAGGAGGTGGACGAGTGACGCCATATGAGGCTTGGTGTCTTTCGGTCAGGAGATATTTTCCTGTATTTGTTTTGAGTAATTTTCTGACAGTGATTTCTTTGGGGGTGAGCTTCTTTCTTTTTCTGTTTTCTTTTTTTGATCGCGAAGACATGGACTCGCCTATCTTCAAGGCGTGCTTCGCAGGGTTCGCCGTGCTCGTCGTGCTGGTAGTCGTCGCCGGACTTATGACCTGGAGGGGGCTGCGGGCGGGCGCAAGGCTCCAAGTGGTACTGAATGCTATCAGCGCGATTGTGTCTACAGGTGTGCTATTCGTGTCTTTCAGTATCTGGGGCTTCAGTTTGGTAGCCGCGGGCGCTGCCATGGCGTCAACGGCGGTATTGTTCTCCCCTCGTTATAGGGAGATCGAACGTTTCTGCGGCTACATTCGCCGCCACAAGGCCTATCCGCCTGGCCTGGACTCATGCCTCTGATCTAGGCGGAGCGTGCCATCGGTGGGGCTGTTGGGCGGTCGTCGCCAGCCATGTCTAGGCTATGTGCATGCGCTAGCCCATAAGGGCAAAAGAGGGCGAGAGGCGTTCAGGCGTCCGGGCGGTCCGCGAGCAGCAGCTTGGCCACGGCGGCGATCGCTGCGCGGCGGTCGGCTTGGTCGGGGCGGGCGTGGGGGTTGAGGGTGGACCACTCCGGGTGCGCGCGGGCCTTGGTCAGCGGCTCGGGCAGCTTGGCCTTGCGCCAGTCGGCGTCGCGCGGGTCGTCGATGTTGAGCTTGTGCTGCGCGGCGTGGCCGCGCGCTTCCAGGGCTCGCTGTAGGTGCTGCTGGCGCAGTGCCAGCAGGGCGATGATGGCGTCGTCGACGCTGAGCACGCGCTCGCCGCGCAGCTTGCCCAGCAGGCGGGCGCCGAGTTGGCGGCCGGCCTGAGCGGCGCCGCCGGCCAGGGCGCCGAGCAGGGCGCCGGCGCCGAACGAGGCGCCGCCCACCATGAGATCGATGCCCGCGCCGACCGTGGCGCCGGCGGCTACGCCGCCGGTGACGCGGACGCCGAGCTGCTTGAGGGTTTCCGGGTGGAACAGGTCTTCCTCCCAGCGTCCCTCGGCCAGTGGCAGCTCGCCGGTGACGGCGTCGTCGCGATCGAAACCGTACAGCTGCAGCAGCGCCTCGACGCATTGCTGCTCGCGCCGGCGCACACGCTGGCGCAGCTCGCGCATGGCCTCGGCCACCAGATCGGCTTCCGGCGCGACGCTGATCCGGTAGGCGGTAACGTCCACCAGCAGCTCGGCGATCAGCTTGGCGCCGCTGCGCCGGCGCGCTTCGGCCTGCTCGGCGCGGTCGGCGATCAGCCGCTGCAGCTGCGGCCGGGCCTTCTCCAGCATCAGCGCCAGGCTCTCGTACAGGCGCCGCTCGCCGTCCAGCGGCGGTGCCACCGAATCGAAGCTCAGCAGCGCGTGCAGGCCGCGCCGGGCCAGCGCCTCGCGCCAAGCGTCGCTGCGGTCGTCGTTGCCGGCGACGAAATTGAGCACCGGGAACAACGGCTTGCCGCACATTGCCAGCACTTCCAGCTCGTCTACGTACTTGGGCAGCACCGGCTCGCGGGCGTCGATCACGTAGATGCCGGCGTCGGAGGCCAGCAGCTGACGCAGCACCTTGGCTTCTTGCTCGAACTGGCCGCGCGCCTCGGCACTGTCGAGGAACTGGGCGATCAGTGCGGGGCCGTCGCGGCGTTCGCCGGGGCGGCGCAGCTGCTCGATATAGTCGAGCAGCGACATGGCGTCCTCCATGCCCGGCGTGTCGTACAGACGCACCACCTCCTGGCCGTCGACCTTGAGGCTGGCGCCCTCGACGTGGCGGGTGGTGCTGGCGCGCGGCGAGACTTCGCCGAAGCGGGTGCTGCGCATCAGGGTGCGGATGAACGAGGTCTTGCCGACGTTGGTATGGCCGACGATGGCCAGGCGCAGGGGCTCAGTCATGTCCGCTCTCCAGCCAGGTCAGGGGCGCTTCCTCCCGGCATTCCAGGCGCAGCTCGCGCAGCGCGGCGCGCCACTGCTCGCGCCGGGCAGGATCGGCGCCCTCGGCGGCGACCAGCCAGACCCGGGTGGCGGCGGCCAGCTGCGCCAGCTCGGCGATGAGCTTGAGCGTGCCGCGGTCGACCGAGCGGCGCGGGTCGCAGGCGATGAGCAGGCGCGCCGGCGGCTGGCGGATCAGCGCTTCCAGCAGCGCTTGGCGCTGCTGGCGGCTGCTCACCACGCCGGCGTCCGCCACGCCGGTCGGCAGTGGCGGCGGCCAGGGCTGGTCCTGGTCCAGCTCGATGCCCACCAGCACCGCGCCGCAGCCCGTGCCGGCGGCGATCACCGGCGGCGGCTGCGGCAAGTGGTCCGGCGCGGCGTCGCTGACGCCCAGCGTCTCGCCCGGCGGCTGCAGGCGCGTGCGCAGTACTTGGTATTCGGGTAGCGACAGATCCAGCCGTAGCCGCCGCAGGCCGCGCCGCCAGCGCCAGCCGCACAGGAGCGTGAGCAGCAGCCGCGGTAGCACGCCGTACACAGCCATCGCCCCGAGCAGCCAGCCGGCCCAGGACTGACGCGCCGCCTCTTGGTCCAAGGCGACGCTGCTGGCCTCGATCACCGCCGGCGCCGGCACCGGGAAGCCCAGCAGCGCCGGCAGCGCGCCCAGCCGCTGGGTCAGGGCGACGATGTGGTCGGTGGTCAGCAGGGTGGTTTCCCAGCTGAAACCGTAGCGGCGGGTGGAGAGCATGGCGATCAGCACCAGCAGCGCCGTGCCGGTGATCAGCAGCCAGAAGCCGTTCGCCAGCAGCCCCAGCCCCCAGCGCGCCAGTCCGGCGCGCGACAGCAGGCTCAGCAGCGCCGGCGCGAGCTGCACCGCGCGCGCATCGTGCGCCAGCTTGCCGCTCAGCCACAGCCACAGGCGGCCGAGCCCGGCGCCACCGCCGCTGGCGAAACCGAGCAGCCAGCCGATCAGGGTGAACAGATGCAGGCCGAGTAGGCTGCCCAGCGCCCAGAACACGTTCACCGGCCGCTCGCCATTGCCCAGCGCCGCCGCGGCCAAGCCGGCGCCGGTGAACACGGCGAAGACCGCCAGCGCCAGCAGCACCAGCGTCGCCGCCTGCCGCCAATGCAGCAGCGCCGTGCGCAGGCCGTCGCGCTCGGCCAGCCGCTCGGCGCGGGTGAGGATCAGCTGTTCGAGATCGCCGCCGCGCGCGCGGGCGTGGCGGTTGGCGTCGGCGTCCTCCAGTTGTCCGGCGTGAGCCTCGGTCAGCCGCACGGCCTCGGCCAGCCAGAGGCGGTCGAGTTTGTTGAGAGCGTGCGGTGGTTTGGCGGTCACGGGCAGCTACGGTGGCCTAGAGGATGGCGCAACGATAGCAGCTTATGGACGGAGGAGGGCAGGGGCCGGCGGGGCGGCGCTGCTAACCGTGGGGGCGAAGGTTTCGCGGTGTCCGTCGAGATGGGGATGTGCCGCGGCGCGATGACGTTCTTGGATCGTCATGCCCGCGGCAGCGGGCATCCAGGCCGGTAAGCGCACGCGCCTCGCAGGGACCGTCCCAGAGGCGGTAAGCGTCAGCCATAAGTAGCGCTTCGCGGGTTGTTTTCTCCCCCTCACCCTTACGCCCCCCTCGCTACGCTCTCCCCCGCGAGGGGGCGTAAGGGGCGATTGCCCTGCCTAGGCTCGGCTGTGGCACATCGGCCCGGCATCCATGGCTGACCGGTGACGCTCGGTGGATGTGTGTGTACGACGGTAGCCCCTCGTGGGGAAGGGAGGGAAAAAGGGGGCCTGATTCGTTTTGCTCGCTTGGCGCCGGCGGCCCGTAGCGGGTAGTGATGCGCCACCGACCGGCGATGGCGCTGTTCCTGGCTGCGCGACGCCGCCCGTAAGCCCCTCTCCCCTGGCGGGAGAGAGGGCTTCCCCGCAACCGGGGAGAGCGGCTGCGATGGCCGTTACGGCAGGGTCGGGTCGATCAGGTACTTCTCGCCCGTGGCCTTGCGCTCGTAGGCGCGCAGGACGTCCGCCTTGAGCGCGTCGGCGAGACTGATGGTCTTGGTGTAGTGGCTGGCGAAGGTGGTGGTGAGCTCGTCCACCACGCGCTGGCGCATGCGCGCCGCCACTTCCGGACCGGCCTTCTTCAGGAACGGCGTCAGCAGCCAGCCGCCGATGCTCCAGGCGAAGCCGAAGTTGCGGTTGATGACGGTGGGGCCGACGTCCAGATTGCCGTAGATGTACACCTGCTTGAAGGTGTCCGAGCCGTAGCGGTTGTACGCGGTCATCTTGCGGCTGGCGGCCGCTTCCATGGCGCGCAGGATCTGGCTGGCCAGCTGGCCGCCGCCGATGGCGTCGAAGGCCAGGGTGGCGCCGGTTTCGGCGATCGCCTCGGTCAGCTCGTCCAGGAAGTCCGGCGAGGTGCTGTTGACGATGTAGCGGGCGCCGATGTCGCGCAGGATCTGCGCCTGCGCCTCGCTGCGCACGATGTTCACCAGCGGGATGCCGTCCTTGAGGCAGATGCGGTTGAGCATCTGGCCGAGGTTGGAGGCGGCCGCGGTGTGGACGATGGCCTTGTGCCCTTCGGCCTTCATGGTCTCGACGAAGCCGAGCGAAGTCAGCGGGTTGACGAACATGGAGGCGCCGTCCACGACGCTGGCGCCTTCGGGCAGGATCATGCAGTCGCGCGCCGGCAGCTTGCGGTACTGGGTGTACATGCCGCCGCCCAGCATGCCGACCTTCTTGCCCAGGAAGTGCTGGACCTGGCTGCCGGCCTTGATCACCGTGCCCGCGCCCTCGTTACCCACCGGCATCGATTGGTCGAGCCGAGCGCGCACCGCCCCCAGGCGCTTGGCCGGCACGTCGGCCACCAGCACCGGCCGCT
Source organism: uncultured Alkalilimnicola sp. (assembly GCA_937951875.1). Taxonomy (GTDB): domain Bacteria; phylum Pseudomonadota; class Gammaproteobacteria; order Nitrococcales; family AK92; genus JAAYIK01. The sequence continues at coordinate 71,122 of CALGAN010000039.1, read as the reverse complement.
CGGGCGTGCCCTCGGCGCGGATGGTCGCCACGTCGGCTGGGCCGAGCAGTAGCGCCAGGTCGGACGGGTTGATGGGGGTCGCTTCCACCCGCACCACCACCTCGTCGGGGCCGGGCTCGCCCAGCGTGACCTCTTCCAGGTTCAGCCGCAGCTGGCCGTCGGAGGTGATCAGCGACCGCAGTTCCAGACCTTTGATTGTGTTATCCATCGATGCTCTCTCCTCATGACAGGCTGACAATCATCAGCCGCCATCGTGGCGAGAGCAAGCGGCAGCGCATCACCCCCTGGATTCCGCCGGCCGCCGCCCCAATCGATCCGCCATGGCCAAGCCGGACGAGCAAAGCTTTCCCGATCGTCACCCCACGGCGCTGCTGATCATCGACGTCATCAACGATCTCGAGTTCGACGGCGGCGAGGCGCTGCTGCCAGCGGCGCTGGCGATGGCCGAGCGTATCGCTGAGCTGAAGCGGCGCGCTGCGGCCGCCGGGGTGCCGGCGATCTATCTCAACGACAACTTCGGCCAGTGGCGCTCTGACCTGCGCGACGTGGTGGCGCGCGCCAGCCAGGGGGTGCGTGGCGCGCCGCTGGTGCGGCGGCTGGCGCCCACCGAGGACGACTACTTCGTGCTCAAGCCCAAGCACTCGGGGTTCTTCGGCACCACCCTGGAGACGCTGTTGCGCTTTCTCGGCAGCGAACGGCTGATCATCACCGGGCTGGCCACGCCGATGTGCGTGGCGTTCACCGCCATCGATGCCTACATGCGCGACTACCAGTTGCTGGTGCCCTGCGACTGCTCGGCGGCGGCCGACCCGGCCGAGCACACCGCGACCATCGATTACTTGCGGCGCACGCTCAAGGCGGACACTCGGCCAGGGGCGCAGATCGAGTTCTGATTCAGATCAGCACCGGCAAGGTGGCGATGGTCAGTCCGGCGATCACTAGGAAGGCGATCGACAACGCCAGCATGAGCAGGCGCGATTGGCGGCGCACACCCCGGGGCGCGAGCCCGGCGAAGAACAGGACCAGGGCGAAGCTGACCGTGGTGCGCGTGTAGCGGCCGGAGATGTGGGAGGCGCGCAGCGCCTGATAGTCCTGCTCGTCGCTGCGCTCGGTCTGCCGACGGGCGGCTTCGGCGTCGGGAATGGTGTAGCTCGGCAGCGCGAACGGATGGGGCGGGGCGGCGCGGTTGCGCTCCGGTTGTAGCGCCAGCCACTCGGCGAACACCGTCCTAAGCCTGGGGGGCAGGCGCTGTTCGTAGAACGTGGCCACGGTGTCGTCTTCGTGCAGCCGCGCCAGCATGTAGCCCTGAAAGACGCTCCAGTCGATCTGGTACTGCTGGTTGGCGCGGATGTCCAGGCGCGAGCTTCCTTGCGGGCGCTGGCGGCGAGGGCGTAGGCGGCGGTCTTGGCGCTGTCCCAGCGCGATGACTGGTAGCTCGACCAGGCGCTCAACAGCGCCGCAAGGCCCATGATGACGGTGGTCAGCTGATCGAGGTAGCGGTCGATGGCGGCCGCCCAGCCGGATTCCTTCGCCATGGCGTTTCTCCACGCAGAAAGGGGGCCGTAGGCGCCGCGGTATGCGGGCGCGCGCCGGGGCGATCAAGGGCGCGCTTGTTCGGTGAGCGGCGGGCCCCTATCTGGGCCGGATCCGTGTTGGCGGAACACCGGGAATGGCAACGATGGCGACGCGTGGTCTTCCCTTGGCCCGAGAGCCGGTGCAGGTCGATCTGGCGTTGCAGGGTGGCGGCGCCCACGGCGCTTTCGCCTGGGGCGTGCTGGATCGGCTGCTGGAAGAGCCCTGGGTGCAGATCGAGGGCGTTTCCGGCACCTCGGCCGGCGCCATGAACGCCGCCGTGCTAGCGGACGGCTATGCCGCGGGTGGCGCTGACGGCGCGCGCGCCGCGCTGGAGCGCTTCTGGCGTCGGGTGTCGGACGCGGCCCTGCTCAGCCCCTTGCGGCCGGGGCCGCTCGATATGCTGCTCGGCCGCTGGACCCTGGACGGTAACCCGCTGTTCCTCGTCCTGGATTTGAGCGCGCGCGTCTTCTCGCCCTACGACATCAATCCATCCGGGCTCAATCCCTTGCGCGAGATCCTGGCGGACAGCGTGGACTTCGAACGCCTGGCGCGGGCGCCGATCAAGCTGTTCGTTACGGCTACCAACGTGCGTACCGGCAAGGGGCGGGTGTTCCGCAACGCCGACATCACGCCCGACGTGCTGCTGGCGTCGGCCTGCCTGCCGTTCATGTTCCAGGCCGTGGAGATCGATGGCGACGGCTACTGGGACGGCGGCTACGCCGGCAATCCCACCATCACGCCGCTGGTCCGCGAGTGCGATTCCACCGATACCATCCTGGTGCAGATCAACCCGATCGAGCGGCCCGGCATTCCGCGCTCGGCTCGGGAGATCATCAATCGGGTCAACGAGGTATCCTTTAACGCCACCCTGCTGAAGGAGCTGCGGATGATCGCGGTGCTGCGGCAGGTGGCGAATCCAGGCGATTGCGAGGGCGCCCGCTGGGCGGCCATGCGCATGCACCGTATCGCCACGCCGGCGATGGTCGAGCTCGGCTACTCGTCCAAGCTGAACGCCGAGTGGCCGTTCCTGCGCGCGCTGCGCGACGAGGGGCGGCGCGCCGCCGACGCGTTCCTGGCGGAGCACGGTGAGGACCTCGGCCGGCGCGCCAGCTTTGACATCGGCCAGCTGCTGGAGGGCTGGGAGCAGGGCGATCCGCTGGTGGCGGACGAGCGTCGGCCGATGAGAAGCGGCGGCTGACAGGTCTACCGCGCCGGCTCGCGGCACCATCGAAAAACGCCTACCCGGCGGGGCAGGGGCTCTCGCGCCTCGATTCACTCCAAGCGCGTTTCCGGGCTATCGTCTCGTCCTCGCTGCGAAATTCCAGAGAATCCGCGTGATCGAGTTTCACGGAGTGCACAAGTCGTATCGTGTCGGCGACCGCACGGTGCCGGCCCTGCGCCCGATCGACCTGACCGTCCGCGCTGGCGAGGTATTCGGCCTGATCGGCCATTCCGGCGCCGGCAAGAGCACGCTGCTGCGGCTCATCAACCGCCTGGAGGAGCCCAGCGGTGGCCGCATCGTGGTGGACGGGGTGGACGTCACGGCGTTGGATGCCGCCGGCCTGCGCCGCTTCCGTCGCCAGGTCGGCATGATCTTTCAGCACTTCAACCTGCTGGCGTCGAAGACCGTGGCCGACAACGTCGCCATGCCACTGCGGCTGGCCGGCGAGCTGCCGCGTCGGGCGATCGAGCGGCGGGTGGAGGAGCTGCTGGCGCGGGTGGGGCTGGCCGACCACGCCGGCAAGTATCCGGCCCAGCTCTCCGGCGGGCAGAAGCAGCGGGTGGGCATCGCCCGCGCCCTGGCCACCGAGCCGAAGATCCTGCTGTGCGACGAGGCCACCAGCGCGCTCGATCCGCAGACCACCGTCCAGGTGCTGCGGCTGCTGGCGGAGATCAACCGCGAGCTGGGGTTGACGGTGGTGCTGATCACCCACGAGATGGACGTGATCCGTCGGGTGTGCGACCGGGTGGCGGTGCTGGACAAGGGTGAGGTGGTCGAGCAAGGGCCGGTGACGGAGGTGTTCCTGCATCCGCGCCACCCCACCACCCAGGGCTTCGTGCAGGAGGCCGAGCACGTCGATCCGCAGGCGTGCCAGGAGGCGCTGGCGCGGGCGCCGGGGCGGGTGGTGCGGCTCACCGTGCTGGGCGCTGCCACCTACGCGCCGCTGTTGGGGACGCTGGCGCGCGAGACCGGCATCGATTACAGCATCCTCGAAGGCCGGATCGACCGTATCAAGGACACGCCCTATGGCCAGGTCACGCTGGCGCTGGAGGGCGGCGATTTCGAGGCGGCGCTCGCTCGCCTGCGCGCCGCCGGAGCGCACGTGGAGGTGCTGCGCTGATGGACGAGCTGTTCCGCAACGTCGACTGGTACGAGATCGGGCTGGCGTGCCTGGACACGCTGCTCATGCTGGGCGGGTCGCTGCTGTTCACGGTGCTGCTGGGGCTGCCGCTCGGTGTGCTGCTGTTCCTCACCGGGCCGCGCCAGCTGTTCGAGAACCGGCCGCTGTACGCCGTGCTGTCGCTGGTGGTGAACGCGCTGCGCTCGCTGCCGTTCATCATCCTGCTGATCGTGATGATCCCGCTCACGGTGCTGCTGACCGGCACCTCGCTCGGCGTGGCCGGTGCCATCCCACCGCTGGTGGCGGGCGCCACGCCGTTCTTCGCCCGGCTGGTGGAGACGGCGCTGCGCGAGGTCGACCGCGGCATCATCGAGGCCGTGCAGGCCATGGGCGCCACCACCCGGCAGATCGTTCTGCGGGCGCTGCTGCCGGAGGCGCTGCCGGGTATCATCGCCGCGGTGACGGTGACCGCCATCACCCTGGTGTCCTACACCGCCATGGCGGGCGTGGTCGGCGCCGGCGGCCTGGGCGATCTGGCGATCCGCTTCGGTTACCAGCGCTTCCAGACCGACGTGATGGTGGTGACCGTCGTTCTGTTGCTGGTGCTGGTGCAGGTGCTGCAGACCATCGGCGACCGGCTGGTGCTGCGCTTTTCGCGCAAATGAGTTTTTCGACCGTTTCGATAATAAGGAGTGACGACCGTGAGGGAACTGCTGCTCGCTCTTGCTGCCGTTCTGACCTTCGCCGCGCCGGCCGCCGCCGAGAGGCTCACCGTTGGCGCCACCGCCGTGCCGCACGCCGAGATCCTGGAATTCGTCAAGCCGACGCTGGCGAAGGACGGCGTGACGCTGGAGGTGAAGGTATTCACCGACTACGTCCAGCCCAACGTGCAGGTGGCCGAGAAGCGGCTGGACGCCAATTTCTTCCAGCATCAGCCCTATCTCGACGAGTTCAACAAGAGCCGCGGCACCCGCCTGGTGCGCGTGGCCGGCGTGCACATCGAGCCGTTCGGCGCCTACTCGCGGAAGATCAAGCGCATCGAGGATCTGCCGGAACGGGCGCAGGTGGCCATCCCCAACGACGCCACCAACGGCGGCCGCGCCCTGCTGCTGCTGGCCGGGGCCGGTGTGCTCACCCTCAAGCCGGAGGCCGGCATCACCGCCACCGTGCGCGACATCGTCGACAACCCCAAGCGCATCCGCATCCGCGAGCTGGAGGCGGCGACCCTGCCGCGCGTGCTGAACCAGGTGGACCTGGCGCTGATCAACACCAATTACGCCCTGGAGGCCGGCCTCAATCCGACCCGGGACGCGCTCGTCATCGAGGGCAGCGAGTCGCCCTACGTCAACATCTTGGTGGCGCGCCCCGACAACGCCGACTCGCCCGCCCTGCGCAAGCTGGCCGAGGCGCTGCGCAGCGAGGCGGTGAAGGGCTTCATCCTGGAGAAGTACCAGGGCGCGGTGGTGCCGGCGTTCTGAGCGGCCGGCCCCGGCTGCTGTGCGCGGTGTCGCGGTAATTTTTCACGTCGCCGGCCGGCGAGACTTAGTTATCGTCGGGGTGGGGGACGATGCCTGAGGACGTTTGCGCATAAACCGCAGGGATGCTGCGGCGTGCCCCGGATGTTGGGTGGCGATTTCGGGGGCATGCATGCGCTTCTTGAGGGGGATGCTTGGCCTGCTGCTGGTGGGCCTGTTGGGTAGTGGGCTGGTCGCCTGTGGAGGCGGCGGGGGCGGCGGCAACGGCGACGAGAGCGGCGGCGGAGGCGGCGGCAATCAGGCAAGCCTGCAGGCGCGCGTGTCCGGGCTTGCCGAAGGCACGCTGATTCTGGCGGACGGCCGCGGCAACGAGGTCAGCGTCAGCCGCGACGGTCTGGTCGCCTTTCCCACCCCGCCCGCGGGCGCCCGCTACGACATCACCGTGACCGGCCAGCCGGACAATCAGATCTGCACGGTCAGCGACGGCAGCGGGACGTTCACCGCCAGCACGGTGGTGGATGTCAGCTGCCAGGATGGCATCGCATTCGCCGACGGTGCCTCCCAGTTCCTGGTCGGTCAGGTGGTGAGCGTTGACGTCCGGGTTGCGGCGGCACCCACGGCGGTCAGCGTGGATGGCGAGGCGCAAACATTCGACTTCATCGACGGGCTCCTGCTGCTGCAGGCGACCACGCCGGGGCAGCACACGCTGCGGGTGACCGCCGGCGGCCGCGACTTCACCGCGGCGATGACCGTCGTCGACACGCCCCTGCCGCTGCCGCCGCGCGATTATCTGAACTCGGCGATGAGCCAGGTCGAGACCGCCATCGATGAACTGCTGCCGGGAGCGGATGCGGCAACGGCGTCCGTGCTCACGCAGTTCCGCGACGTGCTGCGGGAGCGTCAGGGCGAGCTCGCCGGTCTGAGCGATGCCGATGTGGAACTGCTGGCCAAGACGCTCGCCGCCAACGGCGTGTTGGACGCGTTGAGTGCGGGGACGGTGGCCGGTTTGAGCGCGCGCGCTATCGACCTGGATGAGTGCTGGAGAGCCGCGGAAGAGTACCCGTGGCACTTCACGAAGATGGCTGCCGCCCTTACCGTCACGGTCGTCGCGGCGGTGGCGCAACGATGGGAAATCGCAATCCCCTCGGCAGTGGCACTTCTTGTCCTGAAGCGCAAGGGTGACCGATTGCTCGACAGCATTGGAAACACCTGCTTCAGCCAGTTCGGCGACATCCAGCTGGATGGACAGGGCGAGGACTCCTCCTCGCAGTCCGTCCGTCCCAGGGCTGTTTCGGCCAACACCGGTCTCGTGTTCCGCTTCAACCACGGCAAGGCCAGGTATTTCCTGCCGCTGCAGAAGGAGCGAGTGCATTCCATGATCGGCCCGGATCTGCAGGGCTACATCAACCGCATCCTGGCAATGGTCGACCGGATGACCGAATCCGTCGGTCGGTTGCTCGGGGGTGACGTCTCCTCGTCCTTCTCGTTTGAGTCGATGCGCGCTTACGCGCCGGAGCGCACCCAGCCGGTGCCGCCGCAGGAAGTGAGCCTGAGCGGCATCACCGATGCGCGGATCACGGGCCGTGTCGGCGCCGAAGGGGAGCGGATCAGCCTGATGTTCCGCTTCAAGGAGGGGGAGATGCCGGATGCGCCGGTGTCGTTCGGCTTCAGCCTGGTTCGCGCGGGCGAGTCGGCCGGCAGCTACCAGGCCGTGCTCAACCCCGTCGACAAGCCCAAGGCGACCGCCTTCGACGTCACCGTCGTCGCCGGCGAGACCTACCGCGGCCGGCTGGCCGGGGAGTTCGCCGACTACTTCTTGATCGTCCAAGAGCCTGCTCGCGGCCAGCTCAAGATGGTCGATTCCTTCACCGGCGAGTTCACCTACCAGCCGTACGACCCGGTGTACACCGGCAGCGATCAGTTCAGCTTCGTCGCCGTCAACGACTACGGCGAATCCGAGCCGGCCGTGGTGACAATCACCGTGGTCCACGGCGAGTGCTACTACTCGCGCGCCGAGAACCCCTACGGCAACATCGTCTACGGCTACACCTGCGAGACGCCGACCGATGGCGGCAGGCGCTTTATGGTGCAGGATCTGGAGGTGACGCCGTCCGGCGAACCGCTCAGGATCTATCACCTCGTCGAGGAGTTCAACGCGCTCGGCGAGACCATCGCGCTCGACGCTCTGGAGTGGTTCAGCGAGGCCGCGAGCAGCGGCTGGCGCTCCTGGTCCGACAGTTACTGGCTGCTGACCGAACACGGCCAGCCCAATCCCGAGGTACCGCTGCCGGTGCTCCGCCACTCCTACTACGGCCAGCACTACACGGTGTACGCCACCACCAGCACCGGCGAGGATGCCAGCTACGACGTGACCCTGGTGTACGAGAACGGGCCGGTCGAGGGGGTGGGCGTGGCCTTCCCCAGGGTGATGGAGCAGTGCAAGTCCAACGACCGGAATGGCGTCGGCCGGCGTGAACGCTTCTACGCGATACTCGAGCCGACGATCGGCGGGCGCGGTTTTGAGTTCGGGGTTGCGCCGGGCGCTCCGAGCTGGGTCGAGGAAGGGATCTTGCCCGAGGATTGCCCGACCAAGGAGAGCGTCTTCGGCGCGGTGTCCGCGAGCGTGCGCCGCACCTTCGAGGACTACGCCAACTGGCCGATCTATCAGCTCTACCGTGAGGACTTCGGCCGGTAGCGGCGGCGCGGTCTGACTGGCGAGCGGGGCCGGCACGCCGATAGGCGTGCCGGCCTTCTCATGACGGCGGGTGTGCGCGGAATTTGCGCTAAGCTGAGGTGCAGGCGTTCGTACTCGGGTGACCCATGGCGTCCACGACATCCGCTCCCGGCGCGGCGGCGCTGTTCCGCAACTGGCTCTACCAGTACCACGACGGCTTCCTGTTCGCCGGCCGCGGTCTGCCGAGCCGGCGCACCGCCCGACACCCCATCGCTCTGCTGTTGACCACTGCGCAGGAGCCGTTCGAGGTCGACACCGGCCGCCGGCGCATCCGCTGCCGCGCTGCCGTGGTCGGCTCGCTGGTGGCGCGGCGGCTGGAGGCGGAGGGCATGCCGCTGGTGAGCGCCAACATCCAGCCCGAGCATGCGCTGTTCTGCGCGCTCAACAAGGAAGTGGGGCCGACCATCCGTCCGTTGGACTGGTCGGTGTTCGAACATCTCGCGCCGCAGCTCGCGCGCGCGGTGCATAGCGAACTCACGCTGGCCGACGCGCGGGCGCTGTTCGACGCACTGGTGGCGAGCCTGGCGCGCCAGCTGGCGGTCGACGCCAGCGAGCGGGCCGACGCCCAGGCCATGCACCTGCGCGCGCTGGTGCAGCGCAACCCGGACATCACGCTCGCGGAGCTGGCCCGGGAACTCGGCCTGTCCTACAGCCGGGCCTCGGCGCTGTTCACCCGCACGGTGGGGCTGTCGATGCGCAGCTATCGGCTCTGGCGCAAGGCCGCGCGCGCCTGGGCAGCCATGGGCTCGGGGCGGACGCTCACCGAGATCGCCGTCGGCGCCGGCTTCTGCGATTCCGCCCATTTCAGCCGGCAGTGGCAGCAGTGGTTCGGCGTCGCGCCGTCGGCGGTGTGCAGCCGGCGGGTGGTGCGGGTCCGCTATCAAGCGCCGCTGCGATCGGCCGCGACGGGAAAGTAAGTTCAAGTTCCGCCGGCTCTCCTTTGCTAGCGTCCCTGTCGTCCGCCGGATCTCGTCAGTCGGGTGCGGCGGGCTCCCATGCCCCGCGCGGAGCTTCTGGTTCGTGCTCCCGCGCTCACCACCATCGTGATGGTCGCCGCCGGGCGCACGCCCCGGAGGAGCCGCACGGGCGCTCGTCGACAAGGAAGAAACCGTTCGCGGCCGCAGCCGCGGACTTCACGGAGGAGTTGCCATGCCTGCATCAAGAAAGAACGATCACCCGCGTATCGGTCGCCGCTTGCCGGCGTTGAGAGCGCTGCTGGCCGCGGCGGCCTTGGGGATGGCCGGCAGCGCGTTCGCGATCAACCCGACGCCGCCCCAGGACCCGCCTAGCGGGCAGGGGCCGTTGCCCATCATCTTCGTGCACGGCGCCGCCGGCTCCGGCGCGCAATACCTCACCCAGGCCATGCGCTTCGCCAGCAACGGCTATCCGGCCGAGCGCATCCTCGCGTTCGAGTACAACGGCACCTCGCCGCACAGCGCCGCCGATCTCGACCGCTTCGTCGACGAAGTCCGCAACCGCTTCCAGGTCGACAAGGTGCACCTGGTGGCGCACTCCATGGGTACCTCGGTCGGCTCGACGCTGCTGGGCGGCTATCTCACCTCGTCCAGCCGGGCGGCCAAGGTCGAGAAGTACATCGGCATCGACGGCTTCACCTCCACCACCTGCCCCGGCCGGGTGCAGTGCATGGGCATCTTCGTCACCAGCGGCCGTCGGCTCGGCTCCAACAACGTCTACTTCACCAATCAGTCGCACGTGGAGGTGGTGACCTCGGCCGAGTCGTTCGTCGAGCAGTACAAATTCCTGACCGGCAGCCAGCCGACCACCACCGCCATCGTGCCGATGGCGAATCCGGTCGCGGTGTCCGGGCGCGCGGTGTATTTCCCCTCCAACCAGGGAGCGGCCGGCGCGCGGGTCAAGGTCTGGCCGATCCACGCCAATACCGGACACCGGTCGGCCTCGGCGCCCGTGGCGGAGTTCGTGGTCGGAGCGAACGGCAATTGGGGTCCGGCGCAGCTCGATCCGCAGGCGCGCTACGAGATCGAGGTGAGCGGCGCCGGCCCGCGCACCTACCACTACTACTTCCAGCCCTTCCTGCGCGACACCAGCCTGGTGCGGCTGCTGCTGTCGTCGGCCGACTCTGACCTGGCCCGCAACACCAACACCAGCGATCACCACGCGACGCTGGTGATCACCCGCTACAAGGAGTGGTGGGGCGATCGGCTCACCGGCAACGACGTGCTCGAAATCGGCGGGCGCAACGTCATCACCCGCGACGTGGGCGACACCAACATCGCCCTCCACATCCATGACGACACCGTCACCCCAGGGCTGACCACGCTGAGCCCGCTGCGGTACTTCAACTTGCAGCCGTTCCAGGCCGGCGTCGACGTGTTCCTGCCCGCCGCGAACCCGCCGAACGGCACCATCTCGCTGGTGAGCTATCCCCGTGGCGACCGCCAGCGGCCGCAGGTGATCAACGTGCCCAACTGGGCTTCGTCGCAGCACGCCATCCAGGTGATCTTCAACGACTGGGTCAGCAACTGAGCCACCGAGCCGGCCCTTCCGGCCGCCGCCAGCGGATGCGCACCTCGCCGGTGCGCAACTGTGAGCGGCGGCCAAGCCGATGTGCCGCAGCGAGTACTCGGCAGGAGATAGCCCCTTGCGTTCCCTCCCCCGCGAGGGGGAGGGAAGGTGCGGGCCATCGTCCTGCCGTACCCTGGGCACGGCACATGGGGAAAGCGCGCTACGCAAGCCCCTCGCGGGAAGGGCTTGCGCAATAGCGCTCCAGGGCCAGGGCGACGGTCTTCAAGACGAGGGCGCCAGCTTGTCCTGCGTCTTGGTTTCGAAGTCGCTAGCGTCGTGCCGCTCGTGCAGCTGGCCGGCGGGGTCGCCCCAGGTGCGGTTGACCATGCGGCCGCGCTGCACCGCCGGACGGGCGGCGATCTGCTCGGCCCAGCGGATCACGTTCTTGTAGGTATGCGCTTCCAGGAACTCGGCGGCGTTGTACAGGTTGTCGCGCACCAGCGCGCCGTACCACGGGAAGATGGCCATGTCGGCGATGGTGTACTCGCTGCCGGCCACGTACTCACGCTCGGCCAGGCAGCGGTCGAGCACGTCCAGCTGACGCTTGGTCTCCATGGTGTAGCGGTTGATCGGGTACTCGTACTTTTCCGGCGCGTAGGCGTAGAAGTGGCCGAAGCCGCCGCCGACGAACGGCGCGCTGCCCATCTGCCAGAACAGCCAGTTGAGGCACTCGGTGCGGCCGGCACGGTCGGCGGGGATGAAGGCGCCGAACTTCTCCGCCAGATACAGCAGGATCGAGCCCGACTCGAACACCCGGATCGGCGGCTCGACGCTGCGATCCACCAGCGCCGGGATCTTGGAGTTGGGGTTGATCGCCACGAAACCGCTGCTGAACTGCTCGCCCTCGGAGATGCGGATCAAGTGCGCGTCGTACTCGGCCCCCTCGAACCCCAGCGCCAGCAGCTCTTCGAGCATGATGGTGACCTTGGCGCCATTGGGCGTGGCCAGGGAGTACAGCTGCAAGGGATGCTTGCCGACCGGCAGTTCCTTCTCGTGCGTGGGCCCGGCGATCGGGCGGTTGATGTTGGCGAACTTACCCCCGCTGGCCTTATCCCATTTCCAGACCCGCGGCGGTGTGTAACTGCTGTCAGCCATGCCTCTCTCCTAATATCGAACGGACCAGGCGGCCCAGGTGTCCCGCGCGGACGCGCTGGGCGCTAGCCGACAGCTTATATAGGTATCGGTCGATTTTGTTACTGTCCTGCCGGGCCGAGGTGCCGCGGCCAGACCGAGGCAGGATGATGGCCCATACGTCCCCTCCCCCCTCGTGGGGGAGAGCGTGATGCGCGCACCCGCTAGCCCCTCGCAGGAGACAAGCGGGTATGACGAACCGCTCAGCGATGCGGACCCATGCCGTGGCCGAGGCGAGGAAGGGAGCGCCGAGGCCGGGCCTCAACGCTGCTCGCGCAGCAGCTGCTGCATCGCCTGTTCGCCCAAGCGCCGGCCGGCTTCCGCCAGTTCCCGGTTGATGGCGGGCAGCTCCCGCTGCAGAGCGGCGAAGGCCGGGGTCTTGGAGAACTTCATGAGTTCGAGGAGTTCGTCGGAGCTGAACGCGTTCATGAACGCCGCGCCGTCGACCTTTTTGCCCGCCAGCACCGCCTCGCTGATCTGGCGAAAGAAGCGGTTGCCGGCGGCGCTTTCGGCGAACCGCGCTAGCTCCTGCAGATGGGCGAGTTCGAGGTGGCGGGCGTACACCTCGGCGCCGGCCGTTTCGAAATCGTCGGGGCTGATCCGGGCGGCGATCCGGTTCATCATCTCGGCCGCCGCCGGCTGCGTCCTGGCCTGCTCGGCGCTGGTGCGTCGCAGTGTCTCCAAGGCCAGCTCGCCGGCGCCCCAGCTGTGCAAAAAGCGCTTGGCGGTCGCCAGCTGCTCGGCGCGGGCGCGCTCCTCGGCCGTCGGCTGCGGCGCCGCCGGCTGGTCGGTGGTCGCGCAGCCCGCCAAGGCGAGCGACAGCAGGAACGGCAATAACAGGCGACGGCTAAGGCTGGCCACTGGGAATCTCTCCTCGGAAAGCCGCATTGAGGGGCGCTCACTCGGCGCGGCGCACGTCGCTAGAGCCTATCATGCAGAGGCGGGCAGTTGAGCGGCGCCCCGTCGCGGCGCTTGCTACCGTTGCCGGCGCCGCTATCTCTACGAGGCAAACGTCACGGGCGCAAAGGATTTCCAATGATCAGACCAATCGTGCATCTTCCCGACCCGCGCCTGCGTCAGCCGTCGCGGCCGGTGGAAGTTTTCGACGATTCGCTGCGCCAATTGGTGGCCGATATGTTCGACACCATGCGCGCCGCCGAAGGCATTGGCCTGGCGGCGGTGCAGATCGGCGTGCATCTGCGGGTGGCCGTAATGCAGGTGGAGGACAATCCGGAACGGGTGTTGATCAACCCGGTGTACGAGCCGCTGGGGCAGCCGATGGAGCTCAACGAGGGCTGCCTGTCGGTGCCCGGCGAGCGGGAGAAAACCCGCTCGCGGGTGGACCACGTGCGGGTGACGGCGTTCGACCTCGACGGCAAACAGTACCAGTTCGACGCCTACGGACTGGAGGCGGCCTGCGTGCAGCACGAGTGCGATCACATCGACGGCCGCCTGTACATCGACCACCTGAGTGAGCTCAAGCGCAACCGTCTGCTGGCCCGCTACCGGCGTGCCCGGCAGCGCGGGGCGGCGCGGCGCTGACGGCGATGGCCAGGTTCCGCTAGCATGTCGGCCACTTGATCGGAGTGGTTCGTTCGGAGCGGACAAAGCCATGCCAGTCTTGCCGATACGCTACATCGAGCCGGTGTTTCGGCCGCCGAGCGAAGCGCGCTCGCTGATTCTGCCGGTGACCAACGGTTGCTCGTGGAACAAGTGCACCTTCTGCGAGATGTACAAGGAGCCGCAGAAGAAGTTCCGCGCGCGCGACGAGGCCGAGGTGCTGGAAGAGATCCGCCGCTGCGGCGAGATGCTGCGGGTGCGGCGCGTGTTCCTGGCCGACGGCGACGCCATGGTGCTGCCGACCCATCGGCTGATGCGCATCCTGCAGGCCATTCGCGAGCATATGCCGGACGTGGAGCGGGTCAGCTCCTATTGCCTGCCGCGCAATTTCAAGCGCAAGTCGGTGGATGAGCTCAAGGAGCTGCGCGATGCCGGGCTAACGCTGATCTACGTCGGCGCCGAGTCCGGCGACGATGAGGTGCTGCGCCGCGTCAACAAGGGCGAGACCTACGAGTCCACCAGGGACGCGCTGCTCAAGGCCGGCGAAGCCGGCATCGAACGCTCGATGATGATCCTCAACGGCCTGGGCGGCCGCGGCCTGAGCGCGCAGCATGCCGACAACTCGGCGCGCCTGATCAACGATACCCAGCCCGAGTTCCTGGCGACCCTGGTGGTGAGCTTCCCGTACGGACTGGAGCGCTTCACCGCGCAGTTCCCCGACTTCGAGCCGCTGGATCGGACCGGGCTGTTCCAGGAGATGGAGCGGCTGCTCAGTCAGCTCGATCTGCGCAATACCGTGTTCCGCAGCGATCACGCCTCCAACTACCTGGTGCTGAAGGGCACGCTGAACGCCGACAAGGAGCGGCTGCTGGCGCTGGTGCGCACGGCGATCGCCACGCCGGAGCGGGTGCGGCTGCGGCCGGAGTGGATGCGGGGGCTTTAAGACGGCCGCCGTTCCTTACCGCGTGACGGTCAGGAAGGCGCGACGGCCGGCGCCGGCTGCTCGCGTGGCAGCAGCGTGCCGGCGCTGACCCGGTTCCTGCCGGCGGCCTTGCTTTGGTACAGCCGCGCGTCGGCGGCGCGGTAGATCGCCTCCAGGTCGTGGCCGTCGAGCCCGAGTTCGGCGAGGCCGATGCTGGCGGTGACCCGTATCTCGTGGTCCCGGTAGCGGATCGACGTCTGCTCAATGGCCAGGCGGATGCGCTCGGCGGCCGCGAGCGCATCGTCATGGTTGATATCGGTCAGCAGCACGGCGAACTCCTCGCCGCCCAGTCGGGACGCGCTGTCGGTGGGGCGCACGCAATGGTTCAAGGTCCGCGCCACCGCCTGCAGCACGGTGTCGCCGCAGGCGTGCCCATGCATGTCGTTGATTTGCTTGAATTCGTCGAGGTCGATCAGCAGCAGCGCCAGCGACCGGCCGTCGCGCAGCGCGCGCTCGCAGTGGCGCCGAAAGCGCTTGTCGAATTCGCCGCGGTTGCTCAGGCCGGTCAGCGCGTCGGTGGTGGCCAGGCGGCGCAGCGCCGTTTCCGAGCGCTCGCGGCTCCACTCGAACACGTGCGACAGCGCCAGGATGGCGAGCCCGCAGATCACCACGTTGGCCAGCGAAACCGGCTCGATCGTTTGCTGTTCGAGCAGCACGCGCCGCAGGTAGAGCACCATGCCCGTGCCCATGAACAGCACCGACAGCAGCAGGCCCAGCCAGCGTCCCAGCAGCAGGTGGGTGAGCACGGGGATGAGCAGGATCCACACGCAGATCGTGCTGGTGACGCGCGGCGTGGCCATGGACAGCATCATCACGCACAGGAAGGGGATCAGATAGGCCAAGGTCCAGAAGCGCAGCCGGTCCGTGCGGCGCACGACCCACAGCAGTATCGCGGACGCCGCCGACATCACCAGCTCGACGGTGGCGAGGGTCACGGCGCCTCGCTGCATGTTGAGGAAAAAGAAGAGGATGCCGGCCGCCATGGTCAGCAGTAGTAGGGCCTGCAGCACAGCTCTGCGCTGTGAATCTTGCTGCTCGATCACGTTGCGACCCTCGGATGATGACAACGGCTCCCGCCATGCCATACACGGGTCGCTACGTCGTCGATGGATGCCACAAGCATGCTACCGCCTGGGGGCCAAAGTCCATCGAAATTGCGTACATACGCAGCGGACGCCGAGGCGCGCCCGCGGCGTTGCGTTCGCCCGACCGCTCAATATCTTGGCGGCCGGTGCCCGTGGCGGTGGAGCAGGCGGATGTTCTCGCTGCGCGGCTGGGCGCTGTTCGCGTCGACCGTCTCCGGGGCGAGGCCGAGCGGCGGAATCGGCGGCAGCGCCTGACCGTACAGCCAGGCGTCGAAGAACGCACGCAGCTCGCGACCGCTGAGCTCCTCGGCCAGGGCGAGCAGCTGCGCGCGGTCGGCATGGCCGTAGGCGTAACGCGTGGGATAGGCGCGCAGGAGCGCGAAGAACGCGTGGTCGCCGATCTCCAGCCGCAGGGCATGGAGCATCAGCGCCGGGCGGCCGTAGGCACTGGCGTAGTCGAACAGATCGTCCGCCATGAGCCTGCCGGGCGGCACCGCGGTCGGGCTGGTGGCGACCGCTTCGTAGATGTAGGCGATTTCCGCATCGCGCGCCTCGCTGCCCTCGGTTTCCTCCAGCCACAGCCATTCGGCGTAGGTGGCGAAGCCTTCGTTGATCCAGAGGTCGCTCCAGTCGGTCACGGACACGCTGTTGCCGAACCACTGATGGGCGGTTTCGTGCACCACGATCAGCTCCGCCCACTGCGGATCCTCGAGGTAATACTCGTCATTGCCGTAGATCGGCCGGGTCTGCGTCTCCAGCGGGCCGCGAGACGGCGCGTTCACCATGATCGAGCCGTAGACCTCGAACGGGTAGGGCCCGAAGCGCTCATTGAATAGCGCGAGCGCGCGGGGCACGTTGGCGAACGGCACCCGGTAAGCGGGATCGAGCATCGTGGAGAAATAACTGCTCAGCGGCAGGCCGTTCGGGCCGGTTTCACTCACCAGCTCGAAGCGCTCGATGGCGATCGTGGCGAGATAGCTCGCCATCGGGTCGCGCGCCTCGAACACATAAGTGGTGCGGTCGCCGTGGTCGGCGGTCTCGCGCAGCACGCCGTTGGCGGCCACCTGGTACGGCTTCGGCACGGTGAGGCGGAAGGTGTAGGTGGCCTTGTCCAAGGGGTGGTCGTTGACCGGGAAGAAAGTGGCGCCGCCGTCCGGCTCGCTGATCGCGTAGCTGCCGTGGTCGTGGGTGATCCAGCCGATGTCTTCCTCCGGCGCGGCCATCGACAGGTAGCGCTCGGGCACTCCGTGGTAGCGCACCTCGACCGTGAAGGGAGCGTCCGCCGCGAGCGCGGCCGCCGGCGTGATGACCAGCTCGTAGCCGTCGCGCTCGAATCTCGCCGGCCGGCCGTCGACGTGGACCGCATCCACCGTCAAGCCGATCAGGTCGAGGTTGAAGCGGCTCAGGCGCTGGGTGGTGACCGCCTCGATCCGGGCGAGGCCGCTCAGCTCGCTGCGCGAGACGTCGGTGACCTCGATATCGAGCGTGTAGTGCTCGACCTGGTAGCCGCCGTTGCCCAGCCGCGGGTAGTACGAGTCGCCGACACCGGCGGTACCCGGCCGGGCGCCGTCGCCGCACGCCGCCACGCTCAGCGCCAGCAGCAGGACCGCGGGGAGCGATCGGAATTGCATGTGGTGTCCCCCTGACCCCCTAAGACCGCCATATGAAAGCTTTATGAAATATTTTGCAATCGGTGCCGCTTGCGGCGGTGGCGGCATCGGCCGATGGGCGGGCGGCTAGGAAGAGGGAGCGCCGGGGCCGCTACCGCCACCGCCGCCCCGTTGCATCGCGCGGGGTGATGCGCTACTTAATATGCAACTGGTTGCATAACCGGCTGCCAAACGCCGGTAGGCCAGGAGGAGAACCGATCAACCGCCGGGCGCCGCGATCGGCCGGCCGGCAACAAGCAACGGAAACGTTCCATGAACGCAGAGCAGGATCTGCAGGCCAAGACTCTCTCGCCCGCAGCGCAGCGCACGCTCGCCGCCTGGTATCAGCTTCTCGAGCGCAACGCCATGGAGGAGCTCGACCCGCTGCTGTCCGATCAGGTGGTGTTCCGCTCGCCGGTGGCGCATACGCCCTATCCGGGCAAGACCGCCATCAAGCTGGTGCTGAAGAACGTCAATCAGGTGTTCGAGAACTTCCGCTACCACCGGCGTTTCGTCAGCGAGTGCGGCAGCAGCATCGTGCTCGAGTTCAGCGCCGAGGTCAGCGGCAAGCAGCTCAAGGGCATCGACATGATTCGTTTCGACGAGCAGGGCAAGATCGTCGAGTTCGAGGTGATGATCCGGCCGATGACCGGCCTGCAGGCGCTGGCGGAGGCGATGGGCAAGCGGCTCGCGCCGCTCAAGGATCAACTGCTGGGCACCGGCAAGTCGGCCTGAGTGGCACGGCGTCGGCGATCGTCACTTCAATTCCGTTTCGCGTTCCGAGGTAACCATGGCTCTTCCTTCGATCCTGAAAGACCGCCTGCAGCTGCCGGTGGTGTGCTCGCCGCTGTTCATCATCTCCAACCCCGACCTGGTGATTGCCCAGTGCAAGGCCGGCGTGGTCGGTTCCTTCCCGGCCCTGAACGCCCGCCCCGCCTCCCTGCTCGATGAGTGGCTGGACCGCATCACCACCGAGCTGGCCGAGTACGACGCCAAGCATCCCGACGCGCCGTCGGCGCCGTTCGCGGTCAACCAGATCGTGCACAAGTCCAACGACCGCCTGGAGCACGACCTGGAACTGTGCGTGAAGTACAAGGTGCCGATCATCATCACCTCGCTGGGCGCGCGCGAGGAGGTCAACCAGGCGGTGCACAGCTACGGCGGCATCGTGCTGCATGACGTGATCAACAACCGCTTCGCCCACAAGGCGATCGAGAAGGGGGCCGACGGCTTGATCGCGGTGGCGGCCGGCGCCGGCGGCCATGCCGGCACGCTGTCGCCGTTCGCGCTGCTCCAGGAGATCCGTGAGTGGTTCGACGGCCCGCTGCTGCTGTCCGGCGCCATCGCCAACGGCAACGCCATCCTCGCCGCCCAGGCGGCGGGCGCCGACCTGGCCTACATCGGTTCGGCCTTCATCGCCACCAAGGAAGCCAACGCCGTCGAAGGCTACAAGCGGATGATCGTCGACAGCGGCGCCGACGACATCGTCTACACCAACCTGTTCACCGGCGTGCACGGCAACTACCTGCGGCAGAGCATCATCAACGCCGGCCTGGATCCGGACAATCTGCCGGAGTCCGATCCGAGCAAGATGAACTTCGGCTCCGGCGGCAACACCTCCGCCAAGGCCTGGAAGGACATCTGGGGCGCCGGCCAGGGCGTGGGCGCGGTCAAGGAGATCGTGCCGGCCGCCGAGCTGGTGGCGCGCCTCAAGCGCGAGTACCAGGCCGCCCGCGAGCGGCTCGGGCTGGTCTCGGCGCCGGCGCGGCGCGCCGCCGAGGCCGAGCCGGCCTGAACGGCGCATGGCCCCCTCTCTCGGAGTCGAGAGAGGGGGCCAACAAGCCGCGAAGGACAACGCCTGGACGATCAAAGGCGATGCGCCGAGTTTCGTCGTCAGGCTGGATGCTCGGCCGGTTCCGGTTCTTTCAGTAGCGGCAGGACTTCCTCGGCCCACTCCAGCCAGTTTTCCTCGAGCATGATGCCGCGCCGCAGGATCGCGTACTGCAGCTGCTGCGCCCGCGTCAGCGGCCGGGCCGAGAAATCGCGCTGCTCGATCTTGCGGTAGACCGCCAGCCGCGCCCGGTGCTGGGCGACGATCCGGCGCAGCTCCTTCTCCAGCCCGAGCGGGCCGATCACCGCGTCGGCGCGCAGCTTCACCAGCAGGCTCTGATCGACGTTGGCCGAGGCGTCTTCGCTGCGCACCCAGCGGATCAGCTCTTCGCGCCCAGCCGGCAGCACGTGATAGACCTTGCGCTGCCGCTTGCCGCCGCTGTACTCGCTTTCGGCGACGACCCAGCCGCTTTTGGCCATGCGCCCCAGCTCGCGGTAGATCTGCTGATGGGTGGCCTGCCAGAAGTAGCCGATCGAGCGATCGAAACGATGAGCGAGTTCGTAGCCGGAGGACGGCTTCTCCAGGAGAGATACGAGTAGCGCATGCTGAATCGACATGATCGGCATTCTAACGGGGGGGGAGGGGGTGTCAACGAACCCCCGCGTGCCGCGCCAGGCGGGGCGAACGGCTAGTGGCCACCGCCGCGGGAGCGCCGCCGTTTGGGACGGTTGGTGAGCGCCGACAAGCCGCTCTTGAGAACCTGCTGCTCGCGCCGCTCCCGGTCCTGGCTGGCGCGCCGCGCTAGGACGTAGGCGCGCGGATAGTCCTCCGCCGACGGACCGCCGCGCTGATCGAGCCGCTCGTCGTCGTCCGCATCCTCCGACTCGGCGTCCATCGACATGCCGAGGTTACGCATGCGGTAGACCTGCTCCACCGTATCCTCGGCGCAGAGTTCGGCGTAGTGGCGCCGGTCGCGCGCCACCGAGGCGTTGTGGCCCTCGCAGGCGGCGGTGTAGCCGAGGGTGCCGGGCAGGTCGTCTTCGCTCAGGCCGACGCGGCGGGCGATCTGGCGCGCCATGAAGGCGCGCACCCGCTCGTTGCAGGGGCCGCCACGCTGGCCGAGCGGGCTGGGCGCGTTTCGCAGTAGACGGCGGATGTTGCGGTAGAAAAGCCGGAACAGCGGGCTGCCGCGAAGATCGTGGCGTGGAGGTTCGTAAGGCATGCGCGCCCTCTCGCAGAGGCGGTGATTCCCACCCTTGCGAAAGTGGTGGCGGCTTCCACGCATCCAAACGGTCGGCAGCGCCGGGCGAGCTTAGCGCGGGGCCCGTGGCTCGGAGCCCCGCGCGGCGCCCAGGAAGGCGAGATCAGGCGATGCTCTTGCCGCCGTCGACCGCCAGGTACTGGCCGGTGACATGGCGGGAGGCCTCGGAGGCGAAGAACACCACCGCGCCCTTGAGGTCTTCGTCGCCGCCCATGCGGCCGAGCGGCACGCCGGCCACCACCGCTTCGCCGAGCCGCTCCAGGGTGCCCTTGGTCATCTTCGAAGGGAAGAAGCCGGGGCAGATGGCGTTGACGTTGATGTTGTACTTGCCCCATTCCGCCGCCAGCGCGCGGGTGAAGTTGATCACCGCGCCCTTGCTGGTGTGGTAGCCGATGGTGTTCATGTGCATCGACCCGGACAGGCCGGCGATGGAGGCGATGTTGATGATCTTGCCGGCGCGCTTGGGGATCATGCAGCGGCGGCCAACTTCCTGGCTGAGGAAGAACACCGCATCGACGTTGAGGTTCATGACCTTGCGCCAGGCCTCGGCCGGGTGCTCCTCGGCCGGCGCGCCCCAGGTGGCACCGGCGTTGTTCACCAGGATGTCGATGGTGCCGAAGCGCGCCACCACCTGATCGACCAGCGCCGGGATCGTTTCGGTCCGGGACAGGTCGCTGACCACGGTCAGCGCTTCGATGCCCTTCGCCTGGAGCTGCGCCGCGGCCTGCTCCAGCTCGTCGGCCTTGCGGGCGCTGATGGCGATCTTGGCGCCCATCTCGCCCAGGGCTTCCGCCATTTGCAGGCCCAGGCCGCGCGAGCCGCCGGTGACGAGGGCGACTTTGCCCGTGAGATCGAAAAGCTGCTTGACGCTCATGATGTTCCAGTCCGTTCCGTTTGTATGCCAGAGGAGCCTGGCGGCTTGCACTCGGGCGCCGCCGCCCGGAGCGATCGGCCCGCGCGCCGTCGGGTGCGCGAGATAGCGATGCCGTGGACGGAGCCTGCCTACGTAGGCTGCGCCGCGCACGCCATGTCCACTCGGGGACAGCGGTGGACATGGTGCGCGCGGCGCACCCTGCGTAGACAGGGCGCCCTTGGCGCCGCGCGCCGCGTTACCGCCGTCCCGCCAGCGTATCGTAGGGTTCCATTTCCGCGTTGGCTGCCTCGGCGCGGTCGCGGATCAACGCCTTAACCTTCTGATGCGGGAAGATGTAGAACTGGTCGCGTTCCACCGCCTCCAGCGTGATCTCCGCGATCTGCTCCGCCGACAGACGACCGTGCTGCACGGCGTAGCGCAGGCGCTCGTCGCGCTGCCGCCGCGCCTCGGTCATCGGCGCGGTGTCGGCCAGCTCGGCCGGGCGATTGCGCGCCGAGTCGACGATGGCGGTGGGGAAGAAAGCCGGGGACAGCACCGATACCTTGACGTTACCGGCACCGGCGTCCCTGAGGTCGAGGGCCAGGGTCTCGGAGATGGCCACCACCGAGGCCTTGCTGGCGTTATAGATGGCGCTGCCGGGACCGTACACCCAACCGGCGGCCGAGGCCGTGTTGACGATGTGGCCCTCGCCCTGCTCGATCATCATCGGCGCGAAGACTTTGATGCCCCAGACCACGCCATAAAGATTGACGCCGAGCACCCACTGCCAATCCGCCGGGGTGAAATCCCAGATCGGACCGCCGACGCTGACGCCGGCGTTGTTGAACAGTAGGTGCACGGCGCCGTAACGCTGCTTGACGGACGCTGCCAACGCCTGCACTTGGCCCAGCTTGGAGACGTCCACCCGCTGGGTCGCCGTCTCCACGCCGGGGTACTCCTGCGCCAGCAGGCGTACCGTTTCCGCCATGCCGGCCTCATCGACGTCGGCCAGCATCAGCTTCATCCCACGTTTGGCGCAACAGCGCGCAAGCTCGCGGCCCAGGCCGCTGCCGCCGCCGGTGATCACCGCCACCTTACCGCGCAGCTCTTTCACGCTCTCCTCCTGGGAACTCTTTTGCACCTTGGCCGGTTCCAGCCGCCGCCTTCTCCCAGAAGGCGGCGGCCTGCCGGTGGTTCTCGCTCTGCTCTACTAATTCGTTTTATGGGCCGGCGCTCGAGGCGCCGGCTCCTTAGCCGGCCCGGCCTTCCAGGTAGGGCTTGAGCTCGGCCTTGGCAATGGCGTTGCGATGCACTTCGTCCGGACCGTCGGCCGTGCGCAGGTGACGGGCGTAGACGAACATGTCGGCCAGCGGGAAGTCCTCGGTGTAGCCGCCGGCGCCGTGCGCCTGGATGGCCCAGTCGATGACCTTGCAGGCCATCTGCGGGGCGGCGACCTTGATCATGGCGATCTGCTTGGCCGCGGCCTTGTTGCCGACCAGATCCATCATCTGCGCGGCGTTCAGCACCAGGAAGCGGGCCTGGTCGATCAGGATGCGCGACTCGGCGATGCGCTCGCGCCACACACCCTGGTCGGACAGCTGACGGCCGAAGGCGGTGCGCGACGCCAGGCGCTTGCACATCAGCTCCAGCGCGACCTCGGCCTGGCCGATCACGCGCATGCAGTGGTGGATGCGGCCCGGTCCGAGGCGGCCCTGGGCGATCTCGAAGCCGCGGCCCTCGCCGAGGATCAGGTTGGAGGCCGGCACCCGCACGTTGTCGAAGATGATCTCCGGGTGGCCCTTCGGCGCGTGGTAGTAGCCGTACACCGGCATGTCGCGCACGATCTTCACGCCCGGGGTGTCCTTCGGCACGATCACCATGGACTGCTGCTTGTGCCGATTCGGGTTGTTCGGATCGGTCTTGCCCATGACGATGAAGAACTTGGTGCGCTCACCGCAGCCGCCGGTGATGAACCACTTGCGGCCGTTGATGACGTACTCGTCGCCGTCACGGACGATGCTGGTCTCGATGTTGGTGGCGTCGGAGGAGGCCACCAGCGGCTCGGTCATGGCGAAGGCGGAGCGGATCTCGCCGTTGAGCAGCGGCTTGAGCCACTTCTCCTTCTGTTCCTCGTTGCCGTACTTGGCCAGCACCTCCATGTTGCCGGTGTCGGGCGCGGCGCAGTTGAACACCTCGGAGGACCACAGCACACGGCCCATCATCTCGGCCAGCGGCGCGTACTCGAGGTTGGTCAGGCCAGGGCTGTACTCGCCGTACTCGCGCGGCAGGAACAGGTTCCACAGGCCGGCGGCCTTGGCCTTTTCCTTGAGCTCGTCGATCAGCGGGATCGGCGCGTAGGGACGGCCGGCGAGCTTGTTGGCTTCCTTCTCGTCGTGATAGCGCTTCTGGTTGGGATAGATATGCTCGTCCATGAAGGCCTGCAGGCGCGCCAGCAGATCCTTCACCTTGGCAGAGTACTGGAAGTCCATTAGGGTCTCCTATTAATACTGGCAGCCCTGTGCTGCTGCATGCCTGCCGCTGCCGGAAAGGGCGGCCGGCGGGTATGCTGAGAGCATGCACCGGCCCAAGCGTGGGCTCAAATCAAGCTTTCAAGGGGCGTCCATAAAGAGAATGAATCTTCACCGGATCGACCTGAACCTGCTGGTGGTGTTGGAGGCGATCTACACCGAGGGCGGCATCACCCGCGCCGCGCAGCGGCTCAACGTCACCCAGCCGGCGGTGAGCTACGCGCTCGGCCGGCTGCGCGAGCTGCTCGACGACCCGCTGTTCGTGCGCGAAGGCCACTCCATGGTGCCGACGCCGTTCACCCGCAGCATCATTGAGCCGCTGCGGCAGTCGCTGCGCGGCATCGAGACGGCGCTGAACGAGGCGCGGACCTTCGACCCGGAGCGCTCGGAGCGGCGTTTCAACGTCGGCTGCCGGGACGTGCTGGAGTCGCGCATCCTGCCGCACCTGATGAAGCGCATCGCCCGCTCCGCGCCGGGGGTGCAGCTCGCCACCGTGCAGTTCCGCCGCCGCGAGACGCCCAGCGATTTGCTGAACGGCCGCCTGGACGTGCTCATCGACGTGGTGCTGCCCAGCTCGCGCGATATCCGCCATGTCCGCATCAGCCGCGATCGCTACGCGGTGGTGGCGCGGCGCGACCACCCGGAAATCCGCGGCAGCATCGACCTCGATACCTATCTGAACCAGGGCCACATCATGGTCAGCTCGCGGCCCACCGGGCCGGGCGTGGACGATTTCGAGCTGGGGCGGCGCGGGCTGCAGCGGCGGGTGCAGCTGCGCTGCCAGCATTACTACGCGGCGCTGCGGGTGGTGAGCGAAACCGATCTGATCGTCACCATGCCGGAGCTGCTGGCGCGGGTCATGAACCAGCACACCGGCAACCAAGTGCTACCGCATCCGTTGGAGACGCCGCACCACAATGTGCTCATGTGCTGGCATGCCAACATGGACGACGATCCCGCTAACCGCTGGCTGCGCGAGCAGATCCTGCAAGCGTTCGCCGAGTCCCAGCAGCAGCCGGCTTGAAGAAGAGCGGGCCGCCACGCGGCGGCCCGCCTTGCGCCGGCTCAGGCCGGCACGGTGCGCGCCTTCCGGTTGTCCATCCACACCAAGGCGATGGTTATCACCGCCAGCGGGATGCCGATCAGCGTCATGAGCAGCCCCGGGAAGCCGAGGATGAAGCCGGCCACCACCAGCGCCGGCCGCAGCCAGCCGTTCACCCGGCCGACGCCGAGCAGGTAGCCCTCTAAGCCGCCAGCGATCATGGCGATGCCCACTACCAGCGACGGCAGGATGTAGACCAGCGGCGTCAGGTCGCCCTGCAGCACCAGCGAGGGCTGGAACAGGAAGAACAACGGGATGAAGAAGATCACCACGCCCAGGCGCATGGCGGTGACCGCGGTCTTCATCGGCGGCGCGCCGGCCAGGGTGGCGGCCAGGAAGGCGGCGGTGGCCACCGGCGGGGTGAGCACCGACAGCATCGCGTAATAGACGATGAACAGGTGCACCGCCACCTCGTTCAGGTTGCCCAAGGTGATGATGGCCGGCGCCATGGTCACGGCGAGGAAGATGTAGGCGACGATCGCCAGCCCGGCCATGCCCATGACGAAGCAGGCCAGTATGCCGAACAGGATCACCAGGTAGAGGTTGCCGCCGCCCAGGTTGACCAGGCCGGAGGTCACCGAGCCGGTGACGCCGGTGATGGTCAGGCCGCTCACCACGAACGCCACCGGCAGGATGATCGCCGCCGTCTGCGCCACCAGCACGCCGATCTCGCGCACGGTCTCCAGCAGCTTGCGCGGCGTCAGCCAGGTGTCACGGCGCAGGAACGACAGGCCGATCATCAGCGCGCTGGCGTACCAGGGCGCGTAGAACTCCCAGCGCATGTACAGCAGGCCCCAGGTCAGGAAGATCAGCACGATCAAATAGGGCCAGCCGCGGCCGATCACGTCCTTGAAGCGCGGCGTATCCTCCGGCGCCATGCCCTTGAGCCCGGCGCGCGCGGCGTAGGCGTCCACCTGCAGCAGCAGACCCAGGTAGTAGAGGAGCGAGGGGAGGATCGCCGCGAGCAGCACCACGCGGTACTCCACGCCGATGGTCACCGCCATGACGAAGGCGATTGCGCCCATCACCGGCGGCATGATCACGCCGCCGGTGGAGGCACAGGCCTCGATGGCGCCGGCGTAGTGCGGCGGGTAGCCGATCTTCTTCATGGTGCGGATGGTGATCGAGCCGGTGCCAGCGATGTTGGAGAACACGCTGCCGCTCAGGCTGCCGAAGAAGGCGCTGGCCACCACCGACACCTTGGCCGGTCCGCCGCGGAACCGCCCGAAGCCGGAATTGGCCAGATCGATGAAGAAATTGCCCGCGCCGGTGGCGATCAGCACGCCGGCGAACACCAGGAAGCCGAGGATGATCTCGGCGACGATCTTGGTGGTGATGCCCATCATGCCCTCGGAGCGGAACACGTGCGCTTCGATGGTCTGGGCGAAGTCGTAGTTCATGCCCTCGAGCAGGCCCGGGAGGAGGTGCGCCACCACCGGGTAGAGGCCGAGCAGCAGCACCACCAGGAAGAACGGCACGCCGCCGCTGCGCCGCGACAGCTCCAGCATCAGCAGCCAGACGACTACGCCGACCGGTACGTCGGTCCAGCCGACGATCACCATGTCGCGGGCGTTGAGCGAGAAGTAGACGCCGATGGCCAGCGAGATCGCCGCCAGGACGAGGTCGTAGAACGCGACATGCTTGGTCTTGCGCCTGGCCGGCATGGCGATGAAGGACGCGGCCGCGAACAGGCCGATGAAGATCCAGTAATACTCGCCTTCGAGCAGGCGCTCGCCGTTCCAGGTGAAGCCGAAGATGTAGTAGATGCCGGCCCCCAGGCCGAGCAGGGTGAGCGCGATGAACAGAATGCTTTGCCAGCTGTAGAGCGAGCCCAGGCGGGTCAGCTCGGATTGCGGCAGCACGTCTTCGGGACGGTCGGTCGGCTGCATGGCAGGTCCTCTAGGCGTAGCCGTGTCCGCGGCGGCCACGGCGCGCCGCGCGCGTTGTTGGAAAAGGGGCGCGGTCATACCGACCGCGCCGGCCCATGAGGTGGCGACGCCGGCTTACAGCCGCGTGCGGAAGACCGGGAGATCCTTGGTGTGGGCTTTCATGATCGCCATGAACTCCGGGTTCTCCCAGTGGATCTTCACGCCCTTGGCCTTGGCTTCGGCCAGCGCCTTTTCACGCGCCTTCATCCAAGCGTCCATGCGCTCGATCGCCTCTTGGTTCCACTTGTCGTCCTCGTCGGTCCACTTGCCGATCTCGCGCAGGTAGCGGATCGTGCCTTCGTGCACCGGCATCGGGCTGCGGTCGAGGTACTCGCGGAACAGATCGACCGACATGCGGGCGGCGAGGGTGTGGGTGCCCTTGTAGGCGTCGTAGCTCTGGTGGAGCCACTTGGCCAGGTTGTAGACCAGGTCCGCGTCGACGTCCGGGCGGGTCCAATAGAGGAAGTTCGACACCAGGCCCTCGGTGCCGAGCGTGGACTTGGCGCCGATGCCGACCTTGGCCGGGATGTGCTCGGGCCGCACGCTCAGCCAGCCGTTCCAGGCCTCCTTGTCGCTGAGCGGCATGTCGAGCACGCGGATGCCGCCGGGGCTGCCCTCCATCTCGGTCACCACGGCGCTGACGCTGGCGCACCAGGCCACGTCGGTGCGGCCGTCGGTCACCGAGCGGCAGTTCTCCACGTAGCTGCCGGCCGGCACGAAGGTCCACATCTCGGCCGCTTGCTCCGGCGTCAGGCCGAGGAACGCCGGCAGCGCCTCCTGCACCGCGCGCATCATGGGGGGCGACTGGCTGGAGAGCGAGATCTTGATGCCCTTGCGCTTGAGATCGTAGATGGTCTTGATCTTGGAATCGCCCCGGGTCAGGAACACCCACGGCGTGTCGTTGTGGTGCCAGACGATGCGCAGCGGCGCGGGCTGGACGCCGGCGTAGCCGTCGACGCCCTCGATCTGGTAGCGGGCCTCGGCGCTGGAGATCGAGGCCAGGTCGAACTGCTTCTGCTGGGTCAGGCGGCTGTAGCGGACGGTCTCGCTGTCCTCCGGCATCACCCGCACCGACATGCCGGTGTCTTTCTGCAGCAGCGGCGCCCAACCGTTGGTCGAGGCGAAGCTGCCGCTGGCGGTGCCGGGCGTGGCCACGCGCAGCATCCGCGGCCACTTGAAGTCTTTGTCCTGGGCCTGCGCCAAGCCGCTCAGCGTCACGCCGAGCGTGAGCGCCAAGCCGCTGGCGATCGCCGTCAGCAGGGGTTTCTTGTGCATCGTGTCTCCTCCTTATCGTTGCCGCGCTTTCCCGGTGTGCTGGGCCGGGCGTGCGGCGTTGTCGTTATCAACGCGGCTCTGCGGCCGCTTATGCACGCGCCGAGCGGGTCGGCTTGCGTGTTCGGTGCGCGGTCCGGCGCCGTTCGAGCCGGGCCGCTTCTATGTCCGCCAATCATCATCCCCCCTGGGGGAGGGATGTTGGCAAATTATTGTTGTTGCAATGTCGAACGGCCTTTCTCCCGAGGATGCGAGGCTCCGGACGACGACTCAAATCAAGGTTTCGGAGGCGGCTTATAAAAAGAATGGATGATGTTGGGCGAGAATGCTCGGTCCGGCATCTATACTGCGGCGCACGAGCCGGGCCCGGAGGTGTGGGCTCGCCGGCAGCGGTCGAAGGGATATGCATATGAAAAAGCTGCTATTGATCGCCGTAGCGGGGCTGGCGCTCTACCAGACCCGCGACAAGATCGAAGCCGTGTTCGCGTCGCCGGCGGCGGACACTGAGCGGGGCGAGGTGGTGCTGTACGCCACCGCCTGGTGCGGCTACTGCGCCAAGACCCGCGAGCTGCTGGCCGACCTGGGGGTGGAGTATCTCGAATACGACATCGAGCGTTCCGAGGAGGGACGGCGGCAATTCGAGGCGCTCCGGGGGCGCGGCGTTCCGGTGCTGAAGGTGGGCGAGCAGGTGGTCTACGGCTACGACCGCGAGCGCATGGTCAAGCTGCTGCGCTGAGGGAGGCGGCGCCGTTGGTGGAGGTGTGGGGCGCGACCATCCGATGGCTTACAAACAATGTCAGAAATTTCTTACAGACGTATCGATGAGCAGTATTTAGAATGTGTCTCACAGGCGTTCACAAGCAAGGCGTTCACTAGGGAAGTGAAAAGGAAGCGCGCCGGCCAGGATGGCCACAGGGCATGGAAGCCCGTGCTTGGATGCGATCCTAAAAAAGGGGCGGTCACGCGACCGGCCCCTTTTTCTTTGCGCGCTCGCAGCACTGGCGTTCGCGCCGCCGATCGTCGATGATGCGGCCGGCTGCCGTGCCGACGGCGCGGCAGGATCGTCGTTTAGGAGAGGAATCCCATGAGCGCTTTGCCCAACTGTCCGTCCTGCGATTCGGCATACACCTATCAGGACGGGCTCATGCTGGTCTGCCCCGAGTGCGGCCATGAATGGAGCGGAGACGCCGTCGCCGAGTCGGGGGAGAGCGAGGGCGTGGTCAAGGACGCCTACGGCAACGTGCTCGCCGACGGCGACTCGGTGACGGTGATCAAGGACCTGAAGGTCAAGGGCTCGTCCCTGGTGGTCAAGGTCGGCACCAAGGTCAAGAACATCCGCCTGGTCGAGGGTGATCACAACATCGACTGCAAGATCGACGGCATCGGCCCGATGAAGCTGAAGTCGGAGTTCGTGAAGAAAGCCTGAAGCCCGAACCCAGCCGCCTCTCTCGCCGCGCTGTGCCACGCACGCCTCACCGGTGCGAGGCGGCTGGTGTCTATCTTCCCGCTGTCGGGCTATGGCAATGCCATGGCGGCGACCCCGGCGGCCATGTGCGGGAATGGATCGGCGGCAAATAGCGCTGGTTCGTCAGCAAAGGCTGTGCGGGAGCGAGATAAATCTACCAGGGCGTGCGCGATATTTCCGTGATGGATCGGGACGGACAGGGAAGAATCGGGATGGGCGGAGAAAATCCTTGCTGAAAAAGAAGAACCTGTTCAATCTCCTGCAGAGCAATAGCCGCAGTGAATTCTCCGTACGCGGCGAGTACATACGGGATGCCTTTCTGCCTGGCTAAGCCAGAATACTGACCTGCCTTATCGTTCAGCTTCCTGAAAATGTGATCCGGTGGCACGATTATCCAACGTGCCCAGAGGCGTTCCGCCCTTATCGCAGCACTGATCTCAACATCCTTGTCATGCCGCTGTTGAAGCGTGAGAACGTCTATTAACTCCATGAGATTGCCGCCGGAGTCAATGAGCGACAAGTCAGCGTCTGACCGAAGATAGCCTGTTCATAGTGCGCATCGAATCCGCGGTCTCTAAGATGAACTCCAATCAGAAGTTCTTGATAGGTATGAAAACGATCGCGAAGCGGCTGTTTGGTCAACTTCTCAACAAAGGGGTGAACATCGTCGGGATGGACGCGTCGGAGTAGCGTGTGGAGGTGCTCGTTTCCATAGTTGTCAGGATCAAGACGAGGCAGATCCATGTTCTTCAGCGCCTAATGCCCAGGTTCAGTCGCGTGACCGCCGAAGGCGGGCGCGTCGGATGCAACCTGTTGTTAGCTCCGCTCTAAGAAGTGATTAGCTAGACAGTTAAAGTTGTCCTCGACATCTTTGGTTGAATGCACTGCGCGATGGCAATTTGCACAAAGCACTGCGAGGTCGGCCAACGTGGTGCGAACTGGCTCAGTGGCTTTGGCCAAGGGTGCACGATGGTGAACTTCAAACATTTTATCTGCGAAGCGCGGTGGATACGCGCCACTCTCGGCATGACCGCATATCTCGCACCGTAACTGCCCGTGCTCAGAACGGAATGCTGCGAGCTTATCGGCCCTAAGTCTCGGAGATCGCTCACGTAAGAAATGGGCTCTTAGCTTGCGTTCGCCTTCGGATATGGATGACGCCTCCGTGAGTGCAGAAGGAAAACCCCAAAGCCTTTCAAGTGCTTCTGTCTCCTGAGGCGACAGCCTAAAAACCGTGCCGTTCGGCATGGTTATGAGCGTTGTCGTGGCAAGCAGAGAATCTGCTTTTACTAAACTTCGAGGCACCATTTCGGATGGCGCGATACGAAGCTCCTCAATGCGGATTCCTGTCTTTTTCTCAGCCGGGCCTGGTCGCTCAGCGATCCAAAGATCGTCTCCGAGCGCATCTGGGTACTGAACACGATTGGCAGGTGTCGGCGACTCCACCACGCGACCTATCGCTATTGCGCCTGACTCTTTGCCAGCACGCCAAAGAAAAGCGCGATCTCCGACAGCAATGTCCGCGGTGTATCGAGGAGTTCGCCAATAGACGAGCTCCGGATATCGAGACAGGTAGTCGTCGATGTCGAACGTCTTAGGATTTCCCTGAAAGACCCAACCCATCAATTACTCCAATGAGCTAGCGTTTAAATTAGGTGGGTCGCTTTAGCGAGTCCGCTTGGATGGTTTTTTAGGTGACTAACGCCTTCCAGTATTGGTAGACACGCTCAGCGAATACATCAAAATACGCTGTTTCGCCATTTTTTAGTCTTGCTGCAACGATTTCTCCCCCGCCGTAGCACAATCCATATCCCTGGCCGAAACCAATTGTCTCAACTGTGATGTCGTTGTCGCTTTTCACTTTTGCGGACGTTCTGTCAAGGAATAGGTGCTTATGGCTATCTGCTACATCTCTGATGAGGCCAAAACCTGGGAGTATGGCTGCGAGGTGGTCTCTGTACTCTGTGGGAGTTTTAGTTGAGCCAACCTTGCCTGGAGAAATTGGATAAACGAGTTTCCAATAGTGCTCAGCGATATTGTTTAATTCAGCTGCCAATATTTTTGCGAGTCTAAGGTCATGGGGGGTTTCTCCATTCCTCATAGGCAGGTACGACGTAAGTTTCAAAGAAGTATGCGGGCATACCTTCTCCTACGTGTGAATTAAGCCGCGCCGCGAAGCAGCGTCGGCTTGGACGAATTGTTAGGCATCATCCGAGCCGTGTCTGTCCACCCAGACGCGCACGCCATTTTGGTGCTTGTAGACGAAAACGACCATGGCTAAGCTCGCAATAAAGAAAACGCCTGCCGCGAGAGCTGAAAAGTGCCAGATAAGACCCGCGAAGCTGGAGAGGAGCAGTAATCCTCCGCAGAGGAATAGAAGCACACCCACGCCCGAGCCTTGTACTTTGGCGAAGTGCGTATGGGAAGACTCGCCGTGGAAAAGGTACGCGTCCCCAACTTGCCAGAGCGCGAGCCAGACCGGAATTGCTAGTACCGCGCAGAAGAAGGAGATGGATAAGGCACGGCTCCCAAGGCCGATCTGAGTCAACAAAAACACAATGGCAGTGGAGAGCCCGGCGCCGCTTAGCGCAACCGCGCGCGCCCTATCCCAATGAGCGGCCGTTATGCGCCGCGCCATAGGCGTCATGTATTCTTCGTACTGATCTTGCAGCTTCCTGAAACGTTCCATGAGGCCTAACAGGTAGTAGATGGAATTATTCCGTACTCCAGCACGGAAAAATTCCGCATATCACGCACCGTGGCTCGCTCCGTACACGGCGCTCGGTGCCGTTTATCATGTCGAAATTCCTGCACCTGCTCAATAGCCTAATGCACGCTGCATGGCTGTTGGCGTGCTCGTTCCAAGCGCCCGCGCCGGTGATAGGCGGAAAGATTCCGCCACATGTAGTGCCGCTTGCCGAGGCTGGGCTATAGGCGCCAGCGGCACCGAACATAATCACAGCAGCAAGGAGGCGGCAAAACTGTGGCACATAAGGAATCTCCTTTTCTGAGTAGGCTGCGTGAGGCCATTCGGGTTAGGCACTACAGCATTCGAACGGAGGCGGCGTATGTGGCGTCGGTTTGGCGCTACATCCTGTTCCACGGCAAGCGCCATCCGGAAGCGATGGGCGCGGCGGAGGTAGGGGCGTTCCTCACGCATCTGGCTGTCTAGCGGCGCGTTGCTGCAAGCACGCAGAATCAGGCGCTGAACGCTTTGGTGTTTCTGTACGACCAAGTGCTTAACCAACCGGTTAGCATGATCGAGGGCGTTGTGCGGGCTGCAAGGCCGCGGAAGCTGCTGGTAGTACTGACGCCTGAGGAGGTGGGGCGCGTGCTTGCGCGTCTGTCGGGCGTGTACTGGTTGATCGCCTGTCTGCGGTACGGGTCAGGGCTGAGGTTGATCGAGAGCGTGCGCCTGCGGGTTAAGGATTTGGATTTCCAGCATCGGGCCGTTGTGGTGCGCGACGGAAAGGGGGGGCAAGGACCGGGTCGTGACTCTTGCGGACGAGCTGATCGGCCCGTTGCAGCGGCATCAGGCGGCGCGCTTGAAACGGTCCCACATCGTAGTGGCGCCGGCGCAACTCCGCGGACATGCGGCGACGACCATAGCTGGCACCCCTTTGCCGATGGATAGCGACCACTTCAGCCAGCAGGTGCTGATGGCGGGGGGCTGAGCGCTGCCGCCTCGCGCGCAAGCCAGTCATAGACGCTGCTGCGTGCCACACCGAGGGCGGCGCAGACATGCTTGAGGCGGTGAGCCTTTTCATAGCGAGGGAGCCGCCAGGGAGGAGGGGACAAAAACTAATCGCGAAGTACAACCGCAGAGCCGGTTCCGCAGGGCGTACGGACCTAGTGAACAGCATTGACTGCGGCTGGTGCGCCTGGATGCCCGCCCCGCTTGCGCGGGGGCAGGTCCCCGCTTTCGCGGGGACGAGCTCTGCGCGGGCATGACGGCTCAAAGCCCCGTCAGCGACGCCGTTGTTACGCGGCGGGCGGAGCGCCTCCGCGCCACCGCGCTGGAACCCTGGCTCGGCAGGGCGCTCAGGCGCTGCGCGCCTTGGCCCACTCCTGCTCCTGCAGGGCGCGCCACATGAGCTTGCCGGTGGGCGACTTCGGCAGTTCCTGCACGAACTCGACGATTTCCGGCACCTTGTAGGCCGCCATGTTTTCCTTGCACCAGGCGATGATCTCGGCCTCGGTGACCTGCACGCCGGCGCGCGGCACCACCACGGCCTTGACCGTTTCGCCGCGGCGCGGGTGCGGCGCGGAGATCACGCACACTTCCTGAATCTTGGGGTGGGCGTACATGAGCGACTCGACCTCGGTCGGCCAGACCTTGAAGCCGGAGGCGTTGATCATGCGCTTGACCCGGTCGACGATGAAGAAATAGCCCTCCTCGTCGTAATGACCCAGGTCGCCGGTGCGGAAGAAGCGCTTGCCGTCCAGCTCGATGAAGGCCTTGGCCGTTTCCTCCGGCCGGTTCCAGTAGCCTTGGAACACCTGCGGGCCGTTCACCACGATCTCGCCGGTTTCGCCCGGCCCCAGTTCCTCGAGGGTATCCAGGTCGATCACCCGGGCGTCGACGTCGAAGATCGGAATGCCCAGGCACTGCGCCTTCGGCGCCTGCGGCGGGTTGATATGGGTCGGCGCCATGGTCTCGGTCAGGCCGTAGCCCTCGATGTAGCGCAGGCCGGTCATTTCGAACAGCTTCTCCGCCACCGCCGCCGGCATGGCCGCGCCGCCGCCCATGATCATCTTCAGGTTGGACAGGTCGTACTTGCCGATGTCGGGATTGGCCAGCGTATCGACGACCATCGTTGAGATGGCGATCCAGCAGCTCACGCGGTAGCGCTGGATCAGGGCGGCGGCGACGTTGCGGTCCCAGCGGGTCATCAGCACCAGGGTGTGGCCCTGCTGGATGCCGGCGTTCATGCAGACTTGCATGCCGGTGACGTGGAACATCGGTACGGTGACCAGCTGCACGGTGTCGGCCTGGCTGCCCAGCCATAGGCCGCCAGCGATGGTGGTGGCCATCACCGAGCGATGCGTGTGCACACAGCCCTTAGGATTGCCGGTGGTGCCGGAGCTGTACGGGATCACCGCCAGATCGCTGGGACCGGCGGTGTGCGCGCCCGGCACCTTGCCGGCGGCCAGCGCCTCGCTCCACAGCGTCACCTTCGGATGCTCGATGGCCTGCCGCGGCTGGCTCACCTCCGCCGGCAGCGTCAGATCAGTGGGTTCGGTGACATAGTCGGCGTAGGCGGCGACCACTACCCGGGCCAGGTTGGTCTTGTCCAGCAGCGGCGCCAGCGCCGGATACACTTCCTGGCCGCACAGCGCCACGTTGGCGCCGGTGTCCTGCACCAGGTACTCCAGCTCGGCGGTCTTGTTCATCGGGTTGACCGGCACCACCACCGCGTCGGCGCGCAAAATGGCGTAGTAGCCGATGATGAACTGCGGGCTGTTCTGCATGTACAGCAGCACCCGGTCGCCCTTGCGCACGCCCTGGTCCTGCAGATAGCCGGCCAGTGCGTCGACTTGCCTCTTCAGTTCGGCGTAGCTGAGCGCGCTGCCGTAGTAGATGGTGGCGGGCTTGTCGGGATGCGCCGTGGCCGAGGCCTGGAGATTGGCGTACAGGCTGGTCTCGGGCAGCTCCAGGTGCTGGGGCAAACCGGTCGGCCAGACTTTCAGATGCCGATCGAACATCGCTCTCCTCCTTTTTGTATGAGTAGTTATACGTTCTTATGTGGTGCCGCCCGGAGCGGCCGCACCCGGGACGCTATATCAGACTGTAGAGCATGACCGCGCGCCGGTATATCGGCGAAATGTTATGAGATGCCGGCGCGCCGCGCCATGTGCGGCTTCGGTTGACCTCGATCAGCGCGCGCGCGGCGGCGTCGGTGCATGATGCCGCCGTCCGTCGACGATTGATGAGACAACGAGGTGGATCATGCCGTCTCCGTATGAGCTGCTGGGCGGCGACGCCGGTATTCGGCGCTTGGCAGAAGCATTTTATGACGCCATGGACGAGATGCCGCAGGCGGCCGGCATCCGGCGGATGCATGCCGACGATCTGAGCGAAGTCAAACAGAAGCTGTACGAGTATTTGTCCGGCTGGCTGGGCGGCCCGCGTCTGTATTACGAAAAGTACGGCACGGTGTGTCTTGTGGGTGTGCATCATCCCTACCGAATCGGCCCCGCCGAGCGCGATCAGTGGCTGCAATGCATGGAGGAGGCGCTCAAGCGGGTCGGCGTCGACGGCGAGCTGCGCTCCCGGCTGCTGCGGGCGTTCTTTCAGATGGCCGATTTCCTGCGCACCGACGATGGCAGCGCCGACTGAGCGGCGTCGCCGCGCGGCAGTTCGGCGTACAGGAGCGGCCGGTCCATATGGCTGAAAATTCGCGTTTCAGCCGTTGTCGGGTTCGCGGTGCTGGGCGCGGAACTGGGTGGGGCTGACCCCGGCCCAGCGGCGGAAGGCCTTGGCGAAGGCGCTCTCGTCGGAAAATCCCAGCTCCTCGGCCAGTTCCCGCAGGCGCTCGCCGCGACGCAGGCGCTCGGCGGCCATCTGGAATAGCGTGGTGTCGCGCAGCAGCTTGAACGACGTGCCTTCCTGCGCCAGCCGCCGGTTGAGGTGGCGGCCGCTCATGCCGAGCAGCTCGGCGACGCGCTCCTTGCCCCAGTGCGGGTGGTGGCGCACCAGCATCTCGACTTGCGCGCCCAGGCCTCGCGCCGACAGCGAGGCCAGCATCTCGTCGGCGGCGCGCTGCAGGTGCGCGCGCATGATGGCGTTGGCCTGGATCAGCGGCACCGACAGATCGCGCCGCGCGTACAGCAGGCTGTAGCCATCGGCGCCGAACCGCACCGGGCAGTGGAGCAGGGCCTGGTAGCGTTCCGCCGCGTCGCCGGGTGGATGGGCGAAGCACACTTCCGCCGGGCTCACCCGGTCGCCGCTCATCCAGCGCGACAGGCCGACGAAACAGCCCAGGGCCGCTTCGGTGCGGAGCGTGCGGCAGACCTCGTAGCCGGGGTGGTAGCGCAGCCGGATGCCGGCGGCTTCCTCGGCGATCTCCAGCTGGCTGCCCTCGCCGATGATGGGGAAGTACTCGATCAGCGCTGCCAGCGCATCGCTGACGGTGTCACAGCTCATCAGCAGCAGCCCGGCGCTGTCCAGGTGGCCGACTTGGATCTCCAGCCCGATGCGCAACCCGATCAGCGGGTCCGGCTCGGCGGCGGCGATGGCTTGCCAGAGCGTGTCCTGCATCGACAGCGGCACCCGCGCCGGCAGCGCCTGGAGCCGGGCCAGCAGCTCGGCCGGCAGGGGAATGCCCAGTCGTTCGGCGGCCTGCACGATGGCCTGCGACAAGCGCAGGGTGACGGTCGGAGCTCTGGTCATGGCCGTATGACCCACGTCCCGAATTGTCCGCGTGGAAGTCCCGTTTTCGCCGTTTCTATCGCCGCGTCCTGTTTTACCCTGAGTGAACAGGGTTTCTAAAGAAAACCTAAGAATAACGAAATAGCGGGGGAGGAGGCGCGGCATGTACGCGGTGATCGGCGCCGGTCCAATGGGATTGGCCGCAGCACGCAATTTGTGCAAGTACGACATTCCGTTCGTCGGTTTCGAGCAGCATAGCGACGTCGGCGGGCTGTGGGACATCGACAATCCCCACAGCACCATGTACGAGACGGCCCACCTGATCTCGTCGAAGAGCACCACCGAGTTCGCCGAATTTCCGATCCCCGCCTCGGTGGCCACCTATCCGCATCATTCCGAGATGCGGCAGTACTTTCGCGACTACGCCCGCCATTTCGATCTCTACCGCCATTACCGGTTCGCCACCCGGGTCGTCTGGGTCGAGCGCGACGGCGACGGCTGGTTGGTGACCACCGAGGCGGAGGGCGAGCGGCAGGTGCAGCGCTTCGACGGGGTGCTGATCGCCAACGGCACGCTGCACCATCCCAACATCCCGGAGCTGCCGGGGCAGTTCGCCGGCGAGCTGATGCACTCCTGTAGCTACCGCTCACCGGAGATCTTCAAGGGCAAGCGCGTGCTGATCGTCGGCTGCGGCAACTCGGGTGCTGACATCGCCGTGGACGCCGTGCACCACGCGCGCAAGGTGGATATCTCGGTGCGGCGCGGCTACTACTTCGTGCCCAAGTTCATCTTCGGCAAGCCCACCGACACCATCGGCGGCCGCTTGACGCTGCCGCGCCCCCTCAAGCAGTTCCTGGACGGTTTGCTGGTGCGGGCGGTCATGGGCAAGCCCTCGCAGTACGGCCTGCCGGATCCGGACTACCGGATGTACGAGTCGCATCCGGTGATGAACTCGCTGATCCTGCATCACATCGGCCAGGGCGACATCGGCCCGCGTCCCGACATCGCCGCCATCGACGGTCATACCGTCACCTTCAAGGACGGCAGCCGCGGCGAGTACGACCTGATCCTGCTCGCCACCGGCTACAAGCTGCACTACCCGTTCATCGACCGCGCCGAGCTCAACTGGCCGCAGGACGCCGGCGCGCCGCAGCTCTACCTGAACGTGTTCCACCCGCGCTACGACAATCTGTTCGTGCTGGGCATGGTGGAGGCCGCCGGCCTGGGCTGGGAGGGGCGCAACGAGCAGGCCGAGATGGTGGCGCTGTTCATCCGCGCGCTGCGCGAGGGCGCGCCGGCGGCGCGCGAGCTGCAGGAGCTCAAGCGCCGGCTGGCCACCACCCGCGTCGACGGCGGCTATCGCTACCTGAAGCTCGAACGCATGGCCTACTACGTGCACAAGGACAGTTACCGCAAGGTGGTGCGCGGCCACGTGCGCCGGTTGCGCGCGGCGGTGACGCTGCCGCCGGCGGCCGGCGCCGCTAAGCGGGCGATCTAAGGAGGGACGACATGAGCGGCGCCATTCCCATCAAGTTCGATCCGGCCAGCCTGGTGCTTCTCAACGCCATTCTGGCGCTGATGATGTTCGGCGTGTCGCTGGAGCTGCGGCCGGCGGACTTCAAGCGCATCCTGCTCTCGCCGCGCGCGCCGTTCGCCGGGCTGTTCGCGCAGTTCCTGCTGCTGCCGGCGGGCACCTGCCTGGTCACCTGGGCATTCCGCATCGATCCGGAGCTGGCGCTGGGCATGATCCTGGTGGCGGCCTGCCCAGGTGGGTCGTTCTCCAACATCATGACCTGGCTGGCGCGCGGCAACGTGGCGGTGTCGGTGAGCATGACCGCTGTCTCCAGCCTGGCGGCGGCGGTGCTCACCCCGCTCAACTTCGCGCTGTATGGCTACCTCAACCCCTACACCCGCGGGCTGCTCACCAGCATCGCCGTCGATCCGGTGGAGCTGCTGCTGCTGGTGTTGCTGGTGTTGGGCGTGCCGCTGCTGCTGGGCATGTGGATCGGGCAGCGCTTTCCCAACTTGTCGGCGCGGGTGGAGAAGCCGCTGCGCAAGGCGGCGCTGCTGGTGTTCCTGACTTTCGTCGGCATCGCTTTCTTCAACAACTACGGCCTGTTCATCGAGCGCTTCCACACCTTCTTCTGGCTGGTGGTGGCGCACAACACCCTGGCCCTGGCCCTGGGCGCGGTCATGGGCTGGCTGATGCGCTTGCCGACGCCCGACCGGCGCGCCGTGACCCTGGAGGTCGGCATCCAGAACTCGGGGCTGGGCCTGGTGATCCTGTTCACCTTCATGCCCGAGGCCGGCGGCATGATGCTGATCACCGCCTTCTGGGGCGTGTGGCATCTGGTGTCGGGGCTGTTCCTGGCCACCGTCTGGTCGCGCATGCCCGTGCCGGCCGCGGCGGTCGCCGCCTCGGCGGGGGCGCGGCATCGATAGAACGATAACGAGACGTTTCCCGGGGGAGCTTTTCCGCTGTGACCAGACGAGTGCTCATAACCGGCGCCGCCGGCTACGTCGGCGGCTTGCTCGGCAGCCGGCTCTGTCGCGATTTCCACGTGGTCGGCATCGACATCCGCGGCCGCGAGGATCTGCCGTTCCGCATCGTGGTCATGGACGTGCGCGATCCGGGGCTGGCCGATCTGTTCAAGGCCGAGCGCATCAGCCACGTGGTGCATCTGGCCTCGGTGCTGGACACCGGCAACGATCGCGCGCGCGAGTTCGACATCGACGTCAACGGCACCCGCAACGTGCTGCGCGCCTGCTTGGAGGCGGGCGTCGGCCACATCACCATCACCAGCTCGGGCGCCGCCTACGGCTATTACCCAGACAACCCGGCCTGGATCGACGAGGACCAGCCGCTGCGCGGCAACCCCGAGTTCGCCTACTCCGACCACAAGCGCCAGATCGAGGAGCTGCTGGTCGACTACCGCCAGCGCCATCCGCAGCTGCGGCAGCTGATCTTCCGCCCTGGCACCATCCTCGGCGCCAATACCAGCAACCTCATCACTAATCTGTTCCGGGCGCGGCGGCTGCTGGCGGTGCGCGGCAGCGACTCGCCGTTCGTGTTCATCTGGGACGAGGACGTGGTGCGGGCGATCGAGCAGGGCATCCGCGCGGATCGGACCGGCATCTACAACATGGCCGGGGATGGGGCGCTTACTATCCACGAGATCGCCGCCATTCTCGGCAAGCCGGTGCTGGCGCTGCCGGCCTGGCTGATCAAGAGCGCGCTCTGGCTCGGCCGCCGGCTCGGCGTCGGCCGCTACGGGCCCGAGCAGGTCAACTTCCTGCGCTACCGGCCGGTGCTGAGCAACCGGCGGTTGAAGGAGGAGTTCGGCTACCGGCCGCAGAAGACCTCCGAGGAAACCTTCCGCTTCTACGTCGAGCACGCGCGGGCACGGGGCGAGCTATGAGCTGCGTGCTGATCACCGGAGCCGGCAGCGGCCTGGGGCGGGCGCTGGCGCATGCCTTCTATCGGCGCGGCGACAGCTTGCTGCTGGCCGATCTGGACCAGGCGGGGCTGGCGGCCACCGCCGCCGAACTCGGCGACGAGCGGCGGGTGGCCTGGCTGGCCGGCGATATCGTCGACACCGACCATCAGCAGGCGCTGCTGGACGCCGCCCGGGAGCTGTTCGGCGGGGTGGCGGTGCTGGTCAACAACGCCGGCATCACCCACCGCTCGCTGGCGGCCAAGACCGATCCGGCGGTGCTGCGCCGGGTGATGCAGGTGGACTGGCAAGCGCCGCTGGAGCTGGCGCTGGCGGCGTTGCCGCAGCTGCAGCATCACCGCGGCAGCATCGTCAACATCGGCTCCATGGCCGGTTGGATGCCGCTGCTGGGGCGGGCCGCCTACTGCGCCGCCAAGAGCGCGCTGGCGCAGAGCTTCGAGGTGCTGCGCTGCGAGCAGCGGCGCTACGGCGTGCACGTGCTGATGGTCTATCCGAGCTTCCTCGCCACGCCCATCGAGCGCAACGCCCTGGGCTTCGACGGCCGCCCGGCGCGCCACGCGCGCTCGGTGGCCGGCGTGCCGAAGAGCCCCGAGTGGATGGCGGCGCGTATCGTTCGTGCCCTGGAGCGGCGGCGCCGGCGGTTGTACTCCGACGGGCTGAGCGTGTTCGCCCGGACGCTGTGGCAGCTGGCGCCGGACGTCTACCTGCGGCTGATGACCCGCAAGTTCGCGGTGGAGCTGGAGCAGTGAGCGATCCCTGGAGCTGGCTGGGGCTGTTCGTCCTGCTGGCGTACACGGTCGAGGCGGTCACCGGCTTCGGTAGCATCGTCATCGCGCTATCGCTCGGCGCTCTGCTGCTGCCGATTACGGCGATGCTGCCGGTGCTGGTGCCGCTCAACATCGTCATGAGCGGCTATCTCACCATTCGCCACCGCCGTCGCATCGACCGGCCGACGTTGTTCGGGCGCATACTGCCGCTGATGACCGTCGGCACCGCGCTCGGCTATCTGCTGCGGCCGGTGCTGAGCGGGGCGCCGCTGCGGGTCATGCTCGGCGTGCTGATCGTCGGGTTCGCCGGACGTGAGCTGTGGCGGCTGCGCGGCGGTGTGCCGCGGCCGCACCGGCCGGCGGTCGGCGCCGCGCTGATGCTGGGGGCGGGCACCACCCATGGGCTGTTCGCCTCCGGCGGGCCGCTGCTGGCCTTCGCCCTGGCCGGCAGCCCCCTGGACAAGAGCGCGCTGCGGGCGACGCTGATCGCGGTCTGGTTCAGCCTCAACAGCCTGCTGACGGTGATGTTCGCCGTGGACGGCTCGCTGTGGCCGGCGTTGCCGCGGGTGATGGGCTATCTGCCGCTGGTGCTGATCGGCATCGTGGTCGGCGAATGGCTGCATCGCCGCGTCGACGAGCTGCGCTTCCGCCGGCTGGTGTTCGCGGCGCTGGCGGTGACCGGCGCGGCCCTGATCGTGCCGGCCTAGCGCGCCGCGCTATCATGCGCGGGATGCGGGACGGTTCGATCCGCCGAGATTGGCGAGGAAGCATGAAGCGGTTGAAGCACGTGATCGTTGCCGCCGCGCTGGCGGCGGCCGGCCAGGCGGCCGCGCTCGATTGGCGGGAT
Source organism: uncultured Alkalilimnicola sp. (assembly GCA_937951875.1). Lineage (GTDB taxonomy): Bacteria > Pseudomonadota > Gammaproteobacteria > Nitrococcales > AK92 > JAAYIK01. Next base: position 29,364 of record CALGAN010000039.1, on the reverse strand, counting down.
AGCCCCGAGGTCGGCGCGTTGTTTCGCGCGCAGGGCGTAGAGGGCACGTTCGTGCTCTACGACGCCGCCGCCGAGCGCTACGTCGGCCATGACCGCGAGCGTGCCGAGCGTCGCCTGGTGCCGGCGTCCACCTTCAAGATCCCGCACACGCTGATCGGTTTGAGCGTCGGCGCGGTGCGCGATGTCGACGAAGTGCTGCCCTACGGCGGCCGGCCGCAGTGGATCAAGCAGTGGGAGCAGGACATGAGCCTGCGCGAGGCGATCCGAGTGTCGAACGTGCCGATCTACCAGGAGCTGGCGCGGCGCATCGGCCTGGAGCGCATGCGCGCGCAGCTGGCCGCGCTGGATTACGGCAACGGCGAGACCGGCGGCGTGGTGGACCGGTTCTGGCTGGAGGGACCGCTGCGGATCAGCGCCCTGGAGCAGGTCCGCTTCCTGTGCCGGCTGGCGCGCGGCCAGCTGCCGTTCCCCGAGCGGGCGCAGACGGCGGTGCGGGAGATCGTCCGCCTGGAGCAGGGCGACGGCTGGACTCTGTACGGCAAGACCGGTTGGGCGATGGATGTCCAGCCTCAGACCGGCTGGTGGGTGGGCTGGGTGGAGAAAGGGGCGCGGCCGTACTGCTTCGCGCTGAACATGGATATGAAAAACGCCGAGGACGCCGCCAGACGCATGGAGCTGGGGCGGGCCAGCCTGCGCGCCCTCGGCGCCCTCTAACGTGAGCGGAGCGCGGCCGCTCCGCCGCGGCGGGCGGTCAATCGTCGACCGACAGCACCTCGCCGGTGCGGGCGTCGATGATGACTTCCCGGTCCTCGCCGTTGCCGAGCTCGATTTCCACCTCCCAGACGACGCGGCCGCCGCGGTTCTCCAGCTCCGCTTCCTCGACCCTGCCGGGCACGCGCTCGGTGGCTATGCGCTGCGCTTCCTCCACGGTGATGGTGGCCGAACCGCCGGCCCGCCCAGGCGACGCGGCTTGGGTCGCGCCCGCCGCCAGCAGGACGCCCGCGAGCGCGCCAGCGATCATCTTCGTTGTCGACAGCACTGCCGATCTCCTCATCGTGTGGGTTCAAAGCAGTATGTGGGCGCTTCTCCCGGAGAAAAACCTGGATGGGTGGTGTCCATGGCTGGCGTATACTCGCGGCCCGACACGGGCGGCGGTCGTTGGTGAGAACCGCAGAGGCAGCGGGGTGGGAATGGCAAAGCAGCTGGTAAAGACGATCTGGAGGATTTTCTACGCTTCCGACAGCGATCTGGCCGCCAAAGCCGTTCTCATCAACGTGCGGCGGTTGCGCTACGTGTCGCTGCTGGCCATACCCGTGCTGCTTGCCCACATCGTCGTCTTCGCGGTCGTGGCCGAGCCCCAGGGCGAGATCGAGAAGCTCTGGCACGAGCGCCTGGTGCTCGCGCATTCCACGGCGCTGCTGTGCATGCTGATCGTGGGCATCGGCGCCTGGCATACGCCGGCGCGCGGCCGGCCGGGCTTGGTCGAGTATCTGCTGCAGTGGGGGACCATGGCGCTGGTGCTCTGCGCCGGCATGGCGGTGGCCGCCATCGATCAGTTGGTGACCACGGCGATCACGCCGTTTCTGTCGATGACCGTCATGGTCGCCGCCCTGTTCCTGTTGCGCCCGGTGGTCGCTTTCGGCACGTTCTCGGCGGCGCTGATCGTGTTCTGGGTGGTGTTGGGATGGCTGCAGTCCGACCCGGCGGTGCTGCTGTCGAGCCGGGTCAATTCGTTGACCGTGGTCAGCATCGGGTTCTGCCTGGCGACGGTGATGTGGGCGGCGTTCGTGCGGTCCACGCGGCAGCGGGCGCACATCGAGCGGCAGCGGGCCGAGCTGGCGGAGAAGAACGCGGCGCTGGAGCTGCTGGCGGCCTTGGACCCGCTCACCGGCCTCGCTAACCGCCGCAGTTTCGAAGCGCAGGTTCAGCGCGAGATGGTCAACATGAGGCGGGCCGCCGGAACGGCCAGCCTCGTCATCACCGACGTCGACCATTTCAAACGGATCAACGACCTCTACGGCCATCCGTTCGGCGACGAGCTGCTGCGGGAGTTCGCCGCGGCGCTGCGCAGCCGCTTGCGTGCGACCGATCTGGTGGCGCGCTGGGGCGGCGAGGAGTTCCTCATACTGCTGCCCGGCTGCGATACCGCCGAGGCGGTAAAGATCGCCAATACTATTCGAGAGCAGATCGCGCGCACCGAGTTCGAGATACGCGGTATCAAGATCAATGTGACCGCCAGCTTCGGGGTCGCACCGCTGCGGGTGGATGAGCCGGACGCGCTGCCGCACAGCTACCGGCTCGCCGACCAGGCGCTTTACGCCGCCAAGCAGGCCGGGCGCAATCGGGTCGAGGTCGGCGTGCCCGAATCGGCGTTTCAGCACGCCACGTGAGGCGCGGACGTGGCGGTCGGGAAAAGCCGTGTCATGATGTGTGGATCGATAGTCAGCAAACGATTTGGTTCTTGCTAGCATTGAGTGTCCCTCCTTCTCGCAGCAGGCCGATGTGATCGAGTCCAACGCTAACGATTCGTTTGCCGGCGAACGCCCGAGCGATCGGCCAGCCGGTACGCGCAAGTCCTTTCTGATTCTGTTCGCTAGTCTGATCTGCATCGGTATCGGTCAGACGCTGGTGTTCGCGGTGCTGCCGCCGGCGGCGCGCAACCTGGGGCTGTCCGAGGTCCAGGTCGGCACCATCTTCACCGTCTCCGCCGTCCTCTGGATGGTCATGGCGCCGTTCTGGGGACGGCGCAGCGATAAGGTCGGCCGGCGGCCGATGATCCTGCTCGGGCTCAGCGGTTACGCGCTGTCGATGACTGGCTTCGCCATCAGCCTGCAGTTGGGGTTGGTCGGCTGGCTGGGGGTGATGCCCACCTACCTGGCGCTGATCTGCTCCCGTTCCTTCTACGGCCTGCTTGGGTCGGCCACGGTGCCGGCGGCGCAGGCCTACGTCGCCGAGCGCGCCCCGCCGCATGAGCGCGGCAGCCGCCTGGCGCAGCTCGGCGCGGCCTTCGCCCTGGGCACCATCGTCGGCCCGGCGGTGGTGTCGGGACTGCTGTGGGCGGGGCTGGTCGCGCCATTCTATGCGGTCGGGCTGTTAGCCTTCCTCGGCGTGCTGGCGGTGGCGCGCTGGCTGCCGGAGGAGCGTACCGTGCTGCGGCAGCGGGAAATCGCCGAAAAGCTCAGTCCGTTGGACCGGCGGGTGCTGCCGTTCCTGCTGATCGGCGTGGCGGTGGAGTTGTCGCAGTCCACCGCCATGCTGTCGGCGGGCTTCTACACCATGGACGTGCTCGGTTTGAGCTCGAACGCCAGCGCCCGCGCCGTGGGCGTGATGATGATGGGCATGGCCGGCGCGGTGCTGATCACGCAGATGATCATCATCCGCGTACTGCAGCCGGCGCCACGCACCATGATCGGTGTCGGTGCGGGCATCGCCATGCTCGGCTTCACCACCGTGGTGCTGAGCCGCAGCGTGCCGATGATGTTCGCGGCCATGGCCATGCTGGGATTCGCCTTCGGCCTGATGCGGCCGGGCGTGATGACCGGCGCGTCGCTGGCGGTGAGTCTGGACGAACAGGGCGGCGTGGCCGGGCTGATGAGCTCCACCGGCGGCACCGGCGTCATTCTGGCGCCGTTCGTCGGCCTGCCGCTGTATCAGCTGTTCCCGCAGGCGCCGTACCTGCTGAGCCTGACCCTGGTGACCGGGGTGCTGCTGTCGGCCTGGCTGCACCCGCGGCTGCAGGCCGCGGCGGCGCGCGGCGCGTACGGCTGAGAAAGGCGCCGGGCCGGCCCGGCGCCTGCCGCGTCAGCGGTTCAGCACTTCGGCGCGCACGCTCTCGGTGATGGCCATCACTTCCTCGATGTCGGATTCGGCGGCGCCGAGCTGCTGCAAGGTCGCCCGCAGGTGTCCGGCCACGGCGTCGAAATGCACGTCGCTGAGGCCGCGCTCCACCGAGGCGGCGTGAGCGCTGCGCAGACCGCGGCCGTCGTAGCGCGGCGCACCGCCGAAGGCCACGGTCAGGAACGCTTTTTGTTTCTTGATCTGCTTGTCCATGTCGACGCCGCTGAAGAATCCCGCCAACAGCGGATCGGCCAGGATTCGCTGGTAGAAGATGTCGACAGCGGCGTCCACTGCCGCCGCGCCGCCTAGGCGCTGAAACAGAGTCATCGTATCGTCCCCTTTTCTCGCTTATTTCTTGCCACCGAAGTTGCCGTTCACCACCTTGGCCAGCGGTCTGGTCTGGGGGGCCGCGCGGCCGCCCAGCTGACGCTCGTAAATCAGATACAGGCGGGTTTCCTCGTCGGAAATGCGGCGGCCGAGGATTTCCATGATCTCCTGGTAGCGCCGCAGATACTCCAGGCGGGTCTGATCGTTGAGGCGGCCGGCGACGATTTCCGACAGGAATAGATTCACCGCGCGGGCGATGTCTTTCATCGAGCGGCGGAACTGGCGCCAGATTTCCGGATCGTCGCCGAGTTCGAGATCGGCGGCGTGCGCCTCCAGCGAAGCGTAGAAATACTGTTCCAGAATCAGGTGCGAGGCGAAGCTCGGCTGCACGGTTTCGCGGATGAAGCGCGCCGCCTTGTCGCCCTGGCGAATGTGCGCGCCCAGTTCGGTGAACACCCGCACCAGGATTTCATGGTCCTGCTTGAGCCGCGGTACCAGGGTGGGGTCGTATTGATAGCCGTCGGTGGGCACGGTCTCGATGCCCGGCGTTTGCGGCTGTCCCACCTGGGCCGGGAAACGCGGTGGAATTTGCGGCAAATCCTGCCCTGTCTTCCCACGGTTGAAGGCAGCGAACATGCGAGTGAGCAGAGAAGCCATCCTAGATTCTCCTCTAAGTTCTTATTGGTGTTGTCGCCATGCCCCACAGGTGGGCATGCCACCCGCTTACAGCCGGGACGGGCGCGCCGCATGGGGTTACAGGGCCATAAATATATTAAACAATTAGTCTCGTGTGTGAGACATTGCACAATAATGCATCAGCAAATTCTGATCGAAGGTCAATTTGAACCGATTAGGACATTGGCGTCGTCGTGTGAGATCAGCGGGAAAAACTGAGTGTGACGCTAGGTTTTTTAGGATTTGAGTCGAGAATTTCCCCTGCTTTACCGCCGAACGATCAGGCGGCCCGGTTCGAAGAGGAGGGCAAACGGCCCGGCCGGTCGAAGCGGGTGGTCGCGGCCACTATGCTTGGCAGGGATGACCCCATGCTCTCGGGACAAGGAGGCTGCCAGGATGGCTCAGGACAACCCCAGCATCATCTCCCACGTTTCCATCGGCACCAACGACTTCGAGCGGGCGCAGGCCTTCTACGATCGCGTGCTGCCCACGCTGGGCTGCAAGCGGATCATGGCCCATCCGGGCGCCGTGGCTTACGGCCGCAAGTATCCGGAGTTCTGGGTGCAGACGCCCATCGACGGCAACGAGGCCACCGTGGGTAACGGCACCCACATCGGTTTCATGGCGCCGGACAAGCAGGCGGTGCACGCGTTCTACGAGGCCGCACTGGCCGCCGGCGGCCGTGACGACGGTGCGCCGGGGCCGCGCCCGGCGTACGGCGAGCCGTACTACGGCTGTTTTGTCCGCGACCCGGACGGGCACAAGATCGAAGCCGCGTTCTGGGATCTGGCGCTGATCGACAAGCACTACGGCAAGACCTGACGCCGCCGCGGCGCTCATCGATAGAAGGGGAGTCGGAGAGGGCGGGCGCCGCGTCCATGCGGCGCCCGCCGACCGGTTCAGCCGGTGAGGCCGGTCGTTAGAAGGTGATGTTGGTCGACACCCACAGACGACGACCTTCCTGGTTGTTGTTGTAGACGTTGCTGTAGGCGGTGCTGCCGTTGGCGTCCGTATAGGCGCGGTAGTCGAGGAAGTCCTTGTTGAGCACGTTGTACACCGCGGCGTTGAAGGTGACGCGTTCCGACCAGCGGTAGCTGCCGCCCAGGTGCAGCAGCGTATAGGCCTTGTAGTCGCCCAGCTGGGCGCGGACGGTTTCGTCGCTGCGCAGCCGCTCGCTACGGTACTCGCCGCGCAGCCAGCTGGTCAGACGCTCGGTGGTGCGCCAGCGCAGCTCGGCGTTGACGATGTGGTCCGGCGTGTCGGTGAGCGGCTGGCCGCGGTTCTCGCCGCTCTTCTGCTCGCTGTCGGTGTAGGTGTAGGTGGCGAGCAGCGACCAGTTCTCCGCCAGCGGGATGCGGGTGGAGAGCTCGATGCCGCGGGTGACGGCTTCGTCGATGTTCACCTGCTGGCTGAACTCGTCGACGTCCGGCCAGTAGCCGACGTCGATGCAGCCCGGGCGATCCGGGGCGCCGGCGAAGGAGCAGTTGGGCACGCCCGGACCGTTGGCGATCTTGTCGTCGAACTCGTTGTAGAACAGCGTCACGCCGAAGCTGAAGCCGCGGCGGTTGTCGTAGATCGCGGCGATTTCGGTGTTGGTGCTGGTCTCGGGCTTCAGGTCCGGGTTGCCGATCAGCGGCAGGGTGCCCTGCCGGCCGAAGCCGCGGATGCCGTCCACCAACTGATCCAGCCCGGGCGTCTTGTAGCCGCGGGCGACACCGCCCTTGACGGTCCAGCTGTCGGTGGCGCTCCACACCAGGTAGGCGCGCGGGCTGAAGTGACTGCCGAAGGCGTCGTGGTGGTCATAGCGGCCGCCCAGGGTCAGCGCCACGCGGTCGAGCACCTGCCACTCGTCCTCGACGAACAGCGCCCACTGGGTTTGCTCGAAGGTGTCGGATACCACGCCGTCCTTCATCTCGCCTTCCCACCACTGGCCGCCGACGGTGAGGATGTGCGCCTCCAGCGGCACCACCAGCTTGGTGTCGAACACGACGTTGGTCGCCTCCAGCGTGCGCGGGGTTTCCGGCTCCTTGCCGGGGGTGCCGGGCGGAATCAGGCGGCCGATGGTCTCGGTGCTGTTGCGCATCAGGCTGGAGTCGAGCTGGCCCCAGCCCAGCCGGGCGGTGTGCGCCAGCGTGTATTGGGCGCGGTTGTAGCGCTGCACTTTGTCGTAGCCGCCCCGGCCCAGGGTACCGAGCTGGCCTTCGGAGTTGTCGTAGCGCTGCCGGGCGCGGTCGACGTCGATCCAGATGTCGTGGTCGCGGTTGGGGGTGAGAGTCAGGCGCCCGCCGACGGTGTAGATGCGCGCCTCCACGGGGTTGGCGCCGAACTTCGGCACGGCCTCGCCGCCATCCTCCTGCCGGTAACTGATGTGCGCGGCGTCGCGGTCGAAGATGCTGCCGCGCAGTTGCACGCCCAGCTTGTCCTGCACGATCGGGCCGCTGAGGTAAAGGTTGCTGGCGTAGCTATCGCCGAACTCGGACTCCTGCTGCTGGACGGTTTCCAGCGTCACCGAGCCAGTCCACTCGCGCGCTACCTTGCGGGTGATGATGTTGACCACGCCGCCCATGGCGTCCGAGCCGTACAGGGTGGACATCGGGCCGCGGATGATCTCGATGCGCTCGATGGCGGCCAGCGGCGGGATGAAGCTGGTCTGGGTCTCGCCGAAGCCGTTCGGCGTGACGTTGCCGGCCGTGTTCTGGCGGCGGCCGTCGATCAGGATCAGCGTGTAGTCGCTGGGCATGCCGCGGATGCTGATGTTCAGGCCGCCGGTCTTGCCGGCCGCGGCGTCGACGTCCACGCCCTCGACGCCGCGCAGCGCCTCGGCCAGGCTGCTGACGCGCTTCTCTTCCAGCTCCTCGCGCGTGATGACCGTGATGCTGGCCGGCGCCTGCTGCAGCTCCTGCTCATAGCCGGTGGCGCTGACCACCACGGGGGCGAGCTGCGGGCCGGATTCGTTTTGCTGGGCGAGCGCGACGCCCGGTAGAGCCAGCAGCAACGATAACGCGGACAAGGGGCGATAGCGATGAGGCACGGGGGGGCGGGAAGCGAACGGCTTGAGCGGCATAGATGGGCTCCACAGAAACATGTTATTTCTGTGGCGAATGATAATGATTCCTATTTTGCCGTCAAGGTGCGGTAGCGTCGCCGCCAGGGCCTGGCGGCGTGGGCAACGGGTGGGATGGCCGCGCGGTCGGGCGCCGGATTCCGAGCGGCGCTCGGTGTCAGAGGCCGCTAGGTGGACTCCGATGGTGTTTCCGGCAAGGCGCGGTCGGGTGTCAGGCCGACGGCGTCAGGTAGCCGGCATGATCTACCCGGACGCCGGGCGCGCCGCGGGTCAGCAGCTGCCGCTGCTCGGGCGTGATGGCCCGCTTCTCCAGGGTATGCGGGTCGACCGAGACCGCGACCAGTTCGGCGCGGGCGATCACCTTGTCCTCGCCGGCGAGACGGAACGCCACGTCGAGCGTGAAGGAGGTGTTGCCGACATGGCTGGTCCGCACCGACAGCTCCAGCACCTGGTGGAAACGCGCCGGCGCTTTCCACTCGATGGTGTATTTCACCACCTGGTAGTCGAAATCGTTGCCGCCCCCCAGCTGAATGACGCCGATCGCGCGCAGGAATTCGGTGGCGGCCAGATCCACGTAGTCCCCGTAGCGGGCGTTGAACACCACTTTCTGCGCGTCGCACTCGCCGTAGCGGACCCGTAGGTAGTAACGGAAATCGTCGGTCATGGAATGGCTCTGCTTGCGTTGTCGTTGTTCTATGCCGCGTCGCGCCTCGGCCGAGGGCGGTAAGGCGCGGCGCGCTCTCTCCAGGCGTGTCCGAGTGTAGCCGATCGATCGCAGGGGTGCTGAATGAAACACGCCGACCCGGTTGGGTCGGCGTGACGGGGGAAGGACACCTCGGTGTCGTCCCGGCGGGGTGCGCGGGACGACGTTACGGGCGCAGGGTGGGCAAAATCGAGCTGTACTGCTCGGCCCAGTAGCTGCAGCGATGGATCTCGCTGAACTCGGCGGCGCTGCGCGTGCCGATGGTCGGCGCATCGAGGCGGAGCATGTTGCCGCCGAAGGTGAAGGCCGGCCAGTTCACACCGCCGCCGTCGGCCGGGTTGGGATCGCCGGTCTTGGCGAACTGCGACCAGTAAGTGAGCATGGCCTCCGACAGCGCCATCTGCGCCTCACCGGCGCCGCGCTCCAGCATGGTCTCCGCCGTGTTGAGCACGTACTGGATTTCCAGCGAGTGGGTGGCGCCCATGGGGATGCTCAGCGCCAGCTCGGTATTGGCGAAGATGCTCGGCGCGTTGGCGTCGGTGAAGTGGTAGGCGTAGGTCGTGCCGCGGCTGGCCAGGATGGTGGCGTGCTGCAGGTTGTTGCAGGCGAAGCGCCAGTCGGTCTGGATATCGGCGTAGGCGAAGCTCCAGCGCCTGGGATCGGCGGCATCCTGCAGCGCCAGGTAGTCGTCGGCGATCTGCGCGGCGTTGAGCAGGGGGTTCTCGCTCAGCAGCGCGATCACCGCCTGCCGGTAATTGTCGTCGCCGGTCAACGGCATGGCCGCGGCGGCCTCCGGTATGGACTTGCCCTCCGCCAGCGCCGCCTGGAAGCGGGCGATCTCCTCCAGCGCCACGAACAAGCGACCCTCGTGCAGGTTGCTGCCGATCATCACCGGCACATTGTGGTAGTCACCCTCGCTCAGCGCTTCCTGGATCGACTTGGGCAGGACGGCGGTGCCGGTGACCGGCAGATACACGGTCGCGCCCTGCGCGGTCAGGATCTCCTCGACGCTCTTGCCGCGCAGGCAGGCGGCGACGTCTTCGGCCTCGGCGCAGCCGATGGCATGCACGAACGGCGCGCCGAACAGCGTCTCGCCGCTGACCAGGCCCTTGAGCGGGATCTGCGTCGGGTTGTAGGAGCCGCTCTGGACGATGGCCTTATGGAACAGGCCGGCCGTGGCGGGCGACACCAGGTGCGAGAGCACGCTGTGACCGCCGGCGGACTCGCCGAAGAGGGTGATGTTGTCCGGATCGCCGCCGAAGGCCGCGATGTTCTCCTTGACCCAGCGCAGCGCCGCCTGCTGGTCGAGCAGGCCGTAGTTGCCGGAGCCTTGCTCGGGCGAGGTCTCCAGGCTGGGATGCGGCAGGAAGCCGAGCGCGCCGAGGCGGTAGTTCAGGGTCACCACCACCACGTCCTTGGCCACCAGCCGCACCGGCTCGTAGGTGCCGCCGCCCGAGCCGTAGATGAACGCGCCGCCGTGGATCCAGACCATGACCGGATGCGGGCCCGGCGTCTTCGGCGTGTACACGTTCAGGTACAAGCAGTCCTCGGCCAGGTTCTCACCCTGCGGCGCGAACGCGCCGCTGCCCTGGGGACAGGCGTTGCCGAACTTGTCCGCCACCAGCGTGGCGCTGCGCGTGGCCGGCGGCGCCGGCGGTTGCCAGCGCAGCTCGCCCACCGGCGGCGCGGCGTAGGGAATGCCTTTGAAGGAATACAGGGTGCCTTCGTCCACGCCTTGCACCGGGCCTTGCGCGGTTTCCCGGACGGGGGCCGTCGGCGTGGGCTCTTCTTCTCCCCGGTCATCGCGGTTGTTGTTGGAATCGGAACCGCAGGCGCTCAGCAGCGCGGCGAGCAGCAACGCGGGCAGGCACTTGGCCAGCTTATTGTCGTTGTGGGGCTTCACGAGACTCCTCCAGGCAGCTCGGTGGCGCTTCGCAGCCGAGAGCGACGAGCGTCACATTTTGTTGTTGACGAAACTGTAACGTACTTCGTCTCGGAGGGGATCCGCAATAGTTTGTTGTGTTGTCTTGAGTCGCTGCCTTGGGGTGATGAGGCGCCGGGCGGCGCGGGCGCGCCGCCGGCTGGGGCCGGGCGTCAGCCGCCGTTGGCGCGGAACAGCGCCAGAGTGCGCTCGCGTGCCAGGCGCGCGCTCGGCTCGTGGTAGTCGCTGCGTCGGTCGGAGTTGAAACCGTGGCCGGCGTCGTAGAGGTAGACCTGCACCTCGGGGTGGGCGGCGCGGACCTTCTCCACGCCGTCCAGCGGGATGCTGGCGTCGTGCTTGCCGAAGTGCAGGATGGTGGGGCAGCGCGGCGTTTCGTCGACCATGTCCGGGATCAGCCGGCCGTAGTAGCCGGCGGCCGCCGCCAGGCCCTCGCAGCGGCAGGCCGCCGCCCAGGTCACCGAGCCGCCGTAGCAGTAGCCGGTGATGAACACAGGGCCCTTGTCCTTGAGAGCATCGATGCAGGCCTGCACGTCGGCCACCGACCGGTCGAACGGATGCTGGTCGCGGGCGATCTTGATCGCCTCTTGGATGTCCTCGGCGCTGTAGCTGGCCTGGAAGCCGGGCACCTCGCGGTCGAACAGGGCCGGCGCCAGCACCTCGTAGCCTTCCGCGGCGTAGAGGTCGCACTGCTCCTTGATGTGGTCGGTGACGCCGAAGATCTCCTGCACCAGCACCAGGCCGCCGCGCCGCGGGCCTTGCGGCTCGACGTGGTAGACGCCGATGCTGGCGCCGTCGCTCATGGTCATCGAAATCATTCGTCCCTTGGTCGACATGCTCGATTTCCTCCGATGGTGGTTCCGTGAAAGCTCCGCGCCCGGCGGAGCGTCGTCAGGGAGAGTACCCGGCGGCGGGCGGCTTGTCCGCATCGATCGGCGCGGCGGCGCCTGCTAGACTGCGCCGCCCTTTCCGTACCTGGTGCCCGTGCCGTGCAACCCCCTGATTCCCTCGCCGCCGCGACCGATTTCCGCATCCTCGGCCTGTCCGAGGCGTTGTTGACCGCGCTGGCCGAACTGGGCTACGCCGCGCCGACGCCGATCCAGCGCCAGGCCATTCCGCCGCTGCTGGCCGGCGCCGACCTCATCGGCAAGGCCAGGACCGGCAGCGGCAAGACCGCGGCGTTCGCCATCCCGCTGCTGGAGCGGATCGACGCCGATGAGCGGCGGCTGCAGGCGCTGGTGCTCTGTCCCACCCGTGATCTGTGCGCGCAGGTGGCGGGCGAGATCCGCAAGCTCGGTCGGCGCCGGCCGAACCTGCGGGTGCTGACGGTCGCCGGCGGTCAGCCGCTCAAGCCCCAGGCGCAGGCCCTGGCGCGCGGTGCGCAGGTGGTGGTGGCGACGCCGGGGCGGTTGCTCGATCACCTGGAGCGGGGCGGCCTGGCGCCGCGGTCGCTGCGTCTGCTGGTGCTGGACGAGGCCGACCGCATGCTCGACATGGGGTTTCACGACGACATGGCGCGGATTCTCGCCGCGCTGCCGGTGGCCCGACAGACCGCGCTGTTCTCCGCCACCTTCGACGACGCCGTGCGGGCGCTGTGCGAGCGTTATCTGCGTAAACCGGTGTGGGTAGAGGCGCTGGACGCCCCGGCGGCGATCGAGCAGCGGCGGGTGGCGGTGACCGAGCAAGACCGCCCGGCCGCGTTGCGGGCGGTGCTGGCCGACTGTCCGCCCGGGCCGGTCATGGTGTTCTGCAACACCCGGCAGACGGTGGACGAGGTCGAGCGCGACCTGCGCCGCGCCGGGCTGGCGGTGGATCGGCTGCACGGCGATCTGGAGCAGCCGCAGCGGGAGCTGGCCTTGGCCAAGCTGCGCAACGGCAGCACCGAGGTGTTGGTGGCCACCGATCTGGCCGCGCGCGGCTTGGACATCGCCGGTTTGGCGGCGGTGATCAACTACGAGCCGCCGCGCACGCCGGCGCTGTACCTGCACCGCATCGGCCGCACCGGCCGGGCCGGCGAGCGCGGCTTGGCGGTGACGCTACACACCGCCGAGGACGCCGCCCGCCTTGCCGAGTTCGAGCGCTGCACCGGGGGTGCCGTCGTGCCGCTTGCGCTGACCGGGGCTTCGTCGCCGCCGCGGCCGCGGCGGCTGCGCACGCTATGCATAGGCGCCGGGCGCAAGGACAAACTGCGGCCGGGCGACATCCTCGGCGCGCTCACCGGCGCCGCCGGCTTGAGCGCCGCGCAGGTGGGGCTCATCGAGGTGACCGAGCGGGTCAGCTACGTGGCAGTGGCCGCCGAGGTCGCGCAACGGGCCCTGGTGCGCTTGCGCCAAGGCGGAATCAAGGGGCGGCGGTTCAGGATCGATCTGTCGTAGCCGGCGTCAGCGCCGGACGTGTGATGTTGCCGAGATGGCGTGCCAGCGCCTCCGGGGTGAAGGGTTTCTTCAGCACCGGCGCCGACCAGCCGGCCGGCAGCGATTCGCTCGACAGATAGCCGCTCATCAGCAACACCGGTAAGTCCGGCAGGCGGCGACGTAGCCGCGCCGCCAGCTCGACGCCGTTCATGCCCGGCATGGCGTAGTCCAGCACCGCGACGTGCAGCGGCATGCCGTGCTCCAGCTGCCGCAGCGCTTTCTCGGCGCCGTCGGCGACGAGAACCCGGCAGCCCAGATCCCGCAGCAGGGCGGCCACGGCCTGACGGACTTCGGGCTCGTCGTCCACCAGCAGCACGTGCAGCCCTTGCAGCTGCTGCGTCACCGCGCCATGCGGCACGGGCACGTCGGCGACGGGCGGTGTGGTGGCCGGGGCCAGTGGCAGGTACACGCTCACGCGGGTGCCATGCCCCTGTCGGCTGTCGATGCGGATGCCGCCGCCGAGCTGCTTCACCACGCCCAGCACCTGCGGTAGCCCCAGGCCGGTGCCTTTGCCCGCACTCTTGGTGGTGAAGAACGGCTCGAACACGTGCGCCAGTACCTCCGGCGACATGCCGCTGCCATTATCGACGACGGTCACCTGCACGTAACGCCCCGGGTCGGCGTGCTCGGGGCGGGTGGGGGGCTCGGTCAGTTCCACCTCGGAGGTCTCGATGCGGATCTTGCCGCCACCCGGCATGGCGTCGCGGGCGTTGAGAGCCAGGTTCATGATGATCAGTTCGAGCTGGGTTCGGTCGGCGTGGGCCGGCGGCAGCTTCGGCGCCAGTACCGTTTCGACGTGCACGTCGCCGCCCAGCGTGCTGCGCAGCAGCTCGGTCATGGTCGAGACCGCGGCGTTGACGTCCACCGGCTCCGGCTGCAGCCGCTGCCTGCGGCCGAAGGCCAGCAGCTGCGAGGTGAGGGTCACGCCGCGGTCGGTGGCGTGGTAGGCGCTGTCGATGATCTTCAGCAGCTTCTCGTCGTCGATCCGCCGCCGCAGCAGATCCAGGTTGACCCGCACCGCGGTGAGCAGATTGTTGAAGTCGTGGGCCACGCCGCCGGTCAGCCGGCCGAGCGCCTCCAGCTTGCGGGCCTGCACCAGGTTCTCGGCCGCCTCGGCGATGCGCGCCTCCAGCGTTTCGTTCAGGCGCCGGAGTTCGTCCTCGCGCGCCTTCAGCCGCAGCGCGGACTTCTGCATGGCTTCCGCCACCCGGTCGGTTTCGCGCATGCCGGTGGCGACCGTCGGCGTCTCGCCGCGCCCGAGCATGCGCGCCGAGGCCGACAAGCCGTCCATGGCGAGCACCACCCGCCGGCCGATCCAGACCGACATCGCCACACCTACCAGCAGCAGGCCGAAGGTGCCGAAGAAGGCGATCAGCAGTAGCCGCCGTACGGTGGCGGCCAGCTGCGCGTGCGGGGCGCCGACCGCCACCGTCCAGCCTGAACCGGGCGCGCGGCTCAAGGCCAGCATCGTCGATACGCTATCCAGATCGACGTGCTCGAGCAGGGCGTGGTCACGCTGGCGCAGCAGCGACTGCAGATCGGTGCTGGCGCCGTCGCCGACGAAGCGCTCCGGGAAGCCGTTGTGGGCCGCGACCGTGAGCTCGCCGTCGAGGATGGCGGCCACCCAGCCGTCCGGCAGCTGCTGATCGGCCAGCACGTCGTTCAGCGCCGAGGAGGGCATCACCAGGGCGAGGGAATACTCCGTGCCCGCTACCGTCACCGGGATGGTGACCGCCAGAATGCTGCCGTCGCGAAGATCGCAGGGGTGTAGATTGGAGATCCGGGCCTGATCCTGGGGCAGCGGCGGTTGGTCGTTCGCGGTCGCCAGGTTCGGCGCCGGCTGGCCGTGCGGCCCGCGGGTGTTGGCGAGCTGCCGTCCGTCATGGTCCACCAGCACGATCCAGCGCTCGCTGTCGGCGACCGCGCTTCGGGCCTGGTCCATGAACGCGGCGATGTCGCCGCGGGCGAGATCGGGGGAGGTGGCCAGGCCGCGCAGCAGGCTGCGCGATTGGCCGAGCTGGCGGTCCACCACCAGCGACAGGGCTCGGGCCGTTTCGCTGAGCTGTCGCTCGATGGCGGTGCGCTGGTTGAGGTAGGCGTCGTTGATCAGCAGCCCGGCGATCAGACACGCTGGCACGACTACGGCCGTCGTCAGCAGAATCAATCTGCCGCGGATCGAGTGGAGCAGCGTGTCAAAGCGGCGACGCAGCAAAGCGACCTCGTCGGGGATCCGAGACGGCGCAGCAGGTGCGCGGGTTGCGGCTATCGTGTAGCCGTTGATCGGTCTTAGGCAAGTGTCGCTCGGTCGTGAGCGAAAGGAAACAAGAGGTTACTGATGAAAGAGTTGTTGCCGTGCCCATTCTGCGGCGGCGCCGCCGACATCTATCACGATAAGGGGCAGCCTGGTTATCCGCCGTATTGGGTCGTTTACTGCGAGCGCTGCGAGGCGCGAGGGCCGGAGAAGGACAAGCGCCAGGAAGCGGTCAACGGCTGGAACCGGCGCACAGGCGCGCCCAGCAAGGGGTGAACGAGGGCTGGGGCGCGGCCTCGGCCGCGCTTGGGGACGTCGCCAGCGCGTGTCGCAGTTCCTCCAGGCAGCGCTGGCGCAGCGTCGCTGGCAGGCAGTCGTCGGCGGCGGTGCGCAGCAGCCGCTGGCGGGCCGACTGCAGGATGGTGCGCGCTAGCTCCGGGTAGCCGAGTCGGCGATAGCTCTCCGCCAGGCTCTGGCAGGTGGCCACGTACATGCGCGGCGTCGGCAGATCCTCGCAGCGTTGCAGGAGCAGTTGCTCGGCTTCCTCGGCCGCATCCTGGAACAGCCGCGCGGCGGCGGGGAAATCGCCGCTGTCGTAGGCGTGCTGCGCCGCTCGGGTGGCCGCTTTCCAGCGCAATAGATGGGTGTCGCCGAACATGGGCGGGCTCCTCGCTAGGGATGATTCATGCCGCAAATGATAATGGTTCGCATTTGCTATGAGGGAAAGTACCTAAGATCCCGCTCCGGCGCAAGCGCCTCGGTACTGGACGCGGCGCGGCCTTGGATGTATGCAGCGGAGACACATGGACGACCACAACCAAGCGAGGAAACCGACCCATGCGTACCATCCGATGGCTTTCGATCTCCCTGCTTGCGGCGAGTCTGGCCCTGGCGGTCGGTTGCGCGCAGCGCGGGCGCGTCGACGCGGCGTCGACGGCGGCCGTGGCGGGCGACCGTATCGGCGAGGTCGTCGTCACGCCCGTCGAGCACGCGTCTTTGCTGCTGAGCTGGCGTGGCAAGACGCTGTACGTCGATCCGGTGGGCGGGGGCGAGTTGTACCGGGGCTTGCCGGCGCCGGATCTGATCCTGATCACCCATCTGCACCCGGACCACATGAGCGCGGAAACCCTGGCCGCCATCGGCGGGCACGCGCCCATCGTCGCGCCGTCGTCGGTCAAGGCCGCGCTGCCGGCGGAGCTGGGCGCGCGCATCCATGTGCTCGCCAACGGCGAGTCGGCCACGGTGGCCGGCATCCCGATCCGGGCCATTCCGGCCTACAACACCACGCCGGAGCGTCTGCAGTACCACCCCAAGGGGCGCGACAACGGCTATGTGCTGACCTTCGCCGATGCCCAGGTCTACATCGCCGGCGATACCGAGGACATTCCGGAGATGCGGGCGCTGCGGAACATCGACGTTGCCTTCGTGCCGATGAACCTGCCCTACACCATGACCGTGCAGCAGGCGGCGAGCGCGGTGCGTGAGTTCAAGCCTCGGATCGTCTATCCCTATCATTCGCGCGGCAGCGACGTCGCCGAGTTCGCGCGGCTGGTCGGCACCGACAGCGGTGTGGAAGTTCGGCTGCGCGATTGGTACCCGGCCCGCTGATCGGCGCCGGGTGACATCGGGAGGGGGAGGGCATTTCGCTAATGCATAACGACAATAAGGGGATATTTCCGGGCTGGTGGGTGGTGGCGGCGGCATTCACGGCGCTGTTCGTGGTGTTCGGCGCCCTGTACTGCTTCGCCGCTTTCTTTCGCGCGCTGGAGAGCGAATTCGCCGCCAGTCGCGCCGACGTGTCGCTGATTTTCTCGCTCGCCGGGTTCCTGTACTTCGCGATCGGCGCGATCACCGGCAGCTTGGCCGACCGCTTCGGCACCCGGCTGGTGGTCGCCGCCGGCATGGTGCTGACCGCCGCCGGGCTGTTCTTGGCCAGCCGCGCCGACACGCTGGTCGGGATCTACTGGGCGTACGGGCTCGGCGTCGGCTTGGGCGTGGGCTTCGTGTACGTGCCGGCGGTGGGCGCGGTGCAGCGCTGGTTCGAGCGCAAGCGCGGGCTGGCGTCCGGCATCGCCGTGGCCGGCATCGGCGTCGGCACGCTGGTGGTGCCGCCGCTGGCGTCGCTGCTGATCGAGCAGGCCGGCTGGCGCGGCGCGTACGCGGTGCTGGCGGCTGCCGCGCTGCTGATCGGCCTGGGGGCGACGGCGCTGCTCGAGCACTCGCCGGAGCGGCGCGGCCTGCAGCGCGACGGCATCGCGCCCGCGGGCGCGGCCGCCACGGCGGCGCCGACCGGCTGCACCCTGGGGCAGGCGCTGCGCAGCCGGCCGTTTTGGCTGCTGTACGGCGCCGGCCTCGCCACGTCGTTCGGCATTTTCATCCCGTTCGTGCACCTGGCGCCGTTCGCCCGCGATCTGGGGCTGACCGAGCAGTTCGGCGTTCTGCTAGTCGGTTTGATCGGTGTGGGCAGCGTGATCGGCCGTTTCCTGCTCGGCGGCAGCGCCGACCGCATCGGCCGCCGCCGCGGCCTGGCGCTGATGATCTTCGGTCTGGCGGCGATGATGCTGCTGTGGCTGTGGGCCAGCGCGCCGCTGACGTTGGTGGCGTTCGCGCTGCTGTTCGGTACCTTCTACGGCGGCTTCGTGGCGCTGATTCCGGCCTTGACCGCCGACTACTTCGGGGGGCGCAGCGTCTCCAGCATCATCGGCTTCCTCTACACCAGCTACGCGTTCGGAACCCTGCTCGGCCCCACCCTGGCGGGACTGGCCTTCGATCTGGCTTCTTCCTACACGCTGCCCATCGTCGCCGCCATCGTGACCAATCTGCTGGGGCTGGCCTGCGTGCTGCTCAGTGCCGAGCCGGCCCGGTTCCGCGCCTCGCTGGAGGCGCGGCCGGCATGACCGCCGCCGCGTCAGGGGGTGCCGGCCACGGGCGCGGGATGCAGCAGGGCGAGCAAGCGGCCGGCGAGCTCGCGCAGCCGCTCGCCATTGCGCGGCTTGACCCAGCAGGCGGCCGCGCCTAGCCTGCGCGCGGCATCCTCCGCTTCGGGCGGCAGTTCGGCGGCGAGTATGACCGCCGGGATCGTCGCCAGCGCGGCGTGCGATTTGGCGAAATGCAGCACTTCCAGGCCGTCGCCGAGCCTTAGGTCGAGCAGCAGCAGATCGGGTACCATCGTGCCCGACCGCAGGCAGTCCCCTAAGGCAACGATCGCGTCGCGTCCGCTCTCCGCCGGCATCACATCGCACCACGCCCCGTTCAGTTCCAACGCCGCTTTCATCAGCGAGCGGAACCACGGGTCGTCGTCCAGGTGCAAGAGACGGATTTGCGGGCGCCGGCCGGCGGTTGGGAAGTTCATGGCGGTCCGTCCGTAGGCGGTTGACGGCGCATTGTTACCGCACGCCCGTGCGGCACGCGCCGACAAATTCACGCGCGCGGCGTTTTGGTCGCCTTTTCCCGGGGGACTTCGCCCTGCGATGTCTCGGGGCTGCGGTTGCGGGCCGTTTCGCTCCGGCCGGTTCGCCTCATTCGGAGAGATTGACCTGCCTCAACAGTGCCTCACCCGTTCGCGACTAGGGTGAGTGTTCTGCCGTGGTGCAGGCCAGCGAGAGTCTGACGACAACGAGAGTAATAGCAAAAAAGCGGCACTGGGCCGCGATGTCATGGCGGAAGGAACTTGTGAATGAGCCTGACTAGCCGATACCTGCGCAAAATCCCTATCCGTGTCCGCATTCCGCTGCTGGGAATGCTGGTGCTGATCGCCTTCGTGGTTGTGGGGGCGCAATCGATCATTACGCTGCGAGCCGGCGTGCTGGGGGTCGAACGCCAGCGGGTGCAGGACGTGGTGCATACCGGCATGGCGGTGCTCGAGCGCTATTACGAGCTGGAGCGCAGTGGCGCGCTCAGCCGTGAGGAGGCGCAGGCCGAGGCCAAGGCGATGCTGCAGCGCGTGCGTTTCGGTAAGGGCGATTACATCTGGATCAACGACATGGCCGGGCGCATGGTCATGCACCCGATCAGTCCCGAGCTCAACGGCAAGGACATGCTCGGCCACCAGGATCCGACCGGTAAGCGGATCTTCGCCGAATTCGTGCGGGTGGCCTCGGAGCAGGGCAGCGGCATCGTGAACTATCTCTGGCCGTTGCCGGGCGGCACCGAGCCGGTCGACAAGACCTCGTTCGTCCAGCAGTTCCAGCCGTGGGGCTGGGTCGTGGGCGCCGGCGTCTATCTCGATCACGTCGACGCCCTGGTATGGCAGGAGGTGTTGGAAGGCGCCGGCCTGATCGGCACGGTGGCGCTGGTGCTGGGGACGCTGTCGTTCCTGCTCGGTCACAGCATCACCGCGCCGCTGGTGAACATGGTGAAGCGGATTCGCGCCCTGCACGGCGATCGCATCGACTTGACGGCGCGCATCGACGATGACGGCACCGACGAGCTGCACATCGTCGCCGTCAGCCTCAACGATCTGCTGGACACCGTGCAGCGCCTGGTGCGCGAGGTCAAGGACGCCAACGGCGAGCTGCTGGGCGCGGCGCGCATGCTGAGCGAGGTTTCCGAGCGGACCCGCAGCGGCATGGAGCGCCAGCAGATGGATACCGAGCAGCTGGCCGCTGCCATGAACCAGATGGCGGCGACCGTGCAGGAAGTGGCGCGCAACAGCAACGTCACCGCCGACGCCACCAGCGAGGCCGACCGGCAGAGCAGCACCGGCCGCCGCGTGGTGGAAGAGACCATGGGCGCGATCGAGGCGCTGGCGGCCGAGATCGATAGCAGCCGTAGCGTGGTGGCCGCGCTGGCGGAGCGGGTGAGCGCGATCGGCAAGGTGCTGGACGTGATCGCCGGCGTCGCCGCCCAGACCAACCTGCTGGCGCTCAACGCCGCCATCGAGGCGGCCCGCGCCGGCGAGCAGGGCCGCGGCTTCGCGGTGGTGGCGGAGGAGGTGCGCAACCTCGCCAGCCGCACCCACCAGTCCACCGAGGAGATCCAGAGCATCATCGCCGAGCTTCAGCACAGCGCCGAGGCCGCCGTCGAGAGCATGCAGCGCAACGTCGCCGCCGCCACCCGCACGGTGCAGGAATCGGCCCATGCCGGCGACGCCCTGAACGGCATCGCCACCGCGGTGTCGACCATCAAGGACATGGCCGCGCAGATCGCCGCGGCGGCCGAGCAGCAGGCTGCTACCGCCGAGGAGATCAACCGCAACATGATCAGCATCCGCGACGCCACCAGCGTGGCCGCCGAGGGCACCGAGCAGACCGGTGTGGCGGTGGCGCAGCTGCAGGGCATGGCCAAGCGGCTGGACGAGCTGCTGAGCCGGATGGCCGCCTAGGCGGGATGCGCGCCGGTCCCGTCCAACCGCGCGCGGGATCGGCAGGCAGGGAGCCTTACCCTCTCCCGGCACCGAAAAAGGGCCAGGGAGAGGGGCGGGCGCGGCGCGGTGCCGTTCGATCGTCCATGGCTGGATCGTCGGGTTCGTCGAACACCGGCGCGCGGCACCGCGGGCAATGCAGATAGATCATGCGGCCGTCTTGGAGCGGCAGCGTGTCGTCGCGGAAAGGGCTCCGGCGCCATTGCCCGCGATCGCCGTCGGCGAAGCTCACCGCACCTTCCGCGTTGCAGTTGGACTGCGTCAAATCCCGGCTGTAGGCGAGGCGGCTGATTGGCTCGGCCCGGGCGAAGAACTCCTCGACGTCAGGCGCGCGCGGCGCGAACGCTTCGCACTCGCTGGGGCTGCGCTCGCCGCCGCGGTAGGGTGCTTGTACGAGCTGGCGGGATGTCGGTGTCCTTCCGACAGCGGTACGCCGAGCGAGAGGCCGGGTCGCTCTATGAGCCCGGGGGAGCGCGTCCTGATGTGAGGGTGGATGACGTGGCTGTCGGAATCGATCGTCAGCCTAAGGTCTTCCTTGAGAATTAATCCTTAACTGTCAATGTGTTGAGTTGCTCTATGGGCCTGCCGCGGCCGCGCAATGCGCGCGGGGGGCCTGCGGCGCCGTTGTTCCGGCCGCCTCGCCTCCGGCACAATGTGCCGCCGGTGAGTCGGTAAACAGTCCCACAGCGTCGGCGCGGCGGCGATGTCCCAGCCGGCCGCTTCGCCGCTCTCCATCACGGATACATTCCCATGACCACAGACCGCGCGCAGCCGGGCGGCGCGCCAGCCGTGCTTTCGGTCCGGTCCCTCTGCAAACGCTACGGCGACAAGGTGGCGGTGGACGACATCTCCTTCGAGGTGCATCCGAACGAGATCGTCGGCTTGCTGGGGCCCAACGGCGCCGGCAAGACCACCACCATCAACATGCTGCTCGGGGTGCTGGAGCCCACGTCCGGGGAGATTCGCATCGAGGGTGTCGATCTGGCCCAAGCGCGCTCGCGCGCGCTGGCGCGCACCAATTTCGCCGCGGTGTACGCGCCGCTGCCGGGCAACCTGACCGTCTACCAGAACCTGAAAGTGTTCGGCCTGATTTACAGCGTGCCGCGGTTGGCCGAGCGGATCGAGGAGCTGCTGGAGCGCTTCGATTTGCGCCGGTTCCGCGACGTGAGGTGCGGCGTGCTGTCGTCCGGCGAGCAGACGCGGGTAGCGCTGGCCAAGGCCATGCTCAACCGCCCGCATCTGCTGTTGCTGGATGAGCCCACCGCCTCGCTGGACCCGGCCACGGCGCGCGAGATCCGCGCCACCATCCGCGAATTCGCCGCCAGCGGCAGCGGCGCGGTGCTGTGGACCTCGCACAACATGCACGAGGTCGAGGAGGTGTGCGGGCGGGTGCTGTTCCTGGCGCGCGGCCGGATTCTGCTGCAGGGCGATCCGCGCACCCTGCCGGCCGAGCACGGGTTGGCGTCGCTGGAGGACTTGTTCGTGACGGTGGCGCGCGAGCCGCTGAGCTTGGAGGGCTAGATTCGTGTCGCTGAAACGCATCGCCGGCGTCGTGCTGCGCCAGTTCTATCTGCTGCGCAGCAGCCCCACCCGCATCCTGCCGCTGTTCGCTTGGGTGGTGTTCG
Organism: uncultured Alkalilimnicola sp.; assembly: GCA_937951875.1. Classification (GTDB taxonomy): domain Bacteria; phylum Pseudomonadota; class Gammaproteobacteria; order Nitrococcales; family AK92; genus JAAYIK01. The sequence goes on along the minus strand of CALGAN010000039.1, from coordinate 7,167 downwards.
ACATCGTGCTGTGGGGCTTCATCAGCCGCTATCTGCAGTCGGTGATGCCGCCTGGCTTCAATTTCGCCACCACCCTGCTGGGGGCGGTGCTGATGTGGGATTTCTTCGGCCGGGTGATGCAGGGCGTGACCGTCGCCTTCCTGGAGGACGTCTGGTCGCGCAACTTCCTCAATTTCTTCGCCACGCCGCTGACCATCGGCGAATACGTCGGCGGCCTGGTGATCGTCGGCATCGGCACCAGCCTGGTGGGGCTGCTAGCGATGCTGACGGTGGCGGCGCTGGGGTTCGGCTTTACGGTGCTCGGCTACGGACTGATGCTGATCCCGTTCTTGCTGATCCTGTTCCTGTGCGGCATCGCGCTGGGGATCTTCGCCAGCGCGGTGGTGCTGCGGCTGGGGCCGGCCTCGGAATGGTTCGTCTGGCCGATACCGGCGGTGCTATCACCGTTCGTCGGGGTGTTCTATCCGCTTTCCACCTTGCCGGAATGGATGCAGCTGCTGGCCTACCTGCTGCCGCCCTCCTATGTGTTCGAAGGCATGCGCGCCGTGCTCGGCGTCGGCGAGTTCGCCGGCTCGACCCTGCTGATCGGCGCCGGGCTGGCGCTGCTGTACACGGTGCTGGCCGGCGTTTTCTTCGCCCGCGTCTACCGGCATGCCGTGCGCACCGGGCTGATCGCCCGCTACAGCGCCGAGAGCCTGAGCTGACGCGGCGGCCGGTCAGCTTGGCGCCGCGCCGCTGCGCACGATCGTGCCCTGGGCTGCGGCGCAGAGCCGATGCTCGCCGCCGTCAACGGCGAAGACGTCGCAGCGGCACACCGCCTGGTTGCGACCGGCGTGCACGACGCGGGCCTCGGCGAGCAGCGCCTCGCCGCTGGCCGGGCGCAGGTAGTTGATCTTGAACTCGCCGGTGAACACCAGCGGTTCGAGCACGCTGCCGCCGGCGAAGGCCAGCGCGTTGTCCGCCAGATAGCTCAAGACCCCGCCGTGCACGAAGCCGTATTGCTGGCGCAACTCGTCCTTGATCGGCAGACGCAGCACGGCGCGTCCCGGTTCGTATTCCAACAGCTCGGTACCGAGCAGCGCGCTAAAGGCCTGGCCGCGCAGCACGGCGCGCGCCTGTTGCAGCGATTTGTTCATAGGGGCTCCTGGTCGTGGCAAGCGTCGGTTCGTGACTAGAGTGTTACTCTAGAGTAAATGCTCTAGAGGGAGCAAGCGGTGGTCCGCTTGCCCGGCCCGGCGTCACTCGTTAACTTGCGATGCTGCGTCGGGCCTGGCTGGCGCCACGGCGTAGGCGATCGACCGCAACGGGCTGTGAAGTTTCATGACCGAACCGACCACACGGGAACGCATTCTGGCGGCGGCGCGCGAAGTGTTCGCCGAGCGTGGCCTGCCGGCCGCGACCATGCAGGAGATCCGTCAGCGCGCCGGGGTCAGCAACGGCAGCCTGTTCCATTTCTTCCCGACCAAGGAGGCGGTCAGCGCCGCGGTCTACCTGGACGCGATCACCTCGTATCAGGCCGGCCTGATCGAACTGCTCGAGGCGCCGGCCGCGCCCGAGGCCACCGTGCGCGGCATCGTGCGCTACCACTTGGATTGGACCGTGCGCCACCGCGCGACGGCGCGCTTCCTGCTCGAACTGGGCCATGCGCCGCCCGGTACGGCCTTGGCCGAACAGGTGGCGGCCGCCAACGCGCGGCTGCGCGCCGCCGTCGACGCCTGGCTGCGGCGCGCGGTGGCGGCGGAGGCGGTGAAGCCGCTCGCGGTGGATGTGGTGGTTGCCTGTCTGATCGGCCCGGCTCAGGTCATTTGCCGGGCTTGGCTGGCGCGGGGCGAGGGCGAGCCGCCGTCGGTGCATGCCGCCGCGCTCGAGCAGGCGGCCTGGGATGCTCTGCGGCGCTGAGCGCGCTATCGGCTAGCGGGAGACGCCGCCGTGCCAAGGCACGGCGGCGGGAGACTCAGGCGGCCAGCTTGCGGCCGGGACGGCGGGCGCGGCGCGTCGACGGCCAGTTGGCCAGATCCACTTCCTCGCGGATCTCCTCGCAGGCCCGGATCACGCGCTGCACGTCGTCGTCGCTCAGCCCGGCGCTGACGGTGAAGCGTATCAGCGAGCGGTTGGCGGTGGTGGCCGGCGGGCAGAACGGCGAGCCGAAGATGCTGCGCGCCTCCAACGCGTCGCGCAGGATGATGGTCTGCCGCTCGGGACCGGCTTCCAAGCCGATGATCTGCGAGGCGCTGCCCTGCAGGTTGTAGCCCTGCGCGGTCAGCGCCTCGCGCAGCCGCGCGGCGTTGACGTGCAGGCGCTCGCGGCGCCAGCCCTCTTCGCGGATGACGTCCAGGGTGGCGCGCAGGCCGGCGATCTCGTGCGGCAGCATGCCGGAGCTGAACACCGCCGGATGCGAGCTGACCCGGAAGTAGTCGACGAAGCGGGCGGGGCAGGTGATCAGCCCGGCGCGCCCGGCGAAGGCCTTGGCGAGGCTGGCGGTGATGAAGTGCACCCGCTCCTGCAGCCCCAGGCTGGCGACGATGCCTTCGCCGTTGGCACCGTGGGTGCCGAGCGAGTGCGATTCGTCCACCACCAGCACGCAGCCGTAGCGCTCGGTCAGTTCCACCAGTTCGGGGAGAGGGCAGAGGCTGCCGTTGGTGCTGTACACCGAATCGACCGCGATCACGCCCGGGCCGTAGCGGCGGATCAGGGTTTCCAGATGATCCAGGTCGTTGTGACGGAAGGCATGGCTCGGCGCGCCGGCGCTGCGCACGCCTTCCCACAGCGACAGATGGGCGATGATGTCGAGGTAGATCGGCACGTCCGGCCCGGCGATGGTCTGCAGCAGACCGGTGTTGGCGCAGTAGCCGGATTGGCACACGATCGTCGCTTCGACCCCCATGAAGGCGGCGAACTCGGCTTCCAGGAGGGCCTGCGGACTGTCATGACGGAGAAAGGCGCCGGACATCAGCAGGCCGTTGCCGCTGCGCGCCAGCTCCTCCCGCTGCGCCTCGACGATGCGGGGATGCGCGGTGATCGACAGATAGTCGTTGCTCATCAGCAACACCGCGTCCGGGCCAGGCATCCTGCCGCGCAAGAAGTCGCGCCCCCCCCAACCATCGCTGACCCGTTCCTGGTAGAAACGCTCGACCCGGCGGGACAAAAAGTCGGGCTGCGAAGCATGGCTGACGCCGGATCCCGCGAAAGCGTTCGAAAAGGCCATCGTCATCTCCTTATTGTTGATGGACCAAGGAGCCGACAGCCGGTCTGCGCCCGCGACGCGCCGCCGGGATGCGGAGGATGAAACGGCCGCGCCGCCGCGGGTGTGAAGGATCGCCCGTCGTGACGAGATCGCCTATCGTCCGTCGTCCCTGGCAACGATGTCGCGGCAGCGACCGGTATGCCGGACCTTCCCCCCAGTAGCAACTCCTGCTAGGGGATACCTGCGCAGGTACCACTACAGACTCTAGCCTTGGATCGCGCAGGGAGCTAGTGGCCAGGCCGCCGCGCCGATCGGGCGCGGGTCGCCCGGTTTCAGGTGCTGGCCTTGTACACCGGCATGGCGAGCGTGGTCTGCGTCACCCGGCCGACCGATCCAAGCTCGTCGTACAGCACCGTCTCCGCCAGCCCGACGCCGTCGGGTTGCATGCGGCTGCGGGCGTCCAGGCCCAGCCAGCCGGGCGCGGGCGTGCGGTGCAGGTGCAGACTGATGTCGGCGTTGATGGTGCCGACGTCCGGGGCGAGCCGCAGCTGGCCGACGCCATTGCCGAAGTCGCACAAGGTGGCCGCCTGCACGGTCGGCGACACCGGCTCGCCGGCCACCACCGGTACTGGCAAACGCATCCACACCCGGCCAGCGCCGCGGCCGCCGGTGCCGTCGATCAGGCAGGCCTCGGCGGTGGTGTGCAGGCCGGGCAGACGGTGCTTGTCGGCTTTGTTCATGCCGCTGAGCTCGGCCAGCGTGCTCACCGGCCGGCCTTCCGGCGAGGGCAGCGTTTCGGTCGGGAAGCGGCCGTAGTCCGGCACCGTCACTTCGCGCCGTTCCAGGAACAGCGCGGTGGCGCGGCTGACCTCGACGCCGTCGGCCAGCAACGCAGCGGTCAGCAGCTGCAACCGGCGGCCGCTACGGACGGTTTCGACCCGCACCGTGAGCGGCGCGCTCGGCACCGGCCGGAGCAGATCGACGGTCAGTCGGGTAAGGCGCAGGTTGACGGTGTCGGCGGCCCGCTCCAGGGCGTAGGCCAGCAGTCCGGTGGGCGGCCCGCCGTGCAGTAGGTCCGGGCTCCAGGGGCTGCCGGACAGCCGGGTGGGAACGAAGGCGTCGCCCTCGCGTACGAACAAGGCTTGGGTCATGGCAATCTCCTCGTGGCTGGCAAGCGCGGCCGATCGCAGCCAACTCGGCGCGCCGGCCCATATGTTCGGAACGATCCGCTGCAACCGTGCGAGAGGAGGTTCGCCATGCAGACCGTCGAGGAACTGGCCGCCGCGCTGCAGGTGCCGCCGGAACAGCTCAAGGACCGGCTCGCGCTGATCGGGCTGGCGGCGCTACGCCGGGTGGCCGAGCAGCTGGCCGACGCCGACGCGGTGGAGAGCCGCGGTTTCGAGGCCGTGCTGCACGAGCCGGCGCCAGAACCGGAGCACTGGCGCCAGGCGTTGGCGCGCTTGTCGTAAGCGCCGTCGTTAGCGTTGCACGTGGGTGGTGTTGCCGCCGTCGGCAACCACGTGGGCGCCGGTCACGAAGCTCGCCGCCGGGCTGGCCAGGAAGGCCACCACGTTGGCGATCTCCTGCGGCGTGCCGAGCCGGCCCATGGGATTGCGCTTGAGCACCTTGGCGAAGTAATCCGGGTTCTCCTTGCGCGCCCGGTCCCAGACGCCGCCTTCGAACAGGATGTCACCCGGGGCCACGGTGTTGACCCGCACGCCCTTCTTCACCAGCTTCACCGCCAGGCTCTTCATGTAGTGGGTCATGGCGGCCTTGGCGGCGCCGTACGGCGCCAGCTGCGGCACGCCGACCGTGCCGGCGATGGAGCTGATGTAGACGATCGAGGCGTTCTGGGACTGCTGCAGGTGGGGCAGCGCCGCTTCGATGCCGGAGACGGTGGCAAGGATGTCGGTGTCCACCGTTTGCCGCCAGTCGGTGGACATGGCGCTGACGTTGGCCACGTAGATGTCGAGGCCGCCCAGCTGCTCGGTGGCGTCGGCCACCCAGGCGCGGAACGCTTCGGCGTCGGTGACGTCCACCGCCCGGCCGACGTAACGGCCGCCGTAGCCGGCGAGGTTGCGCAGCATGCCGTCGACTTTGTCCTGGCTGCGCGAGCAGATCGCCACGTCGCAGCCTTCACGCGCCAAGGTTTCGGCGATCGCCGCACCGATGCCGGCCGTGCTGCCCGTGACCAGCGCCTTCAAGCCCTTCAAACCCAGATCCATCGCTCCTCCGAAAGTTGTTGTAAGCGCCGGTCAGCGCCGGCGACGGGATATTAATAGCATGCTATCGTCTGAGGCGAACCTCGGTCGCGGCGGCTGCGAGGACAGCGCCGTCGTTCGACAAGGGATCGAGGCCTCGCCATTTCTCGAAGAAGAGCATCATGAAAGCCGAAATTCTGCTGGCCGGCTACATGCCGCCGAATGTGATTCCGCAACTGAAGGACGAGTTCATTCTGCACGAGTATTGGGGGAACCCAGACGCCGAGCGCATCCTGCGCGAGGTCGGGCCGCGCATCCGCGGCGTGGTCACCAATGCCGTGCACGGCGCCTCGGCGGCGTTGATCGAGGCTCTGCCGAATCTGGAGATCATCTCCTCCTCCGGCATCGGCACCGACGCCATCGACCTCGATTGCGCCCGCGCCCGTGGGGTGAAAGTGACCAATACCCCGGACGTGCTGACCGACGACGTCGCCGACATGGCGATCGGGCTGATGCTGGCCGTGTCGCGGCGCATCTGCCGCGCCGACCGCTCGGTGAAGGAGGGGCGTTGGCTCGGCAACCTCGGGCTGGGCCATCGGGTCAGCGGCAAGCGTCTGGGCATCCTGGGCCTTGGGCGCATCGGCCAGGCGGTGGCGCGGCGGGCGGCGGCGTTCGACATGGAGATCGGCTACCACCAGCGCAGCCGCAATCCGGACGTGCCCTACACCTACTTCGACAGCGTGCTCGAACTGGCCCGCTTCAGCGATTTCCTGGCGGTGATCGTGCCCGGCGGGCCGGCCACGCGGAACATGGTCGACGCCGCAGTGCTGGACGCGCTGGGGCCGGAGGGCATCCTGATCAACGTCGGCCGTGGTTCCACCGTCGATGAGCCGGCGCTCATCAAGGCACTGGCGGAAGGGCGCATCCGCGGCGCCGGGCTGGACGTGTTCGCCAACGAGCCGCACGTGCCCGAGGAGCTGCGCGCCATGGACAACGTGGTGCTGGCGCCGCACTACGCCAGCGCCACGGTGGAGACGCGCTTGGCCATGGGCCAGCTGGTGGTGGACAACATCCGTGCCCACTTCGACGGCCGGCCGCTGCTGACGCCGGTGGAGTAGGGCAAGCGCCGGCGCCGGTGCTGGCGCCGGCCTCAGGCGTGGCGGCGGTCGCGCTTGGCCGTGCGCCGCCGCTGCGGCGGGGTGGGCGGGACGTCGTCGCTGCTGGGCGCGGCCCAGCTGGGCGCGTCGCTGGCCGGAAAGCTCTCCCAGGAGCTTTCGTCGACCCGATCCCAGGGCAGGTTGTCTCTGAGGTGACCGCCGTGACGGCTCGTGCGCTTGCTCGGTGCGTGGGTCCGGGGCATGGCCGACTCCTGTTGATTTACCTACCGCTGATATTGGGGAGGCCCGCCACCAGGCAAGGGCGGTGTCAGACCGCCGCGTGCATGGTGGCCGCTTCGTCGTCGGCGCCGGCCGCTGGCTTGCCCGCCAGCAGCGCGCGTAGATCGGCCTCCAGCCGGGCCGCGGCTTCCGGGTTCGTCTTGAAGTACTGGCGGGTATTGTCCTTGCCCTGGCCGATGCGCTCGCCGTCGTAGCTGTACCAGGCGCCGGACTTCTCGATGAAGCCTTCGCGCACGCCTAGTTCGATCAGCTCGCCCTCGCGCGAGGTGCCCTCGCCGAACAGGATCTCGAACTCGGCCTGCTTGAAGGGCGGCGCCAGCTTGTTCTTGACCACCTTCACCCGGGTCTCGTTGCCGATGACCTCGTCGCCCTTCTTGATCGAGCC
>CALGAN010000038.1 GCA_937951875.1 uncultured Alkalilimnicola sp. | reverse complement strand
CTCGACGGCGCCGAGCCGAACGCCGAGTTCGACGAGCCGGCCTGCGACGGCTTCTGGCGCGGCGCGCCCGGCATGAGCCGGCTGGCCATCGGCGCCTGACGGGATCGGGAGAAAAGCGTTCGCGGCGCGACCGCTCCCACCGGAGAGCGTTGTAGCGGGAGCGGCCAGGCCGCGACGCCCATTACCCTTTCGTCGGCTCGCTAGACCGGATCGGCCGCGCGGTCGGCGCCGCTCACCATGGCGCCGGCCATGGTCACCGCCATCCGCACCGGCGCGGGAAGATCCTCTAGCTCCAGACGATCCATCAAGTTCTTCACCCAAAGCCCCAGCTCGGTGTCGCCCTCGATCCGCAGCCGACGCTGGAAGAACAGCGTGTCCGGGTCCTCGCGGCGACTGGCCATCAGCAGCAAGTCGGCCACCTTGCCGGCGATGGTGACGTCCGGCGGATCGGAGCTAACACGTATGCGCTGGTCGCGCATGGTCAGGCGCCAGCTCAGGCCCACGTCGTCGACGCCGATGGCGACGCAGCGCCCGACCAGGAAATCGAGCTCGCCGTCGTCGATCAGCTTGCGCAGCGAACGGTTCAGCACCAGCACCAGCGCCTCGCCGCTGAGGCACTGGACGGGCCCGCGCAGCACGGCGGGCGGTTTCGGCAGATGCAGTGGCATAGCGTTCGAGTTGTTTCGCCGGGTAGTGCGTCCAGCGTGCCAGAAGCCCGGCGCAGCCGCCTTAATCTGCGTCAAGCGCGCAGCAGGCTGGGCACCGTGGCGCTAACGTTCCTCGCCCAGCGCGATGTCCGGATCCGACCAGCAGTCGACCCGCACCGTGAAGGTGTTCGCCAGGGCCGCCAGATCCTCGCTGGAGCGCTGCGGCGCGCCGGGTTCGGCGGTATCGAACGGTACCCGCGCCAGATTCAGGAAACGCCGCGCCACCTCGCCTTGGATGGCGAAGGAAACGTCCGCCGCCAGGGCGCCGGTGGCGTGCGCGATGGAGATGGCGTCGAGCTTGCCCATCACCACGCCCACCACGTTGCCGTAGCGGTCCAGCACCGGACCGCCACTGTTGCCGAGCTGCACCGGCGCGCTCAGGCCCATCAGGTTGAGATCGTCTCCCGGGCCGGCGGTGGTGCTGACGATGCCGGTGGTGATGTGCAGCGACGAGGCCAGCAGCCCCGGCAGCGAGTAGCCGGCCACCATCACTTCCTCGCCCAAGCGGGGCGTGCCCTGCCGCAGCCGTGCCGTGCCGCCGTCCCAGGGCTGGGTCATGCGTATCAGCGCCAGGTCGTCGTCCGGCCTGACCTGCACCAAGTGCGCCTGGATCACCTTCTCGCCGCGCCCAGCGTGGTGAACGGAGATGGTGATCACCCCGCAATCCTCGACCACGTGCGCCGCGGTCAGCACGTCGCCGCGGCCGGTAAGCACGAAGCCGGTGGCGCTGCTGTGATCGCCATTGGGCATACCCGGCGCCGGCGGCCTGCGCCGCAGCTCGGGCGCCTGCAAGGTCATGACCAGCGGATTCGTACTAGCGGTGCGCTGCTCGGCATCGTCCGCCGGAAGCAGGCTGTCGGCGCCCTTCAGCGCAGGCAGGCGTACGCTGACGAAGATCAAAACCAGGGAGAGGAAGACCCAGACGCCGACTTTTCTCATGAGCGGCCACCTCCTTGTGATCCACATATGGGGCCGGCGGCGGCCAGATCAGCGCCGTTTTTTCGACGGCAGATCAGGGATAAGCAGTGCTATGGTTAGACCTTATATTCGTCTGAGAGAACCATAACGACCGAGGAGAGCCCACACATGCGTCTGCGCAAGCGTATCACCCTGATGGCGGCCGCCGCGGTGCTGGCCACCAGCACCGTGGCCTTGGCCGCGCCGAAGTTCATCAACATCCTCACCGGCGGCACCAGCGGCGTGTACTATCCGATCGGCGTCGGCCTGTCGCAGCTCTACAACAACGGCATCCAGGACGCCAGAGCGTCGGTGCAGGCCACCAAGGCCTCGGTGGAAAATCTCAATCTGCTGCAGGCCGGCCGCGGTGAGCTGGCGCTAGCGCTGGCCGACTCGGTGGACCACGCTTGGAACGGCGTCGAGGAAGCCGGCTTCAAGAACAAGCTGACCAAGCTGCGCGCCATCGGCGCCGCCTATCCGAACTACATCCACATCGTCGCCAGCAAGGAATCGGGCATCAAGACGCTGGCCGATCTCAAGGGCAAGCGCATTTCCGTGGGCGCGCCCAAGTCCGGCACCGAGCTCAACGCTCGCGCCATCTTCAAAGCCGCTGGCCTGAGCTACGCCGACATGGGCCGCGTCGAGTACCTGCCCTATGCCGAATCGGTGGAGCTGATCAAGAACCGCCAGCTCGACGCCACGCTGCAATCCTCGGGCCTGGGTATGGCCGCGATCCGCGACCTGGCGTCCACCATGCCGATCACCTTCGTGGAGATCCCCGCCGACGTGGTGGCCAAGATCGGCAGCGCGGCCTACCAGCCGAACAAGATCCCGGCCGGCACCTACGAGGGCCAGGACAGCGACGTGGCCACCGCGTCCATTCCCAATCTGTTCGTGACGCACGAGGGCGTATCGGACGAGTTGGCTTATCAGATGACCAAGCTCTTGTACGAAAACCTCGACCGCCTGGCCAGCGCCCACGCCGCGGCCAAGGCGATCAAGCTGGAGACCGCGCCCCAGGACCTGCCGATCCCGCTCCATCCCGGCGCGGAGAAGTACTTCAAGGAAGTGGGCGTGCTGAAGTAACGGTACGGAGCGCCGCCGTGGAGGTCCACGGCGGCGCCCACTCTGCCCATCCTTCCTTGGATGCATCGCGCTTGCACGCGATGCCGTCGTCGCGGATGCGGATCCTCGCGCGCCGGCCGCCCTTGGTGGACGGCGTGCCGCGCGCACCGGGCGTTCCACTGACGAGTTGCGATCATGAGTGAATACCAAGGCCTTTCCGCCAGCCCGGACACTTGGCCCAAGACACTGTTCTACGTAGCGCTGCTGTTCTCGACCTATCAGATCATCACCGCCGCCTTCCATCCGGTGTCCACCCAAGTGCTGCGCGCTGGGCATGTGAGCTTCCTGTTGCTGATGGTGTTTCTCAGCTACCCGGCGCGCGGCAATCGCCGGCCCTGGCAGCCGTTGGCCTGGGTGCTGGGCCTGGCGGGCATGGCCACGGCCGTGTATCAGTGGCTGTTCGAGGGCGACCTGATCCAGCGCTCGGGCGAGCTCACCACCGAGGACATGGCGATCGGCATCGTGCTGACGCTGCTGGTGTTCGAGGCGGCGCGGCGGGTGATGGGCTGGGCGCTGCCCATCATCTGCGGGCTGTTCCTGGCCTACGGCCTGTTCGGCGAGTACCTGCCTGGTGACCTGGCGCATCGCGGCTACGGCTTCGACCAGATCATCAACCAGCTGGCGTTCGGCACCGAGGGTCTCTACGGCACGCCGACCTACGTGTCGGCCACATACATTTTCCTGTTCATCCTGTTCGGCGCCTTCCTCGAACAGGCGGGCATGATCAAGCTGTTCACCGACTTCGCCATGGGGCTGTTCGGCCACAAGCTGGGCGGTCCGGCCAAGGTCTCGGTGGCCTCCTCGGCGCTGATGGGCACGATCACCGGCTCGGGCGTGGCCAACGTGGTCACCACCGGACAGTTCACCATCCCGCTGATGAAGCGCTTCGGCTACCGCCCGGCTTTCGCCGGCGCGGTGGAGGCCACCGCCAGCATGGGCAGCCAGGTCATGCCGCCAGTGATGGGCGCGGTGGCCTTCATCATGGCCGAGACCATCAACCTACCCTACGCCCAGGTGGCCAAGGCGGCGCTCATCCCCGCCCTGCTCTACTTCGGCTCGGTGTTCTGGGTGGTGCACCTCGAAGCCCGGCGCGCCAATCTCAGGGGCTTGCCCAAGAGCGAATGCCCGAACGCCTGGGCTGCGGTCAGCCAGCGCTGGTATCTGCTCATCCCGCTGCTGGTGCTGATCTATCTGCTGTTCTCCGGCCGCACGCCGCTGTTCGCTGGCAGCGTGGGCCTGGCGCTGACCGCCATCGTCATCCTCGGCTCGGCGGTGATACTGCGGGTGTCTTCCACTCTGCTGCGCATCGCCTTCTGGGTGGCGCTGGGCATTCTCTGCGCGGGCTTCTTCCGGCTCGGCATCGGCGTGATCTTCGGCGTGATCGGCCTGCTGGTGCTGATCAATGGGTTCATCCAGGGCGGCCGCGCCACGCTGCGGGTGTGCGTGTTCGCCCTGGCCGAGGGCGCGCGCCACGCCGTGCCGGTGGGCATCGCCTGCGCCCTGGTGGGGGTGATCATCGGCATCGTCTCGCTCACCGGCGTAGCCACCACCTTCGCCAGCTACATCCTCGCCATCGGCCAGAACAACCTGCTGCTGTCGCTGGTGTTGACCATGATCACCTGCCTGATCCTGGGCATGGGTATCCCGACCATTCCGAACTACATCATCACCAGCTCCATCGCCGCGCCGGCGCTGCTCGACCTGGGCGTGCCGCTGCTGGTGTCGCACATGTTCGTGTTCTACTTCGGCTTGATGGCCGATCTCACTCCGCCCGTGGCTCTGGCCTGCTTCGCTGCCGCGCCCATCGCCCGCGAGAGCGGTTTCCGGATCAGCCTGTGGGCGGTGCGCATCGCCGCCGCCGGCTTCGTGGTGCCGTTTCTGGCGGTGTACGACCCGGCGCTGATGCTGCAAGGCGACAGCCTGCTGGGCACGGCCTACATCACCGCCAAGGCGGCCTTCGCCATCGGCCTATGGGGCATCGCCGTGATCGGCCACCTCCGCCGCGACCTCGCCTGGTGGGAGCGGCTGCTGGCGCTGGCCGCAGGAGGATTGCTGATACTGGCGCAGCCCATCACCGACGAAGCGGGCTTCGCGCTCGGCGCCGTCGTGCTGGCGCAGCACCTCTGGCGCGCACGCCGGCTGGCCGGGCCGCCCTCGGCATGATCAAGCTGTGCATGGGCCTGGCCGGCGCGCTGTGGGCGCAGGTCGACGTGCAGGCATTCACCCTGGCCTGGTATCACACTGTGGAGAAGATCCGCTGGGAAGAGGACTACCGGGTCACGCCCGACGGTTTGGTGCTCGAAGAGGCGCGCATCCAGGGCAGCGGCGCCGGGATGGAGATTCCGCCCGGCGCCCGGCTGCAGTCCGGCAACTGGCGCTATCGACCCACGCTGCCGCCGCAGCAACCGCTGCGCCTGAGCCGTGCGCCCGAGGCCGGCGACTACGTGCTATGCAGCGGCGGCGACTGCCAGCCGCTCGGCCACTGGCTGGGCGCGCCGCGGATGGCGCAGCCGGTGGTGGAACTGTGGAGCTGCGAATCCAAGCCATGAATTGGGGCGTCGGTCGATGCCCCCCCCACCCCGTGGTCCGACGCTCTCGGCACGCCGGAAGCGTGCTCGGCCGCCGCGTTGTCCCCCACCAGCCTCATCCGACTTGCCGCGCCGCGCTCGGCAGGTACGCCGCAACCGTCGCGCCTAATATGCAACCGGTTGCAGGCGTAGCTTTCCTTACTCTCACGCTCAGGAATTCTCGTTTGTCCCCGGAGTTGCTTGCGAAGATACTGAAGTCCTCCTCCTTGATATCCTTCTACGAGATATCAGTTGGCCCGCCTCCCCGGCGGGCTTTTTTTTGCCCCTAGCTTGGCGAGAAACGACGGCTAGCCGCCCTGCTTTCCTGCGGACGCTCTCCTCGCGCTCCCAGCTAGGCCTGGCGCTGAGGCGGAACCGCGTCGTTCGCCTCCGCGGCGGCCGATTCCTCGACAGCCGGCGAGCGCGTCGGCGCCGTGGCGCTCGGCAAGCTACTGTGCAAATACCAGAACCATGCCTTGCCGCCGGGGATGGGCAGGCGATAGCGACGGATGGTGCCGTACGCGACCCAACCGGCCCGCTCCGCCCAACGCTGCGCGCCGACGTTGCTCAGCGGAATGTGGGTGATCAGCCGCCGCAGGCCGCGGCGCCTGGCCAGTTCGCACATGGCATGACTGAACGGCACCCCGCAGCCCTGGCGCCGCCGCAGGCCCTTGGGCAGCACCACGATGTTCTCCACCTGCCCGCAATGCGGCGCCAGCGGCGGATACATGCCGGACCAGACCGGCAGCGCGCGCAGTCGCTCATTGTCCTCGCTCAGGAACAGCCACTGCATGCACAGCGGCTGCCCGTCCTCGACCCAGACATAGGCCCGGCGCAGACCGTGCTCCCACAAGCGGAACGCGGTGATCAGCTGCGGCTGGCTGCGCCAGGGATGCGCTCGCAGCCAATCCATGGTCACCTCGTCCATGGGGCTGAGCACCGCCTCGGACGCCAGCTGCCGCTCGGGCGCGGTCAGATCGAGCTCGTAGCGGATCCATACGCTGTACGGCAGCCGCCCACCGAGCAGGCGGTTGGCGGCGTCCAGCAGCGTCGCCAGCAGCCGTACCAGCCAGTCGGGCAGACGCAGATGAAAACCGTTGCAGCACAGCCAATGCGAACGCCGGCTGCCGCGGACGAACGGCGCCCCTGCCACGCTCACCCCCAGCGACCGGCTTCCCGCACGCCCGCTTCCTGCATCAGGGCGTCGGCATAGAACTTGGTGGCCCAGTTCAAGTACTGATACTTGCCGTAGCCGCCGAACACGGGATGAGACCCCTTGATGCCGCCGACGATGTCCGGGTTGCCCCGCAGCGCCTGCGTGGCTTTCAGTTGCTGGTTCAGCCGCAGCCCGGCGTGCCGCCACTCGTCGTTACCGAGCGCCGTGGCCAGCACGAACCAGACGACGGCGGTCTGGGCCTCGCCGGTGAGGCAGCGCCAGCGCACGCACGGACGCCAGTCGGCGTCGTAACGTCCGCTCAAACGACCGTCGCGCTCCAGCGCTTCCAGAAGCGCGCGATTGGCTCGGCACACCAGCTCCAGGCCGCGACGCGAACCGAGCGCCAGCGACAGCTCCAGCATGCCCTGCGTGGTATAGGCGATGGTATGCAGCAGCGGCCGCTCCGGGTCGTTGAGACAGTTGTCGGGCGTCCAGCCGTTGGGATGGGTGCGCCGTATCACGTACTCGAGGTTACGCTCGGCCGCCCGCCGATAGCGCTCCTCGCCGGTGATCTCGGCGGCGCGCTGCAACGCCCAGGCGGTACGCACGTTGTAGCAGTACGAGTCGGTTTTCACGCGCGGCCGGCAGAATTCGCTCAGATTACGACGCCAGGCGCCGTCCTCGTCCTGTTCGGCGCAAAGGAAGTCGGCGGCGCGGGTGAGCGCGTCCAGGTAACGGCGATCGCCGGTTTCCCGGTAGGCGGCGACCCAGCCGAAGATCACCTGGCCGGTATTGAAGATGGCTGGCGACGGCGGCGACGCGATCGTGCCGCCCTGAACCGCGCCGCTGGGCATCTGCACCTCGATCTCCCAGTCAGCCATGCGCAGCGCCCGGCGCTTGAACTCCTCCTTCCCCGACCAGCGCGCGTACTGCAGAAAGGTGGGAATGATGTAGCCGGTGGTTTCCGGATAGGCTGCTCCCCAACCGGTCTTGAGGTGGTACATACGCGCCACTCCCCCGCCACCGGCCATGTCCTGGGCGCGGCACAGCCAGCTCATGGCCGCGGCCAGATGCTCCGACGGATCGGCGATCGCGCGCCTTCTCCACAACACATCCTGTAACGCCTGCGCGAATATCCCCATGCCATCACCTTCCCTGTTGTGGCTATCAGGCACGCCCCCAGCCGCGACATGTCAGGCTGACCCGGCGCACCGGCTCGATGCCGAACTCCGACTTGAAGCGATACACGCCATGCTCCGGATGGCTGGCCTCCACCGCCTCCGCGGGAACGCCGCCAAGGCTGAGATAGCGCAGCCGGCGTTCCGCGTACCGCTCCGCCAGATCCCAGAACAGCCGGATCGACGCGCCGATCCGGTAGCCGGCCGCGCTGCTCGCGCCGAGCATGTAGAACGCCGTGCCGGGCGACTCCAACATGTAGGCGACGGAAAGCAGCTCGCCTTGCTCGTCGTACAAGCCGTAGAGAGCGCCGTGACCGTTCTTGGTCAGGCAGCGGTCGAGCATGCGGTATCGGAGGTAGTAGGCCAGTGCCTTGCGCAGCGTGAAGCGGATGCCGCGCCGCTGGGCCCAGCGCCAGCGCAGCAGCAGCAGCGTCTCGGCCGGCAGCATCCGGACCCGCTCGGTGCGCAGCTTTCGCCGCAGCAGCTTGCTGAGCTTGCGCCGATGACCGGCGTGCAGCACACGCATGCGGTCCTGCTCGGTACCGTCCAGCATCCACGGGAATTCCAGTCGATATTCCCGCTCGACGCCGTCCGGCAGCACCCGGCAATTCTCCGCGCCGCCGTCGTAGGAACCGATCCGGACGGTGGCCACCGCCTGCCCGCGCAGCCACCCCAGAAGTTCCGTCACGCTCCGCCCGTCCTCATCGCCGAGCGCCCGCGGCAGAGACAGCGCCTGAAACAGCGGGCCCTCGGCCGTTACGGTCCACACGCCGCCGAGCAAGGCCACGCTGCCGCCGGCGCGCCGCACCACCACGCCACGTAGGCGGGACTCGCGACCGGCATGCACTTTCAGCATTGGACTGAGATGAAAGACGTCTTGCCCTAGCGCGCGCACCCGTGAGTCCCAGAACGCCGGCTCCCGGTCGATCTCGAACCACTCGAACTCGCAGGGCGAGTCCTCCCTACCCTCGACCCACGCCACTGGCGCCGGCACCTGTTCTTCCTGCAGCCCGTGTAGCATCGCCACCCTCCCGACTTCCCTGTCGTCGACGCCTGCCGCTGTCTCGCCGCCAACCCCCAAGCGCACCGGAAGACTACCGGTCGCCGAACCGCCACAGCCGGCCAACCGAGACTTTCCTCACATTATGGCCACTAATTCCGAGGTTAAAAATAGGAACAACCCAACCAAAGAACACCAATAAAACAAATATATTTAAATTAAATTAATCGGAATATTCGCTTAGTCAACATAATGAACTGATGCCCCTGAAGGGCCTAGCAGCCACGCGCATCATTCACTAGCATAGACACCAGCACGGCTCGCTGTGCCACCGGCGCGGCGACATCCAAGCCGCAACGCCTCGCCACGCCGTACAACCGGCAGCCGAGCGGCGAGCCGCCCTCCAGCGGAGCAAGGAATGCATGGCTTCGAAGCGCAGGGAAGCAGGGATTTTATTTCATTCTTTCGTCTACTGGCTTGGCGTCGTTATATCCAAGCTGGCTTCGTTCATTCTCGTTCCCGTTTTCACCCACCACCTTAGCCCTTCCGATTACGGAACACTGGAACTCATCACCACTACCACCGGCGTTTTCGCCTTGCTCATCGGCGGACGGCTGAACTCGGCATTATTCCGCTTCTATCACACAGCAAAAACAGCGGAAGAAAAAAACGAGGTCGTCAGCACCGCATTACTGCTCGGCTCCGGCGCGGCTCTGGCGTTCGGTGTAGCTCTTCATCTAACCGCCGAATTCTTCTCCAGGCTGGTGCTGAAAAGCGACGAAGGCGCGCTCTTCTTCCAAATCATGTTCGCCTCGATGCTGCTCGGCATCGTCCAGGATCTCGGTCTCGCCTACTTGCGCGTCAAGGAGCGGAGCGTGCTATTCGCGGCGGTCAATCTGCTGCGCGTGGTGCTGATGCTTTCCCTGAACACGGTGTTCATCGTCTACTTCCACATGGGGATCATGGGCGCGCTGCTCGGCCCCGCCATCGCCGGCGTGTTGTTCACGCCCGTCATCCTGTACGCCACGCTGCGGCAAACCGGCGTCGCCTTCAGCGCCGGACTCAGCTGGCAGCTGCTGAAATTCAGCGCGCCGCTGGTTCCGGCGGCGCTGGCGATGTTTATCGTGCATTTTTCCGACCGTTACATTCTGCGCGAATTCGGCACACTGGAAGCGGTTGGCTTATACGCGGTCGCCTACAAGTTCGGCATGCTGGTTAGCACCTTGGTCGGTCAACCTTTCAGCCTAATTTGGGGAAACCGTCTGCACAGCTATTACTGGCACGAGAACCGAGACGCCCTCTACAACGAAACCCTATCCGGCCTTACCTTCGCCCTGTGCTTGGTCGCCCTAGGCATTTCCCTTTTCATCGAGCCGGTGCTGGCGCTGATGACGCCTCCCGAGTACTGGGAAGCCGGCCGCTTAGTCCCCATTATCGCTTTCGGCTATGTGCTGTTCGTGCTCCACAGCATCTCCTGCGCGCCGTTTCAGTCCGAGGCGAAAACGGGGAAGCTGGCGATCATTTCGATCGGCACCGCAGTCCTTTCGTTACTGTCGAGCCTGGCGCTGATTCCATTCGCCGGCGCCCTCGGCGCGGCGGTGGCGACCGCGCTGGCTTTCGGCTTCATGCTGGTCTGGTCGCGGTTGGAGGCGCTGCGGTTCAGCCCCCTGCGCATCGAATACGACCGGGCCTGGAAACCCCTGGCCGGCGCGGCGCTGATCGTGGCGCTGGAGCAGACATTGGCCATCGACCGGCTATGGGCGGCGATCGCCGTGAAAGCGCTGCTGCTGGCGGCCTATCCGGCGCTGCTGCTGCTGATCGGTTTTCCGCGTCCGGACGAACTGCAGCGCCTGCTGTCGCGGATTCGCGGCCGGCTGCCGGCGGCCGGCCGCGTTTGAGCGGAAAGGTGGCACGAGTCACCCGCAAGTACGGGGACGAATCGCCCCGAAGACAACGTGAGACGGCGCACATGCCCGCTGTGACGTAGTCCCCATAGCGGACAAGTGTCGCCAAAAGGCCGTGACCGAGCCCCCATTCCGCTCTCCGCAGCTAAGTTAGCCTGCGGTCGCAGCCAGAACGGGAGACCGCTCGGCACTCGAGCGGCGGGGCTTTTCCAGATGGCGATCGGCCAGCCGGCAAACGCAAGGACAAGAGGCTGTTTTTATAGGCGTTTCTGGCAACGTCGTCGCACAAACTAATATCGTCAAGGGGACTAATTAGATGTTCACACCCCTCTCGCCCAAGCACTTGGCGCGCACTGCTTTCTTGAGCGCATCGTTGGCATGTACGGCGGGCCTGATGGCCGTGCCCGGCGCCGCCTCGGCGAAAATCCTCTGGGCTGGCGACTTCGAGACCGGGGACTTCATGCAGTGGCACAGCACTGACAAGACCCGCCCCAATTTCTCGCAGATGCCTGAGTACTGCCGGCCGAAGGGCAACACGGCCTACTTCGGCGACGGCTCCTGCCTATCGCTGGACACCACGATCGTTCGCCAGGGCAAATACTCGGCGAAGTTCGTCGTCAAAAACTCGAAGAACGGCTCCGAGCCACGGGATTGCGACAGCAATGGCGACTGCTCGCGCCGGCGCACCCAGCTCACCGCGCAGGGCATCCTGCCCGTCAACTACAACGCGCTGCCGTACATGTCGGAGCGTTGGCTGTCGTTCAGCGTCTACATCCCGTCCGACTGGGTCGACACCAAGTCCGACCAGGGCTGGGGCCCGGTCATCTACGGTGTCAAGCCGCTCAACGAGAGCGGGCTGAGCGGCATCATCAACATGGACATCGAGGACGGCAGCTGGGTGATCTGGCACCGCTGGGACGACAAGGTCAACCCCAGCCCCAGCGACGTGCCCTGGCAGCAGCAGATGTTCTACAGCGCCACCTATCCGCTGCCGAACGGCAGCGACTCGGGCAAGGATCTGCGCGCCGACTTCCCTGATCAGGCGGTATCGCAGAAGGCGCTGGGCAACCTGAACAAGGGCGGCTGGACCGACTGGGTCATTCACATCAAGTTCGATGCCCGCGGCTCCAAGAGCGGCGGCACCGGCTTCCTCGAGTTCTACAAGCGCGAGAACAACGGCCCCTGGATCAAGGTGCTCGACATCCGTCCCAAGGTCATCACCCGCGGCGGCATGACCTTCGACCGCGGCATCGGCTACAACTCGCCCGCCAGCGGCTCGAACAACGGTGGCTTCGGTTTGAAGGCCGGTCTGTACATGCACAAGAACCAGGTCTGGAACCTGGCCAACAACCGTGTCATCTACATGGATAACATCAAGGTTGGCGATCAGAACTCGTCGCTCGCCGAGATGTCGCCGGAAGGCACGGTGAAGCAGGCCCCGCCGTCGGCGCCGCGCCTGAACCAGGTCCAGTAAGTCCCGTACCGTCCTCGGCCGTCTCGCCCCCTCCCGAGGGGGCCGCGGCCGCGGCGTTATCTCCCCATCGGTCGCCGCTCAAGCGGCTTCGCCACCGTAGCGCCCCAGATCGAGCCGCTGCTCGATGAACGGCTGCTTGCCGCGCGGGTTGCGGTACAGCTCCTGACACACCATCAAGCGGAACTCGATGCCGGCGCCGACCTTGCGCTGGATCTCCCGCACGAACGGCTCGACCTCGCGCTCGCCCTTCCCCGGCAGCGGCACCACTTTCACCACCACTTTCCCTGGCGTGTCCTGATAGAACTGAAAGGCGCGCATCTGCGCGTACGCCGCCGAGTGGATGTTGATCGCGGCCATGGAGATCAACGCCCCGTTGCGCGCCACCAGATACTCCTGTGACCAGCGCGAGCGGATGTTCCTCACCCGGAGCCGATAGCCGTTGCTCGCATCCGGCAGCGCCGCCAGCTCGCCGTTATCGCCCGTGTCGTAGCGGATCAGCGGGCAGCCGGTGCTGATGAAACCGGTGCCGACGATGCGGCCGGTGCGCCCGATCTCGGTGATCGGCCGGTCTCGTGCATCGACCAGCTCGACGTAACCGTACAGCGGCTCGAACTCGTACAGATCGGGGCACCCCTCGACCTCGCCAGCGATCGCCACCTTCTCGCTCATGCCGTAGAACGGCAGGATACGCGGCGCGCCGAAGGCCTGCTCGATCAGCCGGCGCTGGAAAGCCAGCAGCGATTCCGAGATCGGGAACACGCCGGCGATGGCGACCGCCGGACGCCAGCCTCGGCGCAGCGCATGCTTGGCAAGGATCGTCAGCGCCGACGGATAGCCCTGGATAAAGCGCACCCGGTAGCGATCGATCAGCTCGAGATAGCGATCCATCACCTCCGGCAGCAAATGGAACGGCGACAGCAGCAGCTCACGCAGGGCCGGATCGTAGCGCCACGGCCGGCGGTCGGCGTCGCCGAGCTGCACACCGCGCAGCACCGCCCTGCGATCGCCAGGACGATAACCGGCCTTCCCCCAGATGTGGTGCACGAAAGCGATCTCCCGCGCGCCGCGATCCTTGTCGAGATAGACCCCCAGCGGCCGACCGGAGCTGCCGCT
The DNA here is from genome assembly GCA_937951875.1 of uncultured Alkalilimnicola sp. Classification (GTDB taxonomy): domain Bacteria; phylum Pseudomonadota; class Gammaproteobacteria; order Nitrococcales; family AK92; genus JAAYIK01. The sequence continues at coordinate 30,567 of CALGAN010000038.1, read as the reverse complement.
GGTCGTACCGAAGTCCAGCTGCCACGCCGGGCGGATGAGTAGCCGATCGAGCTGGGCGCGGACGGTGCCCTTGGTCAGGATCGGCAGCCGCTCGAACTCGGCCAGCGTCAGCGCCGCCGGGTTGCATCCGGGGCCGAGCGCCCTATCGATCGCTTCACGGTAGTACGAGCTGCGCTGATAGGCGAGCGCCAGCAGCGCACGCAGCCGTTGCACCACGTAGTCGCGCACGAACTCCGGATCGCGCTCGCCCCGCTCGATGAGGCGCCGGGTACGACGATAGCTGCCGCCGTACTGCAGACTGGTGGGCAAGAGCCCGACGGCCCAGCCGACGCCCGACCTCAGCCATACCGGACTGCGCGCATACAACCCGCGGACAACGTCTAGCGACCTCATGCGGCACCTGTTCTCGGTTATGTCGGTTTCGCTTCGGCGACGGCCGTCACGGGAACCCGGCGGCAACGCGGTTGGAGCTGGTCGTAGATCGCCTCCAGCGCGGGTACTACCGCCTCAAGGCTGTAATTGGCGGCCGCCCGCTGTCGGGCGGCCGCGCCCATGCGCCGGCGCAGCGCCTCATCGCCGAGCAGGCGGCTCACGGCCTGCTCGATCTCATCGATCGCGCCCGGCGTCACCAGGAAGCCCTCCTGGCCGTCGGTCACCGCTTCCGGGATGCCGCCGACCGGGCTGGTCACCACTGGCAGACCGGCCGCCATCGCTTCCAGCAGCGCCATCGGTAAGCCTTCCGCCTGCGACGGCAGGCAGAACACGTGCGCCCGCCGCAGCGCGGTCAGCTTGCCCTCGTCGGTCAGCCAACCGAGCAGGCGCAGCCGATCCTCCACGCCCAGCTCCCGCGCCCGCGCGCGGGCCCGCTCCAGCTCGCCGTCGCCGCCGGCCCACAGCTCCACGTCCATCCCGCGGGCGCGCAAGCGGGCGAGCACATCCAGCAGCTCGAAGAAGCCCTTGCGCGCGCCGATCCGGCCAAGAAACAGCAGGATCTTGGCGGCACCGCCACCGCGGTCGGGTTCGAGCTCGGGCAAGACGACTGCGTTGGGGAGAACCGCCAGCCGTTCCGGAGCCACCACCGTGACGAAGAAACGCCGCCAGAACTCCGACAGCACGATCACCCTGTCGGCCCGCCGCAGCACGGCGGCGACCAGCCGTCGCCGCAATGGTCCCAGCTCCCGCGTGTAGAACCGGTCGAACTCCGCGCCGTGCACGTGCAGCGCGACCGGCACCCGGCACAGGTAAGCGGGCAGCACGAACAGGCACTTGCGGAGGAAGCTGGCGCGCGATGCGGTGTGCGCGTGCAGCAGCCCGACACGGCCTCGGAGCAGCAGCCCATAGAAGGTCAGCAGCGCCTTGGCCAGTGTCAGCAACTTGCGCAGGGCGCCGCCGTCGCGATGGGTGGCGATGTAGCGCAAGTTCCAGCGCCGCGACAACGCGCTGCGGCGATAGGCGGCAACCACGGCGGCGACGCCGCCGGCGGCGCCAGGATCGGTGCCCAGCATAACGACGAGCGGCCCGGTGACCTCTTCGGCAGCCACGTCTCACCTCGCCACCTGCGGCGGTTCGCGCCAGCCCTCGCCGAGCAGCTCCTGGAACTCGCTCGCCATGCGCTCCAGGCTGAAGCGCGTCAGCACCGACCGCCGCGCGTTACGGCCGAGCCGGCGGCGCATTTCCTCGTCGTCGATCAGCCCCGCCAGCAGCTCGGCCAGCGCCTCGGCGTCGCCGCTCGGGTACAGCAGCCCGTCCTGGCCGTGGGTGATCATCTCCGGCGCGCCGCCGACCCGACTTATCACCACCGGCAACGCCGACGCCATCGCCTCCAGCGCCGCGTTGGAGAACGTCTCGGTGACCGAGCTCAGCACGAACACGTCCATCACCGCCAGCCATGGCCTGACGTCGGCCTGCTGGCCCACGAACCGTACCGAATCCTCCAGGCCCAGGGTCCGCGCCAGCTGGCGCAGCCTGGCGCCCTCCGGCCCGTCGCCGACGATCACCAGCGTCGGCGAATAACCCCGGCGCCGCAGCAGCCACAACGCCGACAGCAGCTCACGATGGTTCTTCTCCGGGCGCAGTTGGCCAACGGTGCCGATCACCAGCGACGGCGAAGAACCGCCCCGACGTTTCGGCTCGAACTCGCGGTCGTCGCCGAACTGCCGGTGGTCGATGCCGTTGTAGATCACCGTGGCTCGGCCGGGACGCAACCCGCCCTGCCCGAGCCAGCGCGCCATCTGGTAGCGGCAGCCGAACACAAGGCGATCGACGTGGCGCAGCAACAGCAGCCGGTACAGCGCCAGGAACACCGCGTCGCGACGACTGCGCGGCTCGGTGGTATTGATCAGCGCGATGCTGCGGGGCGCGCGCCGCTTCGACAGCAGCAGGCACGGCACCAGATAGCACAGCGGGTGCAGATTGACGGACAGTACGGTACCGAAGCCGCCGCTGCGCAGGATGCGGTAGAGCCGATACAGGGCCGTCAGCGAATAGTGCCGCCGCCGCCCTAGGCAGGTGACGGTGATGCCCGGATCGAGCTCGCCGCGTAGCGGCGCCGGTGTCCGCTCGGCGGCATCGAGATAGGCGACGCTCACCGACCAGCCAGCGGCCTGTAGCGCGTTGGCGAGCCTGACCGACTTCCGCTCCGAGCCCCCGACGATCAGCGAATTCATCAGGAACAGCACCCGCGGCCGCGCCTTCCCGGGCGATCGTTTCGTCGCGCGCATAGCTACGTCCTCCTCGCCGCCGACCGTCGAATATACGCACCGCAGGTTGCGCCGACGCCGAAGCGGCGAACGCGGTCGATCGAACATAGCGAACCGACGTACATGGCTTCCCGGCTCATACCGCCTCCGCTTGGCGACCCGCCGCCCTCGCCTGCAGCCAGAGCTGGCGGTAAAGCTGCTGGTAGCGCGCGCTGACCGCGGCGATCGAGAAGTCGCGCTGCACCCGTCGCCTGGCGGCCTCCCCCAGCCGCTGCCGCCAGGAGCGGTCGAGCAGCAGGCATTGGATCGCGTCCGCCAGCATATCGGGCCGGCCCGGCTCGACCAGCAGCCCCTCCTCGCCATCACGCACCGTCCGAGGTATGCCGCCAACGCGGGTCGCCACCACCGGCAATCCGTGCGCCATGGCCTCCAGCAGCGCCACCGGCTGGCCCTCGTGAATCGAGGACAGCACGAACAAATCGAAGCGCCTGAGCCAGGCCGATACATTCGACTGGTAACCGGCGAACTCCACCCAGGGCGTCAGTCCCAGATCGCGCGCGGTCCGCTCCAGCTCGGCGCGCAGCGGCCCGTCACCGACCAGCCGCAGGCGAAACTCCATGCCGCGCTGGCGCAGCAAGGCCGCGGCCCGCAGCAGGCAAGGGAAATCCTTGGCCGCCACCATGCGGCCGACGCTGCCGATCACCGGGATCGGTCCGCCGCCGCTCGCCGGTTGGTCCGGACAATCCGTACCGTTGGGGATGTGGCAAAGCTTGGACGGCGCCACGCCGTCGACCTCGGCGCGCAGCCGCATAATGTCCTCGGAGACGCACACCCGTAGAGCGGCGGCCGGCGTGATCAGGCGCCGTTCCGCCCAGCGCTGCCAGCGCCGCTTGTCCAGGTTCTGGCCGTGCTCCGAAGTCACCAGCACCGGCACGCCGGCCAGCGAGCAGGCGACGGCCGCCGCAAGATTCGGCCAGAACATGTGACTGTGAACGATGTCGATCCGCCAACGGCGCAGCTGGGCTGCGACCCGGTACACGCCTAGCGGCCAGTTACGCAGACGCACCGGCACCACGCCGACCGTCACCCGAGCATTCAGCGCCGCGCGTAATCCGTCGTCCTGTCTCGCCTCGAGCAGGAGCAGGTAGCGCTGCGGATACGGCAGGTGATTGAGCAGGTTCACCACCTGGCGCTCGGCGCCGCCGTACCGCAGCGCGCCTATCACGTGGCAGACCCGTAACGGCATCGCCGCCCCGAGCGTATCCACGCACCGGCGCTCGTCGGCCGGTGCGCTCGCCTCGTAGACCTTCATACGCCCCCCGCTCCGCTTCGGGGCCGACGACGTGACCGCGGCCGCTTCGCCCAGCGATCGCCGCCGTAGGCGACGCCCTTCTCTAGATCCAGCGAACTGGCAATACGCATTCCCTGCTCCTTGACGGCGGCGTCCCGCCGCCCTCAGTACCCGCTTCGGCTCTCCTCGAAGCGAGCGAGCCCGGCCGTGACCGGATCGGCGCGGACCGCGACTCCGTCGCGCACGGCCCGCAATAGTTCGACATAACGCCGGCCTAACACATCCCAGCCGTACCGTTCGGCGCCCTCGAACGAGTAATCGGCCACCGGCGACAGCAGCCGCTCGAGCGCGTCGACCAGCGCTGCGGGATCGCTGCCCGGCACCACCAGCTCGCCGCAGCGCAACTCCCGTAGCAGATCGGCCACCGCCGACCGCTCCGGCGCCAGCGCAAGCACCGGTCGGCGCACGCTCAGGTAGTCGAACACCTTGAATGGCAAGGCATAAGGGACGTCGCCGCCGGACGGCAGATACAGCACGTCGGCCGCCTTCATGTAGCGCAGGACTTCCGCATGGGCGACCGGCGCGTGTTCGTGCACGTACGATTCCATTCCGCAGGCGCTAATCCGCTCCCGATCGGCCGGACGCACTTTGCCGAACACGTGAATGCGCAGCGGCCGCCCGCCGGCCCGCCCCTCGCGCATGAAGCGGTCCGCGGCCTCGACCAATAGGCCGATCTGGCGCTCGCCGTAAAAGTTGCCGGCGTAAAGAATGTTCAGGCTGTCCGCCGGCAGCGGCGCCGGCGTCACCTCGCGGCCGGATTCGAAACCGTTGGTGATGACGCAGGCCGGCCCCCGGCGTATCCGGCCGAACTCCCGCTCGAAGCTTTCCAGCATCGGCGCCGTGGCGAACACCAGGGCGTCGGCGCGACGCACCAGCCGGCGTTCGAGCAACCGCCGCGAGGTTCCTTGGCGCCGGCGCACCGCGCGCCCCATCCACGGATAGGCGGTCCATGGGTCGCGGTAATCGAGGACGAGCTTGGCGCCGGCGCGCGCGGCGGTAGCGGCGCCGATCGCGAACGCGGTGAACGGCGGCCCGGTGGCGATCACCACCTCCGGCGCGAACTCGGTGGCCAACGCCCTGCCGCGCATCAGCCCCGGCAGCAGCCAGCCGACGTATTGGTCAGGCACGGCGATAACATCGGCGACGAAACGCTCGTAGAGCCGCGCCCATAAAGCTGAACGCCCCAACGGGAAAGGCAGCAGCGAGCCGGCGACGTGAACGGCCGCGGCGGCCGGCAAGGACGGATCCACCCCTCGCTCCGGCCCGGACGGTCGCATGGTGAGCACAGCCACCTCCAGTCCCTGGTCCCGGAAGCTGCGGCTCAAGAATGAGAAGCGTTTGGCGCCGACCATGGCGCTGGGCGCGAAGTAGGCGGAAACGATAAGCACACGCATAGAGTTCCCGTCCTGGGAATGGTAGTCCTGCACCGGGCGATCACTCCCGCAGCCGATCCATCCTGCCGCGCCGCCGTCGCTCCGGCTGCTGCGCCACCGCCGCAAAGCGAGCCGATAAAGGCAGCGGCGCGACCACCGGTTCGGGATTCGCCGCGACCGCTCGCAACGCCACGCCGATATACGCCCAAACGAAGTACCAGGTTTCGTTCGGCACCACGAAGAAGGACGCCGTCGCGAACGACAGTAGGCCAACCACCACGCCAGCCGCCAGAGCCCGATTCTCCGGCCGATCCATGCTCCGCGCCGCCGCCACTACCACACCCCGCAGCAGCAGCAGAAATAGCAAGAGCCCAAGCAGACCCAGTTCGAACAGATAGCTCAGGAAAACGTTGTGCGAGCTGAGCGGGTTGAGGTTACGGAACGTGGACCAGCCGTAACCGAGCAGGACGCTGATGGGCCGCTCCAGCTGCAACATGAGCGCCCCCTTCCAGATCCAGGTTCGTCCCGAGCTCATTTCGTAGGCGTCCCCCCTGGCGCCGGCACTGATGGTGCGCTGTCCCAACAGATCGATGAACTCTTCGCCGAGCAGTACCAGCACCATACCGAGCAGCGCCACGCCGGCCAGCGCCAGCGTACCGACTACGCGCGCATTGAGGTGCCGGCGCAGGATCACGGCGGCCAGCGCGCAACCGACGATCAAACCGGCAAAGGCGCCTCGCGATACGGTCAGCAACAGCACCCAGGTGAACAGCACCAACCCGAACAGGTAGAACCAGCGCCGCCATCCGGTAGTGCCGGGGATCAGCGAGGCCAACGCCGGCAGGAACATGGCGACGAACGCCCCGTACTCGTTCGGCTCGCCGAGCGGGCCGTTGACCCGACCGTTCACGGTGTGGCTGATGATGCCCAGGTCCGGAACGTCGTAAGCGTCGATCACCGTGACCAGGTTGGCCACGATCAGGAAGCCGATGATCCAACGGATCACCCAGAAGGCGTCCTCGCGGGTGCGTACCGCCAGATAGAAGGCGATGAAGAACAGAAAGTGGTCGACCAGCCTTCCCTTCAGCGCGATGAAATGCTGAAGGGGCTGATAGCCGACGCCAAAATCGAGCACGCTGTTGGTGATCCACGAGCACGTCGCCCAAGCAATCAGCAGCAGGAAAGGCCCCTGCACGGCGGCTGGCTCCAGCGTCGCCTTGCGGCCTTGCAGCGCCGCATCCACCAGCATCATCACCAGCAGCAGATAAAGCAGAGCGTTCTTCACGCTCAGCCCCGTTCCCAGGCCCAACCCCCAGCCGAACATCTCGTCGGCCAGCAGCAGGATGAACAGCGCCAGCAATACGCCGCGCATGAACGGCGCCCTGCCACCCGCACCGGCCGTCTCGAATGCGTCTACCGGCTTGATGAGCTGCACCACCGCGATCTCCCTCCCCCGCCGCGCGCCGGCACCGCGATCAGGCGTAGTACTCCTCGGAGCTGATCAGCTCCGAAGCGAAGTTCATGACAGTTCCCAGCAGCGGCACGCCATCGAGCACGCGCAGCGTGGTGCGCAGCGCCTCCTCCTTGGTGCGCCCCTCTGCCACCACCAGCAAATTGCCGTCGAGGTGAGGAGCGAGCGCCACCACCTCGCCGCCAACCAACGCCGGCGGCAGGTCGAAAACCACGAAGCCCTCGTGATAGGCCTCTTTCAGATCCCGAACCAGCTGCAGCATGCGCTCCGACGACAGAGACCCCATGACCAGCGGCGTAGCCGGATTGGCCGGCAGTAGCGTCAACCGCGGTATCGACGTGTTCAGCAGCACGTCCTCGAGCTGGCTCTTACCCATCAGATAATCGCCCAGACCGGCATCCACCTTGATACCGAAAGCGGCGGCCACGCTCGGACGGCGCAGATCGGCGTCGACCAGCAGCACCGAATGACCGGCTTCGGCCATGGTCAACGCCAGGTTCACCGCGGTCAGGGTCTTGCCGTCCTGCACCGAGGGGCTGGTGACGCCGATCAGTCTCAGCTTGGCCGTTAGCCGCGCCCGCTGCAGCAGACGGGCCTGGAGCAAGGCGTAGCAGTCGCGCAAGCGCTGATCGTCGAGCGCCGCCACCAGTCGGTTGCGCCTCATGACCTCCGGCGAGACGTCGACCGATTTGGTCGCCGCCGGCACACGGCGGCGGCGCGCGTTGGCACCCGCGGGCAATCTTCCCTGATTGGCCGCTTTCGCCAGCTCTAAGGCTCGCAATATGTTGCTGGACATACCCTGCTCCTTGCTCAATCGTTGGGCTCGGCGACGGCCGTCGCCGAGTGCTCCGCTGCCAACCGTTACAACCAACCCACCGCCGTCCGCCGTCGCCGGCGACGCCTCAAGCCAAAGCGATCACCCCGGCCAACCCCAAACCCAGCGTCAGCAGCGCCGTCGCCGAAACCGCCAGCACCACCTGGGTCGTAGCCCCCCACTGCGGCCAGCGGAAGCGGCGCTCCCGCTCCCCGTGGATCTTGGGAATGGTCGCCAGCGGCGGCTCGCCGATGATCGCCGCGAGCCGCCGCGTACTGCTGACCGACTGATCGAGATACTCGGCGGCCACCGCCGCGAAGGCGCCGATGCAAAGCGCGAACACCACCGCGACGATGACGATGCCGGGCCGGTTCGGGCTCACCGGCCGGCTCGGCAGCACCGCCGGACTGACCAGGGAGAAGCGGTCGCCGATGTGCTCGCGCTCGACCTTTTCCGCCGCTTCCGCCCGCAGCAGGCGGTCGCGCATTTCGCGGTACTCGCTCAGCGCGGTTTCGTGCTCCCGCTGCAGCGCCCGGTAGTCCCGCTCGACGGCGGGCGCCGCCGCCAACAGCGTCGTGTATTCGTTGAGCCTCTGGCGCAGCCGGTCCCGCAGTTCGGTCTCCGCGCGCAGTTCCGATTCCACGGCCTGCAGCTGCGTGCTCACCGTAACGTAGGTGGGATTGGATGCCGGTGGCCGCCCTTCGCCACTGTCGCTCAGCGCCGCCAACTGGTCCTTGAGCCTGGCCACCGCCCGCTCGGCCCGGTGTACGTCGGGATGCTCGGCGCTGTAGCGCTGCCGCACCCGCATCAGCTCGGTTCGCTGCTGCTCCAACGCGGTGATCAGGTTCAGGACCTTTTCCGCCTGCGGCGCCGCGCCGGTCAGGGCCCGCAACTGGTTCTGCAGGCGTACCAGATCCGGGTGCAGCGGCGAATAAGTGGCCGACAGATCGAGATACTCCAACCGCAGCCGTTCCACCTGCTGCGAAGGCGTCAGCACCCGCCGCTCGGCTCCGACGATCGGCGCCTGCGGGTCGAGCCGGGCCAGCTCGGCGCGCAAGGCGATGCGCTGCTGGTTCAGCGCGACCACGCGCTCCTCGATCCGGTCGATCTGATCCTGCAAGCTGTGCATGCGGACCAAGTTGCGGTCGTGGTTCTCGGGCAGGCTGCCGGCATGGCGCTCCTTGAACTCGGCCAAGCGCTGCTCCACGTCCTTGACTTTGGCGGACAGCCGTTCCGCTTCCGACTTCAGGAATTCGGTCAGCTGCGCCGCCCGATCGGTACGCAGGCTTTGATTGACTCGCAGGTAGAGATCGGCCAGGGCGTTGGCGACGTCGCGCGCCGTCTCACCATCGGAAGCGCGGTAGCCGATGGTGAAGGCCACGGCGACGCTCTCACCGCGGCGCTGAGTGGGCGGCCCCAGATCGACGTACAGCGTCTCGCGCACGATGTTGTTGCGCATCGCCTTGCCGATGGCCTGGCGTTCGACTTCGTCCCGAGGCGGTGGGAACAACTGGAACTGTTCCGCGACCTGCAACAGGTTGTCGTTGGACAGCACCCGCTGGCTCACCACTTCCACATACTCGTTGACGGAGGTAGTGACCGGCGTCGTGTCGAGCACGGTGCGCGGTATCTGCTGACGGTCGATGCGAATGGTGGCGGTAGCCTGATACACGGAAGGCAACAGCAGCGCCGCCGCGACGCCCAAGCCGACGACGAGCAGGAACGGAACAAGGAAGAACGCTCGCCGCCGCTTGAGCAGCGCTACCAGATCGGATGGGGTCACCGTCGCAGCCATGAAGTTCCCTCTTCTTACTTGGCGTTGCCACGCTCGTCCCGAGCCAGAAAAATGTCCGCGAACCCCCGCGGCACGTCATGAATGTCAATCCGTCTCGACCGATCGTCCACACCCGGACCGGACGTTAACGCGGGCGCGCTCCCTCGAACATGGGCCGATACTCGAGAACAAGCGCTACCGCGTGACTATCGGCGGAACCGTCGCCCGTGCCACGGTCTATCGAGCGGTAGCGGTAGGAAGCGCCCACGATCCAATCCTGCGCCAGCTGCCAATCCAGCCTCGGCTCCACGACCCAGTACCGGCGGTCGGGCTGTGTCGTGCCGACATCGACCGCCCGCAGCTCATAGCCCCGTCCCGCAAGCGTCAGGCGCAGCCGCGGCGACAGGTCGTAACGCAGCCTCAGCAGGATCTGATCGGCTTGACGCAGTACGCCTTCGGCGCTTGGCCGCAAGTCCCGCTCCAAAGCCAGGTCCAGAGACCACAGCTCGCCGCGGCTGAACAGGCTAAACCGCGCCAACCAGCCGTTGTCGTCACCCGAAACGCCACTGCTGCTGGCCTCGGCGCTCCAGGCACCGACCACCGCCGAGGTCGTGGTCAGCTCGGACAGCCGCCGCGTCAACGAAACGACCAGACTGACGCTGTCGAGATCGTTGTCGGCGTTGGACGCACGGAAATGCAGCGTCTCGACACCGACGCCGACCCGATCGCGCTCGCTCAACCGATAACGGCCGTGCAAATCAAAGCGATGGGTCCAAGAGTCCCGCAACGTCACCGCACCTTGCCGGCTATGATCCAGACGCAGCCCTCGGTAACCGACCACGCCGTCCAGGCGCTCGCTGAGCGCATGCTCGAACGACCCGCTCCACAACAGCCGTCGACGCCTTACGCTGTCCTCCGTCACCGCCCGGTCGATGTCGGTGCCAGGATCGAGCTCGTCCTGGAGCGCCGACACGTCGACGACAGTGGTATCGCGAATCCACTCGGCGCCTAGCCGCCAAACCGACCGGTCCGAACGCCAGGCGCTGTCAAGCTGCAGCATTTCCGCGTCGTCGTTCGGCAGGTCGCTGCCGCTGTAGGCGGTATAGCCCACGCTAGCAGCGGCGCTGACCTCGTAAACCTCGTTCATGCGCCGCGCCGCCACGCCCGCGGTGCCAGTCAGTGCCGTCTCGGTGCTGCCGCCGTCGACGCTCAGGCGTGGGTTGTCGTCGACCTCCCCCCTGGCCTGCAACATCGGCTGCACCTGCCAGGGCGCCGCACCGGCCGACGCCGTTACCGACAACGTGAGCAATAGCGCGCCCCGAATCGTCCAGCGGCGGCGCCGCGTCGAAATCGTCGCGCCCCCGCACGGCGCGCGGCCAAGTGTCAGCCAACGGCGATTAGCCCAAGTCCACTGCATCGGTCGCATCCACCCATTGCCGTCCCCGAACCGGGGCCCCATGGCCCGCACTCAAGGAACCAGCACGACGTCGCCGCTGCGCAGCAGGATGTTCTGCGACAATGCCCGCCCCTTCTTCACCTCGCCGTAGTTGAAATCGAACACCTGACTCTCGGAGCCGGTGCGGCGGATCACCTTGATCTTGTCTTCGGCGGCGAAGGGCGTGAGCCCGCCGGCCAGCGTCAGCGCTTGGATCACGTCCAGATAGCGGCCGACCACGTAGGGGCCCGGCTGATGCACCTTGCCCAGTACATACACTCGGTAGCCCTGCACCCGGCGCAGGGAAACCGTGACGACGGCATCGGGGATATAGCGGCTGATGTTGGCTGTCAGTCGCTCTTGCACCTCTTTCACCGTCAGGCCGGCCACATGCAGATCGCCGGCAAGCGGGAAGGAGATCCCGCCATCGGGGCGGACCAGCACCTCGCGCTGCAGCCCTTCCTCGCGCCATACGGAAATTTCGAGCACGTCCTCCGGACCGATCCGGTACTCCTGCTCCTGCAGCGGTGCTACGGACGGCGCGGCGTCGGCCGCCCACGCACACGCGGCACTTCCTAGAAACAGCGCGACCAGCACGCGCAGTACCGGCAGACGTGACATTTCAACCTCCGTGTTGTGCTTCCGACCTGGTTAGAATCTATGCCGCCGGATCGCACCGGTGCCCAGACGGAACCGCTACAGCTCCTGGGGCCAATACGAGTCCGCCTCGGCCGCCGGCCCCCGCATACGGCGCTGCCTCGACCGGCGGGCAATCACCACCAGCCCGAGCAACGCCAGACAAACGGGGATCACGAACTCCGAATCGACCGGGCTACGGCCCGCCCCGATCGCCGCCGCCTCGCCTTGCCGCTCCTCGTCGACGACCGACGACGACAGCGCCATCAGCGCGGCCTCGCTTTCCCGCTGCACGATTCCCGCCATGGCCTCGATCGACGCGCCAGCTTGGTCCGTCTCGACGGTTCGGGGCTCAACCGCCGATAACGGCAACCGGCCAACAGTGATCAACGGCAGCAACTCCATAACGCCGAGCCTCCTTGCCGGCAGCCTTGCATCCCCTCGGCGCGTCTCCGCGCCACCGCCGGCAATCGCCGGAGCGGTCGCGGCATTATCGGAAATTGGAGCGATCGACGTTCATGCCCTAGCCGAAACGGCGTTAGACCTACCCCTCATTCCAGCCGCTCCCACCAATATATATCCAAATCGAAGCGTCACAAGAGCGGCACTCAAAAACAAAAACTGCAACACATACTAATTTTTTTAATTAGACTCCTTTAAAACAAACCTGATCGCTTTTCGCCGGACAGACTCATATAATCGCGCTGTACTGGTTAAGCCGGGGCGACGCCAGATGTTGGGGAGGCCTAGATCATCGGCCCTTCAGCCAATTCGCGCTCTCTTCAATAAAACTTCCCTTGATTAGTTGGCGACAACCACCATCAATATCGGCGCCGACACCACCAGGGTCGCCACTCTTACATTTCGCTAATAATTGGATAAGGAAAATCCAGATAAATTAAACTGCAAATCATGAAATGGATTTCTTGCTCGCAACGATAACCGCGATCGCCGTCAGCCTGACCGTCATCCCGGTCATGGTTCGGCTGGCCCCGACCTTGGGAATGCTCGACCGGCCGGACTCGCGGAAAGTCCATCGTCGGCCGATTCCACGGGTCGGCGGCTGGGGCATCGTTTGCGGAACCGTCGTCGGCCTGGCCATTTGGATACCACTCGCACCGATCTCGCAGGTCTTCGTCGCCGGCGCCGCCGCCCTGCTGCTGATCGGTGCCCTGGACGACAGCCGCGACCTGCCCGCGTTGCTGAAACTCGCGCTACAGGCCGCTGTCGTGCTGCCCGCGGTGCTCTATGCCGACCTGGCCGCTACCTGGCTGCCGCAGGCGTTCGGCAGCAATTTTCGAATTCCGTACGCGATCGCCGTCGCGTTCGGCTGCCTCGGCCTGCTGACGGCGATCAACGCCGCCAACACCTCGGACGGACTCGACGGCCTGGCTGCCGGCGAAACGCTGCTGAGCCTGGTCGGCATCATCTACTTCGCCTATACGGTGGACAGCAGCGAAGTCCTGGCGGTCGCCGCGGTGACCGCCGGCGGCTTGTTCGGCTTCCTGCGCTACAACACGCACCCGGCCACCATTTTCATGGGCGACGCCGGCAGCCAATTCCTCGGCTTCGCGGTCGGACTCCTGGGGCTTGCCCTGCTGCAGGCCGGCTCGTCGCAGCTGTCGGTATGGACGATCCTGCTGCTGGCCGGACTGCCGATGATCGACCTGGCGGTGGTCGCCCTACGGCGGCTGCTGCGGGGCGTGAGCTGTTTTCGCGCCGACCGCACCCACCTGCACCATCGCCTGCTCGATCTGGGCCTGAGCCACACCGAGAGCGTGCTCGTCATCTATTCGCTCCAGGCCTGCTTCGTCCTGGCGGCCGTCGTCACGCGCGGCGACAGCGTGCTGGAGCAAGCGCTCACCTACTTGGCGGGGATAGCCGTAGTCTACGGCGCGCTGCACCTCGCCGAACGCGTCCCGCAGCTGCGGCGCCTGATACTCGCGGCCCGGCGGATCTACCGAACCCGCGCCGATCAGCGTTTCCGTCTCCTGGTGTGGGCGCCGCGCATCGTCATGGAACCACTGGTCGGGTTCGTTCTGGTGGCCTGCGCGATGTCGGCCACCGCCATTCCGACCAATTTCGGCGTACTGGCCGCGTTCCTGCTGCCGCCGCTGGCCGCGCCGATTTTATTGAAGGTCAAGTCCCGGCCCTTCATCACCCGCGTGCCCACCTATCTGGTCGCCGCCGCGACCCTGTTTCTGTACACCGGCCAGCGTCCTCTGCCCCGCGCCGAGCTATTGCCAGTGGAGCTGATCGTGTTCGGGATCATCGGTATTTGCCTAGTGCTGGCGATGCGGTTCTCGCCGCAGCGCCGCCGCCGCGAGTTCCGGGCTACCGCCATGGATTACCTGATTCTGCTCTTGGCCATAGCCTGCGCTTTCACGCCGCTGCCGGTGCTGTCGGGCCTGGATGCCTGGTTCTTCCTCTACCTGCCCACAACGCTGTACGCCTGCGAGCTGACGCTGGTCGAGCGGCGTGAGCGACCGGACTGGCTGACTTTCGGTGCCCTGGCGGCGGCGGCGACCATGGTCTCGAGAGTGATTTTCTGAATCCCCAACCATACGAGGCGAAGCCCATGCAACGGAGCAAGGATGCGACCGTAACCGCGGCGGATGCGGACGCCTTTGGCCTGACCGACGCGCAGCGACAACCCTGCTATGACCCCTACGACGCCTGGACCTCGCCCTGGATCGGCCGGATGAAAGTGGCCGCCACGCGCGGCAGCCGCGGCGGCTACCTGGTGTCGGGGCTGGTAGCGGTGGCCGACGCCCTGGCGCCGGATCTGCTACGCGCGCTCACCGACGTGAAACCGACCCGCTATGCCCACACCGAAGCGCTGCGACTGCTCGCCGGCGATCCGAAGCTCACGCCAGCGGAATTCCTGGACCTGGCGGAGCGGACCGCGCTGACCGTCAACGACGGCATCGGCTGGGGCTATCCGTTCGACTGGTACACCCGCAACGCGCCGAACGGCGTGTACCGGGCCAACAGCGTGCCGTTCATCACGGTGACGCCATACGTGCTGGAAGCGCTGCTGGCGGTGGCGACGACCGCTCCACCACCGCTGGCCGAGCGCGCACGTCGGCTGTTCGAGCGCAGCTGGGGGTTCCTCGAGGCGCTCCGTCCGATGGCTGATTCGGACGATCAGCTGGCACTGACCTACGCGCCGGTCGAAGAGCCGCTGAAGATCATCAACGCCAATGCCTACGCCGCCTTCGCCTATGCGCTGCACGCGGTGCACGGGCCGACCATCCACCAAGCGGCGGCGCGCGCCAAAGCCATTCGGCTCGCCCGCTGGGTGGTGGCGCAGCAGGAAGCGGACGGCGCCTGGTGGTACTTGGCGGAAACCCGCTTCAACAATTTCATGGACTGCTTTCATTCGTGCTTTACGGTCAAGAACTTGCTGAAAGCGCGGCGCCTGCTCGGCGACGACCTGGCCTTCGTCGACGGGGCGGTGGCGCGCGGGCGGGCGTTCATTCAGGAGCGGTTCTACGATCGGCAGGCGGGCCTGTGCCGGCGCTTCCTGGTCAAGGGCACCAAGGATCCACTGTTCAAATGGGACATCTACGATCAGGCCGAGTATCTCGGCCTGCTGATCGACGCCGGCCAGCTAACCGACGCCCAGGCCTTCCGCACCACGGTCAGAGCGCGCTTTGCCCGCGGCCACGACTGGTATTGCCGCATTGATCTGTTCGGCCGGCGCTGGGGGCGCAACTACTTGCGCTGGGGCATCATGCCGTTCCTCTATCAATGCGCGCGTCTAGAGCAGGCGCTGCAGGCCGCTCGCCTGCAGTCGTCGTGCGCCGCCGCCGCGCCGCACCGGACACCGTCGCCCGTCGAGGATCAAACCGTTACGCAGGGAGAGCACACGGCATGACCGGCAGCGACCTCGATTCCGTCCCGACCTCCGGCGAGCGGCCGACATCGCGCCCGCGGCGGATACGCATCCTCGACGTACCGGTGGACGCGGTGCGCGACATGCCCGCCGCGCTCGACCAAGTCAGCACCTTCCTGAACGGCGACCGCACCCGCGTGATCCTCGCGGTCAATCCGGAGAAAGTCATGGCCGCCCGCCGCTCGCCCGGCCTGCTGCGCATACTCGATAGCAGCGATCTGCTGGTGCCGGACGGCATCGGTGTGGTACTAGCGGCGCGCTTATTAGGGCTGGCGCGCATGCGGCGCGTCCCGGGCTCGGAGCTCATGCCCGAGCTCTGCCGTCTGGCGGCGCGCACCGGTCACGGGGTGTTCCTGTACGGCGCAAAGCCGGAGATCGTCGAACGCGCGGCGCGGCTGCTGCAGGAGGCCTATCCTGGCCTGCGCATCGTCGGCCATCAGCACGGCTATGTGCCGGAAGAGGAAATGGACGCTTTGATCGAGCGCATCAACGCCTCGGGCGCGCAGATTCTGTTCGTGGCCCTCGGCAGCCCACGGCAGGAGCAGTGGCTGGATCGCTACCGACATCGCCTGCGGGTCAAGGTCTGCCAGGGTGTGGGCGGCACCTTCGACGCCATCTGCGGCCATCCGCCGCGCGCGCCAGCGCTGTTCCGATCACTCGGTCTGGAGTGGTTCTACCGGCTCGTCACCCAGCCAACCCGGGCGCGCCGGCAACTGGCCCTGCCGGTGTTCGCCGCTCAAGTGCTCGGCCAGATGGTACGGCGCAGGCTGATGCCGGGCGGCGCCACGACCCCGCCGGCGCCGTCGTAGCCGGCGGCGGCGCTCAGAGGGCGCGCTCGGCGGCGGCGCGGCGCTCGCGCAAGCGACGGCAGAAAGCCAGCGTCTGGGCCGGGTCCACGCCCAGCGGCAGCAGGCATTGGGCGGTGAGATACTCCGGCGGCATCGGCTCCATCTCGCGTTTGAGCCCCGCCACCAGCACCGCGAGCATGCCGCCGATGAATGCGGCCGTGGCCAGATCCGGGTCCAGCGCGCGGAAACGGCCCTGCGCCACCCCTTCGGTGATGCACTGGTGCAACCAGCCGAACAAAGGCTCGCCCTCGCCGAGCAGCGCCGGCGCCGAGCGGTACAGCGCCCAGGCCCATTTCGGATCGTCGCCGATCCGGGCGAAGGCGCCGTAGAGCGCGACCGTCAGCCGCTCGGCCGGATCCGGGAAGCGCGCCGGCAGGGCGTTCCAACCCTCAGTCAGTTCCCGCCGCAGTTCCTCGACCACCGCGCGCACCACCGCTTCCTTGTCGCGGAAGTGGTTGTAGAACGAGCCGAAAGCCACGTTGGCGCGCTCGGTAATCTCGAGCACCGTCGCGTTCTGCAGCCCGCAGTCGGCGATCACCGTCTGCGCCGCCCGCACCAACCGCGCTCGCGTATTGTGCCGGCGCGGTTGCATGCGCCGAATATCGACCACCTCGGACATGGCCCTCATCCTGCTCTAGATCAAGTCACAGCCATCAGAACTGATCATATTGTCATTTATAGGCGATGGCAAACCATCGGCGGACGTAAATTACGGAGAACAGGTGAAAAATCGACGTCGCCTAGCGAAGGCGCGGCTAGTCCAGGAGCATGGTGCGGGAGCGGGACGGCCGCGAGCGGAACGCAGCCCTTGGCGCCGGGTCGCTACCGGCTCAGATCGCGTCCGGCTCGCGCGCAGGCACGGCGTCGAGCGGCGGCAGCGGACGGCGGCAGATCTCCTCGGCCTCCTCCGCCGGAATGCCCAACAGCACCAGACACTGGCGGGCCACCCGCTCCGGCCCGTCCGCGCCGATGTCGTTGTAGAGCATGGCCGATATGGTGGCGATGATGCCGCCGGTGGCGACCGTCACCGCCATGTCCGGGTCGTCGCTGCGGAATCGCCCTCGTTCGATGCCGAAGCGGATGAGGCTCGCCATGAGCCCGACCAGCCCGGCCTGATGCCGCAGCATCCACGGGCCGATGCGGTAGATGAACCAGCCCCAGGTGCGGTCCTCGCAGACCAGGCGCAGGGCATGGCGGATGCCGGCGGCGAGCAGCTCCGCGCAGTCGTGGCTGTGCTGGCGCAGACCGTCGAGCCGCCGGCACACCGGCTCGACCTTGCTGTCGATCACCGCAGCGAACAGCGCTTCCTTCGACTCGAAGTGGTTATAAAAGGAGCCGAACCCGACGTCGGCGGCCTCGGTGATCTCGTTGATGGTGGCCCCTTCCAGCCCCTTCTCCGCCATCACCGCATGTCCGGCGTCGATGAGTGCGGTGCGCGTCTGCAAGCGGCGGCGCGCGCTGCGGCTGATCGGCTGAGCGTTCTTCAAAACGGCCACTCCTGCATGAATCGCGGTGCGCATTATAGCGCTTGCGTCCGTTCGGTCAGGCCCGCTCGAAGTCTCCACTTCATGGCCAGCCACGTTATTCTACGGATGGTTGCCGGACTCGAGGCGGTCCGCACCCGCCACGCGCTTGGGTCATCGGAAGGGGCACTATGACCACGCACTATCTGCGTCACTTCTTCAATCCAGCCGCGATCGCCGTGGTCGGCGCCAGCGACCGGCCGGGCTCGGCGGGTCAACGGGTGTTCCAGAACCTGAGCGGCGGCGGCTTCAAGGGCGCGCTGTTCCCGGTCAATCCGCGCCACGCCACCGTCGGCGGGGTCAAGAGTTACCCGACGGTCGGCGCCATCCCCGAGGCGATCGACCTGGCGGTGATCGCCAGCCCGACGGCGACCGTGCCGGACGTGATCCAGCAGTGCGCTGGCCGCGGCATCAAAGCGGCGGTGGTGCTGTCGCCGAGCTTCCGGCCGCTGGGCAGCAGCGGCGTCAAGAAGGAAAGAGCGATTCTGGAGGCGGCGCGCAAGTACGGCATCCGCATCATCGGGCCGGACTGTGTCGGCCTGATGCGCCCTGGGATCGGCCTCAACGCCACCAACAGCCGCAATCAAGCGCTGCCTGGCAATCTGGCGCTGGTATCGCAGTCGGGGGCGATCTGCAACGCCATCCTCGACTGGGCCTACGCCCGCAAGATCGGTTTCTCCTGCATGGTGTCGCTGGGCGACACGCTCGATGTCGACTTCGGCGACGTGCTCGACTTCCTGGCCATCGACCGCGACACCCGCAGCATCCTGCTGTACGTCGAGGGCATCCACAACGCGCGTCGCTTCATGAGCGGCCTGCGCGCCGCCGCACGCATCAAGCCGGTGATCGTGATCAAGGCCGGCCGCCACGCCGAGGGCACCCGCGCGGCCATCTCCCACTCCGGCGCGCTGGTGGGCGCCGACGACGTATTCGACGCCGCCCTGGCCCGAGCCGGCGCGGTGCGCGCCCTGACCATCGAGCAGCTGTTCTCGGCGGCGGCGGTGCTCTCCACCGGCTACCGCGCCAACGGCAAGCGGCTGGCCATCCTCACCAACGGCGGCGGCCCCGGCATCATCGCTACCGACCGCGCCGTCGATCTCGGCCTGACCATCCCCGAGCTGACCGAGACCACCCAGCAGCGGCTGCGGACGCTGCTGCCGAGCCGCAGCAATCTGAGCAATCCGGTCGACTTGCTGGCTGACGCCACCCCGGAACGTTACCGCGACGCGCTCACCGCCTGCGCCGCCGACGACAACGTCGACGGCGTGCTGGCGATGCTGGCGCCGCAGGCCAACAGCGAACCGCTGCAGGTGGCCGAGCAGGTGCTGGAAGTCGCCAAGACCACCGACAAGCCGATCCTCACCTGCTGGATGGGCGAAAACCAGGTGCAGCAGGCGCGCGAGCGTCTGGCCGGCAGTCGCGTGCCGCATTTCGAAACGCCCGAGGCGGCGGTGGAAGCGTTCAACTACTTGGCGCAGTACCACCACAACCAGCGCCTGCTGATGCAGGTGCCGGGCTCCGCCATCAACCGCCTGGAGCCGAACGTCCAGGGCGCGCGCCTGATCATCGAGAACGCGCTGTCCGAGGGCCGCCACACCTTGTCCCTGATGGAGTCGAAGGCACTGCTGACTGCCTTCGGCATCCCGGTGGTGCGCACCGTGGAAGCGCGCACCGCCGCCGAAGCGCTGATCCTGGCGGAGTCGCTCGGCTATCCGGTGGCGATGAAGATCAGTTCGCCGGACATCACCCATAAGTCGGTGGTCGGCGGCGTGCGGCTCAACATCAGCAACGCCCAGGCGGTGCGCAACGCCTTCACCGACCTGATGGCGGCGGCGCGCAACGCCCGCCCCGACGCCACTATCACCGGCGTGACGGTCGAGCGCATGCATGGCAAGCCCAACGGCCGCGAGCTGATCGTCGGCGTGGCGCGCGATCCGGTGTTCGGCCCGGTGCTGACCTTCGGCGCCGGCGGCACCATGGTCGAGCTGATCCGCGACCGGGCGGTGGCGCTGCCGCCGCTCAATGAGTTCATCGCCCGCGACCTGATCAATCGCACCCGCGTGGCGCGCATCCTGCGCGCCTACCAGAACTTGCCGGCGGTCAACGAGGAGGCGCTGCTGCAGGTGCTGCTGCGCACCTCGGACATGGTCTGCAAGCTACCCTACATCCGCGAGCTGGACATCAACCCCCTGGTGGTGGACGAGGAAGGCGTGCTGGCGGTGGACGCGCGCTTCGTGGTCGACTTCCCGCCCTCGGGCGCCGACCCCTACGCGCACATGGCGGTCTACCCCTACCCCACCCACCTGGTGCAGGAGATCCGGCTCAGCGACGGCACCGATCTCACCATCCGCCCGATCCGTCCGGAAGACGCGGAGATGGAGAAGGAGTTCGTGCACAACCTGTCCATGGAAGCGAAGTACTTCCGCTTCATGGAGACGCTCAACGAACTCACCCCCAGCATGCTGGTGCGCTTCACCCAGATCGACTACGACCGCGAGATGGCGCTGATCGCCACCCGCGTGGTGGACGGCCGCGAGCAGCAGCTGGGCGTGGCCCGCTACACGACGCTGCCCGACGGCGAAAGCTGCGAGTTCGCGATCGTGGTCGGCGATCAGCTGCAGGGCAAAGGGCTGGGCACGCGGCTGATGAAGGCGCTGATCGAAACCGCCGCCTCCCGCGGCCTCAAGACCATGCGCGGCGAGGTATTGTCCAACAACACCAAGATGCTGGCGCTGATGAAGAAGCTGGGCTTCAGCATCCACACCAGCCCGGACGACTACAACATCAAGGTCGTGGAGCGGCCGCTGCAATAGCGGCGGCCGCCGCGGTCAGTTCGGCGTGAAGATCTCGGCGAAGAAATCCTGCATGTGGCCCCAGGCGCGTTCCGCCGCCAGCTCGTTATAGGCCACGCCGGGAATGCCGGCAGTGTCGGCGTCCGGATTGGTGAAGGCGTGCACCGCGTTGCCGTACACCACCATGTGCCAATCGGTCTTGGCCCGGCGCATGCCCTCGACGAAGGCCACCACTTCCTCGGCTTTCACAAACGGATCGTCGGCGCCGTGCAGCACCAGCACGCGCGCCTTGATCCGCGCCGCGTCCCGAGGCTCGAGTGCCGGCAGGTTGCCGTGGAAGCTGACCACGCCGCGCACGTCGGCGCCGCTGTAGGCCAGCTCCAGCACCCCGCCGCCGCCGAAGCAGAAGCCGATGGCGGCGATATCCTGCGGCGACGCCAGCGCATGGCGGCGCAGCACCTCCAGCCCAGCGACGACGCGCTCGCGCATCAGCGGCGTACCCCGCACCTGGCCCGCCCACTGTGCCGCACGCTTGGGGTCGTCGGTGACGCGGCCGTCGCCGTACATGTCCACCACGAACGCCAGATAGCCCATGTCCGCCAGCTGTTCGGCCCGGGCCTTGACGTAATCGTTGATACCCCACCATTCCGGCACCACCAAAATGCCCGGGCGCCGCTCCAGGTGGGTGTCGTCGTACGCCAGGTAGCCCTTGAACACTTGTCCGCCGTGCCGGTATTCCACCGTTTCGGTCACCAGCGCCGCATTGGCGCCGAAGGCGAGCAGCAAACCGAATAGCAGAGTGGCGATGCGCATATCGTTTCCTTGAGAACCTAGCCGGTCGAGGCGCCAATCTTTCTATCTACCATGGCCGCGGCCGTCTCGACCAGGGCCTCCCCCCGCTGGCGCCGAGCCCCCGATCTCGGTCACACTGGGATCAGGTTTTCGCGATATACGCGCCGCGCGCAATAAAGAATTCGTACATGGACAGCGTCGACTTACGTCAACCGGATCTGTATCTCAACCGCCAACTCAGCCTGCTCGCCTTCAACCGCCGGGTTCTGGAGCAGGCGCTGGACGAATCGGTGCCGTTGCTGGAGCGGCTGCGCTTTCTGTGCATCTCCAGCACCAACCTCGACGAGTTCTTCGAGATCCGCGTGGCCGGCCTGATGCAGGCGGTGGAAATGGGCTCGGTCCAGGCCGGCCCCGACAACCGCCCGCCGCAGGAGGTGTACGCGGCGGTCTGTCAGCAGGCGCACGAGCTGGTCGAGGAACAGTACCGGGTACTCAACGAGGTGCTGATCCCCGAGCTGGAACGGCAGAACATCCGCTTCCTGCGCCGCGCCGAATGGACGCCCGAACAGATCGCCTGGCTGCAGGACTACTTCCAGAACGAGGTGCTGCCGATCATCAGCCCGCTCGGCCTCGATCCGGCCCATCCCTTCCCGAGGGTGCTCAACAAGAGCCTCAACTTCATCGTCCAACTGGAAGGCAAGGATGCCTTCGGCCGCTCCGGCGGCTTCGCGGTGGTACAGGCGCCGCGCGCCCTGCCGCGGCTGATCCAGCTGCCGTCCGAGCCGGGCCGCTACGACTTCGTGTTCCTGTCGTCGATCATCCACGCCTACGTCGACCAGCAGCTGTTTCCCGGCATGACCGTCAAGGGCTGCTACCAATTCCGGGTCACCCGCAACAGCGACCTGTTCGTCGACGAGGAGGAAGTGGACGATCTGCTGCGCGCCATGGAGGGCGAGCTGCTGTCGCGCCGCTACGGCGACGCGGTGCGCCTGGAGGTGGCCGCCAACTGCCCGGAGGATCTCGCCGATTTCCTGCTCGAGGAGTTCGAGCTCAGCCGCGACGCGCTCTACCAGGTCAACGGCCCGGTCAACCTCAATCGCCTGATGGCGATCTACGACATGGTGGACCGGCCCGACCTGAAGTATCCGCCGTTCACACCGTCGCTGCGCCTCGATGTGAAGCGCGCCAGCGAGCTGTTCGAGCGCATCCGCACCCAGGATCTGCTGCTGCACCACCCGTTCGAGTCGTTCCTGCCGGTGGTGGAGTTCGTACGCCAGGCCGCCACCGATCCGCAGGTACTGGCGATCAAGCAGACCCTGTACCGGACCGGCCCCGATTCGGCGATCGTCGACGCCCTGGTGCAGGCCGCCCGCGCCGGCAAGGAAGTGACCGCGGTCATCGAGCTGCGGGCACGCTTCGACGAGGAAGCCAACATCGCCCTGGCCAACCGCCTGCAGGACGCCGGCGCGCACGTGGTGTACGGCGTGGTCGGCCACAAGACCCACGCTAAGATGATCCTGGTGGTGCGGCGCGAGGGCCGGCGCCTGGTCAACTACGTGCACCTGGGCACCGGCAACTACCACACCCGCACCGCACGCCTGTACACCGACTACGGGCTGTTCACCTGCAACCCGCTGATCGGCGAGGACGTGCACAAGGTGTTCCTACAGTTGACCAGCCTAGGCCGGGTCACCGACCTGCATTGCCTGCTGCAGTCGCCGTTCACCCTGCACGCCGCCCTGCTGCGCAAGATCGAGCGCGAGGCCGAGCTGGCCCGTGCCGGCCGACCGGCGCGGATCATCGCCAAGCTCAACGCACTGGTCGAGCCGCAGGTGATCCAGGCGCTGTACCAGGCCTCGATCGACGGCGTGGAGATCGATCTGATCGTGCGCGGCATGTGCTCGCTGCGCCCGGAGGTGCCCGGCGTTTCCGAGCGAATCCGGGTCCGCTCGGTGGTCGGCCGCTTCCTCGAACACACCCGCGTCTACTACTTCGGCAACGACGGCGATCCCGAGGTCTACCTCTCCAGCGCCGACTGGATGGAACGCAACTTCTTCCGCCGGGTCGAGGTCGCCTTCCCCGTGCTCGACCCGGAGCTCAAGGCGCGGGTGCTGCGCGATCTCGACTACTACCTGCGCGACGACAGCCAGACCTGGATGCTGGGCAGCGACGGCCAGTACCGGCGGCTCACCCCGCAGAACGGCCCCGGCTTCTCGGCCCAGCAGGCGCTGCTGGCGGAACTGGCCGAGCCGAGCTGACCGGCCTCGGCCCGGCGGCAGCGAAAGGAAAGCGAAAGCTCCGCCGCCCGGCCACGGGCGCGGAGCGAGGCCGACGCTAAGCGAACCGTAGCTCCACACCAGCCGGCTTCAGAAAATCCGCCTCCTGCTCCAAGTCCGCGCGCAGCAGCGGGTGCTGCTTGAGCCAGCCGGGGGGAAAGGTCAGGCGCAATCCCTTGTCGTTGGCCTTGAGCTCGAACGCCGGTACGTCGTCGTCATTGCGGCCGCGGTGCAACAATACCGCCAGGCGCAGCAGCACGGCCAGGCGCCGCACCGGTTCGCGCACCCGCGCCGGCAGGTCGCGGATCTCGGCCAGGGGGAACTTGCGCCGGTGGGCCCGCACCAGGGTCGCGAGCACCTGCTGCTCCTGCTGCGAGAACCCAGCCATGTCGGCGTGCCGCAGCACGTAGCCGCCATGCTTGTGGTACTGGCTGTGGGCGATGTCCAGGCCGATCTCGTGCAGCATCGCCGCCCAAGCCAGCATCTGGCGCCAGCGCGGCTCGGTCAGCCCCCACTGCGCGCCGACCTGGGCCAGGCAGCGCGCGGCCTCGCGCTCCACCCGCCGCGCCTGCGCCAGGTCGACGTGGTAGCGCTGCGCCAGAGCGCGCACCGTGGCGCCGCGCACGTCCTCCTGGTGGATCCGACCCAGCAGGTCGTAGACCAGCCCCTCGCGCATGGCGCCCTCGGCCACCTCCATATACGGCAGGTCGAGGGCCTCGAACACGTTGAGCAGCAACACCAGGCCGCCGACGAACACCTCCACCCGCTCGTCGCCGACGCTCTTGAAGCGGCCGCGATCGAGCTTGCCGTCCTTGAGCAGGATGTCGCGCAGCTTGCGCAGGCCGCTCAGGGTGATGCCGTCGTCGCACAAACGCGCATCCGTCAGCGCCGCGGCGATCGACTTGACCGTCCCCGAGGAACCGACGATCCGCCGCCAGGGCTGGCCGCGAAAGGCGCTCGCCACCGGTTCCAGCTCCATCTGCGCCGCCAGGCAGGCCTTCTCCCACTGACGCCGCGAGATCGAGCCGTCGGCGAAGAACGACCGGCTGAAGTTCACGCAGCCCATGTCCAGGCTTTCGAGCTGGCGCGGCTCGAAGCCCTCGCCAGCGATCAGCTCGGTGCTGCCGCCGCCGATGTCCACCACCAGCCGCCGGCCACCGTCGTCGGCGAGCGAGTGCGCCACGCCCAGGTAGATCAGGCGCGCCTCTTCGATGCCCGATACCACATCGATCTGATGACCCAGCGCGGCTTCCGCCTCGGCCACGAATTCCGCGGCGTCGCGCGCGCGCCGCAGGGTGTTGGTGCCGACCGCGCGCACCGCCTCCGGGGCGAAGCCGCGCAGCCGCTGGCCGAAACGCTGCAGGCAGTCCAGCGCGCGCTTGCGCGCCTCTGGCCGCAGTCGCCGGTCCGAGTCGAGCCCCGCCGCCAGCCTCACCGGCTCGCGCAGGCGGTCGATGGTGGTTATCTGCCCGCCGTGATGGCGAACCACGACCATGTGAAAGCTGTTGGAGCCGATGTCGACCGCCGCCAACACATCCGGCTCGCCGGCTGACTGGGTGCTGCTCGGTTCGTTCACTGACCACTCCTCGGCCGATCGATGCGGGCGGCCCGCCACCGTGCGCGGTCGCGGGTCGAGGCACGCAGTATAAACGCCCCGCACCGCGGATCGCGGACGGATGCGGCACGCGACTTGAGTGGCGGCGCACGGTCTATATATTCCAGCGATGCGCCACCGGACGGGCGCGGGGCTCTTGACGCCCCGATTCGCGGACGTACGCGCCGAAGGGAACTCCCTTGGTTGCTGTATGTCTATACAGTGCACGGTCCGAAATCACGCACGGGCGGCGGCCGCGAGCCCGCCGCCCCCTCCCCCAACAATTCCCGCATCGCCGGCTTCTCCGCCGACCGACGCCGACTTTGGACCTTCGCGATCAGACACGCGGCCGGAACGAGCCGCCGCAGAGCCGACGAGGCTCGGGAGCTGCATATGGACGGACCGGACTGGCGGCAGCAGGAAGAGTGCGAACACCGACGTTGGGTTGAGGAACACGCCATGGCAACGAGCAAGCAAGCGGTTCAGGACCGCGAAACCAAGACCGTCGACAAGCGCGTCGAGCAGCTGACCGATGCGCTGACGACCGACCATCTCGCGCTCTGGCGTCAGGTGGAGAAGACCGACCCCGCCTTCACCAAGCCGTTCAGCCGCGGCGGCGGCTTCCGGGGCACCGCCACCAACGCCACCTACCTGGCCAAGAAAGCCACGGAGGTGTTCGGCCCGATGGGCATCGGCTGGGGCGTGGACATCCTCGACGAGGACATCATGGAAGGCGCGCCGCTGGACGAGCACGGCCACCGCGAACTCATCCACAAGGTGCGGGTGAAGCTCTGGTACAAGCTCGGCGAGCAGCGCGGCGAGGTGGTGCAGTTCGGCCAGACCACCTTCGTCGGCCGCAACCGCAACGGCTTCTTCACCGACGAGGAAGCGCCGAAGAAGTCGCTCACCGACGCCATGAGCAAGTGCCTGTCGCTGCTCGGTTTCTCGGCGGACATCTACCTCGGCCGCTACGACGACAACAAGTACGTCGACGAGATCTCGCGCGAGTTCCGCGAGCGCGCCGAAGCCGAGCAACGCCGCCTGGCGCCCAAGGTCAGCGCCGAGCAGGCCGAGCTGCTCGACAAGCTGATCGCCGAAACCGAAACCGACGCCGACAAGTTCCGGCGCTTCTTCAAGGTCGAGGACCTGCGCGAGCTGCCGGCCGACGACTTCGAGCGCGCCCGGCGCATGCTCGAGAAGAAGAAGCAGGCCAAGGAGCATGCGGCATGAGCGAGGCGGTGAGCCGCCACCAGTGGCAAGGCAGCCTCGAGTGGCGATCCTACCGGGCCAGGATGGGCAATGCCTCCGAAGCCGCGGCGCTGATGAACTGCTCGCCGTGGTTTCCGCGCACGCCCTACGAGCTGTGGCTGTACAAGACCGGCCGGGCGGAAAACGAGGAAACGCCGGCCATGAGCCGCGGTCAGCGGCTGGAGCCGCTGGCTCGCGCCTTCGTGGAGCGCCGCTTCGACGAGGTCTACGAGCCGCAGGTGGTGGCGCGCGAGCGCATCAGCGCCAGCCTCGACGGGCTGACGTTCGACGGCCGCTGGGCGCTGGAGATCAAATGCCCGCTGGCGGGCCGGCAATCCGACACCTGGCGGTACGTGGCCGAGTTCGGCGCCCCGCCGGAGCACTACTGGTGGCAGGCGCAGCAGGCGCTGTACTGCTCCGGTGCGCAGGGTCTGCGCTTCGTGGTCTGCCACGCCGACGGCGACGAGATCACCGATCTGATCGCCTGCGTGGTGCGACCGGACCCGATCGCGCACGAGGTGCTGGTCGAGGCCTGGGCGGCGTTCCTGCGCTACCTCGACGAGGACGAGCCGCCGCCGCTGACCGAGCGCGACCTGCGGGAGCGCGTCGACCGGGAGTGGCGCGACGCCGCCGCGGCCTGGAAGGAGGCGCGACGCTGGCTGGAGGAAGCCCGGCAAGCCGAGTTCGAGGCGCGCCGCCGCCTGATCGAGCTGGCCGGCGACACCAGCGTCCAAGGCGCCGGCATCAAGCTGACCCGCTACTGGAAGCGCGGCGAAATCGACTATCGAACCGCCACCCGCGGCATGGACCTGGAGCCGTTCCGCAAGGAAGGCGGCTGGCACTATCGCATCTCCGAACAGGAGTGATTCATGGCCATCAAGCGTTATGACGTGGTCGCCATCACTGGCACCTACACCGACCGCAACGGCAACGAGCGCAAGCGCTACCTCAATTGCGGCGCGGTGTTCGAGACCGAGAAGGGCTTGTCGCTCAAGCTGGAAGCGCTGCCGGTGGGGTTCGACGGCTGGCTGCAGCTGTACGAACCGCGCGAGGAAGGCCAGGCGCCGCGGCAAAGCGGCCGTCAGCCGGCCCAGGCCGATGCGCTGCGCCAACCGGCGGCGGACTTCGAGGACGACATTCCGTTCTAGTCCCCAGGGCGCGGCCCGCCGCGCCCTCCTCGACCGGCCGCTCGCGCTGACAGCGCGCCGACGATAGGCGAAGATAGGCGCCGTCCGACGCGCTATCGGTTCGAGGAAATCATGTCCAGCTGGTCTTGGTTGGCGATCGCCATTCTGATCCTGCAGATCCTGTTCGCCGCGCATGCGATCAAGACCGGGCGCAATCTGCTGTGGATCCTGCTGATCATCTTCTTCCCGCTGTTCGGCCTGGCGCTGTACGCCATCATCGAGCTGCTGCCCGATCTGCGCGCCAGCGGCGCCACGCGCCGCGCCGCCGCCACCCTGACGAAGACCCTGGACCCGGGCCGAGAGCTGCGTCGCCAGCAAGCCGAGCTGGAGCTGGCCGGCACGGTCGAGAACAAAACCCGGCTGGCGCGCGCCTATCTGGAGCGGCGCGACTACGAGCAGGCGATCCGGCTGTTCGAGTCGGCCGCCACCGGCATCCACAAGGATGACCCGGACATCCTGCAGGGCTTGGCCCAGGCCTATTTCCTCGGCCAGCGGCCGGCCGACGCCAAGGCCGCGCTGGAAAAGCTGCGCCAGGCCCACCCCAATCACAAGTCGCCGGAAGCCCATCTGCTCTATGCCCGCGTGCTGGAAGCGCTCGGCGAGGACACCGCCGCGCTGCGCGAATTCGAGGCCGTGGCCG
Source organism: uncultured Alkalilimnicola sp. (assembly GCA_937951875.1). Lineage (GTDB taxonomy): Bacteria > Pseudomonadota > Gammaproteobacteria > Nitrococcales > AK92 > JAAYIK01. Next base: position 2,216 of record CALGAN010000038.1, on the reverse strand, counting down.
CGTACTATCCCGGCGCCGAGGCCAAGGTCCGCTACGGGCAGCTGCTCAAGCGGCTCGGCCGGATACACGAGGCGCGCACCCTGTTCAAGGAGCTGCTGACGGTGGCGGAACACGCGCCCGACCACTACCGCCGGGCGCAGAAGGAGTGGCTGAGCATCGCCGCCCGGGAGCTGTCGCAGGTCTGAGCGACGGCCGCTTGGCACCCGCCGTCGCGGCCCACATACCTTGGCAGTGTGCGCGTGGACGAGTGGCCATGCCTTGGATGGTGCTGCTGCACATCGCCTTCCTTTCCGTGTGGGTGGGCGGCCTGACGCTGGTGGTCGGCCTGTATCGGGAGTGCGTCGACGCCACCGGCGGCAGGCAGGGCCGGCTGCTGGCGATGACGGTGCGACTGTTCGCCTGGATCGCCACCCTGGCGGCGGTGCTGACGGTGCTGTCCGGCATGTGGCTGATGTACCGGCGCGGCTTTCACGGCGGCTGGCTGCCGGTCAAGCTGGCGCTGGTGTCGCTGCTGGTCGGCGCGCACCTGCTGATCGGCGGCATGGTGGCGCGGCTGCGCGGCGGCGCGAGCCGGCCGTCGCGCTGGACGCTGCTGGCGGGACTGAGCCCGCTGCTGCTGGCCGTTCCCATCATCTATCTCGTTAGTGCCAAACCGTTCTGAACGGCGCGGCGCCGTCAATCCTCGTCCTGCCGCACGGCCTCGTACAGGGGCGAGCCGGGACCGAGGTTGTGCTCGAACACCAGCCGCCCGCCCAGCCAGGCGGCGACCAACAGCATCGCCACCGTCAGCACCGACATGAACAAACCCCAGGGCATGATCGCCGCCTCGTGCCGATCGAGCCGCTGCAGCCAGTTTGCCAGGACCAGCGACATCATGGTCACGGCGGCGAGGAAATGGCCCCAGCTGGTCAGGTGGCGGCGGATGTCGCGCACCAGCAGCCAGTCGGAGAAGCCCACCAGCGACGCCGCGCCGCCGCTCACCACCGACGCCAGCAGCAACCAGTACGAGGCCCTGGCCCAGAACGGATCGGCCGTCCACAGGTAGGCCAGATCGGTCAGCACCACCGCGTGCAGGAAAGCGATGGGGAACGCCACCAGCATGGGGTGCACCGGGTGGCTGAACAGCGCCATCTGGCTTTCCGCGCCGCCGCCGGGCAGGAACTCGTCGGGCCGCAGTCCCATCGCGCGTCCTCTCTTGTGTCCTCTCCGCCGCCGCTCCATCTCCTTGGGTGCCGGCAGACGGCAAGCCAAGCCCGCGACAGAACAAGCGAGTCGGCAGATCGATGAGCGATAGCGGCGAATTCCGTCCTTGGCGCTGGTTGCCCGCGCTGACCCTGACCGGCTGCGACGGCCCGCAGTCGGCGTTGGCGCCGCGCGGGCCGGGCGCGCAGGCCGTGGCCGAGGTCTGGTGGCTCATGTTCGGCGGCGCGCTGCTGATCCTGCTGGCGGTGATGGTGCTGGCGGTCTACGGCTATGCCCGCGGCAGCGATGACCGGCCGGCGGTGGCGCGCCGGCTGATCGTCGGCGGCGGCCTGATCCTGCCGGTGGCCGTCTTGAGCGCCCTGGTGCTGTACGGCCACCGGCTCGGCGCGCGCCTGACCTCGTCCGCGCTCGCCGCGCTGGAAATCGAGGTGGTGGGCCACCGCTTCTGGTGGGAAGTCCGCTACCCCGGCGGCGCGGCGACCGCCAACGAGCTGCGCCTGCCGGCCGGGCGGGCGGTGACGCTGACGCTGCGCAGCGAGGACGTGATCCACAGCTTCTGGCTGCCGAACCTGGCCGGCAAGCTCGACCTGGTGCCGGGGCACGTCAACCGTCTGACGATCCAGGCCGATCGGCCGGGGCTGTGGCGCGGGCAATGCGCCGAGTTCTGTGGGAGGTTCCACGCCGACATGGAGCTGGTGGCGATCGCCCATCCGCCGGAGGAATTCGAGGCCTGGCTGCGGGAGCAGCGGCAACCGGCCGGTGCGCCGCGCTCGGCCGAAGGACGCGCCGGCGAACGGGCGTTCCTCGCGCTGGGCTGCGCCGCCTGCCACCGCATACGCGGCGGTGCCGCCGACGGCCGCGGCGGCCCCGACCTGACCCACGCCGCCGGCCGCGCCCGGCGCAAGGGCGTGTGGCCGCCGACCCGCCCGCAGCCGCAACAGTGGATCGTCGACAGCCACCGCACGGTCACCGCCGCCGAGCCGCAGCTCCGCGGGCTCCATCCGGCCACGGTC
>CALGAN010000037.1 GCA_937951875.1 uncultured Alkalilimnicola sp. | reverse complement strand
ACGGTCGCGGCCGGTAGGGTTCGTCCACGCGCCGGGGCAGGGTATAGCCGCTCGCCGGCCGCAGCCGCGCGCGGCGGTCGGGCAGCATCACCCGTTCGGCGGCGCCGTCGAGGTAGGGCTTGCCTTGCAGGGCCATCGGCGCCTCGCGGCCGGGCACCGTGCCGTCTCCCACCAGGCAGCGGGGCAGCTTCGCATGGTCGAGGGATTCGCAGAGCTGCCGCAGGCTGACCAGTTCGCAGCCCAGCGCCCGCCAGCCTTCCAGCAGCCGTTCCAGGTAGGGCAGCCAGGCAAGCCCTTCCCGTTCGGCGCTCAGGCTGAAGACCTGGCCGGTCGCCGGCCCGTACCGCACGAGCTCAAGCAGACGCCCGACGGCGTCGTCCGGCCTCGCGCCCGGCTGGCGCAGCAGTTCGGCGAAAGTGGGCAGGGTGGTCGGCAACTGGGGCACGCCCAGCAGCTCGCCCTCGTACACCGGCAGGAAGGGGTGGGTGCCGCGGGTGTCGGAGGCGTAGCGCAGCCCCAGGCGCTGTTCCAGCCGCCAGGCGTGGCGGTTCATCCGCCAGCCCGGCGCGCCGTGCACGTGCGGCATCTCGCCGAAGAGGTCGCTGAACCGTCCCCAGGCGAGATGCCACTGGGCGGCGGTCCATTCCATATCCGCGCCGGCGGCGTGCCGGCACCAGCCGGCAACGTCCCAGCCGTGCACGCCGATGTCGAAGCCCTCCTCGCGCACCCGCCGCAGGGTCTTGCGGCAGCGCGGGCCGATGCCGGGCGCGGGAAGCAGCGTCCCGTACAGCCTGCCGCGCAGCGCCTGGACGCCGAGCTCGCGCCGCAGCGGCGCATCGAACAGGGCGCGGCCGGCGCGGTCCGGCCCCACGGCGAAGAGGAAAGTGGCGCCGGCGCCGTGGCGCAGCAGGGCGTTGACCAGCCGGGGCACGCCCTCCCGCGTGCCGCGCAGCGTGGCAGCCGTGATGCGCAGGGCGAGCTTCATGGCCGTACGGCGCGAGGGCCGGCGGAACGCGCGAAGAAGGGGCGGGCGGGAACTAGGCGAACAGCAGGGCCGCCGCGACCCGGCGTTCCTCGTCCACCAGGATGTTGTAGGTGCGGCAGGCGGCGTGGAGATCCATCACCTCGAAGCCCACGCGCGCCTGCATCAGCGGCCGCAGGATATCCGGGCGGGGAAAGCGCAAGGCGGGCCCGGTGCCGAGCAGCACCACTTCGGGCCGGCGCTCGATGAGGGCCTGCATGTGCTCGGGCTGCAGCTCCGCCAGGCTGGCGGGCGCCCAGTCGGCCACTTCCTCCGCCGTGACGATCAGGCTGCGCTCGTAGCGGTCCTGGTTGACCTGCACATAGCCCGGACCGTAGGCGGTGATGACGTTGCGGCCGGTGGTGAGGGAACGGTGGAGTTTCAAGGCTGTATCCGGAAAGTGGCGGCATTATAGCGACTGCGGGCCGGACTGCGGACGGCGCGGAGCGTTTCATTCGAAACCGTATTTGTTCAATTGCCGCCGGAAGTTGGACCGACTACCATTGCTAACTTTTGCACCGCAGCGTAGCAATTAGGCTGCCATCCCCGATTCCATGATCGCCAATCCAGACCGTCTGCTCCGTCCTGCCCTGAAGCCCGTACGCAAATCGGCCAAGCTCGCCAACGTCTGCTACGACATCCGCGGCCCGGTGCTCACCCGAGCGCGGCAGATGGAGGAGGAGGGCCACAAGATCATGAAGCTGAACATCGGCAACCTCGCCCCGTTCGGCTTCGACGCCCCCGAGGAAATGGTCCAGGATGTCATCAAGAACCTGCCCAACGCCTCGGGCTACTCCGACTCCAAGGGGCTGTTCTCGGCGCGCAAGGCGATCATGCAGTACTGCCAGGAGAAGGGCATCCCCGGCGTCACGCTCGATGACATCATCATCGGCAACGGCGTCTCCGAGCTGATCGTCATGGCCATGCAGGGCCTGCTCGACAACGGCGACGAGGTGCTTATCCCCGCGCCGGACTATCCGCTCTGGACCGCCGCCGTGTCGCTCGCCGGCGGCACGCCGCGCCACTACATCTGCGACGAGGGCGCGGGCTGGCTGCCCGATCTGGCCGACATCCGCGCCAAGATCACGCCGCGCACCCGCGCGATCGTCATCATCAACCCGAACAACCCGACCGGGGCGCTTTATCCGGTCGATCTGCTGCAGGAGATCATCGAGATCGCCCGCCAGCACCAGCTCATCGTTTACGCCGACGAGATGTACGACAAGACCGTGTACGACGGTCTTACCCACACCTCGATCGCCTCGCTCGCCGACGACGTGCTGTTCGTGACCTTCAACGGTCTGTCGAAGAACTACCGCGCCTGCGGCTACCGTACCGGCTGGATGGTCATCTCCGGCGCCAAGCATCACGCCTCCGACTACATCGAAGGCCTCAACATCCTCGCCTCGATGCGCCTGTGCGCCAACGTGCCCGGCCAGTACGCCGTGCAGACCGCGCTGGGCGGCTACCAGAGCATCAAGGACCTGGTCGCGCCGGGCGGGCGGCTCGCGCGCCAGCGCGATCTCGCCTACCAGTTGCTCACCGACATTCCCGGCGTCACGTGCGTCAAGCCGCAGGCAGCGCTGTACCTCTTCCCGCGGCTCGACCCGAAGGTCTATCCGATCGTCAACGATCAGGAATTCATCCTCGAGCTGCTGGAACAGGAGAAAGTGCTGGTGGTGCAGGGCACCGGCTTCAACTGGCCGCATCCGGACCACATGCGCATCGTCTTCCTGCCCAACGCCGACGACCTCACCGAGGCCATCGGCCGCCTGGCGCGCTTCCTGGACAGCTACCGCCGCCGCTACGCATGAAGTTCGCGGACGTGACGGACGCCGACGGCAAGGTGACGGACGTCACGCTGCTTCAGGCAGCAGAGGCCGTGCACCGGCAACTGCGCACCGAGCTGCCGAGCGACTACGTCGCCAAGATGGAGCGCGTGTTCGCGGGCGGCGCGCGCATGAGCGTCGCCCTGCTGAACGACCGGGTCGCGGGCGTCGCGGTGTACCGTGTGTACGAGAACACCGCCGACGGGCGCAAGTTCTACGTCGACGACCTCGTCACCGACGCTGAGCTGCGCTCCACCGGCATCGGCAAGGCGCTTTTCGCCTATCTGCAGGACAAGGCGCGGCAACTGGGCTGCCGGGTCTTCGCGCTCGACTCGGGGACGCAGCGCCACGACGCGCACCGCTTTTATTTCCGCGAAGGCATGCGCATCGCCTCCTTCGCGTTCAAGAAACAGTTGTAGGACAACGGACAATGAAACCCATCAGCGTAGGACTGCTCGGCATCGGCACCGTCGGCGGCGGCACCTGGAACGTGCTCAAGCGCAACCGCGCCGAAATCTCCCGCCGCGCCGGCCGCGAGATCCGCATCACCATGGTGGCCGACAAGGACGTGGAGAAGGCCAGGCGCATCACCGCCGGCGAAGCGACCGTGGTCGCCGACGCCATGCAGGTCGTCAACGACCCGTCCATCGACATCGTGGTCGAACTGATCGGCGGCTACACCGTGGCGAAGGACCTGGTGCTCGCCGCCATCGCCAACGGCAAGCACGTCGTCACCGCCAACAAGGCGCTCCTTGCCGTGCACGGCAACGAGATCTTCAAGGCCGCGCAGGAGAAGGGCGTGATGGTCGCCTTCGAAGCCGCGGTCGCTGGCGGCATCCCGATCATCAAGGCGCTGCGCGAGGGCCTCACCGCCAACCGCATCGAGTGGATCGCCGGCATCATCAACGGCACCTCGAACTTCATCCTCTCCGAGATGCGCGACAAGGGCCTGTCCTTCGAGGAAGTGCTCAAGGAAGCGCAGCGCCTGGGCTACGCCGAAGCCGACCCGACCTTCGACATCGAAGGCATCGACGCCGCGCACAAGCTCACCATCATGTCGGCCATCGCCTTCGGCGTGCCCATGCAGTTCGACAAGGCCTACACCGAAGGCATCTCCAAGCTCACGCGCGAGGACATCCAGTACGCCGAACAGCTCGGCTACCGCATCAAGCTGCTCGGCATCGCCAAGCGCGTCAACGGCGGCATCGAGCTGCGCGTGCATCCCACGCTCGTGCCCGCCAGGCGCCTC
>CALGAN010000036.1 GCA_937951875.1 uncultured Alkalilimnicola sp. | reverse complement strand
GACACGTCGTTCCACAGATCGACCGGCACCGGCTCGGCCAGCGGCGCCTGCTCGCGCAGGATCTGGCCCAGATCCACGGTGCCCGCGACCTCGGCATCCGCCACCCGCAGCTCGGCCGGCACCGGCAAGGTGGGCTGCTCCGGTAGATAGTCGCGGTAGCGGGTGGTGACCACCAGCCGCAGGGTGGGCACGTTGGCGCGGACCGACGCCACCACGGCAGCGAGGTTGTGGTCGGTGATGACCGCGCAGGCTTCGGCGGTGGCGAGCTGATACTCGACCTCGGCGGCTTTGTATTGCGGGTTGAGCGGCGTGACGACGGCGCCGCACATCTGGATGGCGTAGTGCGCGATCAGGTACTGCGGGCAGTTCTGCATATACAGCCCGACCCGGTCGCCCTTGGCCACGCCCTGGCTTTGCAGGTAGGCCGCCAGGCGCCGCGCCGCGTCGGCCAGCTCGGCCCAGGTGATCTCGCGGCCATAGAAGATGTAGGCGGTGCGCTCGGGGATCTGCTCGGCGTTGGCGAGCAAGTATTCGTGCATGGGCCTCTCGCCGGCCCAGTAGCTCACGGCATTGGCGGAATGGTCGTCGCGCATGGGGACTCCTCGATCATTCATTCGGTTTGTTTTTTGTGCAGCTTGGCACTGTCGCGCCGGGCGGGCGGAGCGTCCTGGTGAAATCCCGAGTGACGGGACCGTTTTGGCGCGGCTGCGTCGTTGACGTCCTCATATCATATTTTCTATAAAAAATTGAAGATGCGGGGCAGCTCAGCTCGGGGCTGGAAACACCGATCGCCGCTGCTAGCGCACAAAAACAACGGAGAACGAGCCCGTGCTGGCGGAACAAGCGTTTGCGCACGAACAGGCTGCCCGTGACAGCGCACCGAACCCGGGGGAGGAGCGGGGCGCCCATTCGGGCGCATCCCGCAATCGCTACGACCGAATCGGCGTTTCGTCATTCCCCGCCGGCCGGCGGCAAAGGCGCATTTTCGGCGAAAACCGCTTCGAAACGTGCGCTATCCCGCGTCGAGCGCGTCCCTACGCCTTTCCGGCGCCCGGATAGCACCGAATCCGGGGGCCGATCGCACCAAGCAACACCTTACCTAATAGGCCCAGGAAGAAAGAACAAGCGTGACAATGGGCGTTCTCGACGGAATCCGCGTACTTGACTTGTCCCGCTTCGTGGCGGGGCCTTACTGCGCCATGCTGCTCGCCGATATGGGCGCCGAGGTGGTGAAGATCGAACGCCCCGGCGAGGGCGAGCGTACCCGCGCCATCGAGCCCGGCGTCGATGGCCAGAGCTTCTATTGCTTCGTCGTCAACCGCAACAAGCAGGGGCTGACCCTCGATTACACCCGTCCGGCCGGCATGGAGATCCTGCACGAGCTGATCAGGCAGGCCGACGTGCTGGTGGAGAACTTCCGTCCGGGGGTGATGGAGGCGCTCGGCTGCGGTTGGGACGTGGTGCACCGACTCAATCCGCGGCTAGTGATGGTGCGCATTTCCGGCTTCGGCCAGGACGGGCCGATGGCGCACCGCCAGTGCTTCGACGCCGTGGCCCAGGCCGAGAGCGGCATCATGGACCTGACCGGCCAGCCGGACGGGCCGCCGACCATGGCCGGCACTACCATCATCGACTACACCACCGGCATGTACGCGGCGATGGGCGCGCTGGCCGCGCTGTTCGAGCGCAGCCGCAGCGGCGTGGGGCAGATGGTCGACGTCTCGCTGCTGGACAGCGCTACCTCGTTGCTGCTCAGCGCGCTGCCCGAGCGGGCGATGGCCAACCTGCCGCTGCCCCGGCGCGGCAATCGCGACCGCTTCAGCGCGCCTTCCAACACTTTCCTTAGCGCTGACGACCGCTGGGTGCTGATCAACTGCACCGACGACGCCATGTTCGTGCGGTTGGCGGCGCTGATGGGGCAACCGGAGCTGCCGAACGATCCGCGCTTCGCCGACCGGCCGGCGCGCGTGGCCCACCGCGACGAGATCGAAGGGATCGTGGCGCAGTGGTGCCGGCGGCAGCCGGCCGATGCCATCATCGCGGCGCTCACCGAGATTTCCATCCCGTGCGCCAAGGTCGCCACCATCGACGAAGTGCTGACCAATCCGCAGCTGCGGCACCGGCGGCAGGTGGTGGAGGTGCAGCATCAGAGCGGGGCGCGCGTGCCCATGCAGGGGGTCACCATCCAGCTGTCGCGCACGCCGCTGACCATCCGCTCGGCCCTGCCGTACGTCGGCGAGCATACCGACCAGGTGCTGCGCGCCTGGCTCGGCTACTCCGAGGCTCGCCTGGCCGAGCTCAGGCAGGCCGGTACTATCTGATCACTTATTGAATGAAAGGTTTACCCACATGTTCCTTCGGCTTCGTCAACTCTGTCTGGTCGCCCGTCAACTCGAACCGGTGGTGGACGACCTGCGGGCGGTATTCGATCTGAGCGTCTGCCACCGCGATCCGGCGGTGGGCAAGTTCGGTCTGCACAACGCGCTGCTGCCCATCGGCAATTTCTTCATCGAGATCGTGGCTCCCATTCAGCCGAACACCACCGCCGAGCGTTATCTGGAACGTCGTGGCGGCGACGGCGGCTACATGGTGATCCTCGACTGCGACGACCTCGACCGCTGGCAGGCGCACGTCGACGCCATCGGCGTGCGGGTCGCCGCGGCCCTGTCCAACGACGAGTACCGCGGCCTGCAGCTGCACCCGCGCGACACCGGCGGCGCGCTGCTGGAGATCAACTGGACGCGCGGCGGCGGCCCGATCGACGGCCCGTACAACCCGGCCGGGCCGAACTGGCAGGCGCACGTGCGCACCGAGCTGGCCCAGTCGGTGGCGGCGGCGGTGCTGCAGAGCGATGACCCCGAGCGGTTGGCGCGGCGCTGGGGGCAGGTGCTGCAGCGCCCGGTGGCGAAGGCCGAGGACGGCTTCGAGCTGGCCGTGGACAACGCGCTGCTGCGCTTCGTGCCGGTGCGCGATGGCCGCGGCGAGGGGCTGGGCGGCATCGACGTGCGGGTGACCTCACCGCAGCGGGTGCGCGAGCGCGCCCAGGCGCGCGGGCTCGCCGTCGACGGCGACTGCGTGCACATCGGCGGCGTGCGCTTCCGCCTGATCGGCCCCTGACCACTCGCCACGGACCGTCGTGGGAGGGGACGGGCCGTGGCCGCGATCGACCCGGACAGCCGCCCGGCGGCAGCGGCAGGAAAGAACTTCAACGGCGGCGCCGCGTTTCCTCGGACGCCGCCGGGTAACAGCGCAACATCGTCACCGCGCATGAGCGGGATGTAGCACAACAACAAAAACCCGGAGGAGGGCCTTTCATGAGGCAAATAAAAAAAGCGCTGAGAACCATCCTGATCGCAGCGGCCGCTGGCAGCGCGCTGCTCGGCTCGGCTAGCGCCGCGGCCGAGGAGAAGTTGCGTATCGCCTTCATCGATCCATTGTCGGGGGCGTTCGCCAACGTCGGCGATTTCGGCGTCAAGCACTGGCAGTACCTGGCCGAGCACTTCAACGCCCAGGGCGGTATCGCCGGCCGCAAGATCGAGATCGTGCCGTTCGACAACAAGGCCAGCCCGCAGGAGTCGCTGCTGGCGCTGCGCCAGATCGTCGACCAAGGCATCCGCTACATCGCCCAAGGTAACGGCTCGCACGTGGCCGGCGCGCTGATTCAGGCTGTCGAGAAGCACAATCAGCGCAATCCGGACCGCAGCATCCTGTACATCAACTTCGCGGCCCAGGACAACTCGCTGTTCAACGAGTTGTGCAGCTACTGGCACGTCGGCCTGGATCCCAGCCTCGACATGCGGGTGCGGTCGATCGTCCGCTACATCGCCGAGCGGCCCGACATCAAGAAGGTGTTCCTGATCAACCAGGATTACGCCTACGGCCAGGGCTGGTCGCGCCAGGCGCGCAAGATGCTGGCGGAGATGGCGCCGAGCGTGGAGGTGGTGGGCGACATCCTGCATCCGATCGGCAAGGTCAAGGACTTCTCGCAGTACGCCCTGCAGATCAAGCAGTCGGGCGCCCAGGCGGTGCTCACCGGCAACTGGGGCAACGACCTGACGTTGCTGATCCGCGCCGGCGCCGACGTCGGCGTCGATGCCATGTACTTCACCCAGGCGGCGGGCGGTTTGGGCGCGCCGTCCAGCATCGGCAAGGCCGGCGACGGCAAGGTGTTCGTCTCCAGCCCCTACTACCGCGACTTGCCGGACGAGGGTGGTGCGCCGCAGTGGTTCCAGGACTTCGTCAAGACGTTCGAGCAGCGCTACGCCGCCGAGCAGTACTACTGGTACTACATGTCGATCGTGTCGTTCATGCAGATGATCAAGCAGGCGGCCGAGCAGGTCGACAGCATCGACCCCGCCAAGCTGATGCCGCTGCTGGAGGACAAGCCGTTCCAGACCTTGTTCGGCGAGGCGCGGCTGCGCAAGTCCGACCACCAGTTCCTGCAGCCGATGTTCCTGAGCAAGCTCAGCTCCAAGGCCAAGAACGAGGTCGAGAAGTCCGGCATGGGCTACGTCGGTGAGCGGGCGCTGACCGCGTCCGAATCGGCCGTCGCTACCCATTGCAACATGAAGCGACCCAACTGAGCGGCGTTCGAGAACGTGTAATTCCGTCTCCTCTCCCGGTGTCGGGGGAGGGGAGGGAGAAAGGGCTTCGTCGCTATCGCCGAAGCCGCAGCTTGCCCGCCGCGGCGGCGGGCGCAAAGGTCCGTCAACCGTCCGCCAATCTGGCGCGACGCTTCGGGGCGGAAACCGGCTCCGTCGGGCTTACGGTTTCCGCCCCGCTCTTTATTCTTCCCGAGGGCGCTTTTAAGGGCCGGCGAGCGGCGGGAGCGTTTCAGCCCTTGGCGTCGTTTTCCGCCCGCTGCTGTTCCAGATAGCGCAGGATGTGGTCGGAGGCCGCCATGATGTCGGCCTGGATGCTGCGCCTGGCCAGCTCGCTGTCGCGTGTCTCCAGGCCGCGCAGCACGTCGAGGTGCGGGTGCCGGCGGCCCGGCTTGGACGACGGGCGGGCCTTGAAGGCGTTCATCATCGGGCCGCACTGCAGCCAGAGATTGCGGACGATGTCGGCCAGGATCGGCATCTGGGCGATGTCGCCCAGGCTTTGATGGAAGCGCGAGTTCTCCGCCATCATCGCCGCCGAGTCGCCGCGGTCGCGCGCCTCGCACATGCGCTCGTGGATCTCGCGCATGTAGGCGATGTCCTCGGGGGAGGCCAGCTGCGCGGCGCGCGCCGCCGCCTCGCCTTCCAGCATCCAGCGCAGGTCGCGGATTTCCTTGTATTGCTCCGGCTGCAGGATCGGCACGCACACCGAGCGCCGGTCGATCTGCGAGAGGATGCGCTGGGACACCAGCCGCCCCAGCGCTTCCCGGATGGGCGTGGGGCTGATGCCCAGCTCCTCGGACACGTCTTTGAGCTTGATCTTCTCACCGGGGCGGTAGCGACCGCTCATCAGCGCTTGCCGGAAATGGCGGTACGCCTGGATGGTGAGACTGTCGGTCGTCAGACCGCTGGCCCGTTCGGTGGTCATGTCAACGAAAAGCCTCTTTTTTGCATTCGAATCCGCCCTGGCGCTCGCGCGATCGCCGCCCAGATTCTACTGAATGAACGGCGCCGAATGGGGAATTCCGTCCCGGTGGGCTTGCTTGACCGTTCTATATTATGTGTTTTATAAAAAATTAAGAAACAAGCGTCGAATGATTGCGTCCCGTCGTCCGGGCGTTCGCCACGCCCCGCCGCGCGGCCGTCGCCAGCTGGCGGCTGCCCGCCGCACCGTCCCCGGCATCTGCGAAAAATAACGAGAGGACTCACGATGTCTGCGCTGAAAGCCTTCGATTTGTCCGGCAAGACCGCGCTCATTACCGGTTCCTCGCGCGGCATCGGCCGCGCCATCGCGCTGCTGTTCGCCGAGGCCGGGGCGCGGGTGGTGGTCACCAGCCGCAAGGTCGACGCCTGCCAGGCGGTGGTCGACGAGATCCGCGCCCGCGGCCGGGAGGCGATCGCCATCGGCTGCAACATCTCCGACAAGGCGCAGATCGAGCGCCTGGTGGACGAGACCGAGAAGGTCTACGGCGCGGTCGATATCCTGGTATGCAACGCCGCGGTCAATCCGTACTACGGGCCGATGGCGACCATCCCGGACGAGGCGTTCGCGAAGGTTCTGGACGTCAACATCCGCTCCAACGTCTGGCTGGTGAATCGGGTGGCGCCGGGCATGGCCGAACGCGGCGGCGGTTCGATCGTGATCATCAGCTCCATCGCCGGCATGACCGGCTCGCGCATGCTCGGCGCCTACGCCATCTCCAAGGCCGCCGACATCCAGCTGGCCCGCAACCTGGCGCTGGAGTGGGGCAAGCAGGGCATCCGCGTCAACTGCATCGCGCCGGGGCTGGTGAAGACCGATTTCGCCAAGGCGCTGTGGGATAACCCCGAGACCCTGCGCAAGGCGCTCGCCAGCAGCCCCCTGAACACCATCGGCGAGCCCGAGGACATCGCCGGCGCGGCGCTGCTGCTGGCGTCGCCGGCCGGCCGCTTCATCACTGGCACCACCATCGTGGTCGACGGCGGTGCCACCATCGGCGGCGAGGCCTGAGGCCGCCGGCACGGAACATCAACGAGGATGCGGCTCATGCAGTACCAGGAGATTCTCTACACGGTCGCCGACTACGTCGCGACCATCACCCTGAACCGGCCGGAGCGACTCAACGCCTGGACCGGCACGATGGAGCGCGAGGTGCGCCACGCCATCGCCAGCGCCGCCGCCGACGACAAGGTGCGGGCCATCATCATCACCGGCGCCGGCCGCGGCTTCTGCGCCGGGGCCGACATGAGCCTGCTGCAGAGCGCCGCCGACGGCCAACGCGGCGGCGGCCAGGCCGAGGAGGAGACACGGGAGTCCGAGACCGATCCGAACTTCGCGCAGAAGTTCAGCTACCTGCTGCGCGTGCCCAAGCCGATCGTCGCCGCCATCAACGGCCCGATCGCCGGCATCGGCGTGTGCATGGCGCTGTTCTGCGACCTGCGTTACATGGCGGACAACGCTAAACTGACCACGGCGTTCGCCCGCCGTGGCCTGATCGCCGAGCACGGCATTTCCTGGATGCTGCCGCGTCTGATCGGCACCATGAACGCGCTGGATCTATTGTACTCGGCCCGCACGGTCGAGACCGCGGAGCTGGAGCGCATGGGGCTGGTGCGGTCGCTGCCGGCGGAAGGGTTCCTCGACGAGGTGCGGCGGCGGACGATCGAGCTGGTCACGCTGTCTTCGCCGCGCTCGATAGGCGTGATGAAGCGCCAGGTGTTCGAGGGCATGTTCCAGAGCCTGGCCGAGGCGTGGCGGATAGCCGATGAGGAAATGGTGAAATCGTTCGACAGCGAGGACTTCAAGGAAGGTGTCGCGCACTTCGTGGAGAAGCGCAAGCCCAACTTCACCGGTCGCTGAACGGGATTTCGCCAACGCACAAGAACCTGCGGCCGGTACGGGACGCGGATAGCCCGCCGGTACCGGCCGCTCCATGACGAGCAAGGGGTAGTTTTAATGGCTGATGCGCCGATTCTGGTCGATGTGCTGCCGGCCCATCGCTTCGACGAGGGCAAGCTGGCCGCCTATCTGGCGGGCCGCCTGGACGGCGGCGGCGACCTTCGCATCAAACAATTCCAGGGCGGGCAGTCCAACCCGACCTTCCTGCTGGAGATGGGCGGCCGCCGCTACGTGCTGCGCAAGAAGCCGCCTGGGAAGCTGCTGCCGTCGGCGCACCAGATCGAGCGCGAGTACCGCATCATGGCGGCGCTGCGCGATACCGACGTGCCGGTGCCGAACGTGCGCCTGCTGTGCGAGGACGAGTCGATCATCGGCACGGCGTTCTACGTCATGGATTTCGTCGAAGGCCGGGTGTTCGGCGATACCTTGCTGCCGGAACTCGCGCGCGAGGAGCGCGCGCCGATCTTCGACGCGCTGGCGCGCACCCTGGCGCGGCTGCACCGGGTCGACTGGCGGGCGGCGGGGCTGGAGGACTTCGGTCGCCCGGAGGGCTACATCGCCCGCCAGATCAGCCGCTGGACCAAGCAGTACCAGGCCTCGCGCACCGACGATCTTCCGGCCATGGAGAAGCTCATGGCCTGGCTGCCGGAGAACATCCCGGCGATCGAGGAAACCAGCATCGCCCACGGCGACTACCGGCTGGGCAACGCCATGTTCCACCCCGAGCGTCCGGAGGTGGTGGCGGTGCTCGACTGGGAGCTGTCGACGCTGGGGCATCCGCTGGCCGACTTGGCCTACTGCTGCCTGCCGTATCACATGCCGCCGCAGATCCGCGGCTTCATCGGCATCGACATCGCCGCCCAGGGCATTCCCGACGAGGCGAGCTTCCTGCGCAGCTACTGCCGCGAGGCCGGGCGCGAGGACATCCCGCACTGGAACTTCTTCCTGGCGTTCTCGCTGTTCCGCTCGGCGGCCATCACCCAGGGCGTGTACGCCCGCGCGCTGCAGGGCAACGCCAGCAACGCCAACGCCCATCTGGTGGGCGGTTACGTGAAGATCATCGCCGAGCAGGGCTGGAAGCTGGCCCAGAGCAAGTCGGCGTAAGCCCGAAAGAACGAAGCCCCTCTTCCGCGGCGCGGAAGAGGGGCTTCGTTCGTGCGTCGCGCCGTCGCGGCTCAGATCCCGCGAAACTGCGCGAACTCCTCCAGCGGCGCCCGCTGCGTCACCAGTTGGTTGACCGGGTGATCCGGATCGCGGTAGCCGATCGCCATGCCGCAGAACAGCATCAGCTCGGGCGGCGTGCCGAGGAAGCGGCTGACGGTCTCGTGATAGACCGACCATGCCTCCTGCGGGCAGCTGTCGAGTCCCGCTTCGCGCAGCAGCAGCATCACCGTCTGCAGGAAGATGCCCAGGTCCGCCCACTGCGGCCGGCCCATGCCCCGGTCGACGTAGCAGAACAGCGCCAGCGGCGCACCGAAGAACTGATAGTTGCGAGCGAACCAGCGCCGCCTGGCCAGCCTGTCCTCGCGCGGGATGTCGAGCAGGCGGTACATGTCCTCGCCGACCTGGAAGCGGCGCTCGCGGTACGGCGACCACAGCTTGGGCGGGTAGATGTCGTACTCGGTCGGTTCGCCGTCCGGCGCTTCCTCGACCCGGACCCGCATGATCGCCTTGAGCTTCTCCAGCTCCTCGTTACCTACCACATAGATGTGCCACGGCTGCAGATTGCCGCCGGAGGGCGCGCGCGCCGCGGTCTGGAGAATGCGCCGGATCAGCTCGCCGTCCACGGGGGTATCGAGAAAGGCCCGCACCGATTGGCGCGAAAGCACCGCCTCGGTGACGCTCATGCGGGTGGCAGTCATGGTTAACGATGTCCCGATCGGTTGGTCGTGTGTGAATCGCGGGTGTCATGTTTGGAGCGGCGGCTCGCGCGTGACAATCGTCGGTTCCGACGAAGCGGCCGCCGCGGAAGATCAGGATACTGCAGCGGGGAGGGGGATGTGGGGGCGATCGCCTCCGCGTCGCCCGGCGCGGCGGGCTCGATCCTGGCCTGCCGCGCCGGGCCATCTACGCTGGATGGAGGGGCGGCTGTATGGCGCTGGCTGCCCGCGTTAGAGTGCCGGCCAGCGTTGGGCAACAGGAAGGTTTTGCCATGAACTACCAGAAGATCCGCCTCGAGATCGCCGACGGCATCGCCGTGATCACGCTCGCGCAGCCGGCGAACATGAACGCGCTGTCCATCCCCTTGCAGCAGGAATTGCGACATGCCTTGGCAGCGGTGGCGGCGCAGGCCGAGACCGGCGAGGCGCGGGCCCTGATCCTGACCGGCAGCGGCCGCGCTTTCTGCTCCGGCGCCGATCTCAGCGGCATGGCCAGCGTCGGCGAGGGCGAAACGCTCGGCCAGGGCGCGGCGCGGATGATGCGCGAGCTGACCAATCCGATCATTGAGGATCTCCAGCAGCTCCCCGTGCCCGTGGTGGCGGCGGTCAACGGCGCCGCCGCCGGCGCGGGTGTGAGCCTGGCGCTGGCCGCCGATATCGTGCTGGCCGGCCGCTCCGCCTACTTCCTGCTGTCGTTCATGCCGAATCTCGGCATCGTCCCCGATCTGGGCGCCACCTGGATGCTGCCGCGGCTGATCGGCCGCGCCCGCAGCATGGGGCTGGCGCTGCTCGGCGACCGGCTGCCGGCCGAGCGCGCCGCGGCTTGGGGGTTGATCTGGGAGTGCGTCGACGACGACGCCCTGATGGGGCAGGCGCGGGCGCTGGCCGAGCGTCTAGCCCAGGCGCCGGCGCACGCGGCGCTGGAGGTGCGCCGCGCTTTCGCCGTCGCCGACCGCAGCGACCTCACCGCGCAGCTCGAATACGAGGCGGCGCGGCAGCAGGTGCTGATCGACAAGGACAGCTTCCGGGAAGGCGTGCGCGCCTTCCTGGAGAAACGCAAGCCTAACTTTCGCTAGCGGTTTTGGGTGCCGCGCGAGGTAGCGTCCCCTCCCTGCCGCACTCCTCCGCGGCCGGGAGCCTTACGCGGCATCCAGTCTCATGCCGGCGACGGCGCACGGCGGGGCGGCTCGCCCCGCCCGTGCGTCCGATCAACCGCGCAGCGCCCGGTCCAGCGGCTCGCGGGTGACCGGATAGCCCGCATCCTCGGGAATGCACAGCCATTCGCGGCCGTCGATCTCCTGAATCCAGGGGCTGATGGTCCTGACCTCGAACGTCCGCGCGTGGGCGACCACGGCGTCGAAGCGGCCGTGCGCGGCCAGCCTTTCCAGATTGCGGCGGGTGGGGAAGATCACCCGATGCTGGCCAGCGTCGGCGCCGGCCAGAAAGCCCTCGGCGGTCATCCACAGATGGCGGGTGGCCTCGGTGCCATCCACTTGCGCCACGCAGGCGTCATCGACCCGCGCCAGGTAGAAGCGGGTGTCGAAGCGCTTGTGCTGCAGGAACTTCGGTAGCCAGCGCGCGAACGGCACCAGCTGGTCGAGGTCGAGCCGGGCGCCGGTCTCCGCCAGCAGCTCGGCGAACGGCACGCCCTCGATCAGCTTCGCCCGCCAAGCTAGGATGGTCGCGGCGTCGGGGCTGGGCGTGATGGCCACCGCCACGCCGGTTTCCTCCAGCGTTTCGCGGATGGCGGCGACGCGGGCGGCGGCGTCATCGTCATCGGCGGGGCGGTTGCGCAGCAGCTGTTCGCGCTGCGTCAAGGCGTGGTCCTCGGGCTCGATGCGGCCGCCGGGGAACACCAGCGCGCCGGCGGCGAAGGACAGATGTCCGGCCCGTTCGATCATCAAATGCTCGGGGAGCTGACCGTCGCGCTCGCGGAACAGGATCAGGGTGGCGGCCGGGATGGCTGGGGAATGCTCGCTCATGGGTATGACTCGTTCTCGTTGGTTTCGTGCTCGACGGGGCGCGGGCCTCCTCCCAGCGCCGACGCCGCCGCTGCCGCCGCGCGGATGCCAGGCCGGGTCCGAGCGTGTTGCGGCGTCTCTACCATAACCCCATCCGCCCGCCCAGCGCGCGTCGAAATCGCACCGGCGGCAGTCGGATGACAGCGGAAACCGCGGCGCCCCGCATCGTCGCTTTCGACGATGCGGGCGGTGGCCGGCCGGCGTGACAATCGCGCCGTGCTGCATTTCGGCCTGACGAGGGTTTTCGCACATGGCGGGTCCGTTGCAGGGAATCAGAGTGGTGGAAATGGTCGGCATCGGGCCGGGGCCGTTCTGCGGCATGGTGCTGGCGGATCTTGGCGCCGAGGTCATCCGCGTCGATCGGCCGCGCGGCACGACCGTGCCCGGCCTGGAAGACCCGAAGTACGACGTGCTCGCCCGCGGTCGGCGTTCCCTGGCTATCGATCTGAAGAAGCCGCACGCCGCCGAGGCCGTGCTGCAGCTCATCGAGCGCGCCGACGTACTGATCGAGGGCTTCCGGCCCGGCGTGATGGAGCAACTGGGTCTTGGTCCGGATGTCTGCCTCGCCCGCCAACCCAAGCTGGTGTACGGCCGCATGACCGGCTGGGGGCAGTACGGGCCGCTGGCCAAGGCGGCCGGCCACGACATCAACTACATCGCCATCAGCGGCGCGCTGCACGCCATCGGCCGCGCCGGCGACGTGCCGGTGGTGCCGCTCAACTACATCGGCGACTTCGGCGGCGGCGCCATGCTGCTGGCGGTGGGCGTGCTGGCGGCGTTGCTGGAGGCGCGCCGCTCCGGCAAGGGCCAGGTGGTCGACGCCGCCATGACCGATGGTGCGGCGCTGCTGTCGGCCATGATGTACGGCTTCAAGGCCGCCGGGCGCTGGAACAACAGCCGCGGCGAGAACCTGCTCGACGGCGGCGCCCATTTCTACGACGTCTACGCCTGCGCCGACGGCCGCTACGTGGCTATCGGCGCCATCGAGCCGCAGTTCTACGCCGAGCTGCTGGCGCGCTGCGGCATCGACGATCCGGCCTTCGAGCCGCAGCTCGACCCGCGGCACTGGCCGCTGCTCAAACACCGGCTCGCCGACGTGTTCAAGACGCGCACCCGCGACGAGTGGTGCCGGCTGCTGGAAGGCACCGACGCCTGCTTCGCGCCGGTGCTGGACTGGGACGAGGCGCCACGGCATCCGCACAACCGCGCCCGGGAAACCTTTATCGAGATCGACGGCGTGGTGCAGCCGGCGCCGGCGCCGCGCTTCTCGCGCACCGCGCCGGACCGTCCCGCGCCGCCGCCGCGGCCGGGCGAGCATACCGACGCCATCCTGCGCGACTGGGGTGTGGACGACGCCTTGATCGAGCAGCTGCGCCAGCAAGGCGCGATCGGCGCCGAGCCGCCGCGCGGGTAACCATAAGAGGAGTCCGTTCCGCCATGGCCATCGATTTCCACCCGTCCTGGATGGACGACGACCTGCGCCTGTTCCAGGAAACCGTGGTCCGTTTCCTGGACAAGGAAATGATGCCGGCCGACGAGGAGGCGCGCCGCCGCGGCCACGTCGGCCATGAGATCTGGCGGCGGGCCGGCGAGCTCGGCCTGCTCTGCACCGACATCCCCGCGGAGTACGGCGGGGGTGGCGGCGACTTCCGCCACGAGGCCATCGTCCACCACGAGATGGCCAAGCGCGGCCTGACCGGCATGAACGTGTCGGTGCACAGCATCGTCGCCCACTATCTGCTCAACCACGGCACCGAAGAACAGAAGCGCCGCTTCCTGCCGCGCCTGGCGCGCGGCGAGCTGATCGGCGCGATCGCCATGACCGAGCCCGGCGCCGGCTCCGACCTGCAGGCCGTGCGCACCCGCGCCATTCGCGACGGCGACCACTACGTGATCAATGGCTCCAAGACCTTCATCACCAACGGCTATCTGGCCGGGCTGGTGCTGGTGGTGGCCAAGACCGACCCCAGCCAGGGCGCGCGCGGCATCTCGCTGCTGCTGGCGGAGACCGAAGGCTTGCAGGGCTACCGGGTCGGCCGCGTGCTCGACAAGATCGGCATGAAGGCGCAGGACACCGCGGAGCTGTTCTTCGACGACGTGCGCGTGCCGGCTGAAAACCTGCTCGGCGGCAAGGAAGGGCAGGGCTTCTACCAGCTCATGGCCGACCTGCCGTACGAACGCCTGCTGATCGCGGTCAGCGCCGCCGGCGCCTGCGAGGGCGCCTACGAGGCGACGCTGGCCTACGCGCGCGAGCGCCAGGCCTTCGGCCGGCCGATCTTCGAGTTCCAGAACACCAAGTTCAAGCTCGCCGAGGTCGCCACCCTCGCGCGCGTGGCGCGCGCCTTCGTCGACCGCTGCGTGGAGGATCTGCTCGCCGGCCGGCTCGACACCGCCACCGCCTCCATGGCCAAGCTCTGGACCACCGAGACCCAGGGCAAGGTGGTGGACGAGTGCCTGCAGCTGTTCGGCGGCTACGGCTACATGAACGAATACCTGATCGCCCGCATGTACGCCGACGCCCGCATCCAACGCATCTACGGCGGCACCAACGAGATCATGAAAGAGGTGATCTCGCGGGCGATGTAGCGCTCCCACCATGAAGAATGCGATGGCCCCGAGCGGGCTTGCACCAGAAGCAGCCTTTGCTCCAATCCGCGGTCGGGGTCTATGACGGTTCCGCCTCGGAAACGCTGTCATCCGTGAGTAAGCAACGGATGAGGTAGGGCCAGCCTGCTGCCCTGGCGGCGTCGCGCCGACCAGGGCGCCATTCCCTCCCGTAGGCGCACGGCTATCTGTGCACCGCCGGACGAAGGTACGATTTCGCTGGGTTGCGTCGCTCGGAGCGCCCTCGCTCGCGGCCGACCACTTTCCTCCAGCCGTCCGGCGGGCTGGATCCCTATCCAGAAGCGCAACACTAAGGAAATACATGGCAGTCCATCACCTGCATACAGAAATCGAGATCGAGGCGTCGGCGGAGCGGGTGTGGGCTGCCCTGACCGATTTCGCGTCGTATCCGCAGTGGAATCCTTTCATCCGGTCCATTGCGGGCGCGCCGCGACAGGGTGAGCGGCTGCGGGTCGCCATCCAACCCAGCGGCGGCAAGCTCATGCGCTTCGCGCCGGTCGTCCTGGCGGCGGAGCCGGAGCGGGAATTGCGCTGGCTGGGACGGCTTCTGCTGCCCGGCGTGTTCGACGGCGAGCACCGCTTTCTCATCGAGCCCCTGGGCCCGGGCAGGGTGCGCTTTCAGCAGAGCGAGCGATTCAGCGGTTTGCTGGTCGGTCTGTTGCGTGCCAGTCTGGATCGGGATACCCAGCGAGGGTTCGAGGAAATGAATCGCGCGCTGAAGGCGCGCTTGGAAGCCGATGCGCAAGCCTCGGCGCGACAAGGGCGCGCTTGAGATCGGGGGACCGCATGCAGATCCGCGCATTTGAGCCGGCCGACGAGGACGCGGTGATCCGGCTGTGGGAACGGTGCGGTTTGACCCGGCCGTGGAACGATCCGCGCAAGGACATCGCCCGCAAGCTCACCGAGCAGCCGGAGTTGTTCCTGGTCGGCGTCATCGGCGAGGAGATCGTCGCCAGCGCCATGGCGGGCTTCGATGGGCACCGCGGTTGGGTGTATTACCTTGGGGTGGCCCCCGAACACCAGGGCCGTTCCTATGGAACTCGGCTCATGCGCGAGGTGGAGCGGCGGCTGCTGGAGCGCGGTTGCCCGAAGCTGAATCTGCAGGTTCGCACCGCGAACGCGGGCGTGCTCGCGTTCTATCGCAAGCTAGGTTATCTGGAGGACGAGGTCGTGAGCCTGGGCCGCCGCCTCATCGAGGACAGTCCCCGGAGCACCGAGCGAGCCGCCGTCGTCCAGGAGACCGACGCCTGACCGTGGCCGGGCGGCGCGGGGCAGGTCAGGGTTAGTCCTTGGATGCCGCGGCGGCGGCGCGTCGCCAGGCTTGTTAAGCTGGCGGGTACGGCAGGATGCCGAATTTTCCGCATGTGCAGAGGGATTTGTCATGCAACCCGCCAAAGCGCTGTTCCTGCTAGGCGTCGGTCTGGTGGGCATCGGTTTGACCTGGGCGCTGGCGCTGCTGGTCGAGCACTGGCTGGCGCAGCAGCCGCATACGCGGGTGACGATGGAGCCAGGCTGGGTGTTCCGCACCGCTCCGATCGAGCTGACCGCGGGCCAAAGCGGGCGGGTCGGGGTGGCGCTCACCGTCGCCAGCCGCTACCAGGCGCGGCAGTTTTCGCCGCGCGGCGACGGCGGGCTGGTGGATTTGTACCGAGTGCCCATCCATTACCAGGTGCTGGATTCCCTCGGCAAGCCGATCTTGAGCCAGTGGGTGGTGCTGGACGCGGCGCGCGATCGTTTGCTGCGCTTGGAGCGGCTGCCGAAGAGCACGCTCGAAACGCAACGCTTGCAGGCGCGCTTCGATCCGTTCCCGGTGCCGAGCGATGGCGTGGTGCGGGTGGAAATGCGGGTCGATCCCGATGACACGTACCTGGCCGAAGTCACGGAAACCGAGCTGAGGGTCTTCCGCCATCGGCCGAGTCCGGCGGCGTCGCTGCCGGTCGCGCTCCTGACCGGCGCCGCTGGGCTGCTGTCGCTGATCGCCGCGCTGATCGTCGAGGCGGGCGCCGGCGTCAGACGCCTGCGTTCGGTGGCGAGGGCGTCGGTGGCTGGGTAACGCCCGCGGGGCCCGGAGCGCCGCCTGCGAGCGCTTTCCCGCTTGGTCGCCGCCCGAACTCGCCTGGCTAGCCGGCGCTTAGCGCCCAAGCCGCTTTAGCTCTTTCGTCAGGTAGGCCCGCGACAGCTCTCCCAGGTGGCGGCCGATTTCTCGGCCTTCGGCATCGTAGATCAAGGTCATGGGAAAGCCGGGGGCGCGGTAGTAATCGGCCAGGGCGCTGGCGGGGTCGAGCAGAGGCTGCGCGCCGTCCAGGCCCGCGGCCCGCAGATAGCCGCTCACTTGCTCCGGCGATTCGCCTTGGTTGACGAGCAGGAACCGCACCTGCGGGTAGGCCGCCGCCATTTCCTGCAGCAAGGGCATTTCCCGCCGGCAGGGCGCACACCAGGTGGCCCACAGGTTGAGCACCAGCGGCTGGCCGCGCAGCGCCGACAGCCGTACCGGAGCGCCGTCGAGCTGGGTCACCATCAGATCCGGCAGCGCCGGGGCGGGGCCGCGCAACAGCGGCTGCAGCCCGCAGTACCCTAACCAAGGTGCGGCGGCGAGCGCCAGCGGCAGCAGGGTGCGGCGCAGCAGGACCGGGCGGCGGCGGAAGTAGAGCACGGTCAGCAGCATCAGAGCGGCCGCCGCGCCGACGAAGGAGAAGCCGCCCTGCCATAGGTAGAGCGCGGTCCACGGCTGCGCGGCGTACGCCTCGGCGTTGGCCGCGACGTGGCCCAGCCGTCCGCCCGCGGCGATGGCCGCCAGTCCGTACCAGCTCCAGCGGCCGAAGGCGGGCTCGCGGCGGACCAGCCGCTCGCTCAGGATCACGAACACCAGCAGGCTGGCCAGGGCGGCCAGGCGCGGTAGCGGCAGCATCAGCGGTCCCAGCGTGATCGCGTCCATGGTCTCGTTCAGGCCTGGCGCGCCTGGTCGCCGCCGCCCTGCCTGGCTTGGTAGAGCGCGGCGTTGGCCCGCTTCAGCAGCTCGTCGATGTGGCGATTGTGCGCCTGCAGGTCGGCCACGCCGATGCTGACGGTAACCTTCAGCGGCTGGCCGCGATGGTCGAAAGTCTGCGCCGCGATCGCGGTTCGCAGCCGCTCGGCCACGCTCATGGCCGTGGCCAGATCGGTTTCCGGCAGCAGCGCCACGAAGCCCTCCGAGCCGATACGGGCCAGGGTGTCGACCTGGCGCAGCCCGGCGCGGGCGCATTGCGCGACGCCGCGCAGGATCTCCTCCACCAGCGCCGGGCCATGGGCCTCATTGAGCTCGGCGAGCTGGTCGATGTCGAAGGCGAGCAGCGCCAGCGCCTGGGCGGGCTCGCGGGCCCGCTCCAGCTCGGCCTCGGCCAGCCGCTCGAAATAGCGGCGGTTCGCCACCTCGGTAATCGGGTCGATGTCGGCCAGCTCCTGCATGCGGGCGATCAGGCGCTCGCGCTCCTCTTGCAAGCGGCGCCGCTCGGCGATTTCCTGCTCGGTGCGCAGGCTGGCGTTGCGCAGCTCCATGGCTCGTTCCTCGACGGCCTCGCGCAGCGAGCCGGTGAGCGCGCGCAGCTGGTCCCGCTCGTCGCTGAGCTGCGCGGCCAGCGTGGCGATCTCTACCGACAGCGCTTCGATTTCCCGGTAGTCGTGCCGCTCCGATAGCGCGTCGAAGCGCTGATCGTGGCGGGCTTGGCGGATGGCGGCGGTGAGCTTGCGCAGCGGCGCTGCCACGCGCTCGCCGCTCCACCAGCCGATGGCCGCGAACAGCACGCTGGCGAAGACGCCCCAGCCCACGATATGCCGCTGCAGACGCACGACCGGGGCCAAGGCCGAATCGGCTTCCTGGCGCACCAGCACCCGCCAGCCCGAAGGCGGCTGGTTGCTCGAACCCGTGTCGAGCGCGCTGATGTAGCGCTGGCCGTCCGGCCAGGTCTCGATCAGATAGCGCTGGCGCTGCAGCGCGCGCGGGAACGGCAGGGGCTGGCCTTCGAGCTCGGGCGGGCCGAGCTGGACCAAGCCTTGCTCGTCGACCAGCATGATGTCGGTGGCGGGCGCCGGCGGCCCGGCCGCCGCCACTTCCTGGGCGAGCTGGGGCGCCCAGCGCC